>MIBH01000001.1:0-1439 GCA_001829455.1 Spirochaetes bacterium RBG_13_51_14
CTCGCAGTTGTCCAGGAAGACCTCGGAGGTCGCCGACGCCCTGACGCCCGTCTTGTGGAACGGCTCTCCGGTCGAGAATCCCGGGAATTCGCGCTCGACGATGAAAGCGGTTATCCCGTTGTGCTTCAGCTTCCGGTCGATGGTGGCGTAGACCACGCAGACGTTGCATACCGGCGCGTTGGTGATGAAGGTTTTCGATCCGTTGAGGATCCACCGGTCTCCCTTCTTTACCGCCGTGGTCGCCAGGGACGCCGCATCGGAGCCGGCGCCGGGCTCCGTGAGCCCCATGCAGCCGATCCACTCGCCGCTGGCGAGGAGGGGTATGTATTTCTTGAGCTGCCGCTCGTTCGCGTGTTTGTAAATCGTGTCAGCGCAGAGGTAGGTGTGGGCGCCCAGGGCAAGCAGGTGTCCCTGGTCGACGCCGGCGTGCCCGAGGGCCTCGCCGGAGAGGCAGCAGGTGACGACGTCCGCTCCTGAACCGCCCAATTCCTCCGGAAACGGCAGGCCGAGCAGGCCCATCCCGCCCAGCTTCCGCCATACCTCAAAGGTGAACTCCGATTTGAGATCAGCCTGTTCGACAAGCGGCACGATCTCTTTCTTCGCATATCGGTATACGGTGTCTTTAAACATCAACTGCTCTTCAGTAAACCCGAATTCCATCTGCTCCTCCGTGGAATAAACACGTATTATTGCTTTTTCTTTTTCACTAAATCGTTGATATGCTTCATTACCTTTTTCACGTAATTTTCATAGTTAAAAACGCTGTTATCGATGACGTATTGAATGATCATGCCCTGAATGATCGATATGATGACCGCCGCGGTATAATTCACGTCCATCTTAACGAAAACGCCCTTATCAATGCCTTCTTTGAGGATCTTGATGATCTCGTCACGATAGCTTTGAAAGAGCTTGATGTTCGCCCGCTTCATCCGCTCGTTCTTGTTGACCTGCGTCCAGAAATCGATAACGATGTAGAAATAATCCTTCTCGGTCTTTAAAAGATCAAAGGCCTGCGTCATGAAGATATTGAGCTTCTCCCGCGGATCATCGGACTTGCCGATGGCCCTGTTCAGTATGGTGGTCATGTTCCGGTTGATCTCGCGCATGAGATTGAGCAGGAGATCCTCTTTATTCTTGAAATAATAATGGATCAGCCCCGTGGACAGTCCCGCCTCGCGCGCGATATCACGGACGGTGAAATCATAGTATCCCTTCTGTCCCACCACCTTGTACGCGGCCCGCGTTAACTGGGCCCGCCTGAGATTAGTAATGTCACTTTTGCTTTTTTCGTTCATTGTTCCACAACTCCCCTCTAGTTTTTGGAGAAGACCGGCTCCACCCGCGCGCCGACTTTTATCTTCTTTTCATTTTCGACACTGATGCAGTGCTGAAACAGGGTGTCTGCCCCGTCCAGCCTGATCAGGCCCCAGATGACC
>MIBH01000001.1:1599-16534 GCA_001829455.1 Spirochaetes bacterium RBG_13_51_14
GCATTTAGTTTTTTCGTCGAATCCCATGATGGCCATATTGGTGATGATCCGGTAGGGACCGGTCCACTTGGGAAGACCCGCCTCGTACCGTGAATTGCCGCCGGTGAGATAACCGGGCGACGTGATGAAATCGACCTTCTCCGTGAATCGCTTGGAATCCTGCACCGTCATCATCATGGTCCTCCAGCAGAGAGAGGCCAGGTCGTTCGCGCCGCCCGATCCCGGGAAGCGCACCTTCGGCTTCGCGTGGTTGTCGCCGATCATGGTCGAGTTTATGTTTCCGTACCGGTCGATCTGGGCCCCGCCCAGGAAGGTGTAATCCACCATGCCGCGCTGGCAGGTCTCCATGACGTCCGGCATCGAGCTGGCCAGGATCGCCTTATGAAAGGTCCTCGAATCACCCACGGATATCGGCATCGCGGGCAGGATCGGAGCGACGCCGCCGGCCTCGAACATGATGGTGAGGTTGGGCGAATGGGTCTTCTGGGCCAGCATGGTGGCGGCGCAGGGAGCCCCGGTGCCCACCACGACGGTGGCGCCGTCCTCGAGATTCCGCGCGGCGACGCATATCATCAATTCCATCGGATTGTAATCTGCCATTCCGGTCCTCCTTATTTCCTGTCCGTCAGGTTTTCGATGGCGCGCAGCTTGATCATCTTCTCGATTCCGCCGTTCTTCTCAAGGTATTCGAAGAAATTCTTCGAATCCAGAATCTGACGCTTGAAGAATTTCCTGAACTCGTCGGGATCCTTCTCAACGGTAAGCCACTCCCTCAGGTGGTCCTCGTCGGAAAAATATTCGTACGGCATGTTGCCCGGATAGCTCCCGAACGGGACCTCGACGACCGCGTCGACGCACCAGAAGGGTATGAACGTCGCCTCGGGGTTCTGCCGTATTTTATCATTCGGTATGATCCGCTCGGTCGTGAGTACGACCCGCTTCGACGCCCTGGCCAGGTCCTGGTCCGACACGGATGCGCCGTACACGTGCGCGTTGCCGTAGACGTCGCACTCGTGCACGTGGATCGCGGCGAAATCGGGATAGAGCGCCGGATGCGCAACGTATTTCTGGCCGGTGAAGGGGCAGATGATCTCCCTGGCAGCGCTGTACTTGAAGGTGTCGGTGCCCATAATGTTCCGGGCCGGAAGGAAGGAGAGGCCCATGGCCGCCGCCTTGATCCGCCATGACATGGACGCGTTGGTCCACTCGGTGAGCTGTATCTTCCCGCTCTCAACCGCGCGCCGGGCGTTGGGCGACAAGCCCCGTGCCTCCAGTCCTATGATATAGGCGATATCAAGCCGGTCCACGCATTCGCCGCCAACCAGGAGCTGGAAGTCGTGGGTCGAGGTGTGTCCCGCAAAACCCAGGTTCTTTTTCCCCTGGCGTATGATCTCGTGTATGATCGCGGTGGGAATCCTGTTCGCGCCGAACCCGCCGATGGCGATGTAGTCGCCATCGTTGACCATGGTTTTCACAACCTCCCCGATCGTGGAAACCTTGTTGACCATGGCGCGCGATTTGTGTCTGAAAAACTCCCGCGCCGCATCGGCATCAGGATCGGAGAAGAGCCGGTTCAGGCCCTGTTTCAGTTCAACTGCGTCGCTCATAAATTCTCTCCTTGCATCTTTGGGAATGACCGATATCGAATCGTTCCGACCAGATCGTCCCCTGTTTTTATTTTTTATACAGATCCGCGACCTCTTCCCTCTCGTACATCTCGTCGATGAGTGCTTTGTACTTCTGTTGAACCATCCTCCGCTTCACCTTGAGCGAGGGGGTGAGCTCGCCCCCATCCTGCGAAAAATCGGACTTGACGATCCTGAACCGCTTGATGCCCTCATACCTGGCAAGGTGCGTGTTCCGTTCATCCACGTGTTTCTGCACGATCGCGATAAACTTCTCACTGCCCAGCAGTTCCGCCGGATTGCTGAAGGGTATGTTCCCCTCCTTCGCCAGCCGCGCGGCCTCCTCGAGGTTGATGTTGCACAGTCCGGTGAGATGCTTCTTTTGCTCGCCGATGACGATGAACTGGGTGAAGAGCGGGTCGGACTTGAACAGGTTCTCTATCTTCTGCGGCGCCACGTTTTTGCCGCCCGAGGTGATGATGATGTCCTTTTTCCGGTCGGTGATGAGGATGTTCCCCTCATCGTCGAACATCCCGATGTCACCGGACATGAGGTACCCGTCGGGCGTGAAGGCCTCTCGGGTCTCGTCCGGGAGCTTCCAGTATCCCGATATGACGTTGCCGCCCTTAATTAAGATCTCGCCGTCATCGGCTATCTTGATATCCTGGCCGGGGATCGGCTTTCCGGTGGTGCCGATCCGGTAATCGGCCAGGGACTGCATGGTTGCGGGGGCCGTCGTCTCGGTCATGCCGTATCCCTGAATGACCGTGATGCCGGCGGCGTTGAAGAAACGGATGATCTCCTCTGCCGTGGGCGCTCCGGACGCCGTCATCCAGGTCACCCGCCCGCCCAGCCTGTCCTGGAGTTTTTTGAAAATCATGGTGTATGCAATCTTGTATTTAAATTTCAGCCAGGCCGGTACGCTCCGGTGTTTTTCGCGGAGCTCGCTGATGCGGCAACCGACCTTCTGGCCCCAGTAGAACACCTTCTGCTTGAAGGAGGACTGCTCCCTGACCTGCGCCATTATCTTCTGGTATACCTTCTCGCACACGCGCGGAACGGCCAGGATCATGGTGGGACGCTTCTGCGCGAAATCCTCCAGCAGGGTGTCGATGCTCTCCGCGTACGACGCGGTTATGCCGCAGTACATGCCATAGTAATGTCCGGCGATCCGCTCGAACACGTGGGAGAGCGGCAGGAAGGGCACGGTGCAGTCCCTGTCGGACGCGAAATGCGGCCGGATCGCGTCGAGCGACTGAACAACCCAGAAAATATTGCCGTGGGAAATCATGGCGCCTTTCGGCAGTCCCGTGGTACCGGAGGTGTAGACGATGGTGGCGAGATCGTCCTGGGTAACGTCCCTCGAAAGCATCTCGAAGAGCGTAGGGTCCTCTGCGTGCTTTTTCCCGCCCCGTGCCATAAGCCCGCCGAAGCTCATTACCCGGGCATGCCCGGACGCGTCCTTTTTTTCCATAACGACGATCTTCTCGAGCATGTGACACCGGTCGATGATCTCGATCACCTTGACGAGCTGGGTCTCGTTTTCAACGACGATGACCTTCGATTCAGAATTGTTGATAATATACTCAATTTCTTCTGCAACAAGCGTCGGGTAAATGGGGATGACAACAGCGCCGATTCCCAGCACGCCCATGTCGGTGTAAAGCCATTCAAGCCGGTTCTCCGAAAGGAGGGAAACCATCTGGCCCTTCCTGACCCCCAGGGACCAGAGACCCAGCCCGGCAGCGCGGGCCCGGGCATAATACTGGGCCCAGGTGGCGCCGTGCCATACGCCGTTAAGCTTTTTCTCTACAGCCAGCCGTTCTCCGTATTTATTTACACGATTGCGGAAAACATCATTGATGGTTTTTTCTCCTGTTTCCATGCTGCGTCTACCTCATTGTGTATCGTCAACAGGGCTATCCCCCGTTCATTGACCTCATAATAGCATTTGTCGGTCATATCAATTTCACCTGATGTATAACAACCTCACCCGCTCTCTGCGCACCCTCTCCCATTAAACTCGGAAAAAAGGAGAGGGTTTCCGCAGAATGACGCTTTTCCATCCTCCCCCTCTCCCTTGGGGAGAGGCCGGCTTCCGCCCTCCTGGCTCCGCCGGCATTGGGACATCCTGTCCGGCAGGTGCCGGGGGGTGAGGTTACTTCTTCTTCAATCCCATGATCATCCGCGCCTCATCCGGTGTCGCTACCGACCTGCCCAGGCACTCTGCTATTCGCACCGCGACCTCAACGAGCTCCCAGCTTCCCTTGGCAAACTCTCCGTTCGGCATCCTGATGTTGTCCTCAAGGCCGACCCTCATATGACCGCCCAGAAGGCATGACTGCATGATGCACGGGAATTCTTCGGTGCCGACGCCGCAGGTGGTGAAGTTCGCCTTCGGTGGCAGCGCGTTCATCATGGCGATGAACGATTCCGCCCTGAAGGCCTGGCCGCCGGCCACACCCCAGACGAAGTTGAAATTCATCGGATAGGTGAAAAACCCCTGCTTAGCGACGAGCATGATGTTGTCGAGGCCGCCCATGTCGTAACACTCTATCTCGGGCTTCACGCCGTTCTCTTCCATGGCCTTGCCGAAATCCTGCAGCATGGTGAAGGTATTCTCGAACACGTAGTCGATGAATATCTTGCCGGTCTTCCGGTCTATTATGCTGAAGTTCATGGTGTTGGTGTTGAGGGACGCCATCTCGGGCCTGACCGCGACAATCTGGCTGATGCGCTGTTCGGCGGTCTTTCCCATGCCGACGGCTGAACTCAGGTTCACGATCAGGCCCGGACATTTCTCCTTGATCGCGTCGTGGGTGGCGCGGATCCGGTCGTGCTCGTGGGTGGCCATTCCGTTGTCCGCACGGGCATGTACGTGCACCATGGCGGCGCCCGCCTTCCAGCACTTGTTGGCCTCTTCGGCGAACTCCGCCGGAGTGTACGGCACAGCCGGGTTCTGGTTCTTCATGGTGGCCGCGCCGGTCAACGCCGCTGTGATGATTACTGGTGTAGACATATCTGGTTTTCCTCCCCTGCGTTTTTCTTGCATTTCGGGTTCATCTCCCGGAGTCCATGCTTTTCTGCCGGCTTCCGGCCGCTCCGTTGTCATCCGGACCTTCTCCGGTGCAGGCTTGAAGTGGTCTATATCAAGAATGGTATTTGTCGTTTTGGCGGCGAATGTCGCTTCAACCCTCATGCCGATCTTCACGTTTTCCGGCGCGACCTCCTCCAGAATATGCATGAAGGGGGTATCCGCTCCGTCCAGCTTTATCAGCGCCAGCACGAAAGGCGCCGTGCGGGGCAGATGCCTGTCGTCGTACCGCACCACCGTGAAATTGACCACGGTTCCACTGTTTCCTAGGGTTACCCAGTTGTTGCGGATGTCCGTAAAATCCTTGTCGCAGACCTGTCGCGGCGGAACGTACACCGTGCCGCACGCGGGACATCTCACGCCCATGATCTTCTTCTGGTCGCGGATGGTGGTTATAAACGTGCTGCCTACCCTGCCGGCGAAGTAGGCATAGGGGAGAGCGAGCTTCCCTTCAACAATGAAGCTCTCGCTCTGCTCCGCTTTTTTGCTCATCATTCCCCTCCTCATTCATCGATTTCGAAATGTTGTATGTCAAAGATGCTTCCCACGCGCTTCTCGTTCCAGACCGGACGGACCCGCGTGCCGGGCGTATCGTCCCGGCCGTTCTTGATCAAGTCGATCTGGTCGCGACGGATGAGATGCGCGAAGGTGTCGTTTCCCGTGCAGCCGTCCAGCAGGATATTCACCATGCCGTATGGCGTTTCGCGGGTTTCGCCGGTGAGCGGATCCGGGCTCGCGTAATACACGTATTCCATGTATCGTACCTGTCCTTTCGGGCCCACCTCGACGAAATCGGTGACCCGCACGCGGCAGTCGGCGCATATTTCACGGGCCGGGAGCTGCATCCGTCCGCACTTCGGGCACTTGTTCGCCAGGATCTTCTTCGCCTTGAGGCCATTCAGAAACTTGCCCATGATTGGGCCGGTAGAGAACTTCTGGCCCACCGATATGGTTTTCTTGAGGACCAGAAGCTCCTGCTCCGGTTCGCCGCCGCCCATGGGGTCGACATACTTCTCGAAGATCTCGCCCCACTTCATGGCGATGGCAATATCGCCGCGCACCGAACCCCTTCCCGCCGCCAGGAGCGTCTGCGCGTCTGTTTTACCGAGCGTAAGGTCAACCCAGTCCTTGTCCGCGACCTCGAGCGTTACCGTGGGATTATCCACCCTGTCGTTGACCACCGTGCAGCTCTGGTTCTTTATGATAACCGACCATACGCCGCCGGCATCGCCGCTGACCTCTATGGTGATGATGAAATCGAGGTCCCGGGCGGCGTCCTTCTTGAAGCGCGATTCCACCGTGCCGAACATGTCGACCAGGTAATCGCGGGTCGACATCTCCTTCCTGGGCGGAACATATTTGCGAAACATCCTTCCGGTCCTTCCGAACGCGCCCATATCGCCCTCGACCTTGACCTTGCCGCCCATGAAGGCGTTCGTCGCGTCCACCGTGCCGGTATTCACGCCGACGAAGGTCTCGCCGTCAGTGACCATGGTCGCCACGCAACCGGACAGGTTGTCGATCTTCTCGACGGCCGCAAGAGTGCCGTGAAAAACGCTCACCTTCCATTTCCCTTCCTCCCTGATGTCGTAGCCGAATGAAGCCGTGACGTCCGTGGCGCCCTCGGGACGGAAGCGGTCCTTCATGGAGTTAAATATATCTTCAACGTTGATTCCCCAGTATTCCGCCATTGTCCGCCTCCTGCCAGTTAAGTTCCTTTTCGAGCATCATGAGGACCGTCCACATCGTGCCGCCGAATCCTGACGCGAGCGCGTGCTTCACGGGCTTCGGAATCTGGTGCTTGCCCGCGTCGCCCCGTATCTGCAGGGCGGCTTCGGCGACGCGGATAAGCGCGGTCGCGCCGATCGGGTTGGATCCGATAACGCCGCCGGACGGATTGATCGGCATTTTCCCGTCGATCATGATTTCCTTTTCTTCAACGAGCATGATATGCTCGTCGCCCCTGAGCTGGAAGAAGTCCCGGAGCCAGTCAACCGCCCACCAGCTCGCCGGATCGTACATCTCAAAGACATCAAAGTACTCGAGCGGTTTGTCGATGTTATTTCGCTTGTAGAGCTGATCCGCGGCGAAACGGTGCGACTGCAGCACCGGATAATCCTTATGGTATCCGAAAATCTGGAACACTTCTTCCTTATGGACTGTTATATGATCGCGGATCCACACGGGGTGCCGGGACAGCTCTTTCGTCTTTTTCTCGCAGGCGAATATCACTGCGCACGCCCCGTCGGACTGGGAGCACATTTCAATGAGCTTCAGGTCCCCGACAAGCTTCGGCGACGATTTGATCAGATCGTCAAGCTGCTCGAACTCGAGGCCGAAGGAACGGTGCGCGTACTGGTTCAGGCCGGCGTGCTTGTCCATGATGATGCGGTACATCATCGAGGCGCGCTTCGCCCGCTCCTCGCCGAACTCGCTGATGAGCTCATACGCCTTGGACCCGGTGAGCGCGCCTGTCTGGAGGTTCCTGAACCAGAGGGGATCGGCCATATTGGTGATGCCGCCCGTGGTGTGTCCCTCCTGGAGCTTCTCGAAGCCGACGGCCATGACGATATCATACAGGCCCGAGGCCACGAGATTGTCCGATGCGCAGGCGATGGTCATGCCCACCGTACCGCCCGTGGTGATCCTGATGCACTCTTTCCCGTACGCGCCGGTCCCCAGCGTGTGCCAGAGATCCGGCTGGTGAACCATCTCGAAGAGCTCCATATTGCCGTGAACTATGCAATCGATGTCTTTCATCGTGAGATTGGCGTCCGTGAGGGCCGCGCTGACGGCTTCGTGTATCATTTCGGGCTGATTGACGTCCTCACGGTGACTGGAGTGCTTCGTCTGCCCTATTCCTATAATTCCCACATTCCTGTTTTTCTTTCTGTGCGCCATGGTACGCCTCCCCTATATCTCCATAATCACGACCGCCTGATGCTGTCCGGCCGCGCCGTAGGTCCCGTGAGCGAGCGCGCGTTTCGCCCCTTTCACCTGGCGCTTGCCCGCCTCGCCCCGAAGCTGCAGGAAGCATTCTATCGCCCGGGCCGCCCCGCCGAGAAGAAGCGGGTTGCCGTTGAGCTGACCGCCCGACAGGTTTACGTTGTACGAGTCCGGACCGCCTTCATCGATCCACGCTCCTCCTTTGCTTTCATCGGCGATGCCGATTCCCTCAGCCCACAGGGGGAGCTGGTACGCTGCGTGGTCGCAGAGCTCGAAGAGCTGGATATCCTTCCGGGGATCCCTGATCCCCGCCCTGGCGAACGTGCGCTGGGCCGCATTCTTTAATGAAAAATTCGACGCGAGGTCCTTGTCGCCGATGAAATAGCTGTCCATGCAGCTGCCGTACCCGGTGATCCACACCGGGTTTGCAGTGAATTCTTTGACACGTTCCTCACAGCAGAGCAGCATACCGTACGCCCAGTCGGTCACCGGATAGTAATGAAGCTGGCGGATGGGATCCGCCAGCATGGGAGAATTCATAACTTCTTTTTCGTCGACAAGCCTGTTTTCCCGTGCGAACGGGTCCCTACTCGCGTTTTTCCGCGACCTGACAACGATTGTAGCGAGATGCTCGTCGGTGACTTTGGATTTTTCCATATAGGCGCGCGCCTGCAATGCATCCACGTTCTGGAAGTCCATACCCAGCGGCCGGCAGTAGAAGGGATCAAAGGCCAGGTTCGTGCACATCCGGCGGCTCTCCGTCTGTGATTCCTTGCAATGGCCCATGAAGAGAATCACGTCATCATGGCCGCTCAGGATGCTCGCCATCGCGTATCCCAGGCCGTTGATGCTCTCCTGCGCCATTTTTTCCTCTCCCCGGAAATGCGCGCCCACGACATCCGTTACGCCGTTATTTGAAATGGTCCGGGCGTCGAACACGTCATCCGAGCAGGTGACGATGTTCCGGATGCCCTTATCCAAGTCAAAGGTAACCTTCGTCTGCTCCATGATTGATTCAAAACATTCGAGCAGCATGTTTTGAAACCGCATCTGCCGGTATGCCGGTACATTCTTAACCTGCGCTACGGCGCAGATCGCAACTCTTTTACCCATCACCAATCCTCCTGCGCGTCAGTTCATAAAGGATCACGATAGCACCTACATTAATGTTGTTCAATGCCGCACGGCTCCTCATCAAACATAACAATTCCAGAAATTGCCGTTCTTTATTGCTCTCAGTATTGCATCCTTCTCACGATCGGCATCAAGCTCAATCCATGCCCTGCCGATTCCACCCAGGGTGTGCGAATCGTCCGACGCCAGTTTGGGATACGCGACATCCAGATTTTCAAAAATCGTATCCCGGAAACCCTTCGTCGTTACTTCAACCGCGTCAAGGGGATACATTTGTTCCAGCTCCGCCAGCCGCTCCAGCACCGTATCGGGAGTGAGATCGTATTCACCGATATGGTTGAAAATATGAAGAAGCTCGCGGACACCCTCTATCTTCCCAACATGCAGGTATCCTCTGACAAACACCGTTAGCTCTATGCCGTGAAAGAGGATCATGCCCGTTGTAACCCGGGAATAGATATCGCGGTAATTTGGCTTCAACAGATAGTCATGATCGGTGAAAGCGATAAAATCGTATCCCTTTGACTCGTAAGTATCGGCAACCTGCTGGGGCGTCAGCTTGCCATCCGAGCAGGTTGTGTGCGTGTGGAGACATCCTTTCAATAGCATATATGCCAACCGGCCGCGCGCTCGTATGAACAGGGACGTACAACGGCGTGTATGAATGCGCTGATTTTTGATTGAACAATCAACCAAATTTTAGCGATGTATAACCTCACCCCGCTCCATTCAAATAAAATAACAAGCAACAAAACGTATATAACAGATCCGCCGTTTATATAAATTTGAGTTCAGGTTTATTAATTGGACAACCGACCAACTATTAATGAATATGTCGTCTAGACACGATATTGTCAATAAAAAAATGTAAAAAAAAGTCTGCAAAAAATCGATGCCCGGTATGAGGCGCCGCCCCGCTTCTATTTCTTTGACAGGTGCTAATCCTTCTCGGCAAGAGCCTTTTTCAAGTCAGCCCCCATCTGGTCGAGAATATATTCCTTGAAACGATTCAGGGTCATCGAATCGCTCATCTCGTAGGAGCGCTCCGGATATTCATTCTTTATGGTCAGTATGGCGGCGCCGTTTGCGGTGGAGACCAGCCGGCCCTGGATCTGGAATGTGAAAAACTTCTTACGTTTCGCTTTTTTTATTTTTTCGGTTTCCTTGGTAACGGGATTTTTTTCATATTCATGGTATTCGACCCATTTGACTTCTTCGTTGTATTGCGTTATGGTGCCGAAAAACAGCGCCTGCGCCCCCGTCAGCCGTCCGATCTCCTCGGAGTTCGATACAACGCCGGACAGGGAACGCTCGGCCTCCTTCATGATCGATGCGAGCTTTGTCCGCTCCACGACATTCCTTCCGGCGTCGACAAAGTACCCTATGAATGCCTCCTCGCACTCGGTCGCGATGATCTTCGGGACGTCCGGCGCGCAGTCAAAATTCATGATGGCGATCGTATTCACCTTTGCCAGTTCTGCCCTGTTCAACGAAATTTTCGATGTGGAACAGGAAATGAAATATGCGGATAGAACGGCGGCGCCGAGCAGAATGATGCAATGAAACATTTTTCTTTTCATAAAGAGCAAACCCCTGGTGGTGATCTCAGGAACGAAACATGGGGCTGTCTCAAAAGCCCCCTCTATCCCCCAGAGGGGGACTTGTTCGCCCTCATTTGGCTTGAAAAGCCCCCCTTTGGGAGGTTGGGGGGAACCTTTGGGACAGCCCCATGTTTGTACCAATAGCTGTCAGGTAATTGTATGCAGGAGGAATATGGTGTCAATCACAATTAGCGGTACGGAATATCCGATAGGTTCCAGACGCCCGGCATTCGGGTTTGCCGCCGGTGTAATGGAAATGCTTTTCGCTTTGCACCCGGCTTTCTGATGCAGGATAACACGCGCGGCCGGATGTTTACATGCTGCCGAGCCGCGCGCAAATACCGTCGGCCACATAGTTCGACAGGGTCATGATGGTAATCTGCGGGTTTACTCCAAGCGACGAAGGTATGACGCTCCCGTCGGCAACATAGAGGTTTTTCACCTCAAAGGATTCGCCGTACCGGTCCACCACCCCCTGCTTCGGATCGGCCGCCATGCGGCACGTGCCGAGCGGGTGAAAGGCCATGGTTTCGATCTGGTTCGGCCTGACCCGCAGCTTCATGAGCCTGACAGCGTCCTCCGGTGTGTAGAGTACCGGCATCTTTGAAATTGAGGTGTATACGCGCTTGGCTCCGGCGGCGAAAAATATCTTCGCAAGATAGGCGATTCCCCGCTTCAGCTTATCAGAATCAGTCTTCCTGATAAAATAGGTCGCCATGACGCCACCGCCTCTTTTCGGGCTCCGGCCCTTCAGTACCCTCCCCTCGGTTTCGTCATGGACCATGACGCCGAATACGGCCAGGTTATTGTACTTTAATGCCATTCCCTTGTGCTCGCGACCAACGCCGGGCAGGGCAGCCAGGAGGAGCGAGGGATGAACCATGATGCCTTCCATCATGATACCCTCGTTCTCGAAATCGTCGATATAGGCGCCCTGGGACACACCCTTCCATCCCTCCACGGTCTCGTCCATAAGGGCCACGACCCTTCCGGCGGGATGAATCTGCAGATGCCGGCCGAGATGCCTGTTTTTCAGCCCGCTCCATTTCAGAAACGACGGCGTTATCATGGCGCCGCAGGAGGTCACAACGATTTTAGACGTGACGGTCATTCTAAAGGAGTTCCTATTCGTTTTTGGGTCCACCGCGGCAGCTTCCACGCCCCGCACAGCGCCGTTTTTTATGACGATCCGTTCGGCCCGGCAGTTGGCATAGATGCGGGCGCCGTATGAATCGGCCAACGGTATGTAGGTCACGTTCACGCTCTGCTTGGCGTTCTCCTGACACCCGAACTGGCAGGGGCCGCACCCCTTGCAATCCTTCACGTTGTGCTTCAGAGGCCTGCAGGTCAATCCCAGCTTATCGCACCCCCGCTTCACGATGTTCGCATTGTTGCCCAGTACGTCCCAGGGAAGTTCGGTCACGTTGACGATCTTCTCGACCCTCTCAAAGTAAGGATCGAGCGTCTTTTCGGTCATATTTTCAAGACCCAGCTCTTCCCGCCACTTCTTCAGTACGCCACCGGGCGTACGAAAACAGGTGGCGGAGTTCACGGTGCTGGTGCCGCCGATGCATTTGCCCAGGGTGAGCGATATGAAAGGATTTCCCAGCGTACCGGTGCTTCCCCCGCTCCGGTACATGTCAATCAGTCCCCTGAACGGCCGGCCGTCCCACTCATTGACCGTGAAGTGTCCCCCTTCTTCAAGAAGCACCGCATCGAAGCCCCTTTCCGCAACCTCCTTTGCTATCACCCCGCCGCCGGGTCCGCTCCCGATCACGCAGACATCGCAGGTTTCCTGAATATCCCCGGTGTAATCCCTGTATGTTTTTATCATTGCGTTCTCCTTAACAAGTTCATTTCAGGTGGCAGCCGTGCTTGTATCCCACCAGGCGCTCCGTCTCATCGGAGCCGTAAAACGCGAGCATGGTGATCAATTTCATCATCAGCATGATTAACCGCCGGTAAAAGAAGGGGCTCGCCTCCATGGATGAGAGGAATTGCGCACCCTTTTCCTCGCTCAGGCTCGTGAATATCTTCCCCTGGTGGATAAGGGCACTGAATTGTATGTAATTCAGCATCAGGGGAAACAGTCCCCGTATGGACGGATCATAGCTCATGAGCATTTCTTCAGCCCGGGGCAGGAGGTCATAATCAGCCGCACCCGGGGCGTATGCCCCACCCCGGGGAATGACGGTATTCATCACCGATCTGAGGATGTTCCCATATCTTCCTTTGAGGATCTTCAAATCTGACATATCCTTCTCCTGGAAATAAATCGAACTCAGATGTGAGTTTCGGCAAATATACACGATAACAAATCATGTTGTCGTCTGGAATGATAAATCCGGAAATATTTTTTCCGGATTTAATAAGCCGGCTCCGAACGACTTCGGTACCGGCGCCGCCTATCTGCCCCCGCCCTTCCTGAAATTCTGCGGCGTCATTCCGGTGAAGCGCGAGAAGGCTTCATAAAAAGCCGATTTGGAATTGAATCCCACCTCCAGGGAAACGGCCAGTACGGTCTTGCCCGGATGGTTCAGAAGCATGTCCCTGGCGTCCCGGATCCGGTGCTGGTTCACGAAGGTGTTGAAGTTCGTGTTCAGCCGCTCGTTTAGGAGCTGCGAGAGCTGGTGCGGCGTTATGGACAACTCGTCCGCCAGATCGCGCAGGGTGAGCTGATCGTCGGTATAGATCCGCTCGTGCTCCATCAGGTGTCCCAGCTTTTTAATTAAAGCCGTGACGTTCACGCCTTCCAGGAGGGAACGCGCGTAATACTTTTTCTCCGCCTCAACCATGAGGAACTGGAGCACCTTCGGGTAGCGCCGGCTCATGAAGTAGGCGCCGATGACCAGGATGCCCGCGACATTGGTGCCCCACCGGAACATGACGCTCGAGCCCAGAAGATAGCCGAGGATGACCAGCGTGGTGAGGGTCGTGGTGACGACAATGGTGAGCATCAGCAGGTATGGTATCGCAGGACTGTCCCCGTCATGTCGCGTGACGAACAGCTTCCTGAGCAGATACCCCAGATAGAGAAACATCTGAAGCCCGGCTCCCAGCACAACGAGTTTTGCCGCCTTGGCCGGCGCTCCATTGGCTCCGGCGAAAAGATCCATCAGGAGGGCGAACTGGTCCGTTTCAGGGAGCGTCAGGTACCAGGCGTCGGCCGCCAGACCGATTGCAACCGGCGCGAATAAAATCAGAAAGCGGCGGGACATGGTCTCCACCGGTAGTATCACCAGGTAGTAGGAACAGTACGCCAGGGGAGCCATGCAGTACAGGACGGTCCCGTGGAAAAAGAGAAGGCCCGGATGCGCCAGGAAGATGTTGTTGACGATGATTCCGACCTGGAATACGAGCGCGCTCAGGCATACGAGGAGCCCGGCCAGCACATAATTCTCAAAATAGCGGACCCGGCCGCAGATCTGGCCGATGGCGAACAGAAGCGCGAGCCCGGCGGTGAAAAACATGAATGCCGCAGAGAGAAATGATATATCCAGCACATCGGTCACGTTCCGGCTCCACGAATCAGCGCATTATCAGCGCGGCGATGAACAGCAGCTCCACCAGCACATGTATCAGAAACGGCGGCCATATGCTGCGCGTTCTCAAGGCCAGCCAGCTCAGGATCGGGGAGCCCGCGAGCATGCCCAGCGCTTCAAGTTCGGGCTTAATAAAATGGAACACCACCTCGAAGATCCACACGACTGCTACGGCGATCTTAGCGGCCGTCTCAGCCGGAACCTTCTCGCGCTCCGTTAAAACATAGACCAACCCCATCAGTAGGAAACTGCGGTGGAGGAACTCCCAGCCGGTCAGCGTGGAACCGGTGAAAATCATGAAACCGGCGAACCGCGCCAGCCCTCCCTGGCCATTAAAGGAATTGGAATAGAAGGCGAAATATCCCTGAAGAAAGTATATCCCCGCAAAGACTGCGATCAGGATGACGACACCGATTATTAATATCCGTCCCATGTTCCGGTCGATACGGGGAACCCCGAGACCCATGCGGGGAAATGGCATCCTCATCAGCATGATAACGAGTACGGGGACCAGTATACGCAGCAGCACCCATAGTAGATAGAAGGAGCCGCCTATGATAAAATATTTCGCATAATAAGATCCCACAAGCTGTACCAGCAGCGCGGTAAAAATGATAATGAAAAAACTGTAACTCGATGGCGTTTTTTGTTTTTGTGAAATCATACGAATCTCCTGCACAGCCTCGGGAAAAGCTTCTCAACCTGCACCCGGGTCTCTTCAAGCGAACCTGAGTTGTCGATAACATATGCCGCCCTCTGCTTCTTATCTTCGATGCTCATCTGCGCCTTAATGGTAAGCTCGGCGGTATTCCGGTCGAGGCGGTCTCGGGCCATGAGCCGCTCGATCTGTATTGGAACCGGGGTGTAAACCAGGATCACATCAGGAAAAAATTTATCCCACCCTGATTCGTACAGGAGCGGCACGTCGATGATAACGGGCATTCCGTCATGGCGTCGATGGTCGGCAACAAGTCGCATGACGATATGGTTAAT
>MIBH01000001.1:16546-20870 GCA_001829455.1 Spirochaetes bacterium RBG_13_51_14
CATTTTCGAAACCTCGGACTTGCCGGTCGCTATGGCGCCGGTGAGCCCGAAACAATTATCAAGATATCCATTATAACCGGTCATGGGAGGCTTCCTCGATGATGTCAGCAAGCTTCGATATTTCATCAAGCCCCAGACACGGAACGCCAAGGTCGAATTTCGTGTCGCTTACCAGTGCGATCAGGCCGTTGCCATCGGCGAAGATAGGCCGCTTGTGCTCTCCTCGGCGGAAGACCTCCACCTTGGGGGCCTCGTCCTGTTTGTATCCTTCAGTCAGGATGATATCGACATCCGCGATAAATCCTTTGCGGATTTCCTCCAGAGACGCGTCATGGTCCATGTCCCGCACGAGTGCCAGCTGATTCGACGACGATATAACCGTGCATACAGCGCCCGCTCTGCGGTGACGCCAGGTGTCTTTCCCTTCCCTGTCAATGTCGAAGCCGTGCACGTCATGCTTCACCGTGGCCACACGGTAACCCCGCCGGACCAGTTCCGGTATGAGCTTTTCCAGGAGCGTTGTTTTTCCGCTTCCGGACCATCCGACTATGGAAATTATGGGTGTCACAACCGCCTCGCGTAATGGTAGTGATACCAGTAGTGGTTTATGATGAAAAAATCAATACAAAAACATCAGAGTCCGCTGTTATCTGTTTCCCGGAAAGGAAAATCCGACATGTACCGCACCCCCTTTCTACTTCTTGCCTTCAATTTTAAGGCCGTGCTCTTTGGCTATGTTCGGATAGGCCTCGTACGCGGGTTTGAGGAGCGGCAGCAGCTTCAGCGCTTTCGGTAGGGGTCCCTTCGCCTTTATCAGTCCTTTGGCAAGCGCCACCGGCATCGATACTTCCTGAAGCCAGAACTTGTGGCAGGTGTCGCCGGAAAGCGCCATCTCGATAGTCGGCGCCAGCGACGCCGACCCGCATATCACCTCACCGTTGTTGTTCGGCGTAAGCCATATCTCCCCGGCGGGGTTGTCGATGATGAACTTGATTATGATGTCTGCCTCGATGAATTTCGGACCCACCGACGGGTCGCCGACCAGCTTTTTGAACAGGGTCCCCAGAACATTATACATCTTATCGGTACTCTCGAATACAGCCATGGACATCCTCCTGTTTTTAATTATTTTTTTGTCACGTCCAGCAGACTGGTAATCGCTTTTCTGGAATACGCGACCGCCCACTCTGTTATGACTATATATCAATGAGTTCTTTATATTGTCCCGCGATTATTGAGATCATCCAGAAAAGCATCTATCTCTCGGTTCACATCATCAGGTCTTTCAAGAAACACCAGATGTCCGGCATCCGGTATGACGGCCAGTCTCGAGCCGGAGATGCGGTCTGACAGGTACTGCGAATACTTAAGCGGCGTCATAGGGCGATGCCGCCGCCCATGCTCTGGCCTGCGAGTATTGAAGGGCTGAAGTTCTTTTCGGTGATGTAATCCCTGAGTCATTCCCGGTATTCTTCAATGCTGGCGAGCGGTTCTCCATCCGGATGCCCGGGCAGGGTTACGGCATCACATCCGCTGAAGTGCCGCTCCTGAAAATGCCATGCCGCGCCGGTGCTGCCGGCGCCGTGAATAAAAACAACCTTCATGTGCGCTTCTCCAATACCTGCTCGATAACCCTGGCGAGCTCATCAATCCGATACGGCTTGGCGATGACGCCCCTGAAGCCGAAATCACGGTAATTCGCCATGATCAGATCGCTGGAATAGCCGCTCGACACGATTGCCTTGACATTCGGGTCCAGGGCGATCAGCTTAACAATGGCCTTCTTGCCGCCCATGCCGCCGGGAATCGTAAGGTCAAGAATCACCAGGTCATAGGGAGAGCCTTCAGACAGGGAGCGTTCATACCGTTCCACCGCCGTGACGCCGTCGGTCACGATCTCCACTGCAAATCCCAGGTGCTCAAGCATCTTCCGCGCTATCGTATTCACCGCCTCGTCATCATCCATAAAGAGCACCCGTCCCTTGCCTCTGAAAGAGGACTCGCGCGCATGCTCCGAATCCTCCAGCGGCGCGCAAGAACAGGGAAGATAAAGATAAAAAGACGTGCCTTTCCCGACCTGCGATTCAACTGAAATAAAGCCGTCGTGCCGCTTGATTATGGAATAGGTGCTGGTGAGACCGAGTCCGTTTCCGCCATCCTTGGTTGTAAAATAGGGATCGAAGATCTTGGGTATATTCTCCGGCGGGATCCCGAGGCCGGTGTCGCGCACGATGATCTTGACATACCGGCCCGGCCTGACGGGAAGCCCGTCATCCGGGCCGACGACGACATTCTCGGCGGCGATGAAAATATCCCCGCCGTCGGGCATGGCCTGATCCGCGTTTATGACCAGGTTCTGTATCACCTGGCTGAACTGCCCCACGTCCGCGTTGACCGGCCACAGGTCCGCCTGGGGATCGAATATACACCTGACATTGGAGCCGCGCAAAATAAACCGCGAGGAATCCCGAATTATTTCCTCCACCGACGCGATCTGCCGCACGGGCGCGCCGCCCCTGGCAAAGGTGAGAAATTGATGGGTAAGCTCTTGAGCCCGGGAGGACGCCTTTTCCGCGTCATCCAGTATTTCTGAAAGCCGGCCGTCTCCCTCGGTGATGAGCCTCGCCAGATTGATGTTTCCGATAACGGCGGTGAGAATATTGTTGAAGTCATGGGCGATCCCCCCGGCCAGAATCCCGATTGATTCCAGCTTCTCGATCTTCAGGAGTTCGTTGTGAAACTTGATTTCATCTGTTATGTCCCGGATCACCAATACGTAACCGAGTACCTTCCCGGACTTCTCACAGATCGGTGCCGCCCGTTCCGATACGATACGCTCAGTATTATCTTTCCGGAACAGCACGGTTCCGGACCGCGGGTCCTCTAGATTTCCGGTTATGCCCGAATTCATGTAATTCTTCTTCTCTCCCGTCCTCTGATCCGCTATCATGAGCACGTCATGGAGCGCCTTGCCCAGCACCTCATCCTGGCGCCATCCGGTCAGCTCCTCGGCCGCCTTGTTCATGAGATGAATCCGCCAGCCGATGTCCGTGGCGATGACTCCCTCCCCGATTGAGCGGAGGGTGATGGCCAGGCGCTCCTTCTCTGCCACGAGCGCCTCTTCGGCGAGCTTCCGCTCCGTGATATCGCGGGCGATACCCTGGATGCCGACCACCCCGCCCTCCTTGACGATGGGGGACAGATTGACCTCGATGCTGACCTGAGAGCCGTCTTTCCGGTATATCCCGGTCTCAAATCCGATCACCTCTTTCCCTTTGAGCAGATCGCCGAATAACAGCATGCTGATCCCCAGCGTCTCTTCCACGATAAAATCCTGGAAGCGGACGCCGATGAGCTCGTAGACCTGGAACCCGGTCATGGCCGTGACCGACGGCGAGACGTACGTGAAACAGCCGACTTCATTCATCACGAAGATGACGTCGAAGTTCCGTTCCACAACCCCGCGAAAGCGCTCTTCGCTCTGCCGGAGGGCCTCCTTGTCCCGTATATGGGCCGCAACCTCCCATTCGAGGTTGACATTCAGAACCTCGAGTCTCTTCTTCATGGTGTTAATCCGGTCCGCCAGGCCGAAGGAGAAGACCAGAAGCTGCCCGACCGAAGCGAATTTGAGGGTCATCAGCGTCATGAAATTGACCGGCACGACGGCCAGCACCCTGAACAGGTAAACCGCCACGCCCACCAGCATAAATGACCACGAAACCGTATAGAAAGACGCGGACCGAACTCCCCGATACAGGGAGAACACCATTATGGAAAAAATTATCGCTATCGTAATCGACGTGTATGCCATGTGCAGAACCGTCACGAAGAGGCTGTTTATCAGGAGGAGGCTGGCCGGCAGGGCGCCGACGCACAGGAACACGTGCCACCGGGCGACCGTGTCCAGCAGGGGCGCGTTTGATTCGGTGCACATGAATTCGCGGGTAAACAGGATGCACATCGCGTTGGCCAGGAATATATAAAAGCTGGGAATCGAAAATTGAGCCGCGCCCGACCAGACGTAACGGGCGCCATACCCGTCGAGGGAGAGCGATGCGGCCGAAAAAGCGGCAATGTAGAGAACATAGTACAGGTAGTCTCTTCCCCACAGCGATATGAAAATAAAAAGATTATATATCAGCATGATGACCAGCATGCCGTAATACACGCCGTTGATGCCGTCTTCCAGGATGGCTTTCCGGAAGAGCGTGCTGCGCGATAGTATCGCAAGGGGCACCGTCATAGAGGTGGTGCTCCTGACCCGGAGGAAATAGGTGGCGTTCCCCGGATTCTGCCGCAGGGGAAAAACAAAATTCGTGTGTGC
>MIBH01000001.1:20878-31896 GCA_001829455.1 Spirochaetes bacterium RBG_13_51_14
GCGCGCGAAACGGGTACCTGTCTCCGGCCGTCCGCACCATAAATCCGCCGCGGCCGTCAGGTACGTAAAACCGGATATCATCGAGGGTCGGGTATGCGATCAGCAGGTCTAGTGAAACAGGTCGGTCAAGTGGATTTCTCAAGGTCAGCCGGAACCAGTACGCTGAATTCGTCAGCCCGAAATTCGGGACCGGGGTGGTCGTCTTCTTAAATCGCGTCGGGGGGAACGCCGCAATATCCCCGATCGTTAAGCGTCCACTTTGGTCCTCGAGGTACTGAACGCCGGGAGCGATGTTCTTCTCGGTGAGGGAATCATCGACGACAATTATGCCGCCCTTTTCCGTTTCCGGAACCTTGATGCCGGCGGCAACGACGCCGGCAATGAACAGGCAGCCGGTCAGTGCCGCAAGGACAATCGCTCGGAATGACTGAAAGGGCCTGCCATCATATCGTATTTTCTCGGACAAATTCCTTTCCCGCAGGTCAATCAATGTTTGCGCGTGAGTCGCCGGTGCTGACGCTGGCTTCTTTCTGAACCGGCCAGTACCGGCGACGCCGGGGATACCGCCTAGACGTCTTTGAGATAATCGGCCTCGAATTTCTGTTTCGAAACGAATTCAACCACCTTGTCCAGTCTGATCACTTCGAATACTTTTTTCAGCGATTCGTTCATGTCGTAGATGATCAGTTTCATGTTTCTCTCTGAGGCCGTTCGGGCCAGTTTGAAGATATGATTTATCGATATTGAATCGATCTGAGAAAGCCCCTTGAAATCAAAAGCGAGAACCTCGGGGCGCCGTTCAAGCTGGTCATTCCATGCCTCTTCAGCATCCCTGAGCGTGTCCCGCGTCAGTATGCCGTAGAAATGAATGACGGCAACAGGTCCAATTTCTTCAGTTTGTAGATCGATCATATACACAAATGCTCCGTATAATTAAAATATACCACGATCGCCCCCGCAGTCAACAAGTTTATTTCATGCTATGATACGGACTGGAGAACGTGCGCTCGCTCGGTCCCGGTCAGCCCGCATTGATCCATGATGAACGTATCCACCAGCTCAGGGCGCGTCCGGCACTGCAGCACCCGGTCGGCCAGGTACACGAGGCGGTTCAGCGCGTCTGTATCCCAGAGAGGAAGGGGCAGCCGTTCCAGATGGCTCCGCAGAACCTTGATTGAGGAGAATTTTTTCTGGAAAATAAACTGGTACAGGGATGAGTTGAATAGGGCAAGAACGGCCTTGAGCGGATACCGCTCTGCCTGCGGGATCAAGATATTGGCGCTGTTCAGGGTAAGGCTTCCTCGATTGTCATAGGCGACGACGAGACCCTTCGATATGAATCGATAGACCAGCTTTTCCCGGGCGCGGTATTTCTCTTCAGGCGCCGCTTGCTGGAATTTATCCGGCGTAAAACGAATATACGCGGATGGCTCCAGCAGAAAATAGTGATCCACGTCCCTTCCCCGGTAGATCGGCTCATAGCCGCCGCTTCCACTGCCGTTGAGGTATTTCTCATTGTCCCCGGTCACGATGCCCAGCGCCCAGTCTGCCCCGCCCTCCAGGGTTGTGTGCTCCCTGCCGTATACCCGGTCCAGGATCCGGACGTCCATCGAGCTTACGCTGATATCGAAAATGAAATCGCCGTTCCCGCGAAAGCGATTCTGGTCCACCGCATGCGCTCCGCCGCCGGAGATAGAGCGGACCATCCCGGGCCTTCCGCCCTTGACCAGGTCAAGCCGGATGACCGGTGTGAAAACGTTCTTGAACACCCTCCCCAGCCGGATGATCCGCTCGATTCGGCAATGTTTCAGGATATAGTTCCTGATATCGCCGTGCGACTTCACGTATAACAGCGATTCCGGCAGTATGAAGGAAAGAGCGCCGCCGTTTCTGAGCAGATCGATGCTCTTCTTCAGAAAATACGAGTATGACTCGCTGGATCTTATCTCCGGGTGCAGCACCCTCAGGCGGTTCAGCTCCTCCCGGGCGTAATGCATGCCCCAGGGCGGATTTGTGGCTATCACGTCAAATCCGCGCTCCCCGCGGATACCGAACCTCTCGTCCAGCATGAAGTTGCTCCGGTGGATCCGCGGCTCAAAGTCTCGGTCGGGGAATGCCAGCATCATATTGACGCGCGCGATGCGCACGGCGCAGTCGTCGACATCTGAGCCGTGCAGGGACAGCGGGTCCCGCGATCTTTCCGCGAAGGCGAGCAAGAACTGACCGGTGCCGCAGCAGGGGTCCAGAATCCGCGCACCGGGACCGGCGGAATCGGCCGCGATTCCACTGACGATATGATCGGGCGTATAATAAGAGCCGCTCGTCGCCTTGTCGCCCTCCCGGAGGAGCGACTGGTATATCAGGCCCAGGATGTCCCGTTGTCGCGGCAGGTCAAGACCGAGCAGGGGGGCGCATTGTTCAGTGACGGTAAAACTCCCCAACGCCGCGTGCCAATTGATCAATTCGCGGCTCGCGTATTCCCTGCCCGGTATGTGGAAACCACCCCGCGCAATGGCCGCGAGATCCCGGCCGGCGCATATGCCTTCGGCGAGGAATCTGCGCAGGGCCAGGATGAACAAAGCCCGCTCCCGGTCAATTCCGACGCCGACTATGAAAGACACGATTTTTTCTATCGCACCACGGGCGGACTCTCGGTCCAGGTATTCATCCGGTATGAATGAACGGGCCGAGGTCGCCTTATTGGCGCGGCTGGCGAGTCTCCGAACGTCCCCGCTCCGAATTCTGTCCGCAAGGGCGCGTACGTCATCGGCGCGAAACATGATGCCGGACGGCCGTCTGGCAGGGCGCAGGTATTCGTGCTTCACCCAGTTACGGACCGTTGCGGAGGAAACAGCGAGGAGGGCGGCGGTCTCCTCGATCGTGACATACCGTCGTTCCTGGATCATGCGGACATCACCCCGCGCATCATTCGTATCCTTTTAATGATTTATTAAAACGATACCGGAGTGCGCACCATCCGCTTCATCTTCGCGCTCCGGTTCTGATTAATAAATCGACCAAAGGGATGATATCGCATTAATACTTTTGTAAATGTTATGTCGCATAACGAGGAGAATATGTTTAAATGCGACCGGCGGGCACAATCATTGCCTGAACAGCTGAATCAGCGGTATCTAATGATCCGCGACTTGTTTTGGTCCATATCATGGTGCCTGATGAGGAAACTGTCCCTGCTGTCCGACTTCAGCACCGTGATGCCCTGGCTCTAGCCGGTCTGAAAGACTTCTATGCAGATAGTTTTATTTTTGCTTTCCTGCCGGAATATGGCTTCGTCGTCTATGGCGCACCTGCCTGTTATGTTGCAGCCGTATAATACTGAAGACGCGATCGCACCGTTCAGCCTCCATCTCACGATCGACGTCGTTCGTATCGTACTGCTGGCTATTGGAATGATGCCTCGATGTCCACCTCCGGAGGGGCGAACATAAAACCCGAACCGACGTCCGCCAGCGCGTCAAATTCGCCGTGGAGCGGATACCGCTGATGTAACGTCCGGTCGGAAGACCTGATTGTTTTTTCCAGCACTTTTCCGTTCTCCATGGTCACCTGTATGATCAGTGTGTAGTCCCGGCGGCTCTTCCATGTCGCGAAGGCCCTCCCCTGGCTTACGATGGAGCAGCGGAAGAGCCTCCCCCGCATGAATGCCTCCAGCCGCTCACGGTGGCCCCGAATCGCCCTGCGGAAATTCCTATATCCCGTACTGCCGAAAAGGAGGAACCCGATCAGCTTGAAGACCGTGAGCCCCAGCTCATACGGTCCGGATAGGGCGGCCACCAGAGTAAGACCCCCGGCGGCTGCAAAGATTGATCCGTTAAAGAGGTAGCCTCGCAGGCCGTGCCAGAAGTCTATCTTCTCTCCGTACTGGGCCGGATCACGAGGCGGGTTCAACTGTATGGTAACCTTATTCATTTAACCCTCCTCCCATGAATAGTTAATTGTCGACTGGAATCACCGCGTTTCATTGATCTCCTGAAAAATCACGGTTAAATACCATGGGCCGCTTCCCGGTAATGCAGATTATCATGAAAATGAAGTTCTGTCAAGTTTTAGAAATGACCGCGCCGCTTTTTTTGACAGTAATTGTTCGCACTTTCTCTCGATTATATCATGGGACACGCGCCCGCTAGTACTGACGATATAACAGGTTGCGTTAGATTGTTTTACCGGAAGGATCGGTTTTCAGATATGAAGATAAAAAAAGATTGATGATTTCACACACACCCCGTACAATAATCGGCTAGTGCCGCTCCCGCATAAATTTTAATTAATAACTCGACGGAGGCGAAAATTGAATTAAGACCTCCCTCCCCCTTGAGGGGGGAGGGCTGGGGTGGGGGTGAAAAAAGTTACTGTCAGACAGTTCAGTGTATTTTGCGAAGCAATTACGAAAGAATCAAACAGAAGCAGGGACTGAAATTCAGGCGACAGCAGCCAATTCTGTTCTCATCACCCTCCCCTATCCCCTCCCATCAAGGGAGGGGAATAAAGAAACCGCCTAAGTCGAGTTAATAACCTGGCGCGGGATTGACGCAGAAGGGATTATATGGATAACGCCAACAAAATAAAGCTTGCGGGCATCGAACCTACCGAATCGGGGAAAAAAATCTCTTTCGCGTCGTACCTCAAACGGGACTACGTTGACAAGTCCCTGGTCATATACCTCGACCGCACCGGAATCATTGAAAAAATATATTTTTCTTCAAATTCCTACGGCACCGTTGAATGGATAAACGGCGCTGGCCTGAAGAACTGCCACACATGGGAGAGCGAGGACGAAGCCAAATCGCACAACTACCTGTCAAAGCGGTACACTGCCATCCTTTCCGACGGCGCCGCCGCACCGGATTACGCCCGCACCCGTATCATACCCGATATCCTTGATTATATGGATGATGCCGACAGTGCTGAATGGATCAGCGACATACTGAACGTTCGGGAATATCTGGTTCCCGTGGATGTGTCACGGTTCGGGCCGTAAGCGCGCCGGCCTGCAACGCCGGCATCACCCGCGCGGCCGGTGTCATCGGATCTTCACATCTTTCTCTTCTCAAGCCAGTCCTTCACCGCCGGCCCGGTCCCAAAGGCCCAGGGACGCAATTTTTCGGGACTGATGTGTTTAATCTCTTCAAGCTCATCGCTGATCGTGATTTCTCCCTCCGCCGACAGATGGTAGACCAGGAGGAGCTGATTCTTCTGAAAGAACGGATATATGCCCACGAAACCTTCAATCTTCGCGGAAAGGCCCAGCTCCTCCCGTACTTCCCGGACGACCGCTTCCTCCGGCGTTTCCCCCCGCTCGAGGAAACCGGTTATGATGCCGAATATCTTTTCGGGCCATCCCTTGCCGCGGGCCAGAATCACTGAGCCCTCATGCTCCACAATGGCGGCCACGACCGGCAGCGGATTGTCCCAGAACACGTACCCGCATGAATCGGCCGCGCAGGCGGTGAGTTCCCTTCCCTCTATTACCTTGCTGCCGAGCCGGCCTCCGCACCAGGGACAGTACTGCATATGAGCCATGTCGTTTTCCTTATATCTGTCATTGATATTTTCATACGAGTTCCTGTTGTCAATAACTATGCTGACAGCAGCACACTGGTGCCGCAGCGGTCCCTTCCGATAATCACCCTCGCCGCAGCAATCACTGCCTCAAATACGCGATGAGCTTCATATTCATTTTTTGGGAAACCGAACGATAAATCTTGTGCCCGCTGATCGGTCCAAAAGGACCTCGCCCGAGAGCTGTTTCGCCAGCATCGGCACCAGGGAGAGTCCCAGAGACCGGGTTGTGTTCATATCGATCGATTCCGGCATGCCGACGCCGTTGTCCATGATATGCATCTCAATCATGCCGGAGAGTTCGCGGATTGAAATTCGCATCTCCGGCTCTCCCTTCCAATGGGGCGGAAATGCGTATTTGAACGCGTTCGTCAGGATCTCATTTATGATAAGGCCGCAGGGTATGGCCTGGTCGATATTCAGGAACAACTCGTCCGATTCAATACACGGATTGAACCCGTCGCGGCCGGTTGAGTAACTGGTATGGAGTTCATATACAATGGTTCTGAGATACGACGCCATATCGATATGTGATATATCTTTCGATTGATAGAGCTTTTCATGGATCAGCGCCATAGACCTGATGCGGTTCTGCGCATCGCCAAAATATTTTATAAGATCCTTGTTCTGCATGCTCATGGACTGGAGGCTCATGAGACTGGTGATCATCTGGAAGTTGTTTTTAACGCGGTGATGCACCTCCTTGAGGAGCGTCTCTTTCTCACGGAGCGATTCGCGTATCTGCACCTCCGCCTCTTTCCGAAGGGTGATATCCTCGAGCATCCCCAGCCGTCTTGCCGCAGCGCCCGTTGAATCGGGCAAAAAAAAGCCCCGGTCCCGTATCCACACGTAACGCCCGTTCCGGTGCAGCAGGCGGTATTCGGCGTCCCAGTACGCGCAATCAGCCATGGCATGTTCCAGATGTTCAAGCGTTCCGGCCCGGTCGTCCGGATGGAGGAGCGCCTCCCACTGGGAGATACCGCCGCCGATCTCATCCGTCGGGTATCCGAGGATGCGCTCAATGGTATCCCCCCACACAATGACGCCGGAGGAGACATCATAGTCGTACGTCACCTGTCCCGACGCCTCCACCATGAGCTCAAATCGACGCATCCAGTCGTACAGTTTTTCCTCTATTCTCGATCGCTCGGTAACGTCCTCGTAGGTCACCAGAAAACGACCGTCGGCCATCCTCACCATGCAAAACTGTATGACCTTGTCGCTGCCGTCCTTGCATCGGGCCGTGAATTGGCGCAGATAGCGGATATCAGGTCTTCCGATATCATTCATCAATATCCGCCAGACCTTCCGCCGTTCATCCGGGTCGGGGAACACCTGCTCGAACAAGAGCTGCGGGTCGGCCAGATCTTCCTGGTCATATCCCGTGATTCGGGTGAGTTCGGGGTTGACATACTCGGCTGAAAATTCCTGATTCATGAGGCTGATCCCGATCGGCATGCCCTGGATGAGATCATGGAAGCGCTCTTCGCTCTCGCGGAAGGCTTCCCCGGCCTTTTTTCGTTCCGTAACGTCGGTAAAAAAACCGACGTTACAGATAGCACCGTCGATCACCATGGTCGAACCGGCGATATCGGCATAGAACAGAGAACCGTCCTTGCGGATGCAGGGTATATCGGCGGCAAGAATTTTTTCTCTGCGGGCCAAGGCCATGAATTCGTTCATGACCATGTCCCGATCCTTCTCGGGATGAATGTCATCAATCCACATCTGCCTGAGCTCTTCTTCGGAATAATCGAACATCCGGCACAGGGCCGAATTGGCATATACGAATTTACCGGCTTTCATATCCGCAACCAGAACGCCCTCGACCGCGTTCTGGAAAATCGTGCGGTACCGCTTCTCTTCTTCCCCCAGCTTTACTTTCAGCTCATGGCAGTTCAGGGCGGTTTCGACAGCGGCAAAAAGATGCCAGGTCTCGACCGGCTTAAGCACGTACCCGTGGGGATCTGCCTCCCGGGAGCGGGTGACCGCGGCGATATCCGCATAGCCGGTCAGAAAGACGACAGGAAGAGCGTGCCTGTCTCTGATGATCTTCGCCGCCTCGATCCCGTCCATGCCGCCCTTGAGAGCGATCTCCATGAGAATGAGATCCGGCTCAAGCTCCGCCGCCTTCTGAAGCGCCTCCCGGCCAGAGCCCGCGCATCCGCATACCTCATATCCGAGCCCGCCCAGAATATTCTCTACCTCTGACGCGGTAACGGCATCACTATCAGCGATGAGAATGCGTTTCTTCTTCATTGGTCATCCAATTCCCCGGGATATCATTTCATCCTACGGGAGAATTTCCTTCAGCTTCGCCGCCAGGTCGGCCATCTGGTACGGCTTCTGAATGAACCCGGCAATACCCTTGCCGGCGAATCGCTGGTTTATCTCCTGCTCGTTATAGCCGCTCGACATGATGACGCGCACATCCTTGCGAATGCGTCGAAGCTCGCGGAAAGTCTCCTCTCCATCCATGTGCGGCATGGTGAGATCCAGAATGACGCAGGTGAGCTCGCCGGCATGCTCCCGGAAGATATCCAGCGTCTCCCGCCCGTCAGCAGCGGTCAAAACCGTGAAACCCAAGCGCTCCAGCATCTGTCTTCCGAGCGCCCTGATCGTCTCCTCGTCGTCCGCGAGAAGGACCGTGCCGCTTCCCCGCCATTCCTGCACGGAACCGCTGATTCCGTCCGGCCGCCCGGCGGGCCGCCCCGCAGCGGGAAAGAGAATTTTGAACGTGGTGCCCTTCCCCTTTTCGCTGTATACCTTGATGGCACCGTGGTGTCCACGGACGATGCCGAGCACCGCGGCCAGGCCCAGGCCGCGCCCCGTGAACTTGGTCGTGAAGAAGGGATCGAATATCCGGGGGAGGGTTCCCGGGTCCATGCCGCTGCCGGTATCGGCGACCTCGATAAACACGTACAGGCCCTCGGGGTGCAGCTCGTTCAGCCAGGTCTCGCTCAGGTATGAGCGGTCGCACTCCATCGCCCCCGTGGATATGGAAATGACGCCGCTCTTCACTCCGATGGCGTCCGATGCGTTGATCACCAGGTTCATGATGATCTGGCGCACCTGCGTCGCGTCAGCATCGATGGCGGGCAGCCCCGGTGCCAGGTTATATCGAATGACCGCCTTTTTCGAAACCGATACTTCCAGCATGTGCTCCATGTCCTCGACGAGCGCATTGAGGCTCAGTGACTCGCTGGTGAACCGTCCCCGCCCGGAATAAGCGAGCATCTGGCGGCAGAGGTCGGCGGCCCGCTGGGACGCCTTGGCCGCCTCCAGCAGATTGCCCCGCGCGGAAGATGACGGCGTCAGGTCCAGGAGCGCCAGATCGATATTCCCCAGGATGGCCATGAGAAGGTTGTTGAAATCATGGGCGATGCCGCCGGCCAGAACGCCCAGGCTCTCCAGCTTCTGAGTCTGCTGGATCTGCGCTTCCATCTTCCTGCGCTCCTCCTCGGCCTTCTTGCGGTCCGTGATGTCCCTGATAAACAGGAGCGATGCGGGCTTCCCCTCCCATTGGAACAGAACGGTGTTAAGCTCCGTCCATTTGGTATTACCCTGCCGGTCGATGAAGCGCGCCTCATAGCTGAGATGGGACGTATCCCCACCCATTCGCTTTCGGTACCGGTCATCTAACATCTCCCGGTCGTCGGGGTGCACGAATTCAGTGAAACGCCGCGATCCGAGCTCTTCCCCGGTGTAGCCGGTGAGCTCCCTGAACCGGGGATTCGCGAACATGAACCGCCAGTCCTGCAAGACAGCAATGCTCTCATTGGCGTTTTCAACCAGGAGGCGGCTCCGTTCTTCCGATATCTTCAGCTGCTCCTCCGTTCGTTTTCGTTTCGTGAGATCATTGACGACGGCGATGCCGCCGATCACCGTCCCGTCAGCGTCCCGGAGCGGACTGTAGTTGACCGAGTGATACACCGTTTCGTCTCGATCGGGCAGATGGAACCACCCCTCCCAAAATGATGGATTTCCGTTAATCGTCTCGTTCATTTTAGGGATGACGGCTTTTTCTCTTTGACGCGCGGAATCAAAACCGATAATTTCCCTCTGCGGGGTTTCCACCATTTCGGCAAAGCGCTCGTTGCACTCGGTTATGATAAGATTTTTATCGAATATGAAAACCCCAACCGGCGATTGATCGAAAAGGGCGCGGTACCGCTCCTCGCTTTCACGGAGCGCCTCCTCTGACCGCCGCCGTTCCGTTATATCACGCTGGAAAATGCATATCATGGTTCCTTTTGACGTCGGAATCTGGAACACGAGATCTTCGACCCAGCGCGAGGTGCCGTCCCGGAGCATGATCTCTCCTTCTTGGTACCGCTCCGGTAATTCCTCCCGGCAGCTCTCCAGCAGCTTTTGATATATGGATTTCAGATCGGCCTCTGACAAGCCGGTCGGTTTCTCTTTCTCCATCAGTTGATACTGCACTCCCCATACCGGTCTGCCGATCACTTCAGATTTCATGACGCCGGTATTGAGCTCCATGCCGGGGTTCCATTCGATGATGCGTCCCCTCTCGTCGACGAGAATTATCCCGTCTTTCGAATTCTCGATGATTCTCCGGAGCTTCTCTTCATTCTCGCGCAGACGGATCTCCAGTGTATGACGACGGAGCACGGTATCGATGGTGGAGAAAAGGTGCAGCATGTTGATCGGCTTGAGCAGATAGCCGTGCGGATCGGTTTCTCGCGCGCGTGTTATGGTGGGTACGTCCGCATTGCCGGTCATATACACGATGGGAATATCAAGCGTGTCCTTGATGATCTTCGCCGCCTCGATCCCGTCCATGGTTCCCTTGAGCACGATGTCCATGAGTATGAGATCCGGCTCAAGCTCCGCCGCCTTCCTGACGGCTTTCTTCCCGGTGCTCACGTATCCGCACACCTCATACCCCAGCTCCGCCAGATTGTTCTCAAGATTCATGACGATGACGGATTCATCTTCGACGATCAGTATGCGTGGCTTTTCCATAGTGCTGCCCGGCTGTTTGTTTGCATATTCAGGTTAAATAAAGTATTCCTGACACGCGGTCAGGACGTAATAGAATCATGAGCTCGGTATAACAGTCAATGAAAAAACACCGCGGAGCGGGTTGCTCTCCTTTCAGTTGCACGCGGGAAGCATTCGCCTTCCCCGGTGTCCGGCGTCCGCGCGTCACCGCTTCTCAGGAGGCAGTATCATTTCCAGTTTTGTGCCGAAATCGTATACTTTTGGTTCTTCCGGAATAATCTTTTTAAGGGCACCCTTAGGCACCGTCCGCTTTGCCGGGGTAATCCGCCGTTTCTCCGCCGGCGGTTTCGGATCCAAGGCCGGCGCATCGTCTCTGCCGGAAGCATGCATATCGGATTCAAGATGCCGCCCCGCGGTCCTGCCGGACCGTGGATCGGCATCGCGGCACCGCCGCGAACAGGGGAGTACCATGA
>MIBH01000001.1:31934-33854 GCA_001829455.1 Spirochaetes bacterium RBG_13_51_14
TCAGCTTTGATGGAAAATAGTCGCCGGTATCGCATCTGTCACTCGGTATAAATAATAAAAAATGTATTGATAATTGCGATCGGTGATATAGAATACCGCTGCTGAAAGAAAATGGAGCCAATGAGCATCAATGAATGACAGCATATTCACCGATCTCCACAACAAGGCGGAAGAATTCGTATCGATAACACGGCTCGTGAACGAATCATCGAAGCTCCGGAAAACCCATTCCGAGCAGGCCATAAAACTGATACGGCAGTCGATGGAAATCAGCGATATTCTGACCCAGGAATTCGACATAATTTCACGGGCGAACAAAACGACGCGCGACCAGGATACCATGGTACAGAATTATTGCCAGATTCTCGAATCGAACATACGGCGCCAGAGGGAGATAATACGTGATTTGATGGGCGGAACATCAATAGACCGGGCTCTGCTGGAGCAGCTGGAGGACCTGGCCCAGGGCCTCTCTCAACCGGTGCAGAAAGCGATCATACTGCTCCATATCATCATACAGAATGACAACGATATCATCCTGATGGACAACCTCATCATAAACCGCAAGAAGTTCCAGCGGGAATCCATCGACCAGCTGAAGAAACTGGCCTTCCGGACCCTCGAGGATTCAGATAACGCCATCCGCGGCTCATCGTCAAATCTCAAGCGCGGTATTCAGCTGGTGAAGCGCCTGAAAGACGCCCGCCGTTACATCGAGGAGAACAACAGAGACGAGCTCCTGCAGCTCATCGACGAGGCCCATACGGGATGGAATATATCCGTCGCCGTCAACCGGAGCTCCATAACACAGCTGGTTTTCGCCGAGCAGGTGAACCAGTTCACGGAAAAGCTGCACGAGGATTCCATCGCCATACGCGACCTGGTCGTCGCGAAGCACGATCTGTTCAACCGGAACCTCGAGTTGATGACCGAGCTCACCGTCATCCTGTCGCTGGAAATCAAGGACTTCCTGCCCGCCCTGAACCTGGTTGACGAAGTGGGCTATGATCTGAGCCTTCCGAAAGACATCCGATTCAAGATCGGCGACCTTACGTCGTATGTCGCCATCGCCTGCGCGGATATCAGCTTTGTGTCTAACCTGAACTTCGACATGACGGACAGCATAAACCTCAACGCCGACCTCGAGAAAAAATCGATCGACCTGACAAAGATCAAACTGGAATACTTCGGCCGGATCAGGGAGGAGGTGCGGAACATGACCGAAGTGACGAAATATCCGATCGAGGGCTCCGGCAGGAATATCGACAACGGCAAGATGTTGGAATCGTATCTGCGCGAGATGTTGCGGCAGATCGCCTGATCGGCCGTCCCGCTGCCTAATCCGCGGTCGTGAGAATCACGCTGTCGCCGGAGGGTGCCCGACCGGAAAGATCGACATCTATGCTGTCCCTGATGTCGGTTGTAATCCTGAAGCCGCAGTAGTCGGGCTGTATCGGCAGTTCCCGGTTCCCGCGATCCACCAGTACGAAGAGCCTGATGGCCTTGGGCCTCCCGAACGACGTGAGCGTCTCCAGCGCAGCCTTGGTGGTGCGGCCGGTGAACAGTACGTCATCCACCAGGAGGATGGTCATCGTGGAGATATCGAACGAGATGGATGTCTCCTTGATTGACGGAAGCACGCCCCGGGTGGCGAGGTCGTCGCGATAAAAGGTTATGTCCAGCGTGCCGCTCTGGATCTGTTTTCCTGACAAATCCTCGATACGCGCGCGGATGCGGCGCGCGAGCTCAACCCCCCCCGTCTGCAGCCCGACCACGGCGAACTTTTCAACGTCGCCGATATCGTCGTATATCTGCCGGGAATACCGGTCAATGATGTCTGCGATGTCATTGCTCCGGAGCAATACTTTAGTACCCATGTTTAGCTCACCTCTTTGTGATATTCCTGTATCGGCCTGACGA
>MIBH01000001.1:33868-35094 GCA_001829455.1 Spirochaetes bacterium RBG_13_51_14
CGTTTTACCTCCAGCAGACCGCGGATAGCGGCCCGCGCAGCCTGCACGGTTGTCATGTACGGTATATGGTATCGCACTGCGGCCTGGCGTATCAGATAGGAATCATCCTTAGATAACTTACCGGTAGGCGTATTGACGATCATGTCAACCTCATTATTTTTCATCAGATCGATAATATTGGGCCGTCCCTCGCTGACCTTGTGCACCTGGCCGCAGGGGATGCCCCGTTCACTGTAGTACTGTGCCGTGCCCTCGGTGGCGATAAGGTGGAACCCGCTTTCCTGCAGGCTTCCCACTTCCGGAAGCAGCGCGTCCCGGGAGCCGCTGTTCAGCGAAAGGAGAACCGTCCCGGACAGGGGAAGCGAATCGCCTGCCGCCAGCGTCGCCTTATAGAACGACTCGCCAAAATTGTCGGAAATGCCCATCACCTCGCCGGTGGACTTCATCTCGGGCGAGAGGATCGTGTCGACGCCGGGAAACTTGTTGAAGGGGAGCACCGCCTCCTTCACGCTGATGTACGGAAAACGCTTCATTGCCGACAGGCCTAACTCCTTGAGCTTCCTCCCCAGCATCACCTTGACCGCTATTTTCGCCAGAGGAACGCCGGTCGTCTTGGACACGAAGGGCACGGTCCGGGATGCCCGCGGATTCACCTCGATCACGTAAAGCCTGTTCTCCTTGATCGCGTACTGTATGTTCAGGAGGCCCACGACGCCGAGTTCGCGCGCCAGCACGCCGGTGGCTTCGGTGATGTTCCGCATCATATCATCCGAAAGCGACAGGGGCGGTATGATGCAGGCCGAATCGCCCGAATGGACGCCGGCCTCCTCCACGTGCTCCATTACGGCTCCGATGTACACGTCCGCGCCGTCGCAGACGGCGTCAACGTCTATCTCGATAGCGTCCTCAAGGAAATCGTCCACCAGAATCGGGTGTTCGGGCGAGAGCTCCACTGCCGTGGCAATGTAGTCCACCAGGCTCGCCTCGTCATAGATGATCGCCATGGCCCTGCCGCCCAGCACGTAGCTGGGACGCGCCAGTACGGGATAGCCGATGGAAGAGGCGATCCGGACCGCCTCTTCTTCGGAAAAGGCGATCCCGTTGTCAGGCTGGAGCAGGCCCAGTTTCCGCACCACCGCGGCGAAACGCTCCCGGTCCTCGGCCCGGTCGATGGCGTTCGGCGAGGTGCCAATGATTTTGACGCCGTTCTCTTCCAGGGTGCGCGC
>MIBH01000001.1:35102-39853 GCA_001829455.1 Spirochaetes bacterium RBG_13_51_14
GAGGGGTCTGCCCGCCGAACTGGACAATCACCCCGTCGGGTTTCTCCCGATTGTATATGGCGAGCACGTCTTCCAGGGTGAGCGGTTCAAAGTAAAGCCGGTCCGACGTGTCGTAGTCGGTGGAAACGGTTTCAGGGTTGGAATTCACCATGATCGATTCGATCCCTTCCTCGCGGAGGGCGAAGGAGGCGTGGCAGCAGCAGTAATCGAACTCGATCCCCTGCCCGATCCGGTTGGGACCGCCGCCCAGTATCATGATCTTTTTCCGGCTGGAAACGGCAGCCTCATCGGCGTCGTCATATGACGAGTAGTAGTATGGGGTGAATGCCTCGAACTCGCCGCCGCAGGTATCCACGAGCCTGAATCCGGGCACGATACCGTGTTTCATCCGGAACTCCCGCACTTCGTCCTCCCTGGTCTTCAGGGCTCTGGCGTACTCTTTATGATAATCAAGGCCCCGTTCGTACAGGCGGTTGAGCTCCTCGCGGTGCGCCAGATATCCCAGCTGGCGGTCGGAAAAACCGAGCCGCTTCATCCGCCGCACGTTCTCCGCGGTGAAACCGCCCGCCTTGCAGGCTTCGCCGAATTCGCCGGCGGCCGCAACGATCTCGTATATCTGCGTCAGGAACCACCGGTCTATCCCGGTGAGAACCTGCGCCCGGTCAACGGTCCATCCCATCTTGAAGGCCACGTTCAGGAAAAACATCCGGTCCTCGCGGGTGTTGAAAAGCTCCTTCTCGATGATATCGCGCTTGTGCCGCTCGGGGAGCCGTTTCAGCATCTGAATGATTTTGAGCACGCCGTCGGACCCGAATCCGAACCGGCCCGTCTCCAGCGACCGGAGCGATTTCTGAAACGCTTCCTTGAAGGTGCGGCCGATGGCCATCGCCTCGCCGACCGATTTCATCTGGGTGCCGAGTCGCGAATCGGCGCCCTCGAACTTCTCAAAGGCCCACCGCGGCGCCTTGACCACGACATAGTCGATCGTGGGCTCGAATGAGGCGGGGGTTTTCCTGGTGATGTCGTTCGGGATTTCATCCAGGGTGAGGCCGACGGCGAGCTTGGCGGCGATTTTCGCGATGGGATATCCGGTCGCCTTTGAAGCAAGGGCTGAGCTGCGGCTCACGCGCGGGTTCATCTCAATGACCATTACCCTGCCGTCGGTCGGGTTCACCGCGAACTGGATATTGGAGCCGCCGGTGTCGACGCCGATCTCGCGGATGATTTTGATCGCCATGTTTCTCAAATTCTGATACTCGCGGTCGGTCAGGGTCTGCTGGGGAGCCACCGTGAAGGAGTCGCCGGTGTGGATTCCCATGGGATCGATGTTTTCGATCGAACAGATAATGACCACGTTATCCATCCGGTCACGCATCACCTCCAGCTCGAACTCCTTCCATCCGATCACCGACTCCTCGAGGAGCACCTGGCTGATGGGTGATTCATCGAGTCCCCGCGCCACGAGTTCGATGAAGTCCTCGCGGTTATACACGATGTTGCCGCCCGTGCCGCCCAGGGTGAAGGCGGGACGGATAATGATGGGCAGATTGATCTGCTCCAGTACCGAAAGCGCCTCATCGATAGACGATGCGAGCCCGGACCGGGGCACCGCGAGGCCGATATTCAGCATCGCTTTCTTAAAGAGCTCCCGGTCCTCGGCCTTTCTGATTGAATTGATATTGGCGCCGATAAGTTCGACTCCAAATCTCTCAAACACGCCGCGCTCCGCCAGTGCGAGAGTGATGTTCAGGGCGGTCTGGCCGCCCACGGTGGGGAGGAGAGCGTCCGGTTTTTCCAGAGCGATTATCTTTTCAACGATATCCGGGGTTATGGGCTCGATGTAGGTCCGGTCCGCAAGTTCCGGGTCCGTCATGATGGTCGCCGGGTTGGAGTTTATAAGCACCACCTGGTACCCTTCCTCTTTCAGGGCCTTGCAGGCCTGCGAGCCGGAATAATCGAATTCACAGGCCTGACCGATAACTATCGGTCCGGAACCTATGATGAGTATTTTCTTAATATCCGTGCGTTTTGGCATATCGGTATTCACGTGCGCCGCCCGCGCCTGAGGCTGGAGCGGGGGTCGCATATCATCAACCTACGAAATACAATTTTTGTACACGATATTGTCAATTAAAATAATACCAGATCATATATTCACCGGGAGTAACTATTCAGCAAATTTCAAAATTTATGCATTCATTAAATTAATGTAATAATAATTCCCCCCGTCGCTGAAGGCGGCGGGGGGAATTATTGGTCATTATTTTTTAAATGTTATGTTTTTTCAAACATGCTGAATAGTTACTCCCGGTAAATAAAATATTTATTTACAAAAATGCAATAGTATTTTAGATTTCCATCCGGTCGGGCTATTTTCGTCCACGAGCGGATAATGAAAAAAGAACTCAAAATAATCAAAAAAAAGAAACATATCATCGAGGCGTTGAAGCGGTGTCTTGAAAGGGATGTATACTCCCAGGTATCACTCGAGGATGTGGCCAAGGAAGCGGGGTTTTCCAAGGGGGGGCTGCGCCATTACTTCCCAACCAGGGAGGAGCTCTATGTGGCGCTCATCGAAAACTTCTTCAACCAGATACAGCGGGATCAGATCGGCGTCGTCCAGGGGCTCGACCTGGACAAAAACGACCGGGCCCTGATCACCACGCTCTTCAGCATCGAGAAGTTCCTTCTTGACAAGAAGAACATGAGGATTCTGATCAATATCATCCTCTATGGATTCGAAGACGAAAAAATTCGAGAGATCATCAAGAAGTTCATTCGCAACCACCTGGGCCTCTACGCCAGCACCATCAAGGATCTGAAGGGAGGCGTCGCCGACGGGGATTCTGAGATACAGTTCATCGCCAGGATCACGCAGGTCATACTCCTCTTCGCCGGGATACTGGAGTACATAGATCCCATCAACGTGGACACGCCGAAGCTGATCGAATTCCTCCTGAAGCTCTACAAGCACGATTGACGGTATCGCCCATTCCCCTGTTCGGGGTCCGGTGTTTCTGTCAGAAAGCCGTAAGCGCGGCGCGGATGAAGCTGGTAATGGGCGCCTGTTCACGTGCGTCCTCGATGGTTTCCCGCAGTTCCTTTACCAGCTCGCCGGTCTGGGCGTGAATCTTGTCGTCGTTGATCAGTTTGCCGAAAGTCCCCTGCCCCGTGTTCAATTTAGCTGTTATTTCCCGGATATTCCTGATGGAGGCGTAGATATTTTCCCTGTTCTCGTCGATGAGCTCGCTGATGGCCCCCAGGACGTCCTCATACTTCCCGGGGAGATTCTCCCGTTCCGTCACGATCTTCTGCTCGATACCGTTCCGGTCGTACGGCGAGCCGGGAAAAATGCCGATGAATTTTTTCCCCAGCAGGGAGTCGCTCTTTATTTTGATTGAAAAATTCTCGTACAGGGTGAATGCGGTGAACATCTTGAGCCTCACCAGCACCTGGTACCCCCTGAGTGATATCTCTTCAACCTTGCCGGCTTCAACCCCGTTGATCTTCACCTTGTTGGCCAATTCCAGGCCTTCGATGTTCGGGAATATCACCGTCATGCGGTATGCCGTGGAAGGCTCGAGGAATTTCCGGGACATGATGATGGTGTAGTATCCGAGTATTACAATGGCGATGATGAACAGAATCCCCACGATTATTTCGTTCTTGAATTTCGATTCCATGACGGCCCCAGTGTACAATATAACATCATAACGACGCTCCCGTCAACCCCCGCTCCCGGCAGGCGCGCTGCGCGCGAGCGTTATTCCATCTCGATCGGCCCCGTGACCATTCCTTTAACAAACTGCTGGACGATCTGATTTTGAGAATTTTTTATTGCCTCCGGCACGTCGCACTGGATTATCGTCCCATTGTAGAGCATCGCGATCCGGTCGGCGATATCGTAGGCGCTGTGCATGTCGTGGGTCACGACCACGGAGGTCACCTTTATATCGCGCTTCATCTGCCTGATGAGATTGTTGATGATCCTGGACATGACCGGGTCAAGGCCCGACGTGGGCTCGTCGTAGAGGATGATCTCGGGATTCCGTACCAGCACGCGGGCGAGGCACACCCGCTTCTTCATACCGCCGGACAGTTCCCCGGGCATCTTGTGTTTGGCCTCGGTCAGGCCGAGGAGGTGGAGCTTTTCGTCCACCATACGCTCGATCTCAGGGAAGGTGTGATTCCGCCGCTCCACCAGGGGCAGCGCGATGTTCTCGAACACCGAGAGCCAGTTGATGAGCGCGCCGGACTGGAACACGACGCCCATTTTTTTCCGCAGATTATCCTTCACGGGTGCCGGGGCGCCGTTCATCCGTACGCCGCCGATGAGAACGGTACCCTCGTCCGGCTCCATCAGGCCGGCGATATGCTTCAGGGTCACGGTTTTACCCGTGCCGGACATGCCGATGATAACGAAGGTCTCGCCCGGTTCCAGGGAGAGAGATACGCCGCTCAGCACCGCCCGTCCCTCGAAACTTTTATGGAGGTTTTCAAGCGTTATCACAGCCCCTCCCTGAAGAATAAATCGGTTATGAAATACCCGACGATGAGAATCATCAGGAACGAGGCGACAACGCTGTTGCGGGTGGCCCGGCCGACGCCCCGGGCGCCGTCCTTGGCCTTCAGCCCATGCGCGCAGCTGATTGACGAGATGATCAGGCCGAATATGAAGGACTTGAACAATCCCACGTACGTCGCTTTGAACCAGAGCGATTCGAGCACGTGCTGGTAAAAGGTCTCAAAGG
>MIBH01000001.1:39881-43857 GCA_001829455.1 Spirochaetes bacterium RBG_13_51_14
ATGATCGCCGCGCTGAAAGGCCCCATCTCCCTGGTGAGGGTGGCGATCACGATATTGCCGATACTCTCTTCCATGCCGTAATCCTGCAGACCGATTCCGGTCTGGAGCGTGAGTATCATGCCGGTGAAGAGGGCTACGACAGTGATCACCGGGAAGGTGCGTACTCCGGCGCTATACATCTGCCGCACGATCTCCCTGCGCCGCTTGAAGACGTTTCTCAGATAGCCCATTGACTTGAAGAATAGGGTTAACGTGAATCCTGAAAACTCCATAACTTGCAGCACGCTGCGTCCGATCCGGGATAGAATGTTCATTAAGGTTTTCATATTCATACTCATGCGACGAGTGACAGGTTGGAGATCAAGTTCTCAGGGCATCGCACGGTGAAGGGGAGGCCAGTGATTTTCACAATGAGCTCTCAGGTTCCGGCCGCTGATCTCTTATTGGTCATTCCAAACACCTCCCCCGCTACCCGCTTCCTTTACAATCGTATGCGGGCCGGATGCCTGACCGTTCCACAGATTGAACGAGTTCGCCGATGAATTTCTCCCCGATCCGCCGCTCCAGTCAAAATTATGCGTTATGGTAACCGAATTATCCGTCCTGTCAATCAGCAAATTTGATTCACTCCGCTCAAATCCCCCGCGTTCCGATTCGTCCTCGGAGCTCAGGTCGGCCGCCCCCTCGCTGTCGCCGACCCGCAGTGGAACCCAGAACACCCGGCAGTACCTGCCCTTCCGATTCATGAAGTATCCGAACATGGACTCAAGAAAGGTCAATTCGGTCAGCCGGTTTCCCCTCCGGCCAACGGATATCACGAACGGTATCTTGCAATAAAAAAACCGGTCTCCCCATCGCTGGAACCAGATACGGAACAGCAGGCCCAGCCGTTTTTCCCCGTTCCGGAACCGGACGTATTCCGCAATGGTCCAGAAGGGCTGATACAGCCTCTCATAGCCTTCCCGGTCGCGGAAGGGGAGCAGCGTCAGCATGCTGAAGGCCCGGTCTCCCAGGTCATTGTATTCCACGCTGAAAAGGGGCCACATCTTGAAATAGCGCCACACGTTTCCGTAATAGGAATCGGGCTGGCTGTGATAGTTCCGCCGGTAGAACCAGAAGATTAAAAAGCCAATATGCTGTTCGGAATCGAACCGGTAGGAAGTCTTTCGCAGTCTGAAATAGAAAGGCGTGATAAACATGGTTTCGTTGTTCATGTATCGATACTCGCCGTAGATGGGAAAGAATATCCGCTTTCGTATTGTGGGGTTCTCACAGTCCTTGAACTGAACCAACGGCCAGGGGATGTTGAGCTCCCAGTCGCCGATACGCCGGTCGTATCCCCATGAAAAGAACGGCCACAGAAACGTGACCGCGGACATGTTCCCGGACCTGCTCCATTTCCGGCCGAAGACGGGGAATAGGAAGAACATCTGGTGCAGGTCGTCGGTGTAATATGTTCTCTGATAATTAAAAATGAACATGAAAGAATACCTGTCATACCATCCCCGCTTGAGGAGATGGGCGTAGAAGGGGAATATCCTGAATTCCTCCCGGAGACCGCCGCGACCGTAATAAAAAACCGGCCAGAAAATGCTCCACGCCCTGAATTCACCCACCTCATAGGAGAGATACACCGGCAACGCCGACATAATGATGTAGGCAAGGGCCTGATATGACAATACGCTCGCCGGGGGGAAAAAGAAAAAAATCAGGAAGCCGGGAAAGATATACGCGCTGATTTTATCGGTAACGAACTTCCCCTTCATGATCCCGCCGACGGGCCACAGGAAAAAATAATTCTCTTTCACTGCGTCGGTGCCGAATCCGAAAAACAGGAGCGGAAAAAAGCCGAAGTCATAATCGCGCTTCCCGCCCTCATGCGTCACATCGTCCGCCTGGCCGAGCCCGAAGAACCACCTCCACTGATCGTAATCAGTCCTCTTGTACCGCCAGTACAGGAACGGCATGAGGGAAGCCTGGAAGTAACGGTTCACCGTTCCGGTCTTCAAATAAAAAGGCCGCACCACCATCGTATTATGATCCCCGACGGCCTCCCGCTCGTAAAACAGCCAGAACCAGTTATATTGGGTGGAGGGTTCACCGGCGCTTCCCGTGCTGTTCTCCTTTCCGCCAATGGACCGCAGGCTGTTCTGTTCGGCCGACGCATACCCTTCGGCCATGACGCACAGCATCATGGCGAATACCGTAATAATAACAACTGAATTGATTCGTTTTTTATGTGGCAAACAGCGGATCACTGAACGGCAGGCAACGACGATGGAGGTGCACCAGAAAAACATGAAGGGACCGGCTTACCGGTTGTGTCTGATTGTTCCGATTATTCCCGACAGCTTGAGCCGGTCTTCGGAAGAAATTATTTCTATCGCCAACCCTCCTTTGTAGATCATTGCGCCCTTCTCAAAAAGAATCCTGTTCCATATGTTCTTCACGCCGACCACCAGGGAATCGTCATTGAAGAAGATCGTTATCATGAACGCGTCCATGGATTGAATATTCTGCACCTGGGAGCCGGTAATGCCGTCGATTTCTATGCCGAACCCCTTGAGGCTGACGTTCACGAGCGTTCCTCTCAGTTCAGGAATAAAATCCAACTGGCAGCTCAGGAGTCTGAAATCCCGCTTATCCCCCGGTAGATCATTCAAATCGTACCTGATCGCTTCTCTTAATTCCATTGTTTCAACCGCCGCTGGGAATTTAATACCGACGCGCTGGATCGTGCCGTGTTTCTTCTAATGAATAGAATTAATAATTAATTTTCAAGCAATTTCCTTTCCGGTGCGCTTTTTTTTAGCCGATAACTTTTTAACGTCCCTGATGAGAATGTATTGACATTGCCCGTGTACATTAGTACTATATCATCCGTAGCCGCATCATAACGTGAGCGTCAAATAAAACTGGAGGATCAGCGTATGAACAAGAAAATATTCCTAGCGGTACTGGCGACGGTGTTGGTTTTCCCCCTGCTCTACTCGCAGGACAAGGAAAAGGAACCAGCCAAAAAGGAGCCCACTAAAATTGAACCGGCTAAAAAAGAGGATCAGCCTGCCAGCGAAAAACCGAAACTGACCGTATGGCAGGAAGTGGCTCTGGAAGACTTCGAAACAACGCCGTACACCGATAAAAACATATTCTACAACGTGTCGTCGGACCAGGAGGCGAAAGTTGCCATCCGGGACCAGCTCCCGGCCACCAGCACGTCCAAAAAATACCTGGGACTTAAGATAAAGACGCGGGGCGGCGACATGGTCATTATCAGGCCGCCGAAAGAACTTATCATCGATAAATTCTGCAGGGCGATATCTTTCTGGGTATACGGCAAAAAAACATACGGTGAAGTCTCGTTCATGATCCAGGACACAAAACTATTGAATCATAAGCTCATAGTCGTCCCCACGGTCGATTTTCTCGGCTGGAAACAATTCACGGTTAAAATTGACAAACGCATCTTGCAGGAGGATGATTTTTTAAACCAGAAAAAAACCATGAAGATAATCAATATCCAGTACCGGACCGTCGGGATGAAGCAGAAACCGTCCCAGTGGGAGTATATATACCTGGATGATATAACCGTCACGGTGCGCGAGCGGTACGACGACAAGCAGAGCGACGAGTGGTAGAAATAATTCCGGCATGCGAGGCCGACCCGTCGGGCGGCCTCCCTTATTGAACAAAGCCGGGCACCGGATACACGAAGGGCCGGCCCGTCGTGGGGTTCCGCAGAACGATGCAGGGGGTATTGAAGAGCGCTTCCAGGAGGTCATACCGCAGAACCTCATCCGGCGCGCCGCTGAAAAAAATCCCGCCTTTTTTCACGCCGATAATCCTTTCCGAATAATCCGAGGCGATATTAATTTCATGGAGAACCGCCACCACCGTTGCTCCCGCGCGGTTCAGTTTCCAGAGGATATCCATGATCATAACGGCATGCTGTATGTCCAGGTGCGAAACAGGCTCG
>MIBH01000001.1:43893-64103 GCA_001829455.1 Spirochaetes bacterium RBG_13_51_14
CGGCCGCCTCAAGCGCCTGATGAACCACTGACAGCTCCCGCGCCAGCGAACGCGGTCGGTATCCGCACAGGGGGTGCTCCCTGAACTGAACCGATCCTCTCGACGGCGCCACGTCGCCGGACAGCGTTTTCAGGAGCGTGCTTTTACCGGCACCGTTGGGGCCGATGACTGATATGAACTCACCCTCGCCCACGGTAAGGCTCAGGCCCGTGAAAACCGGTGCCGCGCCGTACCCGGCAGTCACGTCATTGATTTCGAAGACATTCATGGCGTCCTCTCCCGCCGTATCAAGTGCACCAGGAAGAAGACGCCTCCCAGAAACCCGGTTATGATTCCCACCGGGATATCATAGGGAGGCGCCAGCGAGCGCCCGATGGTGTCGGACACCAGGAGAAAGAGCGCGCCGCCCACGGCGGCGGCGGGAACCAGACGCAGATGGCCGGGACCGAAAATGTTCCGCATCATGTGGGGGACGATAAGCCCCACGAACCCGATGACCCCGGCGAGGGACACGGAAAGTGCGGCCAGAAGCGATGCGGTCCAGAAAAGGATTCTCATATCGGCGGTCGTAACACCGAGATTTTTTGAAAACCGGTCGCCCATCGCTATAATGTCCAGATGCTTGTGGAAGGCCATCACGATCAGGACAAGCAGGAGCGATACGCCTCCCAGCCCGTTGAGCATGTCATACCGGGCGCCGGAGAGGTCTCCCATGAGCCAGAGCATGGCCCGGTGTATCTGGTCGGAGCGCGACAGCGCGTAGAGGAGCAGAACTCCCGCCGACAGGATGAACCCCAGCGCGATGCCGGAAAGGATGAGCCCCGACGAGCCAAGGCGTATTCTCTTTGAAAGAAGATACACCACGGTGATTGTCGCGACGCTCCCGGCGAATGCCGCCGCCGCGACCGCGTACGGCCCGGCGGCCAGCAAGAGAGCTGCCGTTGCGCCCAGGGCGGCGCCGCCGGAGACGCCGATGATATAGGGATCTGCCAGCGGGTTCTTAAGCACCGACTGGAACACGGTGCCGCTCACGGCAAGCGACGCGCCGATGACCAGGGTCAGGAGTATCCGCGGCAACCGGAGCCTGATCAGAATGGTATGATCGATTCCGCTCTGATCGCCGAAGCCGAATAGTATGCGTAGCATGTCGGCGGTCGCGATCACTTTCGTCCCCATGGAAAGGGATGCAACCACGAGCGCCAGGCCGATCGTAAGCAATATCAGGATTTTATAGCGTGTCTTCAACCGACCCCCGGTTAAACATCTTCAGTAATCCGTAATCATACATTATATAACAAACGATGGCTGCCTATTTGTAAAGCAATTTGCGGACCCCCGCCGAGCGATGCGGGCGGCGGGCGCGAACGCACATGACGTAATCACTATCATGGAGTAAGACCGGACAGTGCTGCCTTTCTCAGGATCCCTGAAATCTTCTCCACCGATTTCACATAATCTTCCGGCGTGTAATAGGGAATCGTATCAGGAGCTATCATGAATAGTGCACGATTCCTCACGGCCTTCAGGCTGTTGAAGTCGCCCGACAGCACTCGGAAAAAATCGCTTGAATCGGCATCGCCGCCCATCGATATAAACACGTCCGGATCGGCATATACCAGCGACTCAACTGACACCATCGGATAGGACAGGCCGGCCGCGTGATACGCGCACGAGCCGCCCGCATCCCGTATGATCCGCCCGATGAATGAATCGGATGATGCAGCGATGAGCGGCCGACAGGAGAGGAAAAACGCCACGCGGGGAAGCCGCCCCCCGCGGCCGCTGAAACGCGTTCTATGAATCGCTCGATTCAATCTTTCCGTATATCTCTGAATATTTTTCCGGGCCAGTCCTTCGCGTCCCAGCATTCCGGCGAGGGCCTCATAATGATCGCAGATATCGGCATAATTTCTGTTTCTCCCGAACCGCCTGACGACAGCACCCGCTTCGATGAGCCGCTCTATGTTCTGAACCGGACCGTCTTCGTCGGAACAGAAAACCACATCCGGCTCCAACGTCAGGATCTTCTCGAAATTCGGCTGAATCAGCGTGCCGACAATCGTTACACCTCCTTCCCGGAGATCATCGTATGAGGTGACCCCCACCAGGAGCCGCCCCGCATGAAGATCGATGATCTGCCGTGATATGGAAGGGGACAGGGAAACGATCCGCATGACGGGCGCGGCCGGTGCTCCCGCATCCTTCCCCGGTGAACAGAGGATCACGGAAAGGGTCAATGCCAGCATGACCATGCTCATGGACATCGATTTTGTTATAATTGTATTATTCTCCAGATCATGTTAAACAATACGTCTTCGATGGCGGCGGGCATGTCAAGAAATATCCGGGCCAGCGGGCGCGGTTATGGGTCAACGCCGTTATGATGACACTGGATAATGCTGTGCGGCGGGCCTCATAAAAACCGCCCTGAATTGATCTGAGCATAGACCGGGCAATGGCCGTATCGTGAATGGCGGATAAAGTCCTCCGCTCAACCGGAATTTTTTTAAAAATTGTGTTTACAGTATTATCATATATTCTAACATCAGCGATAATTTACACATTTGATTGGGGGATTTTATGCCATCCAAGTCGAAAAGTGCGGCACAGCCTAAGAAAGCCTCGCCGGTTAAAGGCGAGCCACGTAGAAGCGATTCAAAAATCACAAGAATTAAAACGAAAAAGATCAATTTGCTGAAACTTTATTCGGAAATGAATAAATTAACCAACGACGCGGTTGATAAGGAAGTGATAAAGCGTTTTAAGATAATCATAGACACCATTGAAGAAGATATTACCAAAAAGAGCCTGCTCCAGATTCTCAGGGAGCCGAAAAGTGTTACTGTCTCAGATTTCAGCGACACCCTCCAGCCGTATATCAAACACTACCTTTTTCTGATAAAGAGAAACAAAAGGAATAAATAAATGATGATCAGTCGGGTGAAATAACATAACAATGAACTCCGGAACAGCATCCAGGGGCCAAACACGTATGAAAATCAGAATTAAAACCTTCGCAACCATCAGGGAAGCATGCGGATTCGAGGAAAAGGAACTTATCGTTTCGGAGGGAATCTCCGTGAAAGAGGTCGTCCAGCAGCTAAAAAAAAGCTACCGCCAGTTGAATGACCTTGACGGTGCCCTGCTCTTCGCCATCAATGAAGAATATTGCCATGACGATGCGGCCCTCTCGGACGATGACACACTTGCCATTTTCCCGCCGGTAAGCGGCGGGTAAGAAAAGCGCCATGAAAACAATTATACTGCAACAGGAAGCCATTGATATCGTCCATGTTATACGTGAGGCCGGAACCGACTCCGACGGCGCCGTGGTGAGCTTTATCGGTCGCGTCAGGAACAATTCGAACGGGAAGACCGTTCTCCATCTGGAATACGAGGTCTACAGCCAGATGGCGCGCATAGAGATTCAGAAAGTGGTTGACGACGCATATGCCCGGTGGTCGCTTTCAACCTGCGTGGTAGTTCACCGGTACGGCCGCATCGGTATCGGTGAAGCAAGTATTGTTATTGCTGCGTCGGCGCCGCACCGAAAAGAGGCGTTCCAGGCGGTTCAATATATTATTGACACCGTTAAAGAAAGGGTGCCCATCTGGAAGAGAGAATTTTATTCGAACGGTTCCAGCTGGATACATGGAAAGGACTAACAATTCGAAATACGTGATCCTCCTGGGAGACGGCATGGCCGACCTTCCCATCGCGTCGCTTGACGGTAAAACCCCGCTGGAAATAGCCGGCACGCCAAACATGGACCGGCTTGCCGCGGAAGGCATTCTGGGCATGGCGCGCACCGTGCCGGAGGGCATGCAGCCCGGCAGTGATATCGCCAACCTCTCAATCATGGGATATGACCCACGCATTACCTACTCCGGACGAGCGCCGCTCGAAGCCATAAACATGGGCATCGAGATGGGACCGCGTGACCTCGCGATCCGTTGCAATATGGTGGATATCAGGGAAGGTGTCATGCACGATTTCAGTGCGGATCATATCGACTCCGCCTTCTCCGCGATCATCATGAAAGAGCTCGAGAAGAGCATGGCGATACCTGGCATGGAATACTATCCGGGCGTATCATACCGTAACATCATCGTGTGGCGCAACTGCCCGCACGATGCGCTGCCTGAATCCACGCCGCCCCACGACATTCACGGCGAGCCCGCAGCGCCGCACGTGCCCCGGGGACCGGGCGCTGAGGTTCTGAACCGGATCATGGAGGAATCCCGGCATATCATCGCTTCATCCCGGAGGGTGCGGGAGGCGCAATCAAAATACAGGGGTTCGCCCACATCGGTGTGGCTCTGGGGCTGCGGGAGGAAGCCCACGATGGAATCGCTGGAGAAAAGATTCGGCCTGCACGGCTATACTATTTCCGCCGTGGACCTCGTCCACGGGCTTGGGCAGGCGGCGGGACTCTCCCCGATCCCCGTCCCCGGCACCACCGGATACATCGACACCAACTATGCCGGCAAGGCCGCCGCCCTGCTCAGGGGTCTTGAAAACGCCAACTTTGTTTTTCTACACGTTGAGTCGCCTGACGAATCCGGCCATGAAGGTAACATTGAGCACAAACTGCAGGCCATCGAGGACTTTGATCACAAGATCGTAGGCCCCGTCATGGAAGGGCTTTCGGCGTACCGCGACTATACGGTGCTGGTATGCCCCGACCACCCGACGCCTCTCAGCATGCGCACCCACACCGCCGACCCGATCCCCTTCTGCATCTATTCATCGGCCGGATGGAAGGGGACCGCGTACGAAGGGAAGAACGCGTCGTCATTCAGCGAACGAAGCGCCGAATCGACCGGGCTCTTCATTGCCGAGGGCCATCGGCTCATTGAACTGATGCTGAACCGAAATCTGTCATGATAGAGCATGTTCCGTACGCGGCGTTACTGTATTCAGCACGTCGGCAGGCTGAAGCCGCGCGCGTGCGGGGTGCAGCTGCGAGGCTGAACGACCGAGATATGGCGTCTCTGTGTCAGCTGAACAATAATGCCATGAGGATATGAAGGAGCTGTTCGGTGGCTTTATGAAAAAGGGAGTAATTATCGGAATCATAATCACAGCGCTTGCAGCCCTCCTCGCCATAGCCGGCTTCATCATCTTCTCGAAGGACGACCTTGAAGCGGCCATTGATGAATTCGAAGACGGCGATTATAAGGAAGCCATTATTATTCTGAACCGACTCGCCAAAACAGCGGATTATGACGCGGGAGAAAAGATATACTATTACCGCTGCCGGTCCATCAACGGGCTCGCCGGCCAGCTTGAGAATAGATTCGACGACGAGCTGGCCGAGACCGCGCAGGAGAAAAAGGACTCCGAGGATTTCAGGGAAGCGAAGAATGATATCGAGGATTACCTTGAACGCCTTAACATGAAAATCGACGGTGATCTCATCCTGATACCGGCGATGAAAAAAAGCCGGATCGTGCCCCGCGGAAAATTTTATGACGAGTTCACTGCGCGGTACCGGGGAAGCGCTCTCATTGAAGATCTGCAATTTGAATCGATACAGAACATGGGGAAAACCGAGCCTGATAAGCTCGTCCCGGCGATGATAAACTTCTACAACAAGTATCCCAACACCGACTACATATCCGGTATCGTGAGGATCCTTTTCGACGGCCTCCAATCGGGGACTCTCGGCGCGTCCGGCAGTGAAGAGGTCCTCCTGAAAATAATACTGAAATATGCGAACCGCTATCCCACGAGCCCGGAGACCGGCAGGCTCTATACCTGCACCGGCGATAACGTGAACCTCCGTAACGGACCCGGCGTTGACGGCAGGCTGGTGGGCAAAACCGCCAAAGACGATATTCTCATCCAGCTGGAGAAATCCATGGACACCACGCAGGTGGGGGATACGCGCGACTACTGGTACCGCGTGGCCAGCCTTAAGGGCCCAAAGGGCTGGATCTTCGGAAAATTCCTCAGGCCGATAGACCTCGCGCACTACAGAGCTGCCGGGGAAGTCGAGCAATGGACCCTGGATGAGCGCTTCGCCGAATGGAGCGACTCGCACACGCCCCTCAACTGGACCCATATCCCCGGTGGTGAGCCTGCCAGTATAAACTTTTCCATGCAGGGGGATAAAAAGATAGCGGAAATCAATTCATCAAAAGGATCTGCGTCGGGGCTCTACACCCGCTATAACACGACCCGGGCTTTCAGCATTGCATCCCGCGCGCGCTTCACCGGCGGCGACGCGGTTACCATCTTCGCATACGCCCCAGGCGGCGGCACCGCCTTCTCGGTGAAACTGTCGGCGGAACAGGTTTCGTTCTCTGGCCGTACGATCCCCCTCCAAACCGCCGAATGGCATGAGTACCGCCTCTCGAGCGACGACGGCCGCTTCGCGAAACTCATCATCGACGGCGAGGCCGTCTCGAGCAGGATAGAGCCGGTCAAGAACGCGTATCTCACATCCCGCGGCGTCTATTGCCTCTATTCTTCGAAAGATGAACATTCCCGGGCCGAGATGGAGTACATCAAGGTGCGGTAGCCTCCATCCCGATATCCTTAAACGTACCCATTTCATTCATGATCTTAAGCGCAGCCTCTATAATGTGGAAAGCCAGGGCGCATCCGGTTCCCTCCCCCAGCCGCATCTCCAAAGCAAGCATCGGCGCAAGACCGAGAACGCCGCTGATGGCCGAGACGCCCGGTTCAGCGCTCGCATGCGAGGCGAACATGAAGTCGCGGGCGGCCGGAGCCATCTTCATCGCTGCCACGGCGGCGACGCCGGCGATGAAACCGTCGATCACAATGGGCTTTCTCCGGGCCGCGGCGGCGAGGTAACACCCGGCCAGACCGGCGATATCAAAACCGCCCACCCTGGACAGCACGTCCACTCCATCGTCGGGATCGGGCCGGTTTAATTCAACGGCGCGTCGGATCACGTCCTTTTTATGGAGTAAACCCTCATCAGAGAGGCCGGCGCCCCGGCCCACGATCTCATCCAGGTTCTTTCCGGTGAAGGCATGGAGCACGGCGCTGGCCGTGGTGGTATTGCCGATGCCGATTTCCCCCGTACCAAGTATATCGGCTCCGCGGTCAATCGCACTGGACGCGAGCTCTATGCCGGTCTCAATGGCGCGCAGCGCCTCCTCGCGGTCCATGGCAGGCCCTCTGGCAATGTTACCTGTGGCCCGCCGGATCTTGCGGTTGATGATGCGGCCGTCGGACACGTCCCCTTCAAGACCGATATCGATCACCATGATTTCGGCTCCGGCATGGCGCGCGAGCACGGACACGCCGGAGATCCCCCCGAGCATGGTTTCCGCCACCAGGGCGCTGATGGCACGCGGGAAAGAGCTCACCATCTCATCGGTTACGCCGTTATCTGCGCACATAACGATGATGGTCTTTTTCTTCAAGGAGCCGCCACCGGAGCCGGTTATGCCGGCCATGACAACCGCTATTTCCTCGAGGCGTCCCAGACTTCCCGGCGGTTTAAGCAGGCTGTCAAGCCGCTCCCGCGCCTGTTGCATTGCGTTCTCATTGAGGGGCTGTATGTGGCTGAGGGTTTTATTTAATAGATCCATTGTTACTCCTTGATTGATGTGTTACATCATTTGTAAATATTATATTTCGAAGTATCTTTTAAATTTATCTGATATGGCTGTACTCTGTTGATTAAACCATTTTAACAATTCAGCTACACTATTTGTATCCTTAGATCTTTGCTTTGTTTTGTCCATATTAATAGCATTACCATTCCTGTCGTATAACCTTGTATGTATTTCCCACAATTCTATACCTTTTTCATATAGATATTTTATATATTTTTGATCATTCTTTTTGAATATCGCTCCTTCGATGCGCATCGCATTAAAAAACGAATGGCATTGTTCTACTTCTATATTACCATTTCTAATTATTAACAGAATATATTGCTCAATTTCTCTAAAGGCTTTTAACCTCCTATCACTCAAATCAATTTTTATTTTTTTATAATTTACCCGCCATTGTTGATAAGCAATATAGATTGTTATTATTGCAATCATTGGAGTAAGGAAGCTATTTATTATCTCTATTAAACTTGCTTTATTCTTTGGTATTGATTCAATGATAATTCTTATTGGTTCATTCATGTTTCAACCTCCTAATAAAATTTATTGTGATAAGTGAGATTGTTGATTTTAAGAATTAACAATATGAGAAGTCACAAGATTCAACAACATATTTAAAATACTCGACTTAGACAAAAATGAACATAAGGCCTCCCTCCCCCTTGAGGGGGGAGGGCCGGGGTGGGGGTGAAAAAAGTTCATATCAAGGATTTAAGTGTATTTTGATAGGCAATTACGAAATAATTAATTTATTTTATAATCACCCTCCCCTATCCCCTCCCATCAAGGGAGGGGAATAAATTATCCTAAATCGAATTAAATACTATATTCAGGCATTTTTAGCATAAATATTTGATAAACAAGCAAAATTCGCTGAACTCGAGTAAAATAATTCCTCATAAATAATACTTGTTAGTCATGCTTCGACAGGCCCAGGTTTAACGAATAAAAACCATATGCAGCCGTGAATAAACCGCGTCGAGAATTAGAACCGACAGGATAAAAAAGATTTCGGAGAGCTCGATCACCGCGCCGATAGTATCGCCGGTAATGCCTCCAATCCGGAATTTCATATAGAGGTTCATGAGAAGAGTGAAGGCGATGATGATCATAAGCAGGGGCACAGCCGCGAGCTTTAAGAACAGCGCGCTTATGAGAACCGCGAGCAACGTGGAAATAACAATCTCCAGCGTGCCGGTATGCTCGATAAGAGCGGCGGTCATGCTTTTCTCGTTCTTCCGCGCATACGGCAGAAGACCGGCGCTCCAGGCGATTGTCATTCGTGACAGGACCGGCATGGCTATCAGGCATGATATTATCTGACTGTCGGAGAGTAAAAGCAGCATGACGTATTTCACCAGAAGGACCATGAAGAGTCCGATCGCACCGCTGGCGCCAAGGCGTGAATCCCTCATGATGGCCAGCGCACGCTCGCGCTGCCGGTAACTGAAGAGCCCGTCGAATGTGTCGGCCAGGCCGTCCAGGTGCAGGCCGCCGGTGAGGGCCGCCTCGGCCGCCAGGGCAACAAGGACTGCCAGCGGCCGTTTTTCCAGCAGTCCAAAGAGGATATACGCGCCCGCCATCATGAGGCCGATAAGCAGGCCGATGACCGGAGCGAAGACAACACCGGCGGCAAAGGCCCGGTCATCATGATCCATCTTGATCGGGACCGGGATGCGGGTGAGAAACCGGAGTTGCAGGATGAATCCCCGAACAACGTCTTTTAGCATTGCAATTATCCTTGCCAAAAACTCATTACTTAATCTTCACCGGTATCCCGGAGACCATCAAATAAACATAATCAGACTCGGCTGCGATAAGCTGGTTCACCTTCCCCGCGATGTCCCGGTAATACCGTCCCAGTGGCGTCGGCGGCACCAGACCAAGACCAATCTCGTTCGACACGATAAGAGTTTCCCCTGTAAAATTACGGGCGATGACGATAAAATCAAATATTTCTCTCTGGATATGTTGCTCTACCCGGTCCACTGCGTCCATGCCGGCCCTGTTCCAGTCAACATCCGAGTCCACAACCATAATATTATTGATCATTATGGTGACACAATCCAGCAGGATATACCTTCTCCCCGCCAGCCTTGTGATCAGTTCTCCGGCGAAGCCGCGGTGGCACTCAACGGTCTCCCACCCCGGGTTGCGCCGCGACCGGTGTTTTGCGATCCGGTCCCTCATCTCGTCATCGAAGCCTATGGCCGTGGCCAGGTACAGTACATCATCTTTTCCTGAAAGAAGAGACTCTGCGAAACGGCTCTTCCCGCTCCGGGCACCCCCGGTAATAAAAGTAATTGTTCCCATAGAGATTCCAAACTACACCTGTTCACTTTTGACAAGAAAAAAACTTCCCTATGGTATTTTCTGGTACGATGATGAATACCGATTCTGCGTGTCTTTGTCATTCTGTTAACCGATAGTTATCGGTCTGCTACCGATAACTATCGGTTAACAAATAAATACTTTTTTATACTTTGAAAAAAATTATTGACAATACAATAATCCCATTTTAAGTGTCACCAACGTTCTTTTATATAACTTGGAGGAAGTCGGGTGAAAATCCCGAGCTGACCCGCAACTGTGATTCCGCGAAAGCGGATAAGCCAGAACTTCCATAACTGTGATATCCTCGAGGATCGGGAGCCAGTTACTCATGCATGACGCATGACGTTCTTCTCTGGCACATCAAGGCATACCCTCGGGTATGCCTTTTTTATTCCGCGTGCGCTGCTGCAAGCCCTCGTTTACGGATATCAAGCAGTCAAAAAACAGAACGTGTACTAATTAAACCATTGGAGGTTGTTACAATGATGCGATACATGTATGCCTGTTTGTTCATCCTGTTTCTTTCACTATCTTTCCACAAACCGCTGGCGGGACAGCCCCCGGAGGATCTCTCGAATGATTCCAGTGATGGCACATCGGAAAAAGCGGAACCGGACATGAAGGACCAAAGCGAAAAAGAGCCGAAAAAGAACTACGAAATCGTTATCACGGCCACGAAAACAGGGATCAAAAAAAAGGAAACAGGCTCTTCCATCACCGTCATAACCGCTGAAGAAATCGAGCAAAGTAAAAAAACGAACGTGGTGGATATGCTGAAAAATACCCCGGGCATATCGGTGTCGCAAAGTTCCCCCCTGGGTGGCCTGGCCGATCTGTACATGCGCGGGACCGCTTCCAACCATGTTACGGTGCTCATCGACGGGGTCAAGGTCAACGACCCAGCCTCAGCGGGCCATGGATTTAATTTCGCCCATCTCACCACTGACAATATCGAGCGGATCGAGATCGTCCGGGGGTCTCAGAGCGTTCTGTACGGATCCGACGCCATCGGCGGCGTCATCAATATCATAACAAAAAAGGGCGAGGGGAAACCGAAAGTCTCGGTGCAGGTCGAGGGCGGCTCGTTCTATACATTCAAGGAATCGGCGGGGGTGAGCGGCGGCACGGATTGGGCCTACTACTCGTTTAATGTTGCGCGGACCGATTCACGCGGTTTTTCCCGCACCTCGACCTGGAGAGGTATGCGGAAATCCTTTTTAAAGGGCCAGCATGACGGTTACGATAACACCGCCGTATCAATTCAATTGGGATTAAAGACGATCCATGACAGCTGGCTTTCAATGGCGCTGCGGTTTACTGACGCCAACATGAAAATCAGCAACGGCGCATATGAAGAGGATAAAAATCATACTCTCGACAATCAAAATCTCGCCCTTAACGTGAAGTACGATATCCCCGTGTTTGAATGGTGGGAGTCCACGCTTTTATTTTCGTATATGAACCAATACATGAAGGACAGGAACGTTCCCGACTTGTATGAATTTGCAACATCAAAATATCAATCGGGCGACTATGCTTCTATCGGATATTCAAACATGACATTCAAAGGCAAGATGATGTCAGGTGAATTTAAAAATAAATTTACTATCAAAAACATTGATGAGATCATCTGCGGCGTATTGTACGACAAGGAATATGCCACAACGCTCCCCTACTACTTCGGATGGATGCCCGCTCAACCTTTGAGCCCCCCCCCCTATTCCAATCCATGGTATATGCACCCCACGGACCCGATTGATGAAAAACAGGGCACCTGGGCGGCCTACGCACAGAATCATCTAAAACTTTTCAAACGAATATTCTTTATTGCCGGAGCGCGGTACTCGCAGCCGGATAATTTTCGTCATAGCATCGACTACGGCGTTTCCGGTTCGTTCATCATTCCGGTGACCGAAACCCGGCTCAAGGCAAGTGCGGGCACCGGCTATAGAATTCCGTCTCTCTACCAGCTGTACAACGCCTTTGAGCGCTTAAATCGCTATACATTTGCCTATTTGAACCCGGAACGGACCCTGAGCTATGACGCCGGCGTCGAACAGCCGCTGTGGGAGAATAGGATTGTTCTCGAAGCAAATTACTTCAGCATCGATTATAAAAACATGATTGTATATGATACGAATCTTGACAGCTATGGCAGATATTGGAACAGCAACGCCCTTGCCCGGGGCGTGGAATGCATTGCGTCGTTCAAGCCGATCGAGGACCTCGCAATAAACGGGTATTACACCTTCACGCGCGTGAAGGACAAGACCTTTCACACCGGTGATATGGTGCGGCGGCCGCGACATCAGGCGGGCTTTACCGTCAATTATGCATTTCTCAAAAAGGGCAACGTCAACCTGGGGTTCACCTACGTTGGAAAGAGAAGGGATTACTTTAGATATCCATATTACAGCTCAATGAACCCATACTATAAAGCGGACCTTGCCGCCTCGTGGTGGATAGTCGATCAACTGCAGGTCTTCTTTCGAATCGAGAATCTTCTCAACAAGAAATACGAGGAAGTGCGGGGATACCGGACGCCGCGGATATCGTTGTACGGCGGGCTGAAGGCGGTGATATGATTCGACGCGGCCGCAGCCGGTGCGAACCGGCTGCGGCCGCGGAGCATAATTACTGTTCCGGCGCCCCGGTGAAGATCGCGGAACTGGCCTTCACGACGGCGCCCTCGCCCCCGAGTATGTAGTCGCATATACCGAAAAACTTCTGGAACTCGGCGCCGATATAGAACTGGGCCGAGAGCATGCGGCCCATGTAATACGCCGCCTCCGCATTATCGGCCAGGAGCTTCTCGAGATCCGCGCCCTTTGTATCGCCGACAAGCTCCTTCACTTTCGGGGCGACCAGCGTCAGGGCCCAGAGGTGGATTAAGGCGTAGGAAAGCATCGCGAAAGCCTGCTGCAGCGGCGTGGCGTTGGCGAAGATCTGGAGGTATTTGCCGCCGTCAGCGAGGCTCTTCATATAGGCCACGACTTCATCGATCTTGGCAAGGCCCTTGTCGACGAGCGAGACATAGGTATCGGCGACAACGCCCCTGGCCTTTTTGATGGTTTCCTCTATCCTCTTCTTATATACGGTGTAATTATAGAAATCCTTGTTCATGAGGAGCTTGCGCATGGTCAGGTCCATCGACTGGATCCCGTTGGTTCCCTCATAAATGGAAAGTATCTTGGCGTCGCGCGCGTACTGCTCGACAGGATAATCCGAGCAGAACCCGTATCCGCCGAAGCACTGTATGGCGTCAGCGGTTACTTCCCATGCCAGGTCGGTGTTGCCTGCCTTGTTGATGGGAATCATGAAATCAAGCAACGCCTGAGCCTCGCTCTTCGCCGTATCCTTCTCGACGTGGCAGAGGTCGGTCAGGTACCCGCAGTAGAGGGTTAAGGTCCTCATGGCCTCAACCTTCGATTTCATGGAAAGAAGCATCCGCTTAACGTCGGGGTGGTTCATGATGACCGTGCTCTTGGCCTCGGGGTTCATCATGTCCTCGACCCGTTTGCCCTGAACGCGGTTGCGCACGTACGTTATCGCGTGCATGTATGCCGCGCTGGAGACCGACGCGCCCTGCCCCCCCACATAGAGACGGGCCTCGTTCATCATCTGGAACATGATCTTCATGCCCTGACGCTCCTGGCCCATGAGGATTCCCTGGCATTTGCCTTCATCGCCGAATACCATGGTGCAGGTGGGGTTCCCGTGGATCCCCATCTTGTGTTCTATGCCGGCGCAGGTCACGTCGTTGAATTCGCCCAGGGAGCCGTCGTCCTTTATGCGATATTTGGGAACCATGAAAATCGAAATGCCCTTGGTGCCCTCGGGATCGCCCTCGATCCGAGCGAGCACGGGGTGCACGTTGTTCTTATAGTAGTTGTTGTCCCCGGAGGATATGAATATTTTCTGCCCTTTTATCGAATAGGTTCCATCCGGGTTTTTAACCGCCTTGGTCTTGAGCGCGCCCACGTCCGAACCGGCGTCCGGCTCGGTAAGGCACATTGAGCCGCCCCATTCGCCGGCGAGCATCTTTTCAATCAGGGTCTGCTTCCACGGCGTGTCCGGCAGGAAATTGATATACATGTTGCAGGCGCCGATGGCCAGCATCGGGAACATGGTGAAGGCGCAGCTGGCTGCGGTAAAATAATCGGTCGCGGTATAATAGATCGTTTCGGGCATGCCCGTGCCGCCCCATTTTGGATCGGTTGCGAGGCTCAGAAAACCGGCGCCGTAATAGGCCTTGAGGCCCGAAAAATATTCTCCCGGTATGATGACTTCTTTCTTGGCCGGATCGTAATGGGCGCCCTTTTTATCCGCGGGGGCGTTTACGGGATACACCTGTTCAACGGCGACTTTTTCCGCGAGGTTGACCACCTCTTCAAGTGTGTCACGGTCAAATTCAGCGAATTTCTCGTACCTGTTTAATTTATCAACCTCGAATAATTCGAACAAAATGAATTTCGTGTCTCGCGTGTCGATGATCGGATTTAATGCCATGGCACCCTCCTAAAGAAAATTATATAGCAGACCTTTTCATGCGGGATTCAATATGATCTGAAATCCTGTCCAAACAATATTAATACCCGGTTTTTTGTCAAATAATTATGACCGCGATCAGATGCCTGAAAATTATTATTTTGTACACGGTGTCAGTATGCGGAATGACCGGTCAGACTGTTCATGGAGTGAAACATATGAGTCCCTGGCCCCGGACAAGATCAACCGGAAGATGGAACAATTCCTGGTTACGCTGGAGCCGGTGTCTAAGAAGGGAATGCCCTACAGTCACGACGGCGAGAAATTCCTCTTTGTGCTTGAGGGAAGGATCGAAATACAGCTGGGCGATCATACGGACATCCTGGAACCGGGGGACGGCATCTACTACGATTCCACGATCAACCACCGGGTCGCCTGCGCCGGGGAAGCGCCGGCCAGGATCAGCGCTGTCATTTACGCGTAACAGCATCATGAGAAACCGGCAGCATGAATCATTGATTGTTCATGCCGTACTGGCGCTCAAGTTCGAGTAATATCCGGTTAACGCGGCTGACATAAAACTCGAGCAGGCCGTCAATCTGTTCCCGGAAATCCCTGTGCAGATAACGGTATTTCCTCCGGATCCGGCGCTCCAGCCCGCGGCAGTAGGATCTGATCTCGTCCAGTGAACCGTTGAACCCGGCTTCGCGTCTCTCGATCCTGCTCTTCATGGACAGGAGGGACACCTCGATGTAAGCCTTGAATTCGTCCATAAGCCTCTTCATCGGCTCCTCAACGATGCTGCGGAAGTCATCGTGCAGTTTCCGATATTTCTTCTGTATCCCGATGATGAATGCCTTTTCGAGAATGCTTTGTTCCAAGGTGAGCACATCCCGCACGATGTCTTCCAGCCGCGCATAGCGGACCCGTTCTATCCTGTTACAGACGCTCTTCCGTAAATTCTCGAGCGACGCGGAGAAATCGTCTGCCGCGAGAATATCATAAGTGATCCGGTGAAAATGGTGTCCGACCAGGGCCATTTTAACGGCCTTGGGGAAAAGGCCCCGCCTCATCTTCACCGCCGCAGCAAGGTAGCTCAGATAGTGGATCCCGTACGACGAGAAGGTCTGCCGGAACAGGGAGAACAGGAAAATCCTCACGACGAGAACAATTGTCGAATAGCAGAGTGCTCCGCGGTTGACCTTTCCCTTCGGCATCCGCTCAATCAGGACGAGGCACCGTTTCAGATACTCCTCCGGACTATAGATGCTGGATATGACCTTTTTATATCCCCGGATCAACGCTTCGGTTTCCATGATCGGTAAGAAATTAAGCTGGAAATCGTGGGTGTTGTTCCCGGATGTTTCTTTTATGATACGGTTCTCCGATTCCAGGCGCCGGTACAGCTGCGTGTTCGGCAGCGCGGTCAAGAGCCCCACCATGGCCAGGGGTATGCCCGATTTCCGAATGAATTCAATCTGGAGATCGAACACATCATCCGGGTCGCTGTCGAAGCCGAGGATGAACCCAGCCGAGACTTCCATCCCCTTCCGCTGGATTTTCTCAACGCCCGCCAGGAGCTCAATGCCGGCATTCTGTTTCTTCTGCGACAGCACCAGGCTCTCCTCAACCGGCGTCTCGATGCCCAGAAAGACCTTGGTGAAGCCGGCCTCGACCATCATGTCCATCAGCTCATCGTCTTCGGCAAGGTTGACGCTTGCCTCGGTGGTTATCATGAACGGGTACGCCCGCTGCTTCTGCCACCGCGCCATGGCGGGAAGGAGCTTCTTCACGTTTTTCTTGTTGCCGATGAAATTGTCATCGACGATGAAGAGCGGACCGCGAAACCCGGTACGGTACAGGGCGTCCATTTCGGCGATAAACTGTTCCGGCTCCTTGGTGCGGGACACCCGCCCGAACAGCTCTATGATATCGCAAAACTCGCAGTTGAAGGGGCATCCCCGCGAATACTGCAGCGACATGGTTGTGTAATGACGGTTATTGACCAGGCCAAAGCGGGGCACCGGCGTTCGTGTTATGTCGGGCCTCACTTCACTCATATACAGCGGGCGCGCTTCGCCCCGCTCCCAGTCACGGAGAAAATCGGGGAGCGTCGCCTCGGCCTCGCCCAGGACGAAATGATCAACGCCGGCGATGCTCCGGTACGATCCCGACGGGTAGGGCCCGCCCGCGACGACCGTTCTGCCGAGTCTATTGCAGATGGCGACCACGCGCTCGAAAGATTCCTTCTGGATGATCATGGCCGATACGAACACCAGGTCTGCCTTGAGGATGTCACGTTCTTTCAGGGGCGCCGCGTTCATGTCCACCAGAACGACATCATAATCATCGGGAACGAGCGCCGCCACCGTCATGAGGCCCAGTGGAGGAAACGCGGTCTTCTTGCCCAGCATCTTGAGGATATATTTGAAGCTCCAATAGGTAGTCGGAATCTCAGGATAAATCATCAGAATCTTTTTTTTCATATAATAACTCCATCACGCAGCAGACGCCGTACCGGTTATATGATCAAACAAAACATTAATAAATGCAAATGAAACACATGGATGGTCATGTTAAACGGCTACCTTTTTATAGTGATCGGACAGGACGTGAATGTCGGTATTATAAACAAACAGTTTAATTCTGTCAAGAACTTAGCCGGCCGCCGTCCGTCTTGCCATAACGAAATTACATCCCGGCATACCGGCGGTCAACAGGGTCACGGCTTCTCATCATTTTTATAAAAATGTAAATCCCTGAGCCTATTCTTACAGGCTTCGCAGAACGCTCCTGTTTCTTTATCCACGGTCATAATCGTACCCTTCGCGTCCTGCATGATGCATCCGGCCGCGGGACAGTGCGGCAGGCCGAAAGTATGGCCCATCTCGTGGTTGACCACCTTGACAAGACGCGCGAAAAACTTCTCCGCTGAAGCTCCGCGCGTGAGCCTGAATGTCGATACAATGCAGGATCGTCCGCTCAATCTACCGAGGCCGAATATGCCCCAGTCGTATATCCGTCCCTTGGATGTCGAAATATCAAACGCGGTGAGGCCGAGAATTTTATCATAACCGCTGTACCGATCAGTCTCGAGATAATCAAGGAGTTTCTCCGCGCGGTATCGGCTATTCGGCCGGTAATAGGACGTCCGGGGAATATCAACCGGAGGCAGGACCTGGGCCTTCACGTCGTATACCCGGGCGAGACCGGCCGTCACGCAATTAATGACTTCCTGCCGGACATAGCCGAGAGGCTGGATTGCCACCCGCTGCTTCGCCGCCCTGCAGGCAGTCGGAAAGCCTATGCCGATAACTATCGCGAGGAAAACCGCTTGCTGTTTTTTCATCATTGACGACCCCGCTGCCTACTTTACGTCACCAAACCGCAGCACCAGCTCGTACACGCCTTCTTCCAGTCTCTTCTCAATGTCCGGGAACATCTTTTCGAACACGTGGAGCATGGGCCGGTTCTCCGCCAGCACTTCAGCCGTGAAGCCGAGGAGCCCCTCGCGCTTGGCCAGGAGTATCAGGTATGCCAGGAGCTCGCTCCCGATCCCGCGGTTCTGCATGCTGTCGCTGACGGCGAAGGCCACTTCCGCGGTGTGGCTCTTCTCTTCTTTAATCATCTGCCCCATCCCGGCAAGTATCTCCTTGTCCTGGGTTACGATGAACGCCAGCAGGACCAGCTCCCTCGTGTAGTCGATGACCACGAACTCCTGCCGCCGCTCGTGTGTCATGTCAAGCCGCATCGACATGAACCGCCGCTGGAAGCTCTGGTCGGAGAGTGAGTAGAACAGGTCCTTAACCAGGGTCTCGTCGTTTATGTTAACCGGCCGCATCTTCAGGAGGGATCCGTCCCGGGTGGTCCGGTATGTTTCCAGGTGCTGCGGATATACCCCCCGCTTGCCGGGGATGAAGGCCTGGTCCCGGTAAATAAGGTTCAGCTTTTTCGCTTCCTCGATGAGCCAGGGCCTGAACTTCGGGTGGGCGATGGCAATGAGGTCCATGGCCCGCTCCCGTATGTTCTTGCCATGAATATAGGCGATGCCGTACTCGGTGACGATATAGTTGATGTCGCCCCGGTTCAACGTCACACCGGTACCGGGCTCAAGGAATGGAACGATCCGCGACACCTCGCCGCCACGCGCCGTTGACTGGAGCACCAGGATTGTCTTTCCTCCCGGCGCGAGGTTGGCGCCGCGCATGAAATCCGCGCTGCCGCCGATGCCGCTGAAGAACTGGTTGCCGACGGACTCGGCCGTGGCCTGGCCCGTCAGGTCGATCTGAAGCGCGGCGTTGATTGCCGTCATGTTGCTGTTCTGCGCTATGATGAGGGGGTTGTTGGTATAGCTGATCCTCTTGAACTCGACAAAGGGATTGTCGTCGATGAATTCATAGGTTTCCTTGACGCCCATGCAGAAGGCGGCCATGGTCTTCCCCCTGTCGTGGGTTTTCCTCGAGTTATCCACGACGCCCTTTTTGAGGAGGTCAACCATGGACTGGGAAAAGAGCTCGGTGTGAATCCCCAGGTTGTTCTTTTCTCCCAGGCTGGACATGATTGCGTTTGGCATGCTGCCGTAACCCACCTGTATGGTATCGCCGTCGTTTACAATGCTGGCGACAGAGCGGCCGATCTGATGGGCGATTTCATCCGGCACGGCGGGATTATATTCCAACAGGTCTTCCTCGTGTAAAACCATGAAGCCGATCTTGTTGATGCTCAGGAAGGTGTCGCCATGCACCCGCGGCATTCTGGGATTCACCTGCGCAATGATGAGCGAGGCGTTCTCTATGGCGTCCATGCAGATATCCACGCTTATACCGAGACTCACGTAACCGTTCTGGTCGGGGAGTGATGTCTGGATGAGTGCCACGTCGATGGGAATCATCTTGTTCCGGAATAGCTGGGGTATCCGCGAGAGAAAGATGGGCGTGTAGTCGGCCATGCCGGTGTTTACCGATTCCCGCGCGTTATCGCCGACAAAAAACGAGTTATACCTGAAGTTATACCCGAATTTCTGGTCCGAATAGGGCGCGACCCCCAGGGTCCATACCTGCATCAACTCAGCGTCAACGATCGCCTTGGGGTGCGATTCTGCGTACCGCACCAGAGAGTTCACCAGGTACTGAGGCTCACCGCAGGCGGTGCTGATGAATATACGGTCGCCGCGGTGGATATGGGAAAATATTCTATCCTCTTCACCGAATTTTTCAGGATACCGGTCTTTCCACATCTGTAAGCAATCACCTCTTCGTCTGTCCATTTCACCGTCCTTGTTCAGTAACGCTCGCAAGCGCGGTTGAGTTGCCATAATTCGCCGGAAAACTGGCCCGCATCCTGATCCATTTCATATTTATAATACATCCGCATTTGACTTACCGGGATTCAACAACGGGCTTTTTCCCTGCGTTCGGTCTCATGCAAGGCATGGTAATATGTGCATACCACAATTATTAAAAAAGCAACAACATTTCCCCCATTAAATACGCACCGAGGTTTGGGGCATATGGGGCATCTTTCTTTATCAGATCAAAAAATTCGAAAATTTCATATAAATTGAATTATCTTCTCAGGCGGCGTATTTTTCCCTAAAATAATTCAAGTCTGGATAATTGCCGGTTATATGCTCATTTTCTGTTTGCATTTTTATATGAATTATATACATTATGCATTGTAACATCTTTATGGATTGCATCTCTCTTTTGAGATAAACAATGGAAAAAATATCAAATTACATCATCCGGCAAAAAATTCACGAGACCAGAAAATCCATTGTCTACCGCGGAAATA
>MIBH01000002.1:0-6808 GCA_001829455.1 Spirochaetes bacterium RBG_13_51_14
AATTATGTATTTGACAAAACTAGCAATTAAAAACATATTTCAATTATCAACCGTTGCGCCCGCCATAGGCCTCGACGCCTCCGCAATAGGCATTGAGTCGCTGGAATTGTTTTTCTCGAAAATGCCGCTGAACAATGTTTTGGGTACATCGAGTAGACAGGGGAGGAACCCATGAAAAAAGAAGCAGGATTATGGATCGATCATAGAAAGGCGGTCATTGTAATTGTCACAGAAAAAGGAGAGGAAAAAAAAGAAATAACATCAAATATCGAAAAACACGTCCGATACTCCGGCGGTTCTCATTCCGTGAGTGCTGATGGACGACAGCAGACCACGGCGGAAGACCAGCGCGACAGACAATATGCGAACCATCTCAACCGATACTACGATGAGGTCGTCACCTGTATTCATGATGCGGAAACTATTCAGATATTTGGTCCGGGTGAGGCAAAGGGCGAACTCGAAAAACGTCTCGGAAGAAAAAATTTTTCCGGGCACGTTGATGTTATTGAGACTGTTGACAAGATGACGGACCGTCAGATTGCGGCAAAAGTCCGACTGCGATTTAAAGACAAGTAGGCGCAATTTCCAGAAGAGGAATATAATAAAAAAATTATTATTTATCAAAACGGCTTTACTTTACTATCCATGTTATATAATGTTTGAAATATATTTGACCTGTTGCGAAACTCCCGTTTCGCGCTCGGGAAAGCCCCTGCGGGGGGCTTTTTAAGGGACTCTGACCGAGCGAACACGATGTTTCAAATGAGCCGGCCTTAAACCCCGTAGAAAATTTAGTTATGCAACAAGTCTATTTTTTTAAAAAAACAGGAGGACAATATGGCTTTTACGTTACCGGATCTGCCTTATCCGAAAGATGCGCTTGAACCGCATATCTCGGCACGAACTCTCGAGTTTCATCACGGGAAGCACCATAACGCCTATATTACAAATCTTAACAATCTTGTCAAGGGAACGGTGCTGGAAAATGAGGACCTGGAAAACATTATAAAGAAAACATCCGGGGATGCTTCAAAAGCAGGGATGTTCAATAATGCAGCGCAGACATGGAACCATACTTTTTACTGGCACAGCATGAAGAAAAGCGGCGGCGGCCAACCGCCGGCCGGCATTGCTAAAATGATCAATGAGGCGTTCGGCGGATTTGATAAATTTAAAGAAGAATTTAAAAATGCGGCGACGACTCAATTCGGGAGCGGATGGGCCTGGCTCGTTCGCGAGGGAACTGCATTAAAAGTAATCAAGACGTCAAACGCGGACACCCCCATCGCACACGGCCAGAAGCCTCTTCTCACCATCGATGTCTGGGAGCATGCGTATTATCTTGATTACCAGAACAGAAGGCCGGACTATATAACCGCCTTTATTGACAACCTTCTTAACTGGGAATTTGTCTCACAGAATCTGAAATAATGATTTCCAGGTACTGTCATCATGAAATAATCACGTGAAAAAAACTGGGATGAATATGAGGAGCAAAACCATTCGCCGGCCCTTGCACCGCCTGAGGTCACGTTTCCGCGAGGTAGGCTTGAAGCGAATGTACGGCGGCGAGGAGTCGCCGCTGCGTTCTGAGTTGTTCAGCGCCGATCAGATGGAGCAGCATGGCAAGAACCTCGCGAATTCGCACACGTTGAGCCCGGGGCGCGCGGCGGACCAGCAGCTCCTGACACGACTGGCGGAGAATGAAGTCGTCCTCCTTGAAGTACGCAATCTGCTGACTGAAGCGGTTAAGACCAACCGACGGATAACGCCTGCCGGGGAATGGCTGCTCGATAACTTTTATTTGATCGAAGAGCAGATTCGCACGGGCAAGAGGCATTTGCCAAAAGGTTACAGCCGTGAATTGCCCCGCCTTCTGAATGGTCCGTCGGCCGGTCTTCCCCGCGTGTATGATATTGCTTTGGAGACAATATCACACGGCGATGGGCGGGTAGATCCGGAGAATCTCACCAGTTTTGTAACGGCCTACCAGACCGTCAGCATTCTGAAGTTAGGGGAATTGTGGGCAATTCCCATCATGCTGCGCCTGGCGCTGATCGAGAACCTCCGGCGCGTTGCATCGCGGATCGCCGCCGACATGGTCGACCATAACCGCGCCGGTTATTGGGCCGACCGGATGACGGAGATCGCCGAGAAGGACCCGAAGAGCCTGATTCTGGTGATCGCGGACATGGCGCGCTCAAACCCGCCCATGGTGAGTTCGTTTGTAGCGGAACTTGCACGCCGATTGCAGGGACAGAGCTCCGCGCTGGCATTGCCGCTGACCTGGATCGAACAGCGGCTTTCCGAGTCTGGCTTGACGATCAAGCAATTGGTGCAGTCGGAGATCCAACAGCAAGCCGCGGACCAGGTCTCGATGAGCAACAGCATCGGCAGCCTCCGTTTCCTGAGCGCGATGGACTGGCGTGAGTTCGTCGAGACGATGAGCGTTGTCGAGCGCGTACTACGAAAGGATCCGGGCGGATTCTATGGCAGAATGGATTTTGCCACCCGCGACCGCTACCGCCACGTAATAGAGAAAATCGCGAAGAGGAACCGGCTGACCGAAGGCGAGGTGGCGCGCAAGGCGGTCCAACTGGCGAACGAGGGCGCGGCCGGAAAAAGGGGCGACTCTCGAAGGTCACATGTCGGCTTCTACCTGATCGACAAGGGACTGGCGCAGCTCGAGCGGCTGGTTGGGGTGCGTTTGTCCGCCTCAGAGGCCCTTCGAAAAGCGAGCTGCCGTTTTCCTTTACTCCTGTACACGGGCACGATCATCCTCTTGACAGTGATTGCAGCCGGGGTACTGCTGGCGAAGGCCCGTGCCGGGGGTATATATGGGTTGCCGCTCTGGCTCATCGGCATCCTTGTGGTGTTAGGCGCCAGCCATGCGGCGGTGGCGCTGGTCAACTGGCTGGCCACGCTGCTCGTGATTCCGCATCCGCTGCCGCGAATGGACTTTTCCGAAGGGATACCCCCGGAATCGCGCACGCTCGTGGTGGTACCGGCCATGCTCACGGGCACACAAAATATCGAGGAACTGACCGAGGCGCTGGAAGTCCGGTTCCTGGCAAATCGGGATGACAACCTTCTGTTCGGCCTGTTGACTGATTTTCAAGACGCAGACGAAGAAACTCTGCCTGAGGATGAACCGCTGGCACGGATGGCCCGGCAAAAAATCGAACATCTGAATAAAAAATACCAGCATACAAATGGCGACACCTTCTTCCTTTTTCATCGCCCGCGCCGCTGGAATTCCCGGGAGCGGCTGTGGATGGGTTACGAGCGCAAGCGGGGGAAGCTTGCAGTATTGAATTCCCTTCTGCGCGGCGGCTCAGAAAACCAGTTCTCGCTGGTTGTCGGCACGGCTGACGCGTTATCGTATGTGAAATATGTCATCACCCTTGACACGGATACGCAACTGCCGCGCGATGCGGCGCGGGAGTTTGTGGGAACCATGGCGCATCCGCTGAATCGTGCGCGGTACGACGAAGACAGGCTGCGTATCGTCGAGGGATACGGCATCCTGCAGCCTCGCATGGCCGTGAGTCTGCCGGGGACGGGCAGGTCGCGGTATGCGCGGTTGTGCGGAAGCGAACCGGGCATTGATCCGTATACGCGCGTCGTTTCCGATGTCTACCAGGATCTGTTCCAGGAAGGCTCCTACATTGGCAAGGGGATCTACGACGTTGATGCATTTGAAATGTCGCTCAAGGGCCGTTTCCCGGAAAACCTGATCCTGAGCCACGATCTTCTGGAAGGGTGCTATGCGCGGGCCGGGCTGTTGAGCGATGTGCAGCTGTACGAGGAATATCCGTCTCACTACAGCGCGGACGTAAATCGTCGGCGTCGCTGGATCCGCGGGGATTGGCAGCTGGTGCGATGGCTGCTGCCGGTCGTTCCCGGCCTTGATGGCCGCCTCCATAGGAATCCGCTTACCGGGTTGTCGCGATGGAAAATCTTCGACAACCTGCGGCGCAGTGTCATCCCTGTGACTCTGACCCTCTTGCTGCTGCTGGGCTGGACAGTTTTATCGCCGGCCTGGTTCTGGACCGTGTCGGTGATCGGAATTATCCTGATGCCTTCTTTCATCATCTCTATCCTGGATCTGCTTCGGAAACCGAACGACGTGCTTCTGGGTCAGCACCTGGCTGGCGCAGCCGGCTCTGCCGGCAGGCGTTTCGCTCAGACGGTTTTTTCATTCGTCTGTATGCCCTACGAGGCGTTTTTCAGTCTGGATGCGGTTGTGCGCACGGCATGGCGGATGCTGATAACTCACAAGCGGCTTCTCGAATGGAATCCGTCGGGCGGCCATCATCGCACGAGCCGCACGGACCTCGCCGGATCGTATCGGACAATGTGGACCGCCCCGGTCCTTGCCGCAGCCGCGGCGGTCTATCTCGCGCTTTCAATGCCTGCCGCGTTAGCCGTGGCCGGGCCGATACTGGGACTCTGGTTTGCCTCCCCGGCTGTCGCCTGGTGGATCAGCCGGCCGCTCGCTCGCCGCAGAGCGCGCCTCTCGGCCGATCAGACCCTCTTTCTCCGGAATCTTTCCCGTAAAACCTGGTCGTTCTTCGAGTACTTCGTCGGCCCGGAGGATCACTGGCTGCCTCCTGATAACTACCAGGAGCAACCGGTTACCGTGGTCGCCCATCGTACATCGCCGACCAACATGGGACTTGCGCTCCTCGCGAATCTGACCGCGTACGACTTCGGCTACCTGTCGGCGGGACAACTCATCGAGCGCACGGCGAATGCGCTCGAAACCATGGAAATGCTGGAACGGTACCGGGGCCATTTCTACAACTGGTACGACACCCAATCCCTGAAACCGCTGACGCCCCTCTACATTTCTACGGTTGACAGCGGGAACCTCGCGGGCCATCTGCTGACACTGCGATCGGGTCTGCTCGAACTTTCAGATCGAAAAATTCTGGGATCGGGATTATTTGACGGGCTCAATGACACTCTAAGGGTTCTCGCGGATGTTATGGGAGAGGCCGCGCCGGCCCGGCTTGCTCAAATTCAGTATGACGTGGAGGCCGCGTGCAATTCCAAACCAACGACGCTTGCTGCTGCGCGACTTTGCCTTGACCGGCTGGCAATGTCCGCTGAGGAATTGGCAGCCGGCTTTATCGCCGTCCCCGAGAGCCAGGCACTGTGGTGGGCGCAGGCATTGGCCCGGCAATGCAGGGACGCCCTCAATGACCTGATATTTCTCGCCCCGTGGACGTTATTGCCCGCTTCGCCGGATACAATCCGCGAGTTCCAGAAGATGGACGAGATCCCCACCCTGCGTCAATTGGTCAGCCGCGGGACGGAGTTCCTGTCGGCAATCAGGCACCGGCTGGGCTCTGATACGACGTCCGGGGAAAGAGAGCGGCTTAATGAGCTTCGACTCCTCATCACGGAAGCCAGAGGCCGCGCCGATGAGCGGACGGCGGTTATTGAACGACGTGCGTCGCAATTATACGAATTAGCCCGTATGGAGTATGATTTCCTGTACGACAAGGAGCGCCATCTGCTGGCTATCGGTTACAACGTTGATGATCGCCGGCGGGATTTGAGTTATTATGATCAGCTGGCTTCGGAAGCGAGATTATGCAGCTTTGTGGCGATAGCGCAGGGACAACTTCCTCAAGAGAACTGGTTTGCCCTGGGGCGCCTGCTCACCACCGCCAGCGGGGAGCCGATTCTCTTTTCATGGAGCGGATCGATGTTCGAGTACCTGATGCCGCTTCTGGTGATGCCGACGTACGAAAACACGCTGCTCTACCAGACCTGTAAAGCGGCCGTTGCCAGGCAGATCGATTATGGTAAGGAGCGCGGCGTGCCGTGGGGCATTTCAGAATCCGGCTACAACTCGATAGACGTCAATCTCAACTACCAGTACCGCGCATTCGGCGTACCCGGCCTGGGACTCAAGCGCGGGCTTGCCGATGATCTGGTAATCGCGCCCTATGCCTCGGCGCTTGCGCTGATGGTGGCGCCCGAGGAGGCGTGCCTGAATCTGCAACGACTCGCCGCTGAAGGCTTTACGGGGAGGTATGGTTTCTATGAAGCGATCGATTACACTCCTTCACGTCTGCAGTACGGGCAATCGAACGCCGTAGTTCGGTCCTTCATGTCGCATCATGAGGGCATAACCTTACACTCGCTGGCCTATCTGCTCCTGGATCGTCCGATGCAGAAGCGATTCGAGTCGGACCCGCAGTTCCAGGCGACCATGTTGCTTCTACAAGAACGGATCCCAAAGGCCACGGCGTTTTATTCGCACACCACCGAGCTCTCCGAAATTCACGCGAGTCCCGGCAGTCCGGAGATGCCGGTGCGCGTATTCGACAGCCCCGATACTCCGCTGCCGGAGGTACAACTCTTATCGAACGGCAGATACCATGTGACGGTCACGAACGCGGGTGGCGGGTACAGCCGCTGGAAGGACATTGCGGTCACACGCTGGCGCGAAGACAGTACCCGTGACGACCGGGGCTCGTTCTGTTACATCCGCGACGTGTCGACCGGGGAATTCTGGTCAACGGCATACCAGCCGACCGTGAAGCAGCCGAAGTATTATGAAGTGATTTTCTCCGAGGGACGCGCCGAGTTTCGCCGCAGCGACCACGATATCGATGCGCATACCTCGATCGTCGTTTCACCTGAGGATGACATCGAACTGCGGCGGACCAGCATCATCAACCGCTCCCGGATACCCAGGACAATCGATTTAACCAGTTATGCGGAAGTGGTACTTGCGCCGTCTGCCGCTGATGAGCTGCATCCGGCATTCGGCAATCTCTTCATCCAG
>MIBH01000002.1:6836-7437 GCA_001829455.1 Spirochaetes bacterium RBG_13_51_14
TCCTCTGCAATCGCCGGCCCCGATCCGTCGAAGAAAAGGCGCCATGGATGTTTCATCTGATGACCGTTCACGGCGTGGAGGCCAAAGAGATTTCCTATGAGACGGACCGAATGCGGTTTATCGGCCGCGAAAAAACCGTAGCCGCTCCCTGTTCGATGAACGATTCCGCCGTGCTCTCGGGCAGCCAGGGCTCAGTGCTGGACCCGATTGTCGCAATTCGATACCGAATAACGCTCGATCCGGAAGAATCGGCAACGATCGACATCGTTTACGGCATGGGCGAAACGCGCGATGCGGCGGTAAGCCTTGCAGGAAAATATCAGGACCGGCGCCTGGCGGATCGGGTCTTTGATCTGGCATGGACGCACAGCCAGGTGGTTCTGCGGCAGCTCAACGCCACCGAGGCGGACGCGCAATTATACGGACGCCTCGCCGGCTTTGTCATCTATGCTCATTCCTCACTGCGCGCTGAAACCGGCGTCCTCATGAAGAATCGCCGCGGGCAATCCGGTCTGTGGGGCTACTCCATTTCCGGCGATGTACCGATCGTACTTCTTCAGATAGAAGATCCAGCCAATATCAACCTGGTGCGCCAGCTTGT
>MIBH01000002.1:7511-10110 GCA_001829455.1 Spirochaetes bacterium RBG_13_51_14
GCGGACCAGGTCAACCAGCACAGCGTCGTGAGAACGGCCGTTCCGCGACTCGCGCCCACGAGAACCCGTCGCGCGGAACCTCCGGCGGTAGCCGCGTTGCCTCGCCGCGATCTCCTGTTCTTCAACGGTTTCGGCGGATTCACCTCCGACGGGCGCGAGTATATAATTACGACCGCGCATGATCAGGTGACGCCTGCGCCATGGGTGAATGTGCTGGCGAACCCGCACTTCGGAAGCGTCATTTCGGAGAGCGGCCATGCCTACACATGGAGCGAGAATGCCCGCGAGTTACGCCTCACTCCCTGGTACAACGATCCCGTAAGCGATTCGAGCGGAGAAGCCTTTTTCATCCGTGATGAAGAGCGCGGTCACTTCTGGTCCCCCATGCCCCTGCCATGCCGCGGAGCGACGCCCTATGTGACCCGGCACGGGTTCGGCTACAGCGTCTTCGAACACACGGAGCGCGGTATCAGATCTGAGGCGTGGGTTTACGTGGCCATGGACGCAGGCGTCAAGTTTACGGTATTAAAGGTGCGAAATGAATCGGGCCGCCCGCGCAGCCTCTCGGCTACGGGTTACATGGAATGGGTACTGGGGGATCTCCGTTCGAAATCGGCCATGTACGTGACCACCGAAATTGACCCGAATAGCGGCGCGCTCTTTGCACGGAACCCATACAACACGGATTTCGCCGGCCGGATTGCCTTCTTCGACGTGGACGATATTACGAGGAGCGTAAGCGGCGACCGGACTGAGTTCATAGGGCGAAACGGCACGCTTCAGAGCCCGGCAGGGATGGGCAGGGTGAGGCTTTCGGGCAGGGTAGGGGCGGCGCTGGATCCCTGTGCCGCCATTCAGGTCCCTTTCGAGCTGGCCGACGGGCAGGAGTGCGAGATTATCTTCAGGCTCGGCATGGGGCGGGATGCCGATGACGCCGGAAACCTGGTACGCCGCTTCCGGGGATCCGCTGCCGCGCGTGACGCTTTGGAAACTATCTGGCAGTATTGGAAGCACACCCTCGGCGTTGTTCAAATCGAAACTCCGGATCAATCCTTGAACGTGCTGGCGAACGGCTGGCTCATGTACCAGACTCTCGCGTGCCGGATGTGGGCGCGGAGCGGATACTACCAGTCCGGGGGCGCCTTCGGTTTCCGCGACCAGCTGCAGGACGTTATGGCGCTCATCCATGCCGAGCCGCGCCTCGTCCGCGAGCACCTTCTCCTCTGCGCGTCCCGCCAGTTCCCTGAGGGGGATGTTCAGCACTGGTGGCATCCTCTGTCAGGCAGGGGCGTGCGCACGCACTGTTCGGACGATTTCCTCTGGCTGCCGCTGGCGGTGACCCGTTATGTTGTGAGCACCGGGGACACCGGCGTGCTGGATGAACCGGTCCACTTCATTGTGGGCCGCCCGGTGAATCCGGAAGAGGACTCGTATTACGACCTTCCCAACCGCTCCGAACAAACGGCCAGTTTGTACGATCATTGCGTCCGGGCCATTCTGAGGGGCGAAAGCTACGGCGAGCACGGCCTCCCCCTCATCGGATCGGGTGATTGGAATGACGGCATGAACATCGTGGGCGAAAACGGTAAAGGCGAAAGCGTGTGGCTGGGGTTTTTCTTTTACGAGGTGCTCATGCGGTTTACTGCGATTGCGCGCGCGCATGGCGATATGCCTTTCGCCGAGCGCTGTCAGAAGGAAGCGGCCCGGCTGCGCCGGAATATCGAGCAGAACGGCTGGGACGGCGGGTGGTACCTTCGCGCGTATTTCGATGATGGTTTGCCGCTCGGGTCGGCGAGCAATCCCGAATGCCAGATTGATTCCATACCGCAAAGCTGGTCTGTTCTGTCCGGCGCCGGGGACGCCAAACGCGCGAGCATGGCCATGGATGCGGTGGATGAGCGCCTCGTTCGCCGGGGCCATGCGCTGGTTCAGCTTCTGAATCCGCCGTTCGACACGTCGGATTTGAATCCCGGATATATCAAGGGGTACGTCCCCGGCGTGAGGGAGAACGGCGGGCAGTACACTCATGCGGCGGTCTGGGCGGCAATGGCATTCGCGGCGTTAGGCGACAGCCGGCGCGCGTGGGAACTGCTTGCAATGATCAACCCGGTCAACCACGCGGGATCTCCTGATGAGGTCGCAACCTACAAAGTCGAACCGTATGTCGTCGCGGCCGATGTATACGCGCTTTCGCCGCACACCGGTCGCGGCGGGTGGACATGGTACACGGGTTCGGCAGGCTGGATGTACCGGCTTATCATGGAATCACTCCTGGGGCTCCGGCTTGAAATAGACATGCTGCGCTTGGAGCCGTGCCTCCCCGCGGATTGGGACGCGTTCAAGGTGCACTACCGGTACCGGGAAACGATCTACCACATTGCCATATATCAGACACACGACGGTAACGGCGGTATGAGCGTGACCGTGGATGGCGCCCCGCGACACGACAGGGCCGTTCACCTTGTTGACGACCGTCGGGAACACTCGGTCGAGGTGAGAATAGACACCGCGCCAGGGTGACACATGTCGACGTGCCGCTAATTCGAAGCCGGAAGCCTTTTTTCAGGAGCAGGCCTGGGAAATATCTGTTGATCGCAAC
>MIBH01000002.1:10157-11307 GCA_001829455.1 Spirochaetes bacterium RBG_13_51_14
GAAATGTTTTTGGATTCAGCCCGCTGAGCTTGTCCACATATTTACTTTTGTTGCTGATCGTGGCGGTTTATGTTATCGCGGCGGAGATTGCTAAAAGGATTTTTTATGGGAAGGTTAAGTTTTAATTTCAAAGCCCCGGCCCGCCCCCCAAACCCCCCGGAGGGGGGCTGTTTTCAGACAGTCTCTAATGTACGATTTCTCTGTATGATAAGAATAGCTTTCATCGACTGATCCACTATACCTTCTTTCTCCATTATTAGATATTAAAATTGAGTGATATACAGTGTTCTGTATATCGCGATAATAAGCGGTGAATAAAGAAATACCTGTTTATTCTATAATTAATAAACGATTTTGTTGACATTTTTATAAAACTCTTTTGTAATTAATGGGGAATTATGGAATTTCTGTATAATAATTGTTGCCCTAACTCTTAAAGGTTAATTCATAAAGATACAACATATCCGAAATTCATGCATGATTATTCATTACAATGCGCATAGAATTTTATTAGATCCCTGCTTAAACCCAAAAGGCAGTTTGCCGCCATATACGCTTTTTCGCACAAGGCCCCGGCTTAACCCTATTGTTGATTTACCCCCGGACTCGGAATCCGCATTAAATCAAATAACATCCGGACTCATTACACATTGCCGTTTTGGACATTTTGATCATCTTGATAAATCAGGAATCCGCCTGCTGGCGAAGAAACAGGTCCCTGTATATTGTAACTACCTTGATGGTCCGTATCTGAGACGCCGCCGCATCAATACAATCCCCCTTAAAATTAATCAGCGAAATGAATTTCTGACAGGGAGCATTACCTCCTTTCCTACCGCGCATGGATACGGTTTAATCGGCAAGTTCATGGGCCCCGGAACAGGGTATTTCATTGAACCGGCGGGAGACAAAACTATTTACATAAGCGGCGATACTGTTATGACTCAAACCGTCAGGCACGTGCTTAACGACCTTCGGCCTGATATTTCAATATTAAATGCAGGAACAGCGGTCCTTGATTTCGGCAGACCTATTCTGATGCCTATAAATGAGCTGCTGGATTTTATAAGAGCTGCCCCCGGCAAGGTCATTGCCGTGCATTTGGATGCCTTCAATCATTGTTTAACAACTCGTGATATACTGAGAGACG
>MIBH01000002.1:11647-13137 GCA_001829455.1 Spirochaetes bacterium RBG_13_51_14
AATCAGGCATATGCTGTTTTAGCTCAGACATGACCAATTCGCAATTGGAATCATCACAGGCTGCACAAAATGGTCTGGTAGTGTAGGTGAAGTGTAGAAGCAGCCAGATTTCAAAACAAGGAATTGAAGTTATCGGGTGCAGTTTTGCGCCTTTCTTCATGCGGAAAGCACTGATCTTATCCAGAGCGGCATTGTAAGTTGTGTGTTTGTCCCTGTCAAAAACGCAAAAGACATCGTTAAAGTCATGATCTTTCTTATACTCTTCGACAGCATATTCCACGAGGCCCTTCGGATCGAGCCCATGCTTCTTGTCTGCGATAACAATATTCATGGGATTAAGGCCGAATGCGCTGCGTAAACCCTTGAAGTAGTTTGGTTCTGTTTTTGCACCTTCACAAACAATAAGCACCCGCGGGATTGGATCACGTCGCGCTTTTTCTCGCCTATGCGACTCCGCCTGTCGGGCCTTCTTCTTGTGGAATAGATTAGCCGTACCCATCAAAACCTCAATTCGCCAATAAACGGTAAAGCGCCATAGCGCCCTTTCAAATAGCCTTTCTCTAACGCCTCCCCTTGCCGAGGTTTAAAGTCGCTCAGGGGATAGAGTCTGCTTGCCTGTTCGGGATCCTTTTCCACAAACCAGATCTGATCACGACGTAAGATATCGGTATCAAGAACAGAGGTGTCGTGGGTAGTAAAGATCAACTGGGCATTATACCTGTTAATCTCCGGGTTCTGGATAAGTCCAACCAGAAACCTAACCATTAACGGATGCAGGCTCGTCCCCAACTCATCAACGAATAGGATACGCCCATTGGCCAGCGCATCCAGCCATGGGCCGGCAAAGGCAAATAGTCTTTTTGTCCCGTCAGATTCATCTGAGAGGTGGAAAGGCACTGATTCACCAGTGTCCGTCTTGTGGAGGAATTGAATATCAGGTAATTCCTTCCCCTGCATTTCAAGTAAAACTTTCTCCTTGATCGTTTGCGGCATCTCAGGAGGAAGCATTTCAGACTTTATCGGCTGGATCGGAATCTTTTTGACTTCAATTCCCAAGATGCTGATATCCGCTGAATTCATGAACTCCATGATCCGCAGTTTGCCTTCTTCGGATGCACATTGATCAATCGAAAACTTAAGATTGATTGAAGCACCCGGTAAGATCGTGACAAGCTTATACTGAAACCAGCTAAAAACCGGTTTGAGCTGCTCGTTATTGAGCTGGATGGCTGTTGAGAGAAAGAGAGCGTTTTTCCTTGTCGCCTCCTGCCAAAGGCTGCGGCGTCCGGTGAACTTGGTTCCGAAATACCATTTGTCATTGTCAGCGTTGGCGTCGTACTCCCGCTCGTACCAGCGCTGAGCCTTCCCCTCTGGAAAAGCCAGCAGCCATTCTTTGATGACACGCACCCGGTTCACCGCAAAGCCGTACTGGTAACGTACATTATCCTGCAAAAAGAAAATCTCGAACTCGCTCGGTTCGGTTTGCGAAC
>MIBH01000003.1:0-1476 GCA_001829455.1 Spirochaetes bacterium RBG_13_51_14
TTTTGAATTTATCAAAATATTATCAGGCTTGATATCCAGATGAATGACATTATTTTTATGAATGAATCCGAGGGTTTCAGATACTTTTGCCGCGATCTGGAGAAATTCCTGCAGTCCGAGCTTTTTTGTTTTTATTATCTCTTTCAAGGAGATGCCATCAAAATCCTCTTCTATGATGGCATAGCTGTTAGTATGCTCAATCAGATCATATGTTTTGACGATGCCTTCTATGGTGAGGTTTTTTACCAGATTATACTCCTGTTTAAATCTGGCAATCTCCGATGGAGTTGGATAGTGGGTTTTTAATATCTTAATAATAACTGTCTGCGATTCGTTTTCTTTGTGCCCGCGGTAAATGAACGAATCCCTGGTTTCATGAATTTTTTCACGGAGAATGTAATCCACAAATTTTTCCAAGGTTTAATTTCCTCTGAACTCACCAGGATGTCGCTTTGATGAAATTATCTGACAATATGGACAGAGACAATTGTTTGAGGCGCCTATCGCTTAATTATATTACAATTCAGTAAAAAATTCAAGAAAAAAAGAGATTGAAAAATATAGAAGGGTTTAAAAATTGCTTACTGTGAAAATATAATGCTATTGACCGTCGAAAATCAGAACCGCTCCTTTGACATAAGACGGCTTACAAGCAGCGGCTTTTGAAAGACGCTTGCACCGGTTAAAGCATTGGGAACAGACCTGTCGGCGCTGGCAGGACGAATGTTTCTACGCCACCGGCGCTTTAAACACCTTCGTTGCGAAAAGTTCTATCAGCATGCCGTATACTATCCCTGCAACCGTATACATGATAAAACCCTGCATGTTGGTAAATAAAATACCGACCGACGATGATAGAGTTACCAGAAGCCCGATGAGCGCGCCGTGCAGGAGGGAATTGATCCTCCAGTTACTGATGCCGATCACGAACCCGATCAATACTCTGTTTCCTATGCCGGATGCGATAATAACAGCGGTGAGCTCAACGCGACCGCCGGCCGCCATCCCGCCGACACAGATCGCAGCGGCGATTATGCCGCCGATCGTACAGATGATAACCCTTTTAACGTTCATAGGTACCCCTCTGTCAGTTATGAATACAATATCATAGCAGATCTTGAATTTTCTGTCAATAGTAATATACTGTTTGGCGACAATACAGCGTCGGGGGGAACAAACTTTCATAGGAAGCAAAATCTTATATATCAAACCTTTTTCTCCTTGGGGAACCTGCCATTCAAGAACAAAGCCTGCCCGGAAAACCTTGAAAAAAATCTTTGTCTTTTTTAAAACAGCTTATTTTTACTTGACGCAATACATAAATATTTATTATATATAAATATTAACATATAGTAAATATTAGGCTTTTACTATTGCCGGTACCGGAGATGAATCTCGGATCTATAATAAGAAAGCATAGAAAAGAGCTTAAATTGACCATGAAGGAAGTGGCCGAGCGGGCGAAGATTTCCGAGG
>MIBH01000003.1:1529-2801 GCA_001829455.1 Spirochaetes bacterium RBG_13_51_14
ATGAATATCTGCGGCGCCTTGGGAATCAACGCGGGAGATGTCCTGAACCAGGTAGAGAAGGCGGACCGGTTCGTGGTTATACGAAAAAGCGACTGGGGCGATATAGATATACCACATTCAGGTTTTGCCACAAAACGATTTTTTTCTCCCGATAATCGTACTGTTATTGATACCGCAATACTGGCAATCGAACAGGGTAAAACCATACCGGTGCGGAAGAATATCCGGAACGGCCAGGAGATGCTCTGCGTGCTGAAGGGGAAGGTTGAGCTTGAGCTCGGTAATGAGAGAATCATCTTATCCGAGGGCGACGCTATACATTACTGGTCAAACCCGGCGATGCAGATGATACTCGGCAAGAGCAGGATAACAGCGGTTGTGGTATGGACGGGCACCTTGTAGTTGAACAGTATATAACAATAACTAAGATTTTGATGTAAGAGGTGTTTGATATATGATTACATTCAGCGACAGACAACTGGCAATCCCCCGATTGATGCGGCCGGTGTATCTGCTAACGGCCGGGCAGTCAAAATTTGACCGGGCGTTCCCGGACAAACGGACTGAGGAGCTCTGCATCGACGCCCTGACGCAAGCGGCAGGGCTTATCAACCTGTCGCCTGCCGAGCTGAAGAGCTACATCCATACCTGCTATTACGGCCACTTCGCCGACCATTTCGGCGACCAGCTTCTCGGCGAAGCGGTCATTCATGACCGGTTGGGCCTCGACCCACTGGGGAACATCGGGGTGAAAACCGGCGGGGCCACCGGCGGCTCCACCCTGTGGGAGGCGGTGAAGGCCATCGCCTCCGGCTACTCCGACTGCGTCCTGGCCATGGGCTGGGAGCGGATGGACGAGGTTCCGACCGACGAGGGCAACTTCTACATCTCGTGCGCCGCGGACAAGGACTGGGAATCGCCCCTCGGGCATATTTATACCGGCTATTATGCGGTCATGGCCCAGAAATACTGGCAGGTTTTCGGGAAGCAGGAGGAATCCTTTCGCAAAACCCTGGCTGAAATATCCGTGAAGCATCACGGGTACGCGCGGATGAATCCGTACGCGCAGGCGCCCATGAAGATCACGGTTGAGGACGTGTTGAAATCGCCGGTCGTCGCCTATCCCCTGCGCGCACTTGACTGCTGCGTCATGAGCGCAGGCGCCGCGTGCGCGATCATCTGCGACGAGGCCACCGCGGTGAAGCTCACGGAAAACGCACCCCACCGACCGCTCCGGATATGGGTGACCGCCGGGTCGCACACCCTGCGGCC
>MIBH01000003.1:2807-6721 GCA_001829455.1 Spirochaetes bacterium RBG_13_51_14
CCGGCGCGACATGGAGATTCCGCTCCTGCCGAACGAGACTGCCGATCAGTACAAGGACCTGGGCACAAAGTTTCCCGGCGGCGAGCGCTATCCCGGCTTCACCGGCTTCCTCGCGGCCCGGATGGTAGCCTACTATATTTATCGCATGGTCGGCATCAAGGACCCCATGGAGGACCTGGACGTGATCGAGCTCCACGACGCCTTCACCATCAGCGACGTGCAGACCTACGAGGATATCGGCCTCAGGCCCTACGGCTACGGCAGGGACTACGTGGAGTCGGGCGACTGCTATCACACCAACCCGAAGACCGGAAAGCCGGGCAAGCTGCCGTCAAACCTTTCCGGCGGCCTGCTCGGGTGCATGCACGCGGTGGGCGCCACCGGCATCATGCAGGTGTTCGAGATCGCGCTGCATCTCTGGAACCGCTGGGCCGAGATCCACGGCGACGAGAAGCTGTGGAAGAAGTTCAACCGCCGGAAGCCTTCGGACTGGACCGATCTTCAGGTAAAGGGCGCCAAGCGGGCGATGGCCATCAGCCACGCCGGTGTCGGATCGCACGTGACCGCGACGGTGCTGATGAATGCGGATCATTTATTGAAAAAAGACGCGTAGAGGAGGTCTCTTCATGAGTATGATCGGACAGGTATACGTAAAGAACAATCAGTACAAAATCAAAGGCGACTTCCACCATCTCGAACCGGGGCTGCCCATCCGGCTTGCCGATGAGGGATGGCGCCTCATAGGGATCACCAATCCGCGGACGCTGACCCATATGCACTCCTATGGAGGCGAGGCGCCATTCTTCGAGGCGCTGTCGCAGGGGAAGCTCCTGGCGACGCGGTGCGATAATCCTCAATGCGTTCACCACGGCTCGGTGTATCAGCCATTCAGGATCCACTGCCCCGACTGCCTTGTCAAAAACACGGTCATCGATATGACTGACATAGCGAAGAAAACGTCTCGGATTCACACATTTATGGTCTGCGAGCGATCGGGGGCCTTCAGCCTTCTGGATACGCCGATCAAATTCATCAACGTCGAGTTCGACGGTGTCTGCACGATCCTGATGAGCTATCTGGCTGTCGGCGATCCCGCGATCGGGATGCGGGTGAGGCCCATATTCAAAAAGCAGGATCCCACGTTCACGATACTGGATCTCGCATTTGTGCCTGACGGGACGAAAGAGGATCGTCTGCCCCATGGATTTCAGTTTTGATGCAATATGCCCCTCCCTTGATGGGAGGGGTTAGGGGAGGGTGATTGTAACGATTGAAGGATTTCGAATTAATTCACCCCCACCGAACCTCCCCCATCGAGGGGGAGGGATATTCGCTGAATTTATAATTGTTATAGAATATATATCTTTATGTCAGGCAGGGAAAACTTGGAGGACAGCAATGGATTTCTGGCTGAACGATGAACAAAAGATGCTCCGGTATAATATCAGGGAGTTTGCCGAAAAGGAGATCGGGCCGCGCGCCCGCGAGCTTGACGAGAAAGAGGAATTTTCATACGAGATAACCGCGAAGATGGCGGAACTGGGTCTCTTCGGGATCTACGTCCCGGAGCGGTGGGGCGGTGCGGGCATGGACTACCTCTCCTACTGCGTCGCCGTAGAGGAGATCTGCCGGATAGACGGCTCGCACGGAGCGACCGTGGCCGCGGGCAACAGCCTCGGCATCGGCCTCATCTACTATTTCGGGAGCGACGAACAGAAGGACGAGTGGCTGCCGCGGTTGTGCAAGGGAGAGATACTGGCCTCGTTCGGCCTTACCGAGCCGGAGGCCGGGTCCGACGCGGGTGCGAGCAGGACCAGCGCGAAGCTCGAAAACGGCCAGTGGGTCATCAATGGAAGCAAGATTTTCATAACCAACTCCACGAACAGGATGGCCGGCGTGTGTACGGTCCAGGCCGTGACCGGCATGAAGGGCGACAAGAAGGAGATATCCTGCATTCTGGTTCCCAACGGAACGCCGGGCTTCACCGCGAAGAAGATGACGGGTAAAATGATGTGGCGCGCGTCGGACACCGGCGAGCTCTACTTCGACGACTGCCGCGTACCAGAGGCGAACCTGCTGGGCGGCCGCGGCGAGGGGTTCCACCAGATGCTCCATACCCTTGACAACGGCCGCCTGGCCATTGCCGCCATGGGCCTCGGCGGGGCCCAGGGGGCGTACGAGCTGGCCATGAAGTACGCAAAGGAGCGTAAGCAGTTCGGCAAACCAATTTCCACGTTCCAGGTCAACGCGTTCAAGCTGGCCGATATGGCGACCGAGATCGAGGCCGCGCGCAATCTGCTCTACAAGGCCTGCAAGCTGAAAGACGCGGGCAGGCCCTTCGGCAAGGAGGCGGCCATGGCCAAGCTCTTCTGCTCCGAGGTCATGGGACGGGTCGTGGACGAGGCGGTGCAGCTCCATGGAGGGTACGGTCTCATGAAGGAGTACAATGTCGAACGCTTCTACCGGGACTACAAGCTCCTCACCATCGGCGAGGGCACCTCTGAGGTGCAGCGCATCGTCATCTCGAGAAAGATCGGATGCTATGACATATAGCGGGAATTATTAGTTTTTTTAAATTGACCCACCTCAAAAGTCTCTCGTTACCTGTGGCGTACATCGTACGCCACTTTTTTTTGTGGATGCAAGATCATGCAGCGGAAGGTGCGGTCGCCGGGCCTCCGGTGCGGCGGCCCTTTCGCGGATTTCCGTGCCGGGGCTGTATTTCCGCCAAACGGTATATTACTATTGACAGAAAATTCAAGATCTGCGATGATATTTTATTCTTAACCAACAGAGGAGTACATATGAACGTCAAAAGGGTGATCATCTGTACCATCGGCGGCATAATCGCCGCTGCGATCTGTGTCGGAGGGATGGCGGCCGGCGGTCGCGTTGAGCTCACCGCTGTTATTATCGCAACCGGCATAGGAAACAGAGTGTTGATCGGTTTTGTGATCGGCATCAGCAACTGGAGGATCAATTTCCTCCTGCACGGCGCGCTCATCGGCTTTCTGGTGACTCTATCATCATCGGTCGGGATTTTATTTACCAGCATGCAGGGTTTTATCATGTATACGGTTGCAGGGATAATATACGGCATGCTGATAGAACTTTTCGCAACGAAGGTGTTTAAAACGCCGATGGCGTAGAAACATTCGTCTTACCAACGACGACAGTAGTGAGTAGTCAAAATTTCAACGGATCCGTGTTACATTGATATTAAATTACTATTAGGACAACTCCTGCTACTATTCAGCTCTGTGCCTGATCGTATGTTTTTTCATAAACCTGAATAAATTCCTTAACAGGCTGATCTATCTGTTTGATCTGCACAGGTACGTTTTCTCTTAATGCTGCTTCACGTGATGGATACCGCGTAATGAGGCATTGAGGCTGGCGCACGACCCCCTCGCGGCCTATGACTTTACTCATGGCTATCCGTACTGTTTCAATGCTCCCTGTAAAAACTAGGACCGCTGATATCAACCGCTCTTTGAGTGTAGCCGTGCCGAAAACTTCCCTGTACAGCAGGGCCGCCTCCCTCGCTTTTTTCCGGGCATTCCCGTTTGGAGCGAAAACCCAGGCAGGCACGGTTATGGGCCGTATGTTTTCAGCTATTCGTTTCAGCTTTTTGATCCTCAACTGCATGAATTCATCCGCATCGGGATTATCGCTTTTTTCATAACGCAGGGTTTCCGGGTTCCAGGCCAGGCCCTGAGACCGCCTCTCCCTGAATTCTTCCAGGGCCTTTTTGTATCCCTGGACAGCGGTGATGGCCATGTTTATGACGCCGGGGCCGTCCACCAGGTATTTTTTTCTGAAGGCGTTCCGGAGATACTTTACATGGTCCTTCCTGTGGAATTTAATCTAAAAAGACACCATATCTGCCCTGCCGGTTGCAAATTTTAAGAGTC
>MIBH01000004.1:0-2740 GCA_001829455.1 Spirochaetes bacterium RBG_13_51_14
CCGCCGTAATAGCTTGAGAGAGGCCGCCCCGTACCTCGGTACACTTCAAGACCTCGCATGATCCGCTGTGTATCATTGGGATGTATGCGCTTTCCGAACCCAGGATCCACACGCACCAGCTCTTCATGCAGGTTCTTCAGGCCGCGCTCCAAGAGCTCGTTGCGGAGCATCTCCCCGACATCAGGGGAAATCTCAGGAATTTCAGAGAGCCCCCGGAAAAACGAATCAATGTATAAACCCGTGCCCCCGACGAACAACGGCAGCTTGCCGCAGGCCACTATCTCGCGGACGGCCTTTCCCGCCTCACGGCAAAACTCGCCAGCGGTGAATTGATAATCCGGATCAACCCAGTCGATCAGATAATGACGTATTCTGACGCGGTCGGCCTTGTCCGGTTTCCCGCTTCCGATATCGAGGTACCGGTATACCTGTACCGAATCGGCTGAGATAATCTCACATCTATCACCGGCAACCTCAAGCGATACAACAGTTTTCCCGGCGGCCGTGGGGCCGGCCAAGATGACATGTCTGATATGTTCCTGTCCGCCAGTAATGATTACCGGTACCCCGCCCGTTTCTTTCGCCCGGCAACAGCCTAATTCTGTTCAGCTTCTAGCTCAGGGTTATAATCAAATTTTATATCATCGTTCAGCATAAGCTGCAGTATATGGGGAACCACTTTCCATTTCGTCTCATCATCGGGGAATTTTTTCATGTTTCCTATCTTTTCAACCGCCTCCATGGTGGCCCGGGAGAAAATATACTTATTCTCATTGTACCTCAGCAGCTTATCAAGCGGTATTATCACGACCTTCCTCCAGTATACCGTTAATTATATGTGAAACCCGGTCATTTTTGCACAATTCAGCAGTTACAATCGACCGTATCTGATTCAGGGCGGTGTCGAGATCGTCATTGATCACGATATAATCATACAGCGCGTATTCCCGCAGTTCCCTCACGGCGTTCCGCATCCGCATCTGTATCTGTTCTTCTGAATCGGTCTTCCGATTGCGGAGCCTCGATTCAAGCACCTCCCGGGAGGGAGGCGCGACAAAAATATATACCGCGCTGTCCAGTTTGCTTCTCAGCGCCCTTGCGCCCTGGACATCCACGTCGAATATCGGGATTTTTCCAGCGAGCAGAATTCTGTCAATCTCTTTTTTGGTCGAACCATAGTAGTTCCCGTGCACCAACGCCCATTCAATGAAATCACCGTTCTCTATCATGTCGCGAAATTCCACCTCACTCACAAAATGATAACTATTCCCGCCGGTTTCCCCCGCCCGTTTCAGCCTGGTGGTGGTGGAGATGGAAAACTCCATCCGGTCATCAGCCAACAGGAGCTTTTTAATCAAGGTGGTCTTACCGGCTCCCGAGGGGGCGCTTATGACGACTGAAAGATCATTCGCTTTCAATATTCATCAACCGATTCGCTATCGTCTCGGGCTGCATGGCGGACAGGATGACATGATTGCTGTCCATAATGATGATCGCCCGGGTCTTCCTGCCGTGGGTGGCATCGATGAGAAGATTGTTTTCCTTCGCTTCCTCCCGCAGCCGTTTCCCGGATGCGGACGCGGGGGTAATAACGACCACTACGCGCTCTGCGACCACGGCGTTTCCGAATCCGATATTTATAAGTGTGGTTTTCATACTACATTACGACAGTGCTCCCGTATCATTTCAATGTGATTCTTGACATCGACTACCGCATGAGCGATTTCAGAACTACTTGATTTCGAACCGATGGTGTTGATCTCGCGGAACATTTCTTGCGCCAGAAAGTCGAGCTTTTTGCCGATCTGATCGCGGCTCTTCATCAGGGAGGCGAACTTACTGATGTGGTCCTTGAAGCGTATAATCTCCTCGTTAACATTGAGCTTGTCTGCCAGGATCGCCACCTCGGTGTAGAGGCGGACTTCATCCACCGTGGATCCCAGGACTGCCTCTATCCTCTTTTTCAGGGAATCTTTCTTCTCCCGGACCGCGTTCTTGGAAATTGTCTTTATGGTTCCCAGGTGCCGGGTTATTTCCATGACGAGCGCCCCCATATCCTTTTTGATTGTGGCTCCTTCCCGGTTCCGCATTTCGCGCGCCATTTCGATAGCCCGTCCGACGGCGGTGTAGATGTCTCTTCGGGAGGTCCGCGATATGACCGAACGCTCGCGCTGGCTTACCCCCTCCAGCGTTAGCACCGATTCAAACCGGAGCGGCTCGGCTGAGCCCAGCTCATCGTGGATCTGCCGCAATTCCCGGTAATACTTCTTGATCATCTCCGCATTGATTGAGATCGGCCTCGTGACGTTCCAGTCGAAGATGTCTACATGCAGTTCGAGTTTTCCCCGGGAGAAATGCCGCTTCATTAAATTATGAAGCTCGTTTTCCTCGTTCTTCAATAGTTTTGGAAGATTCACAAATATTTCAAGATACCGCGAGTTGAGTGATTTTAATTCCACCGAATATGAGAACTGTTCAGTGCTCGCCTCAATAAATGCGTATCCGGTCATGCTTTCCATGAAACAGCACCTATATCATCCGTTCCAGCTTTCCCATTGATTTTATTTTCACCATTCCCGAATCAAGATAGAAATCGATGGTTCTGCCGTGGTTTCCTCCGGTGTCCTCGGCGACGATGTTGATGGTAAGTCCTGTCAGCACCTCACGAACCTTCGCTATATTATTGTTCCCGATCTCACCCATGACGCTGTTCTCTGAAACGCTGAACATCTTGGCGCCG
>MIBH01000004.1:2751-29959 GCA_001829455.1 Spirochaetes bacterium RBG_13_51_14
GGCCGTGACACGTTCGCGGCTTGCGCCCCGTACCTCCATCTCCCGGAGCATCATCGGAATGGCCGAATCTGCATATTTCCTGACTGATGTTGAATTGTCCTTCATGGACGGAAGCATGATATGGCTCATCCCGCCGATCTTCGCTTCCGGATCGTAGAGGCAGATGCCCACGCAGGACCCCAGAATGGTCCGCAGTATGTCAGGTGACGATGATATGCTGTAATCCGCGATCCCTACATTGATGAGATGAAAATCCATTTACTATCTCCTGGGGTTCGGCACGTAGACCGGCGCCTCAAGTATTTTTCTGTAACTGAAATCCTCCGAAATTGAATGAAGCGTTTCCGAATGTCCGATGAAAAGGTATCCGTGATCCAGTATGCACTGATAAAATTTCGCCACGAGCTCCACCTGATGCCTTTTATCAAAATAGATCATTACGTTTCTGCAGAATATTATGTCAATATCTTTTGGGAAGACACTTTTAAAAAAATTGTGATAATAAAATGTCACCATTTTTTTAATATCGTCGTTGACCACATATACCGAGGGATCGCCTTTCTTCTGCGTGAAGTATTTTTTCAATATCTCGGTCGGAACCTTTTCAATCCTCCTCCCGGAGTATTCGGCGATGTTGGCAAACTGAATAACCGACGGCGCGATATCCGTCGCGAGTATCTCAATATCCCACCCGGAGAACAGGTGCATGCTCTCCTTCACGCAGATGGCTATGGTATACGGCTCCTCTCCGGTGGAGCAGGCGGAGCTCCAGATGCGGAGCGTACGGTCTGTTTTAACCTTCGCGATTTCCTGCAGGCAAACCTGGGACAGCGCATCGAAGTGCCGTTCGTTTCTGAAAAAAAAGGTCTCATTCGTCGAAACGACATCCAGCATCTTCTCGTATTCCAAGGCTTTTTCCTTGGACGGGAGCGACTGGAGGTAATTATAGTAGTCGGAAAACTCGGCGATATCCAGGGCTTGGAGCCGCTTCCGCAATCTGTTTGACAGGAGGGTAATCTTGGTATCCTTCAGGAAAATTCCGCTCTCATCATAAATAAGCTTGGCAAACCTGTTGAATTCTTCCTCCGTGAGCCGTTTTATGGTCGGTTCCACCCGTAATCACCTCGGTACACAATTGTTATCAGCCGGCGTCACCGAGAATTGATCAGGTTTAAAACGAGCCGCACTTCCCCGATCGGAATCCCGGAATATCTTGAAATATCATCAACGGCGCAACCCCGCTCATGCAGGATTGAAACCATGGAATACTTATCTTCCGAAGACGAGACGATCGCCGTTATTTCCTCTTCGGTGAGCGGTTTTTCCATTTCAACCGGCGTCTGTGGTGGTGCCGGCATAACGCCGCTCAGATCCTTTTCAATGAGTGTTTTCACGCCATCCGGAAAACCGTTCTGCTCGGAAATCTGTACGGACATTTCACCCCTTGAGAAACCGAACGATTGCTCCCGGTCCGCAACTTTCCCCCCGCTCCTGCTCCCCCTGATCGGCAGTATAAGCTTAATCTGTTTAAAAAATAATAGCAAGCCTTTTTTTATCAATTCCCCCGCATTGTTTTCAGCATTCCGTTCCCGCTGCTCGATCTGTTCATTCTCCGCGGAGAGCGTCTTAAGATCCACTCTCCGGTTTGCCGGTTCACCCCGGAGAGAATCATCCGGAGGGACGTTCGGCTCCTCATCGTTCAGCGTGATGTCCAGAGACTTCATCGCTCCGGATTGTTCCAGCAGACGCCGCAAAACCCGGATCCTTCTTTCAAGGATTGAAATGTTCCGCTCGGCCGTCACGTTAAACTCCTTTATGATCTCGTCCATCTCTTTGCGAAGTCTGCGCTCGCGGAATTCCGTGGCCGACCGTTCCAGCTTAAGGCTTATGACCAGATAGAGAACGGCGCCGAGAAATATATTAAACAGCAACAAGAAGAAAAACTGCATAGCATACCCTCTCGAATATTGTTTTCATAATTGTGCCGGACAGATCCTCTGCACTCGGCACCGGTAATGGGTTTGATATAAAAAAACTTCAGTATATAACAATAGCGAATTTGTCTCGCGAGTTAGCTATACGAATACCCTTGACACCCGATCCTCACAGGATGTGCCGGTGAGGCGCAACGGGAGAGGCATTTCGCCATTATCTGGTCGCCGTCCATTGATTATGTCGCATTATACAGCGGTAAAAAACCATCACTTCAATATATCGACTATATTCCCCATCCGATCGTCGGAGCTCCGCCCTTTTTTCGCGGCCTTCCTGCCGCCAGCTTCATGACCTTCCCTGGCCTGTTCCCTTTTTTTCTCTTCCTTTTTTTGTTGGTCATGGATGACGGCGCTCTCGCCTTTCTTGGATTCGTCCAGCTTCGTGTTCACCAGCCGCGCCTTCTCGCCGGACTCCTTTTCCAGCATGTGCTGCTGTTCCACCACGGCCTCGGTCCGCGCCTGCTGTTCACGCCCCACTTCTGTGAGCTGGGACATGTTCGTCTGTAAATCAATAGGCCTGATAGCCATAGGGCAAACCCTACCTTCTTCTCCGGGTGATGAGCACCCTGCTGTCAACCCCCGCGGGCGCCTCGTATTCGGAAATTTTTATCTGGTCGCCCTGCAGAGAAAATTTCACATGATTGTACGGGTCCTTGAGGATGAAGCTTTTGTCCTTGATGTATATTTCGACGCCGGAATTGGCGGTCCGCTCGGCGCAGACCCTTCCTTTATGTTCAACCATGTTGATATATGAATTCACTTCGTCCAGCTCGCCCTTGATCTCATCCATTCGCTCATTCAGCTTCGCGTTCCGCGCGTTGAGGTCTTTTAGCAGCTTCTCTCTCTCCGCCGGGAGCTTGCCTCCCGCATTCCGCTTCTGGGTCTCCAGCGTCCGAAGATTCAACTTGAGCTGTGTCTGCTCTTCTTCGATTTTGTTTTTCATCACCGTCAGGTCTGACAGCTGCTGCAGCACCTTCGGATGAATCCCGACCCGTATCTCGGTCCTCGTCGATACGTCGGTCCCCAGATATCGAGCATTCACCTCATCGCCCGCCCTGATCACCCCGCCGACGATCCGCGCCCGCTTGCCATTTGAAAAAATACGGCCTCCCGCGTCAACGTTGGAATGCATGATGCCCTCGGGCACGATCACGTCATTTTCGGCAAAGACCGTAGCGTTCTGTATGAACTTTGAATATATGTTCCCGCCGGTGGACTCGATCTTAGCCTGATCGCGGCCATTGATGCCCTGGAATACGATAATATCTCCCTCCGCCTCAAGGAACGCCTTCTGCACCGTGCCGCGCACCTCGATATTGCCCGCGGCTTTGACCTCGAAGTTATCCTGCACGCTCCCCGCTATGATCACGGAGCCCAGGAAAACGATGTTGCCCGTTTCAAGAGAGACATCCCCGTTGACCACGTATATGGGCTCAACACTTATTCTGCCTGCCTTGAAGGTCACCTGGCCGTTGATCTCCGCGGTGAGCTCGGTGCCGTCCTCGGAAAGGATGGTCCCCTTGCCGTGCTGTATCTTGACATCCTTACCCGGTCTGGCCGGCAGGATCTTGTTGGTTATGGTGCGGCCCGGCACCCCCTGCTCGGCGGGGACCTTAACCGCAAGGAGCTGGCCAACGACCACGTTCTCAAGGAGCTCAAGGTTCCTGAAATCCACCTTCCCTGATTCATCCTCCTCGAAAGAAACGCCCTTGGTGTCGACGCGCACCTTGTACTCGACATAAGCGTCCTTGCCGTTCACGGTTCTTGTGCCCTCGGCCGCCAGAAGGGGTCGGGAATAATTCATTTCGTCGAGATAACTCTTTATCTCTTTCTCTTTAATGCCGATTTTCACCCCGGTCTTTTTCAGCGCGTCAATGACCTCGTCGTACTCCATGTGCCTGCCGTAATAGCGCGGCGGCACAAAATGGACGAATGCCTTCATTTCATCCTCGGAGACTTCGATGTTCATGGTGCCGTCATACTCGGGGCTGGGCGTCCACGAGCCAATTTTCACCGTCTTCCCGGAAGCATTGCTCACTTCCTTTCCAATTTTCCCCGGGTCCGACGGCGTGATCTTCATCGAATAAAGCTTGTTGTTTACTTCGTCGACGGATACCTTCGCGCCCTTTCCTCTGGCCGGAATCAGGACGAGCCATATGCCGGTCTTGGTGACGCGGATCCGGAAGGTACCGTCCGCATCTGCTTTTACGACGGCCCCCGGGCCGTGTTCCCGGGAAAGCTTACTCTCGAGGGCGGACAATTCACCAAGCTCATGTGAATCCGCCAGCGGTATGACCAGAACCCGGTAAGGAGCGCGACCGATTCCAAGGAATCCGCGGGTCCCCTTTTGGAGAATCTGATAATCGAGCAGAGTAACATCGATACCGAGTTCTCTCGATGCGAGTTCAAGCGCCTGCCGCACCGAATCGGCATATACCTCGACTGCGTTGTCGTCGGACTGACCGGCTGACGCCTCAATGCCTGTGAATAAATCCTTTATACTAGCCATCGAAACTCCTATGAAAAATTGTACCGGGAAGCGATCTTTATCATTACGGTGGGCGACGTGATGCGGCGGATGCCGGTTTATCCTACGATATTTGACTTGATCCGTCCGAGCCTTCCGCGCAGTCTCATAATCGCCTTGGTATGCAGCTGTGAAACCCTGCTTTCGGTCACCTCCAGAACATCGCCGATCTCCTTCAGTGTCAGGTCCTCATAATAGTAGAGAACGATAACCTTTTTCTCTTTGTCCGGAAGCTTCTTGATCGCATCTATAATATAATCGCGGATTTCCTGCTTTTCAATTAAAATATCAGGATTCATGTTTTCCGGTGCTTCCAGCGTTTCGAGAATGGAGAGCTCGTCGCTGTCGTCGCCCAGGTACCATATATCATTGAGGGAGAGCATCGATGTTCCGGATAGCTTGGAGAGGAGCGTCTGGAATTCCTCGGCTGGGATGCCGAGCTCCCGGGCGATCTCTTCATCCTCAACGGTGCGGCCCATCTTGTTTTCCAGCTCGGATATGACCAGCTCCACCTGCTTCGCCTTCTGGCGGATGGAGCGCGGAATCCAGTCGATGGAGCGCAGCTCGTCGAAAATAGCGCCGCGGATCCTCGTCATCGCGTATGTCTTGAATTTAATTCCCCGCGCAGGATCAAATTTGCTGATGGCATCGATGAGCCCGAAAATTCCGTAGGAGACCAGGTCGTCAAACTCGATGTTTGACGGCATGCCCATGGATATTTTGCCAGCCACGTATTTCACCAGGGGAGCATATTTCACCACGAAATAGTCCCGGATATCCTGGTTATTATTCTTGATGAATTTCTCCCACAGCTTGTCTTCCCCGATTTCGTCCAGCTCTTTAAATTTTTTATTATTCATACCTGCTACCCGGATGTTATTCTCTATCCTTGCTCATCATGGTCCTCACCGCTTTCGCCATTATCTTCGGCTCATATCTCGCCATCTTCTCCTTCGCCAGTATGTGCTTCCCCAGCTTCCCGGCCCCGGTATTTATCGAGCCGCCGACGCCGGGAGCCGAACTATACTGCGTCAGGGACTCCTTATCCAGCTCACTGAACTCATCGGACGGTCCGGCTTCCGGCAGGTCCTCGGAAGCGGAGGTCGAAGGTTTCGCTTCCTCGTCGGCGGCAGTCTTCATCGAACCGGCTTGTGTATCCATGTAAAGGTCTTCGGCTTCCTTCCCGATACTCATCGATGCGATGGCTGCCAGGAAGTCGTACACCTCCGGGACGAATTTTTTCAAAATAACGCAAATCCCGTACCCGATGCCCGCGAACAATACTGTTAAAATGACGGCCCGGAGCAGGACGATATTCCATTTGATTCCCGCAAGGAATCCGGTGAAGAAGGACAGAATAAGCGCGGCGGATCCAAACAGCGCGGTTGACTTATATTCGAAACTGATATTTTTTATACTGACCATGCCGATACTCTGATATCCATTCTACACTGATGTTACTATAGACACACCTGCAATTGACGATCAATACTTTTTCTACTGATCATCCTCATCCTCTTCATGCGATATGAACAGGTTTTTAAAGAATGACGCTAGCCCGGAACCCCTCCCAGAGCCAGCCGACTTATTACCGATACGCTCCGCAATGATGGTTATGCACCCTGACGCCTTTGACTTCGGGTAGCTCACGATAAAAGGCTTCTGATTCCGCACCGACTTGGGCACGTAAATATCATCAAAAATGAAACCGAGGTTTTCCACCTTAATATTTAAAAACTGGCCGGCGATATTTATCACCCGCTGTGCAACCCGGTTCCCCTCGGCCACCGACAGCACCCGGTTCACGATGATTTTGATGATTTTGTCCGGCGACTGGGCGGCGATCGATTTGATGATGCCGTACGCATCGGTAATGGCCGTTGGCTCCGGCGTGGTAACGACAATGATCTCATCGGCAGCCATGACGAAGCAGAGAACATTCTGAGATACGCCCGCGCCGGTGTCGATGATCATGTAATCATCTGAATCAAGCTCCGCAACGGAGCCGATGAAATCATTACGCTGCTTCGGGTCCAGGTTGGCAAGCTGATGGAATCCGGACGCACCGGCGATGATCTTGATTCCCTCCGGCACCTCGATCACGATATCCTTCAATTTCTTCTGTCCCTTGATGACGTGATAGAGGTTATACTTGGGAATGATGCCGAGAATGACGTTGATATTCGCGAGACCGAGGTCCGCGTCCAGGAGCGTAACCGTGGAGCCGCCGCGAGCAAGCGCTATTGACAGGCTTACCGCTACGCTCGTCTTCCCCACGCCCCCCTTGCCACTGGTTATGGCGATGGTCTTGGTCTTTTTCTGTTTCTTGGTGTCACTCTCGAGCACCAGTCTTCTGAGGTTTGCTGCCTGATCCAACGGGGACCTCCTTACGCTTTCATGCCTGTATTAATTATAAACATTCCCTATCATCATGTCAACAATCTTGTTCGGGTCGGCGATAACGATGTCATTCGGAACCTCCTGCCCGTTTGTGTAATAGGATATCGGCTTATGATACTTATCGGCAATATCTATGACATTTCCAATATACGAAGTTTCATCAACCTTCGTAATAATGATGCTGTTGAAATGTATGACGTCGAAAGCCCTGAAAACGTCATTCAGGTCGCTCTTTTTGGTGTTGGCGCTGACGCAGAGTATCTTATCACAGTCGAATTCGACGGAATCAGCGAAGCTCTTGATTTCTGAGATCTTGAGGTCGTTCCGGTGGCTCCTTCCGGACGTATCCACCATTATGATATCCGACGTATCCATGGCGATGACGTCCTTAAACTCTCTCTGACTGTTTACCGTGTGAATCGGGATATTCATGATTTCGGCGTACTTTTTGAGCTGTTCGGTAGCAGCGATCCGATAGTTGTCTATGGTCACGAATGCCACCGAGTGTCCCTCCCTGAGCGAATTGATGGCGCCGAGCTTGGCCATGGTCGTTGTTTTGCCCACTCCGGTGGGGCCGATGAACATCACGATTTTCTTCCGGTTGCTCGATTTGATCGGACCGGTGGTGACGATTTTGCTCTTCAATAAGTCCTTGAGGCTTTTCTCGATTTTATACTTGTCCTTCAGATCTTCCCTGCTGATGGAATTCTTCATTTCAGTGATGATAGCCGAGCACTGTTCATCATCAAAATCATTGTTCCTGAGAATCTGCATGAAGGGCCGGATGTTGATCTCCTCGCCGGACAGGGATTCGTAGGCGTTCATCCGGTCCGACGTGATTTTATAAATCGCCCGCTTGATCTCTTCCAGCTCCTTCTCAAACCTGGTGCCGCCAGCCCCCGGCGGTTCCTCGGTCGCTCTTTTCGGCAGCTCTGCGCTTTCCTGGCCGGGGGTGGTCATCGCCGTTTCCGGTGCGGTTTTTGTTTGACCGGCCATGCCGGCATAGACCTCATTCAGCTTTTCGCTGAAGGTAAAACCGGCCGGCTTGCTCGGGGCCTGATCCTTTCCAGGCGCGGCAGAGCCCGCACCGGCGGCACGGCTGACGGTTTCGCCGATACCACTCTTTGGCAACTGAGCAGTCATCCTGTCGCCGCTGTCATCAACTGTAAAATCGATCTTCTTTTTATTCCCGAGAAGGCTCGACTTGAATTTCCGCTCCTGCACCGCGGCGGTGAGCTCCACCACCTCCCGGGCAAAAATCTTAGAGTTAAAGAGCCCTCCCTCTTTCACGAATTTATGGCTGATAGGAATGGCGTCGTCGCCGTACTCCATTTTGAGCTTCATCATGACTTCATTGTAATTATTGCCTCGGATTTTTAGGTATCTCATGGCAGACACTCCTATCGTAAAATCATTGTATAGTATTGAGCAGCACGGTTCATGGACCGCGCCTATCGCATTTTCACACTTACACCTCACCCCGCCTCCGGCGCGCCCTCTCCCACGGGAGAGGGCTCTCTGTTAACACATCCTGTTCAACACCCCCCCTCTCCCGCTGGGAGAGGGGGCCGGGGGGTGAGGTCCTCACGCTATGCGGCGCTCGTTAACAGCGCTGAAACAACCACGTTCACCTTCACCGCGCTGGATATTTCATTGTAGGACAGCACCACCGGCGACGGCAGCTCCCGCTCCAGGAGCGCAAAGGTGACCCGGCGTATCTGCGGCGCAACCAGAAACACCGGCGCGTGACCCATGGCCTTGGACCGGCGGTACGCCTCCAGCAGGGCGGACACCACCGTCTGGTGGGTTGTGGGGTCCATGGCCAGCACCGGCCCTTCTATCGGGTCCTCATGTATTGAATTTCTGACGATGCTTTCAATATCCGGATCAACCGTGATGACCGACAGCGTATTGGTCTGGTCCACGTAATCCCTGGTTATCTGCCGAGAAAGGGCGATCCGTACATACTCCGTGAGAAAGCTCGGGTCCTTTGAATAGCTCACGTAGCTGGACAGCGTTTCCAGGATGGTGACGATATTCCTGATCGAAACCCGTTCGCGCAGCAGGCTCTGGAGCACCTTCTGAATTTCGCCGAGGGTCATTTTGTGCTCCTCAACGAGCTCGCTCACCACCGCCGGGTAATCCTCCTTGACGGTATCGATGAGCTTCTGCACTTCCTGCCGTCCCAGAATCTCGTCGGCGTGTCGCTTGATGATCTCCGTCAGGTGCGTGGCGATTATAGTGGGGCAGTCCACAACCGTGTACCCCCTGCTTTCAGCGATATCGCGGACGTCGATCTTGATCCATATGGCCTTCAGCCCGAACACCGGTTCGGTGAATTCAACGCCCTCGATCTTCTCGGCGACCTCGCCGGCATCCATGGCCATGAGCTTGTCCACCTGCAGGGAGCCGCGGCCCACCTCCACGCCCTTGATGAGGATCGAGTACGCCTCGGACTCAAGCTCCATGTTGTCCCTTATCCGGATGGGCGGCACGATGAGCCCCATGTCCAGGGCGCTGCGGCGCCGTATGTTTGTTATACGCTCCAGCAGGGTCCCGCCCTGCTCGGGATCGACCAGGGGAATAAGATTATATCCTATCTCAACCTCAAGCGGATCCACCTGGACCAGCTGCGTCACCTCCTCAGGTTTGTGCTCCTTGAGCGCCGCTTCCTTCTCCTTACGCTCCACCTTCTGACGCTCCTCGCTCTGCGAGCGGATGAGGATATACCCCATGGCGCCCAGTCCCAGGGAAAGTATCAGGAGGGCAATCTTCGGGAAGCCGGGCAGGAGAATCGCGGCGCCCAGGGTGGCGGCGGTGATCAGGAGGGCTCGCGGCTGGGAACCGAGCTGATCGCCCATATCTTTGCCGAGGTTTTCATTGGACACGGCCCGGGTCACAATGATACCGGTTGCCGTGGTGATGAGCAGGGAAGGCACCTGGGCCACGAGTCCCTCGCCGATGGTCAGCAGGGTGTAGGTTTTAAGCGCAACGTCGAACGGCTCACCCCGCATCACCATGCCGATGATGAAACCGCCGATGATGTTGATAAAGGTTATGACGATAGCGACTTTCACGTCGCCCTGCACGAATTTCGAGGCACCGTCCATGGCCCCGTAGAAGTCGGCCTCTTTGCGTATTTCATCCCGGCGCGTACGCGCCTCGTCTTCGGTGATGAGCCCGTTGGAAAGATCGGAATCGATGCTCATCTGCTTGCCGGGCATGGCGTCCAAAGTGAACCGGGCAGCCACCTCGGCCGTTCGCGTGGCGCCCTTGGTGATGACGATGAACTGAACCGCCACCAGGATGATGAATATGATGAAGCCCACGACGTAGTTCCCCCCCACGACGAACTCGCCGAAGGCCCGTATGATCTTGCCGTCGAAGGCGGCTCCCTGGAGCAGAATGAGCCGCGTTGAGGATACGTTGAGAGCCAGGCGGAACACCGTCGTTATCAGGAGGAGCGAAGGAAAAACTGAAAAGTCGAAGGTCCGCCCGATGAACATGACTATCATCAATATCAGGAGGCCCGACATGATGCTGATGGCCAGAAGAAAATCCAGGAGGAACGTGGGCAGGGGTATGATGAGCATTATGACCACGGCAACGACGCCGATGCCCAGCAGGATATCGGTTTTCTGCATCCACTGCGTGTCTTCGAATAATGCCGCCAAACCGCGTCGTCTTCTTTCAGCCATTATAGCACCTCACCCCTATATTGCCTCCTGCAGTCTGCGGAACCGATCGGGAAACTTGCGGATGATCTCACCGTACACCAGAGAAACGGCGTAAAACAGGTCCTCGGGGATAATGTCGCCCACATCCAGGCGCCGGCACAGTTCCTGCGCCAGCGGCCGGTTCTGGATAATGGGGATATCGTTATCCATCGCCACCTCCCTGATCTTGAGAGCGATGCTGTCCTCGCCCTTGGCCACCACCGTGGGCGCCGGCATCGTGTGCCGGTCGTACTGCAGCGCCACAGCGAAATGCGTGGGGTTGGTGACCACCACGTCCGCCTTGGGGACCTCGCGGCTCATCATGGCGCGGAGCAGGTTCTGCCGCTGCATCTCCCGCAGACGCGCCCTGATGTAAGGATCGCCGATGGTCTCTTTCAATTCCTCCTTAAGTTCCTCCTTGGTCATCTTCAACGAATCGATGAATTCGCGCTTCTGGAAGAAATAATCCGGTATCGACAGCACCAGGAGCAGCACTGCCGACCACATGATGATCTTGAAGGCGGTCATCATGGTTATCTTCAGCGCCAGTGCAACAGAGACGTCGGGGGTTCGGAGGATGTCATCCAGGTCGGCCATGATGATGAGATACGCGACGAATCCGATGGCCAGCACCTTGAAGATCGACTTGAACAGGTTCATCCCAATCTGCTTCGAAAAGAACACCCGTTTCATGATGGTGGCCGGATCGAACTTGATCTTGCTCCAGTCGAACTTGAGCGGATGCGTTGATACCTGGAAGCCAACCTGGACCACGTTCCCCAGTATTGCCGCCGCCACCGTCGCGATGAATATGGGCAGAAGGATTTTCCCCGATTCAAACGTCACCGCAAGGAATTCACGATAGAGGTTCCGCTCAGTGAGGTTCAGACGGGAAAATGACGACAGGTAATATTTCGTCAGGCGGGCAATGATGTCGTATATCCATGATCCGAAAATGAGAATCACCATGAATCCGAACAGAACGACGATGGCCTGAGGCAGCTCAACGGTCTTGGCCACCTGCCCTTTTTCCCTGGCTTCCCGGAGTTTTTTCTCGGTCGGCTCCTCAGTGCGCCCCTCGTCCTCAGCAGCGAAAATCTGAAGGTCGAAGGAGAACCTGACAAAGAATGGATCGCGGCTCCACCGGTTGTATTTTCTGAATGTATTGATGTATTCGGTCATAACATTATTCATTAATACGTATTGCCTCTCTGACCTCACCCGCGCTCCGCGCACCCTCTCCCATTAAACTCGGTAGAAAGGAGAGGGTTTCCCAAGTGCAAGGTCTCATCCTTCGGCACCTCCTCTCCTTTTTCCCAAACTTAATGGGAGAGGGGGTCGGGGGGTGAGGTCATCATCCCGGCCAGTGCGCCAACATCTTAAAAATAAAGGCGAACACCCGCTCAAGGGAAACCCACATTATTTTGACTATGAGCGGCATGATCACCAGCATTACCAGGTAAGAAATCGCTATTTTAAAGGGAAAACCCAGCATCATGATATTCATCTGGGGCGCCACCCGGGCTAATACACCGAGGCTTACCTCTACCAGGAACACGATCGCAACTACCGGAAGCGCGATCTTCAAGGCCACGACAAACATGCCTGAGAATGTGTAGAGCAGGTATTTCAAGAGCCCTCCGAGAAATACCTTATTCGCGCTCATAATCGGTGCAAGTTCATATGACCGGTATACTCCTTGTATCATCATGTGATGACCATTCATCGCCAGGAGAACCAGGAGCCCGATGAGATTCTTGAACTGGCCCTCGAGCGGAACGCTCACCTGGCCAATTGGATCCAGAACCTCGCTGATCCCGAATCCGACCTGTACTGAAAGGTACTGGCCCGAGAGCTGAAATGCCGCGAATATGACCGATACCAGGAATCCCAGGAAAAGCCCGATGGATACCTCCTGAAGAACCATCAGTAAATAGCCGCCCATGTCGCCGGGCAGACGATATCCCTTGGCCGCCACCATGGGAAAAATCACCAGAGTAATAAGAAATGAAATGAGCGCCTTGATCCGGAATGGTATCAGATCGCTCGAAAAAAAGGGGGCTATGATGATCATGGCGTTCATGCGCATCATAATCAGCAGAAATACCTGAAAGTGGTATACGAAATAATACATCAGCCCCCCATCACAATTTCTCAATCATCAAAAAAATATGGTTCGTGTAGTTCACCAGCGTCCTTATCATCCACACCCCGAAGACGATCAGGACCACGAATATGGCAACAATCTTCGGCACGAAGGTCAGCGTCTGCTCCTGGATCGACGTGGTGGTCTGAAATATTGAAATTATCAGCCCCACAAACATCCCCACCCCCATGATCGGCGCCGATACGATCAGAATCGTGATGAGCGACTCGCGCATTACGGTTATTACGGTTACATCAGTCATCGCACAACCCCCTTACCGGAAGGACCGCACCAGCTCGTACGTGAGCAGGTTCCATCCATCCACCAAAATAAAGAGAATAATCTTGAACGGCAGCGAAATCATAACCGGCGGGAGCATGATCATCCCCATGGCCATGAGCGCGCTCGCCACGATCATATCAATGACGATGAAGGGAATAAAGATGTATATCCCTATCTCGAAGGCCCGCTTGAGCTCCGATATCATGAAGGCCGGAATCAGGCAGTAGGTCGGCACGTCGTTCTGGTTTTTCGGCTTCTGTATCTTGGCGAGCTTGATGAACAGCGCGATATCCTTCTCGCGGGTTTGGCGGAACATGAAGGTCCGCAGGGGATCCACCCCCTTATTGAAAAATGTCTCGCTGTCGATCTTTCCCTTCAGATACGGCTGGAGCGCCTCTTCGTTTATTTTTGTAAAGGTTGGAGCCATGATGAAGAAGGTCAGAAAAATCGAGAAGCCCACGATCACCTGGTTCGGCGGCATCTGCTGCAGCGACAAAGCGCGCTTGATGAAATCGAGTACGATGACCACCCGGGTGAAAGCGGTCATCATCATCATGATGGCCGGCGCCAGCGTCAGGATAGTCAGTAAAAATAATATCTGCAGGGAGAGCGCCACATCCCGGGGAGCGGCGGCCTCCTTGATGTCGAACGTGATTTTCGGGATCGGCATTCGGACGCCGCCGCCGATATCCTGCGCGAATGAAGCTACCCCGAATAACAGGAACAGGAGCATCGCGATGAAAACGATTCTTTTACTCATCATGGAGTCCGTTCAAGTCCTTTAATCTGTTTCTCTGCTGACGCAGATAATCTATGTCCTCGGGCGGCCCGGCGGCCGCTTTGAAGCGTCCGTCACGATGCCTGAATTCCCGAACCCGGCCGATGATCTTCCCGATCTCCCTCACGATGTAATCCTGGAATCCGCCGCCTCCCGCTCCGGGAGGCGGTGTCCGGGTTGACAGCATCCTGACCCGGTCCGCCTGATCCTTGTCCGTTATCTCGGAAATCAGGTTGATGCTGTTATCCGATACGCCGATCACCAGCACTTTACCCGCCAGGTCGACCACCTGTAAAAACTTGTTCTGCCCAAGGGGGACCACCGAGAGCACCTTGATGGCCTCACCGCCAAAGATGCTGACGCCCGCCTTTTTCGTTACGAACCGGTAGAAATAGTAAAAGCCGCCGGCAAAGATACCCAGCACCAGCAGCATTTTGATAAACATCCAGGCGGAAGATTCCTCATCCACGGTCGGCTTGAAATCCTCGTCCTTGAAATCCCTGGTCGGGATCCCTTCTGTTTCATCTTTCTCCGTCCCCTTCGATTTGACAGCTTCCCCCGACGCGTCTGTCTCCTGTTGGGGATCGCTTTTTTTTACGTTTTCCGGCGCTTCTTTCACTTCATCATTTTTTTCTGCTATTTCCGTTTCCTGTTTTGAAGCATGTCGCTTCGGCTTCGCCAGTATTTCAATGGGACATAATATAGTGCTGAAGAAAAAAAATAATACCGCGATCCCCGATATGATATGTGCGCTCTTTTTCTTCATTATTGACCTGTGTTATGTCTCATTAAATAACATGAAAAAATATGGCGATGTGCGCCACCGCCATATTACTGCACCCCGGTCAGCCGTTCGGCCGGGCTCACGATGTCCGTCACGCGGACGCCGAAATTTTCATCTATGACAACAACCTCGCCCTTTGCAATGAGCTTCCCGTTTACCAGGAGGTCCACCGGCTCGCCCGCCAGCTTATCGAGCTCAATGATCGAACCCTCGCCAAGACCAAGGATATCCTGCACCAGCTGGGTCGTGCGGCCCAGCTCTACCGTCAGGGTCATCGGGACGTCCAGGATAAGGGCAATGTTCCCCCCCACGCTGGGCGGGATCCCCTCGTCCAGGGGCGGAAACTTCACCGGGCTTATACCAACCTGACCGCCGTGCATCTGGAACTGCTGCGGCTGGCTTGCCGGCTGCGTCATGATTCCCGTAGCGCTCGAAAGCCCCTGCGCCATGGCGGTATCCATAATATGGTAGAGCTTGGAGTTGAGTACTCCATCAATGGCGAAATCATACGTCACCTTGACCAAGTCCCCGCCGGGCGGCAGATGGAGCTCGGCCCCGCCGCTGGCCATGCTGAGCATCGCCGGCGTGGTGCTGATTCCCCCTCCCAGTGACCCGCTGAACTGCGTCGCCATGGACGAGAGGAGCTGGTTCGTGAATTCCTGAATGGTGCTCTGGTGCGCCTCGGACAGGTCCGAGGGTGGAACACCGCGGTCGTCCCCCATCATCAGGGAAGATATCGATCCGGCGTCGGAATGATTGAACACGACAAGATTCCTGCCGTTCAGAGCCCCGGTATAATCCATGGACACCTGGACGTACCGGCCGGAGAAATCCCCACGCACCGCGTCCTGATGCTTCACCTCGATAAAGGGGCGCGATATGCGCAGGTTCCTGCCGCCCAGGTAGCCGGAAAGCGACGGCGCCACCGAGCCTACCGCGGAATTGAGCGCGTCGCGAATCGCGTTTAATTCGCTCGGGGGAAACAAGCCCCTTCCCCGACCAGTGTCCGCAGCCGCGGGCCCGCTGGTAGGGGACATGATTTCATCAGCGCCCTGCAATAAGGCATCTATTTCGTCTTGTGATAATGATCCGTCACCCATATGCTCCTCCAACGAAAATTAAAGCTCAATTCACCACCAGTTCCTTGAAATACACTTCCTTGACCTTTCCCGATATCAGGATCACATTCACGTGCGCTTTGATCTCTTCCGCCAGCGCAACGCTGTCGCTCACCGAATCCAGATCCTCGTATTTCTTCCCCTGTAAAATAATGTTCACGATATGCTGTATCTGGTCGCGCCGCTGCACCAGCTCGTTATTCAGCTCAACATTCGGTTCATAGGCAAGAGAAATCTTCATCTTCACGAAATGCGGCTCGGCATCGGCAGTGGTCTTTGAAAAATCCGGCAGCTCGAAGCTGGAGAGCGGAGGAGGCGGCGGAGCTGCCACGATGTCCTGACGCTTCTGATAGCTGCTTTCCTGCACGTATTTCGCCACCAGGAATGCTATGCCCGTCACCAGCACGATAAGCAAAATGCCGCCAGCGACATACAGCAGTATCTTGATGAGCTTGGTCGCCTCAAAGCGTCTGCCCGCCTCTTCCTCCTGCTGCGCTTCCTCTTCTTCCTCGATTATCTCTTCCTTTTCTTCTTCACCCATATCAGTCCCTTTTGCTTGATCTGTTGATTAATGAAAGAAATACATGTCTCAATAAAAATATAATCCTTCCTGTTAAATTTTCAACCGCATTCGTCACTCAAATGTAAATAATATTGATTAAATGATGAACACCACGAATTTAAACTTATAATCAAATTAATGTAGAAATATGTGACATAATTACCATATATGACTATTTATGTCAATTAATTTATTCATTTTCGGAAAAGTGTTATGAACGATCATTATACCCCTTTTTAATAATCATGTTTCAAAAATGAGACATCTATCACCTGATTACAATAATGTTGTATGGGCACCACTAACATAGATTTTTCATTAATTAAACAATAAAAATCAAATTTTTTACTCTACAAACGCCCATAAGGGAACATCTTAATTTGATTTTTCGAGGTTCCCTTATATATTTGTCGGCAAAAAATCCTGAGTGAAGAAACAATTTTTTATTCAGTTTTGAGTACTGGATTCGAATCAATTATCCGGCAGAGTCAATCCAAAAAAGGGTCGGGTGAATACGCTCCGATGCTCCATTACTAGATCTGCTATATTCATTTCAGTTTTTCTGTTGAACCACCCGAAATGCTGTAATGAAATGTAATGGTTGTTCCGGGGGGAGGGGTACAAACATCACTTCCGGAGAATTCGAAACAAAGAGGCAACACCTGAATAATATCTTTTTGAAAGACGCCGGGCGCTCTATCTCGCACATTGCGAGTCGATAAAATCAGGACTCGAGGTATTCCATCTCAAACTGTGTCCGCGACATGATTTTGAAAAAATTGCCCAGTTTTGCTGTCTTAAAAACGCTGATGATAGTTTCGCTGAGATCAAAAAAAACCAGCTCTGTCTTGAGGCTCATAGCATTATTCAAAAATTTGACCAGAATTCCTATTGCTGATGAATCGATATATCTGATATTCTTGCAATTAATTGCAATCACTTTCGGTCGCTTCGCCATCTGCTGGTTCCAGATTTTTTCCGCGTATTCAATGCTTTCAATATAGAATTCACCGTCGATTGCCAGAACAATGACATTGCCGTGATCCTCGCTAGAAATTGACACCATGGCCCGCTCCATATGGCATACTTTGAAGTAACTGATATTTATGTCAAGATTTTATTCAGGTATCGCAACCGTCCTTCTTGAACAGTGTTCAATAAAAAACTGTGATGCCGTGATTGGGAGCACAGTCAATACATCACGTATCGAAAACATCTGAACAACGATTAATCATCTGGATGAATATGTTCCTTTTTCATTAGAAAATTGCTTCACCGCTACACACGCCGGGGGTAATTACCCATGCATTGATACCCTACTCGCTTTTTTGCGTTTTATTATGTATCTGCCCCTGGTATGCCACTATTTTATTGATTATTTCATCGGCGGATTCGGTTACGACATATTTTTTTTCATTCATCAGGGTTATAACGGTATCCGGGGTCTCCTCAAGCGTTTCTATGTGGTGATCATTCAGTATGAATTCCGTTCCATTGAGCCTGTGAAGCACTATCATGCATTCCTCCTGTTACGCTTGGTTCTTCGCTCGATGGAATATATGAAATCGTGTAAATCTATTTTTGCAACATATTTTTCTGAGCATCCCGGGTCGCTGCAGTCATACACGGCGTACCGGCCGTCACGAAAGAGATCCTCCAGCCACATCTTGGCCGCGAGAAACTGGCTGGTAGTGTAATAATTTCTGGATCCCCGTTGAATGCGATATTGAGAAGCCCGCCTCGACCGGTTGATTTCGCCCGTCTCCAGCGGGTTCAGCCGTGTGCTGGTATTGAAAATCCCGCGGTGCGTAACCGTTTCACGAACATAAAACCGGTCTGAATAACCAAGATCGTTGCCCACCAGGACGAGGCCCGCGATCCCGCATCCCAGCGCGAATGCAGCCGCCTGCGTCGTCACCAAGCTCCCCGTGGCGACGAATCCCAGGTCCGTGCCGGCCGTCTCCCACAGCGCTGCGTATTCCGGCCGCTGAATCATCCAGTTGAAGAAGCTAATGTCGCCCTTCCACGTTCGCACAGTAACGGGCGACATGCAGCTGAAGGCTATCAGGTGCATCCGCGACGTGTCCACGCCGTAAAAAAAATCAATTGGACTGGATTCGCAGGAAACAACATAACGGGGATGAATACCGTTCTTCATGAGAGGCCGCACTGCCATGTCGACGGCGATGTAGGCAATGTCTTGCCGGAACTGATACTTCCGGAGCTCGCCGAAGTTTCTCTCCAGAGAGGGGCCCGCGCCGATAACAAAGGCGAGCTTACCGCCGAATTCCGGAACGATGCGTCGAAGTCCGCCGTATTTTTTTATCGACGACAGATTTTTATTAAGATTGCGCTTAAACGCGGTCAGCCGCTCCGACAGAATGCCTTCATTTAAATTGCTGTACAGTTCGTCTTTGTCTACCATTGAATTGTTCGCACCGGACGTATCCCCGGGACACAGCCGTCCATCGAATTGTCTACATTAATATGGGTTGGGCAGTCATAAAAAATAGGGCCGGCTTACCCTCTGAGCAGCGAGGTTACGAACTTGACGATTTTCAGATAATCCATTTCGCCCGTATCAATAGGATCGATGGACTCAAGGAGACCGATAAAGAGCACAATGGTCTGTGTTATCCTCGAAAGGTATCTGGACGGCAGATCGGAATTCCTCCTCGTGCGTCCGCTTTTCGCCAGTTCTGAAATTATGTTATCGTAATGATTTCGGTGTAAACGAATATACTTGCTGATTATCTTCATTATCTTTTCTTCCTCGAAGGCGTAGAGAATGATATTGATCAGCATTTTAATGTTTCTTTTTTCGATAATAAAATTCTCCGCCCCTACCAGAGCCGAGATGGGGGCCATTTCCTCGGTGCCCAGCTCCCATTCGAGGATTGAGCTATGCGCCTCGACAAATTCAGTGAAAATTTCCTCGATAAGCTCGAGATAGATATCCTCTTTCGTCGGAAAGTAATGAAGAACGCCCCCTTTGGAGAATCCAGCTTCATCAGCTATCTGCTGAACCGTTATTCTGGAATATACGTCCTTGTCGAGCAGTCTCTTCAGCGCCTCAATAATTATCTTTTTCTTCTTTTTAACCTTTTCTTCCTTTGGAATAACAGCCATAATAGAATCTCCCGGATTTTGTACGAGCGGTATTAATGATTACCGAAATACAATAAATCAAGAAAAAAAACAACCAAAATATACATTATTGATGTTATTATTTATAATTCCCGGCAAGGAATTTATGCTGATCGAATACTTGAATCGCTCGGATGGCGAAGACACATCACCGATTCACCGCTTTTTGCTTGCTTTCATTCACTATGCCGATAATCTATGCGCACGATGGCACGAAGCATTATTTCACGGTCCGAGGACCAGACCCTTGCCATGGCTGAAGAGCTGGGCAGGAATGCAACCCCGGGCTCGGTGTTCGCTCTCATCGGCAATCTTGGAACCGGGAAGACTATAATCGCCAAGGGAATCGCGAAAGGACTGGGTATCACCGATGAAATAACCAGCCCCACTTTCACGCTCCTTGAAATATACAACGGACCGGTGACTCTTTACCACTTCGACCTGTACCGCATCGAAACAAGCGGAGAACTGGATCAGCTCTTTTTCGAGGAATACTGGGATGATGACGGCATATCCATTATTGAGTGGGCGGACAAGGCACTGGACCGCCTGCCAGACGGATATATAAAGATAACGATTGAATACCTCAATGATACCGGCAGGAGCATCACCATTGAATATCCTGGTGATTGACACTGCGTCGCCGCTTGAGATTATCGCTGCAAGCAAGGGCAATGATTTCGCAGAAATGTCGGCGCAGGTCAATATATCGCATTCCGTGACCCTCATGGATACCATTGACCGGTGCATGAAAAAACTCTGCCTCACCGCTCGCGACCTCGACTGCATCGGCGTCGGCGTTGGTCCCGGATCCTTCACCGGAATCAGGATAGCGGTTTCCACAGCGCGCATGTTCGCACAAGTCCTTGGAAAGCCGCTGGTGGAGATACCGACCCATCTGCTCTTCGCTGCTTCAGTACCGAGCGAAATAAATGACAACATCCTGGTCGCATTTGACGCCAAGAAGGGCCATATCTTCGGCGCGCTCTACCGGAGGAGCGCTGATGTCCTGGCGCCGCGTGAAATAATTCCCCCCGGTGATTACCCCATCGATCACCTGCTTAAAAAAATCGATCCGGCGCTGCAGACGCATCTCATCGGAAACGGTGTGGAAAAATATTATCGGGCCGTGTCGGCCGTGGAAAAAGGCATCATCATTCGAAACTTTACACCGCGGGGCGAAATTATCTGCGCGCTCGTTCGCAAAGCTTTCCAAAAGAATCCCGGCGCATACCATGATTACAACAGAGTCCTGCCCCGCTATGCGAGAAAATCGGACGCGGAAACGGCGAAAGAATCAAGGGAAAACCGGTGAGCGGATCTTATTGCATCGGCGGCGGTTTGGTTTCCTTCCTTGTGTTCTTCATGGTCTTTAATAACTTGGCCTTGTAATCGGTTTCCATCGGCTTGAGGATGGAATAATACCGCTTCATCTCATCCTTCCGGGATGAGTTGCCCTCAAAATCCACTCCGACATAGAGGTTGCCCTCGTCATCGGTAAAGGAAACCTTCACTTCACCGAAAATGGTGATGGGTGCCTGTAGCTTGAAGACCAGGTCAAATATAAATCCCTTGGACCGGATGATGTATTTCTGTAAATTTTTATCGTTGATCTTAAGCTTTGCTCCGCCCCGGCTTATGTCGATGACGCGCTGGTGCATGGGTATGAGGTGGGTATTAGCGTCTCGTATCCGGTCGATCAGCTTGAAGGAGTGGTCCTTCAGTTCCAGAACGTCATCCAGGGTAAAATTCTTGCTCTTGGATATGAGCTGTATATAGGCGAAAGGAACCGACGATGAAGATTCGGTAATATAAATAATCGGCACCGCGAGGATGGATTTATAGCCTCGCTCGACGTATCTCTTGATAACTCCGGTAATATCTTCACCGTACAGCTCATGCATATCGACAAAATCTTCATTGATGGCCCGGTATGATTCAGGGTCTCCGACAGTGGATACCCACAGCGTTTTCCCGGTCTTTTTCAAGTAGACGAGGAGGCGGTCCCGGTCATCGGGCTTGAATACATCCAACCGAACAACGTCGCTCATCTTTGAATTTTGCGACTGGAACTGTTCCAGTACAACCTTTATACTGGTCGGAATATTAAATCCTGCGACATCGATAGTATGTCGGGAAATCCGGAAATTGGTCGCCACAACATCATCCGGAGCAACCTTGAATCGTAAATCACGTCTCCCCCGCAAGGCCTTCCGGGCGTTTTTAACGCTGCAGTGAAAATAACCCGGCCCCCGCTCCTCTATCACATCCAGATCGATCTCTACATATTTATCAGATAATCCGTAGATGATGATCGTGGTTCCATCATTTTTATAATTAGGGTCGGTGACCAGCATAACCGTGCCGTCGTCACAATATTCGTTGATAATGATCTCGGTCTTATCAATCGCGTATTTCACGTAGAGCTTGCGATTGGTGAACTGGGATTTCAGAATATTGAGAACATCATCCAGGGATTCGAATTCCTGGAAATCCCTGCTTTTTCTCTGGTTTATCTGAATCAAAGCCTTTCCTCTTTCATCACTGGTGATAATCCACCTAAAGCAGTACCTGCATATATTATCGTTTGATGATTAAATTTATTCAATTACTTATTTTTTCTCCACCCCATACCGGACGCACATCCGCGCCCCCGCGGCCCGGTTGTAGTTCTTGTTTGTGCATTCATTGTGGCGCTGGCATATTCAATGACTGCACGTGACACATCGTTGACCCATGAAAAGGGGGTTTACTACCCACCGTTCTCCGGAAATCAGCTTAAGCGCGGGATGCGGTGTTCAGCCATTCACGACTTCACAGTATTACGGATTCACCTATAAAAAAGGAGGGAACCCCCTCCTTAATAAAATATCAATAAAGCCCGTTGAAAACAATAATCATCACTTCTTTTTTTTGGCTTTCGCCTTTTTGGCCTTGGCGGCCTTTTCCTGCTTTAGTGCGTTTTTCATTTCAAGCTTTAATTTCGCGATCAGCACTTCAACCTTGCGCATCTCCTTGATCAGAGTCATTTTTCTCGACTCTTTCCCCTTCATGAGATACTTGACCTGGTTTACGGATTTAGCTGCCATTCCTCCACCTCAATCATTAAAAATTTATTGATCCTGACCGTTCCTCACACAGATACATGTTATTATATGAAAGATGTAAAATAATTGCAAGAAAAAAATTATGTCTCATAGCCACTGTTATTTGCTTGAATTTGCTCTCATGAAATTGAATAGTGCCATGAATACTATTGCAGAATGTGAGCAACCATGAGCAAGCTACCCATCGTCGCAATTGTCGGGAGGCGCAACGTCGGAAAATCCACGCTCTTCAATGCCATCATCAAACAGAGGAAAGCGATTGTCGACGCCATGCCCGGATTGACCAGGGACATTTTATCGTATAACGTCGAGTATAACTCGATACTGTTCACGCTGGCCGATACGCCCGGTCTCGATCTTCCGAACTCGTCCGCGCTTTCGGGGCCGATTCTCGCCAACGCCCGTGAGTTCTTAGCGAGGGCGTCCGTGATCATATTGCTCCTGGAAAATCCGGCGCCCGAGGCATTCGATATGGAACTGGCGGAGATTGTTCGGAAGCTGTCAATCCCTGCCATCATCGCCATAAACAAAATGGACAGCAGGGAGCTATTGGAAAATATGACTAACTTCTACGAAATGGGGTTCCCGGACATCGTACCCGTATCGGCGATGACGCATTTCAACCTGACCCTTCTCCTTGACAAGGTCCTGGACCTCCTCCCGGTGAAAAAGACGACGCGTCCGCAGTCGGATTTGAAAATAACCATCGTGGGCAGGCCCAATTGCGGGAAATCCACTCTCCTGAATTCACTCATCGGATACAACCGGGCGGTGGTTTCGGAAATCCCCGGTACAACGCGGGATTCCGTCGACGAGGACTTCTCCTATCACAAGAAACGGATCACCGTCATCGACACGGCCGGCATCCGGAGAAAAAGCCACATAACCGAAAGTATCGATTATTATTCCCTGGACAGAACTATTGAATCGATCAGGCGGAGCGATGTGGTGGTCCACCTCATCGACGCCACGGCCGGCCTCACGGAGACTGACAAGAAGATCTCCGACGAAATCATGAAGGCGCGGAAACCCGTTATTATCGCCGTCAACAAGTGGGACTTGATCGAAAAGGATCATACGACCTTCAAGGCATTCACCGACCGGCTCACATTTCAGTTCTACAAAGCGAGCGATTTCCCTATCATATCCATATCGGCCAAGCAGAGGCTCCGGCTGCACCGAATCATTGACACGGCGCTGGACCTGAAAGAGCGGGCGTCGAGCAAAATAGAGACGTCACGTTTGAACAGGTTGATTGCCCGGATACAGGACGCCCACCGCATTCCGCAACTGCAGAGCAAGATCAAGATATACTACGCCACCCAGACGAATACGGTGCCGCCCCGGTTCAAGCTATTCGTCAACAATCCGGAGCATTTCAGGAAGGATATAATCAGATATTTTGAAAAATCCCTTCAGAAAGAATTGGACCTCAAGGGGATTCCCATCGATATTCAGATAGAGGGGAAATCGAGAAAGAAAAAATAATACTTCCACAAATCGAGCTGAAAAAATTGCACTTTTCATAATAATTTAAGGTATTCATAGAAACTTCATTTGACAAAAAGTATCTCGTCGGTATATTATATTATTATAGAGGATCTTATCATTCCATGAAACCGGGGGATGTTATGCTATTCAACAAAAAGTCTAAAAACAACAGAATGTATCCTCGGGTTGACTTTTTCCAGCCGTCTTACTTCATTGTTGAAAACGAAGAAAATTCCCCCACCAATGAATGCTGGTTTACCAACATCTCCCTCGGCGGTCTGGCTTTTGAAAGCGACAGGGACAACCTGAATGAATCCGTGGTAAACATCCTGTATAAAATCGGTCCGCAACTGAGGAAGGACAGGCTCCAGATACGGTTTACCCGAAAGCTGATGTCAAAATGGAGATACGGATGCCAGTTCATAAGCCCTGACGAGCGACGAAACGAACTCATAAGCCAGTTCGTCGTCCAGAAACTGAATACCTGAGCCAGCCCGCTAGATCTTTACTCTTCCCTCAAGCGACTTGATGATGGTTGCCGTATCGGCAAATTCCAGGTCCGCCCCCACGGGCAGTCCGTGCGCGATCCGCGTCACGGCAACGCTGAAAGGACTTATGAGACGAGCCAGATAGAGCGCGGTGGCTTCGCCCTCCACGGACGGGTTGAACGCCAGAATCACTTCGCGGACGGAATCCCCCCGGCACTTCTCCACAAGCGTCCCGATATTCAAGTCATCGGGGCCGACGCCGTCCAGGGGCGATATGAGCCCGCCAGTGACGTGGTACAGCCCCCGGTGCCCGCCGGTCCCCTCGATGGTGAGCGCATCCTTCGCATCCTCGACAACACAGACAAGACCGCGATCCCGCGTCTGGTCCTGGCATATGGTGCAGACTTCTCCGTCGGAAATGCCGCCGCAGAAGCGGCAGGTGAATGTGTTGCGCTTCAGCTCGATCATGGCGCGGGCAAGGCTTTCGACGTCATCGCGCGTCATACCGAGGATATGAAAAGCGATCCGGGAAGCGCTTTTCGGGCCGATGCCCGGCAGCTTTGAAAATTTACGTATTAGGGCTTCCAGATATGTGGAAGACTTCATTGCTACCCCTTATTTAAAAAATCCATGAGCCCCGGAATGTTGAGACCGCTGGCGATTTTCTTCATCTCAACCGATGTCAGGTCCTTGACCGTAGCCACCGCATTATTGACAGCGGTGAGGATCATCTTCTCTAATTCACGCACGTCTGCGCTTTTAAAATATTCAGGATCGATCGATATCTCCTTGATCCGATAGTCGCCGCACATGCTGGCGTGCACTTTACCGTTGGGACTCAGCCCTACCAGCGTGGCGTCCGTTATCTTCTCCTGAATGTTCTTGTATTCTTTCTGGAATTTCATAAGGGCGCCAATGTCGCCCATTCCCTTCAGCATCACTTTTCTCCTTTTTCGATAATCTGTCCGTGGAAGGTGCTTTTGATTTTTTCAACAGTGGGATTCACCGGCTCAAACTCCTCGGCGCCAGGGTTCCTCAGCATTTCAGCCTCCGGAATCGGTATGGATTCTGAATCCTCGGGGGTATTCTTTTCACGCATCATCGTTTCACGGTCGGCGGGTACGTCAATCTTTTCCCCGGGGCCCCCTTCTGGTCCCGGGGAAGTCCCCCCATCGGTTCCCACCACCACCCGGATGGCCCTCCCGAACTGGTTAGACATTTCATTTTTAATGAAATCCAGATTGCGGGCTTCCAATATGCGTGAATAATACGCGTTGTCCGCGCCTCCGGGATAGGTGATGTGCAGCGTATCGTTCTCAAGTTTTACGGTCGACGGCTTCAAAATACAGTGAAGATACTGCTTGCTATCCTTGATGGTATTGAGAAAATCCTCCCAGTGCTTGTAAATCCCGCCCACGGGGGGGCCTGCCGATGCGGGCGCGGCGGCATCCTTTTTATTGATCGCCGGCCTCGCCTCAACCCCGGGCCGTCGTTCAAAACGCCCGCCCCCGTGTCCCGCGTCCTTGCCGGAGGCAGGGGCAGTCTCTTCAAGCCTGCTGATGATCGACGAGAGGGAAGGGGATTTCTTCACCGCGATCATGTCCAGGAGAGACATTTCCAGGTTGATACGCTCCGTATTGGAATGCTTGAGATCCATCTGGAGCTCGTCGCCGATGCGGAACATCAGGGAGAGCTCCTCATCATAGAATCCGCCAGTTACGTCCTTTACCAGGCCGATCTCTTCTTCGGAAAGACCCAGAAGCTCGAGCACCAACACCCCGTTCCGCATGAGCCGTATGGTGCGGAGCATGTCAAGAAATCCGCTTACGTAGCGGGGTATATCCACGCCCAGGGTCGTCACCCGGTGCACCTCGGTCATGACGGCGGGTATATCCGCATCGGCGATGGAGCGAAGGAGACCGGCGTAGCTTTCCACCGGAACGATGCCCAGTATGGAGAGCGCGTCCTCCTCGCCGATCTCGGCATCACCTCCCTTGCGGAAATCCGAGAAGGATATAACCTGGTCCAGGAGCGACTGCGCGTCGCGCATCGATCCCTCCGCCGCCCGGGCGATGGGATAGAGCGCTTTGTCGGAGATCCGGTATCCTTCATGCTGCACGATATTCTTCAGATGTTCAACGATGGGACCGACGGGAATCTTCTTGAAAAAAAACTTCTGGCACCGTGAAAGGATCGTGTCAGGTATCTGGTGTATCTCGGTGGTTGCGAAGATAAAGACAACGTGTGGCGGCGGCTCTTCCAGTGTCTTCAGCAGGGCGTTGAATGCCGGGGTGGTAAGCATGTGGACTTCGTCGATGATGTAGACCTTATACTTTGACTTCACGGGAGCGAAATTGACGTTCTCCCGAAGCTCGCGGATATCATCAATTCCCCGGTTGGAGGCGCCGTCGATTTCGATCACGTCGAACGACATGCTGTTTCGTATCTCTCGACAGTTGTCGCAGACTCCGCAGGGGTTCGGCGTCGGTCCGGTCTCGCAGTTGAGCGCCTTCGCCAGAATCCGCGCCATGGTGGTCTTTCCCACGCCGCGAGGACCGGAGAAGAGATAGGCGTGTGAAACGCGCCCCTTCTCTATGCTGTTTTTCAGCGTTGTTGACACATGGTCCTGGAACACGACCTCAGCGAAGCTCTGGGGGCGCCATTTGCG
>MIBH01000004.1:30055-59862 GCA_001829455.1 Spirochaetes bacterium RBG_13_51_14
CCCCCTCCCCCTCGATGGGAGGGGATAGGGGAGGGTGATTCTAACACCTGATGCATTCAGCAGTTAGTCACCCCCACCTAACCTCCCCCATCAAGGGGGAGGGATTATTGATGAATATTCGAACTTTTTAGACAACCCCCGGCCCCCATTACAGATCTAATCGGAGAGAGAGGGATTCGAACCCTCGGTGGGCAAAGCCCACAACGATTTTCGAGACCGTCCCCTTCGGCCAGCTCGGGCATCTCTCCAGAAATTCTGATTATTGAGAGTATAAAGTACCTGCAGGGCCCGATACATTCGGGAACTTCCCCCGGCCCTTTCCTCATTTTCCAAGTTACTTCTATTGAACAATCAGGGTATTTGTAAAGTATTTTTTCCATTATGGTCGCGCACAACAGGCCTGATGCAACTGGACCGGAAACGGTCATGGATCATGTATGACCGTGGATATTCCCCGTGGCTCCTCTCAGCGGTCAACAATGGATAGAATCGCGTCAATCACCGGTTCCGGCCTGAGCGAAGGAACCGATATGAATGCGGGATCATTTTTATAATAATCAATCAGGGGAGCGGTCTTCTCTGCGTACGTTGCGAGACGCTGCTTGATGGCTTCTTCGGTCTCATCGTCCCTCTGGATCGTGGGACTGCCGCACTTGTCGCAGATACCCTCCATTCGCGATGGTTTGGTATAGATATTGTATATCGCCTGGCATGCCGGATTGGAGCAGGTTCTCCGGGAGGAGAGCCTCCTGATGATGACGTCCACGGGCACCTCGAGGTTTACAACCGCGTCAATCTTTAGGGCGAGTATGCCCAGCATTTTTTTCAATGATTCAGCCTGGGCGATGGTGCGGGGAAACCCGTCGAGTATGAATCCCTCGCGGCAGTCATCTTGAAGGAGTCGATTTTCCATGATACCAAGTATGAGTGAGTCAGGGACGAGTTCGCCACGCTTCATGTATCCCTCGGCCGCCGCGCCAAGATCCGTACCGGCCTTGACTGCGCCGCGCAGGATGTCTCCGGTTGAAATCTGGCTGATTCCGAACCGATCCGTCAGCAGTTCCGCAACCGTGCCCTTGCCCGCTCCCGGGGCGCCCAGCAATATTATCCTCATAGAACATTCCCATTCAAAAGTGACGGCGGATTAGGATCACGCCCATTCTTGCTCGATAACCTTTTCCATGACCACATCTTTCATCGGATAGACCAGACCGACGATCTCCGCCGGTCTGAACCAGAGCTTGATCTCATGCTCTGCGTCCTCCGGGCTGGACGACGCGTGTACCACGTTCTCAAAAACACCGGACGTCGTTATTCGTCCGTAGGCGCCTCGGATCGAGACCGGGTTCGCCTTTTCCGGATTCGTGTCGCCAACGATCTCGCGCACCTTGGCGATGGCGTTCTCTCCCTGGTATACGAGCGCCAAAACGCGGTGCGTGTGATGCACGTCGCCCATGATGTAATGCACCAGTTCTTCGAAAAACGGTTTGTCCATGAGGTGCTTGTAATGCTCCCGCGCCAGCTTATCAGTAACCTGGACCACTTTCGCGCCGATGATGATCAGTTTCGTTTCCGATAGTCTTGAAAGGATATTCCCGGTCAGCGATTTGATCAGTCCGTCAGGCTTGATGATTACAAGAGTCTGTTCAATGGCCAATGAAATTCCCCTTCACGATCTATATCATTATAATGCGGTATGCGGAGCATTCACCGCACCCGCGGAGCGCGCCGCAAGAGTTATCAACATGCGTTGTATAAATCTAAAAAGCCCCGGTTGGGGCTCTTGTCGTTTGTGCCCAGGGCGGGACTTGAACCCGCACAGGATTATTCCCACATGGCCCTCAACCATGCGTGTCTACCAAATTCCACCACCTGGGCGCTGCGCCATAATATGGAAACCTACATAGTAAACAGCGGGGGATATTGTCAACAATAAAAAATCAATCTTCCCCGCACCCCGCGTTTAAGCCGACCGGGGCGTTAATTTGCGTACAATGACCCACATGCCCTCCGGATTTTCCTTATGGTCCCGTATAAGACATCGCTGCACTTCAACCGGAAGGGATGTGCCGTCCTTCCGGATATATTCCTTCCGATATATATCGGAATATCCCCTTTGAAGAACCTGCTCCTCTATGATTTTTTTCTCCTGTTTATGCCATTTTGCGGGCGTGATATCCCAGATGGTCAGCAGAAACAGCTCTTCCCGCTCATATCCCAGCAGATTCTCGAACGGCTGATTAAAATCAATCATTCTTCCATTCATGTCAATCCAGGTGTAGCCATCATGGATATTATTGAAGAGCTCCCGATACCGCCGCTCAGAATCTTTCAGTGCTTCTTCAAGCGTCTTGTGCTCCGAAATATCGCGCACGACCGCCACTGCGCCGTTGAACTTTCCATCCTTGATGATGGGAGAAAGCTTTGTTGAAAACCATTTGCGCTTTCCGCCAACATCGAGCCGGTACTCAAATTCCATCTCGCCCCCGTCCTTTATTTTATTAAATGCGGCGCGGAACAGTTCGTCGATTTCAGGCGGCATGATATCGGAGTGTTTTTCGCTGGTGAATTTGTCCGGTTCGATATAGAGATCCCCCATGTCCGGCGTGTGGTAAAAGGTGAATCGCGTTTCGGTGTCGAATGCGAACACCATGTCAGCCATGGACGAAAGAATCAATCGTAGCCTGCTCTCAGACTGTTCAAGGGCATGAACCGCCTGCAGTCGCTCGGTGATATCCGTGATGACGCCGTCGAGACGAATCTGGCTGTCGCCAAATTTTCTCGCCAGAACGCTGTCCCGCACCCAGCGTATTTCGCCCGTGTCCTGATAAATCTTATAACCGTCCTCCTCCCGGGTTGACTCCCCAGACATAAGTTTCCGGTAGAGCCCCCTGACCCGTTCCCGGTCATCCTCATGGACGATGCCGAACCACTGGTCAAGGCCCTGGTAAAAGTAGCCATGGAATCGGCCGGTAATATTTTCCACCGCCGGCGACTGATAGACATAAGTGACCCTGCCGCTGGAATCGATGATGCCGCTCCAGATGTACGCCGATACCGAGTTAAGGATCGTCTTCATTTTCTCGAACGCGACCCGGAGCTCGTACTCCACGGCCTTGCCGGCCGAGACATCCCGCGATATGCTGAAGATCACATCGCTGACGCGCAGCTTCCCGGGCGTCACCTTTGTCTCGACAGCGATAAACGTCCCGTCTCTTGCCCGGAAGGGTATCTCGCAGAGATATTTCTCGCCCACGATGATTTGCGAATAGGTCTCCTCCGCCTCGCTGCTCCGGTCGGGCGGATACAGGTCGAAGATGTTCATGTTGAGGAGTTCTTCTTTCGAGTAGCCCAGTTTATTGGTAGCCACAGGATTGCATTTAATGATGCTTCCGTTCGAATTAACAACGAATATGAAATCGCCCAGCATATCCATCATGATACGCCATTCTTCACTACCGTCGTATTCCAGGAATTCCCCGTTCTTCGGATGAGCGCCAAGCCTCCTGTTTTCATTGAGAACAGCGCGAAGCCGTTCCAGCTCCTCGATAAGCTCCTCTTTTGTTTTTGTGTGGTCGTCAGCCACGATTCTCCTCGTAAATCCTTATCACCCGGGAAGGGCCCGTGCGTTACCGTGTCCGCATGGAAGAAGCATCCCCCGCGTTAACCCACGTACCGGAAGGTCTTTAACGCCTCGACTTCGGTTTTATATATCTTGATGAAGTTTTCCAGATTGATGACCTTGAAGATGTATTTGATCTCATCGGACACGTTTGCCAGAACGATATCGCCGTTCTGCTTGCGGATCACTTTGGCGGTATTGATCATAACCCCGATGCCCGAACTGTCGATATATTCCAGCTCTTTTAGATCCACGTAAATCTTCAGGGCCCCGCCGGATATCAGCGTCTTGAAAAATATCCACAGGTCCTTGGAGTTGTCGATATCAACTTTTTTTGGCAGTAACGCCTTGAAAATAATGGTGGCGTAATCAAGCTTATCAGTGGTTACCTGCGAAATTTTAATGATATCAAAAACAAGATTCATGGGGCACCTCGGTCTTCATTTGAGTTCTCTCCCCGGTAAGGGAGGCATGGCGCGGATGCTGCATCAACAATCACCCTTCCTCATATAATGGCATGAGAACAAGTGCTAAAGATTATATGAGCTTAAAAAAATTTATCACCTCATCCTCGGTATTGAAAATGTTTATGAACCTGTTGAGATTTATCGGCTTAAAGAGCGTCAGTATTCGCTCCGGAACATTGAGCAGGACTATGTCGCCCTTATACTGGCGGATCAGCTTCGCCGATTCGATGAGCACGTTGATGCCGGAGCTGTCGATATATTCCAGGCCATGCAGATCCACGACGATTTTCTTGGCGCCTCCCTGGATCATGGTTCTCATGAAAATCCAGATGGCACTGGCGTTACTCATGACCATTACGTCCGCCGCCATCACCCGTATGATGAGTGCGTCGTAATCAATGACATCTTCATGTCGCTTCATGAGGTAGAGTATGTTGGTTACCATAAACCGGCTCACTCCCGAATTGTATGAATCCTTCAGAACTGCCGAACTCCATCACCGGGGAAAATCCTGATCGCGGCCGGAACCCCCCTAGGGTGGCAGCAGACAAATCTTTTTTTCAAGTATTTTTTACTCCTCATCCCGGAAAATCGACCACGACGATAGTCACGTCATCATCCATTCCCTTGCCGGATTCACCGGATGCCCATTCCGATACGGCAGCGATCGTTTTATCGACGAACTCCTCGGCCCCGCAGTCCTGGTATTTCCTGATGAGATCATGGAACCTGGCTTCGCCGAACATTTTATTGCTCGCGTTACGGGCTTCCACGATACCGTCCGTGTACAGGATTATCCGATCTCCGGGCATGATATCGGACTCTACGGTGATGTATTCCTCTTCATCCGACCAGCCGATAGGCATGCAGTTTTTCGATTCTATTATGATCCGCTTCTCGCTCCTGCGCCAGATCAGGAGCGGCCAGTGTCCGGCGTTGGCGTGCTGGAGCTTTTTCCGTGCGAGGTCAATGCAGGCGTAGCAGGCGGTTATAAACTGCCCGCCGGTATAATTGTACATGGTGGCGTTAATTCTTCTCATGAGTGTCGACGGATTAATGGTCTCCCGCCGCTGGAATGAATAGACCACTTTAAGCATGGCGCATATAAAGGCCGCCGGTATCCCGTGTCCCGATACGTCGGCCAGGAGAATCCCCAACTGATCCGCATCGATCATCTGCACATCGTAAAAGTCTCCGCCCAGCTCGGTCATCGGCACGTAACGGAGCGCGATCGACACACCCTCGATTTTCGGTATTTCCTGCATCAGGACCGAATTCTGTATCCCGTGCGCGATCTGAATGTCTCGCTTTATGAGAGCGAGTTCATTGTTCAGCTTTACGGACACCTGAAGGGATATGAGGCTGTTTACTCTGGCCAGGAGCTCCTGTTTGTTCACCGGTTTGGTCAGGTAATCGTTCGCCCCGGCCCCCAGTCCGTTGACAATGTCTCCCGGCTTATTCCGGGCAGTGAGTATCAGAATGGGTAGTTCGTAGAGGGAATACTTCTCACGTATGATGCGGCACACCTCGTATCCGGATATCCGCGGCAACATCAGGTCCAGGAGAACCAGGTCCACCTCTTCACGCGACAACTTCTCCAGTCCCTCGGTGCCGGTGCTTGCCGTGACCACATCGTATCCTTCCAGCGCGAGATAGTTGATCATCACCTGCAGATTGACGGGCTCGTCGTCAATGACAAGGATCCGTTTAAAGCTCCTGTCCCCCGCCGGCCCTTTTTCCGACATGGCACGTATATGGTCGGCGCCGGGCTCCAGAAACGACGCCACCGACTCGGCGAAAAGGGGGACCTCTGCAGGCTCATCGTTATTCGACAGCAGATCTCTTTCCGCGGCTGCGATTGTAAAGAAGAACCGCGAACCCCTGCCCGGCTCGCTCTCCAGCCAAATCCTGCCGCCATGAAGTTCCACCAGCCTTTTCGTTATGGCCAGCCCCAGCCCGGTCCCTCCGAATTCGCGCTCAGTCGAACCGTCGACCTGCTCGAAGGTCTCGAAGATCCGTTCCTTTTTGTCGACCGGAATGCCAATACCGGCATCGGATACGGTTATGATGTAAACACTATCGTTAGCGGGATCACGTTCCGCAGTTATGGTGATCTCTCCGGTCTCGGTGAACTTCACTGCATTACCGATCAGGTTCAGCATAATCTGCTGAAGCCGGTTCTCGTCGCCGTACACGATGGTCGATTCAAAATCGATGCGGTTCCGTATAACCAGCGTCTTCTTTTCCGCCGCCGGCTGCAAAATCGCTTTCACCAGCCGAACCAGAGAATGCATGTTTACCGCTTTTTTACTGAGGACGATGTCATGGTGCTTCAGCTTCGAAAAATCGAGAATATCATTCACCATGGCTGCCAGACGCCTTCCGCTGTAAACGATCAAGGAAAGGTCGTGGACCGATTCCTCGCTGACAGGACCCGCGGCCCCGCCGATGAGGGACTCGGCGATACCGATGATCCCGTACAGAGGAGTGCGGAGCTCATGGGACATGTTGGCCAGAAATTCGTCCTTGAGGACATCCAGCCGCTTCAGCGCAACGTTGGCGGCGCGAAGTTCGTCGATCTCCAGTTTCACGATCTGTGCCAGATGGTTAAACGTGGTGGCCAGGATACCCAGCTCGTCCCGCTTGTTCACCGGTATCCGATATTCCAGATCACCGCCGCCGATTTTCTCCACGCCCATAATGAGGTTCGCTATGGGTCGTGAAATGACATTGCTGAAAAAAAGCCCCAGAACAGTCACCACGATAAGTGCTACGACAATGGAGCCGTATAGTATCTTTCTGAGCTGCTTGATGGGAGCCAGCACTATTGACTTTGAAAATACAAGTCTGCCGATGCATATAGCCGGTTTTCCAGGAAGCGAGTCGGTTGACACGAATTCATAGCAGACATCGTCAACGCCGGGGAAACGCCCCTCACGGTACCCGGTGCGCCGCTTCAGTTCCTCAACGGTCTCGGTTGTAACGGTGTCGGTCTCGACGACGCGCGCTGACAGATTTCGATTGCTGTAGCGCGCCAGGATTAAGCCGTTATAATGCTCCCGGGAAGATACCAGTATGGCATCGGCATAGATAAGGCCGTCATTGGTCAGCGGCTTCAGTATGGACAGCATCTCTTTGGCGTCAACCATCGAACTGCTGATATCGCCACCGTTCATGAGGAGGATGTTCAGCGTGGTCCGCGCCAGAATTCTGCTGTTGATTTCACCCTGGTGGGTGATGAGGTTCAATTTCTGCTTTTCCTGCTGGTTCAGGATGAATATCGATAGGGGAAGTGTGGCCGCCAGAATGATGAGTATGAATATCAGGATTAATTTATATCGTATTTTCAAGATTTTCCCTGATTGACGAAATCGCTATCTCGTGAATATATGATAACAATAAAATTAATCAAGAGTCTCGTTTAATCAACCCAATTTTTATATCGATGTGGCTTTTTTTTGAAGTATATAATCAGTTGGAGGCATGTGATTTATTTTAAGGGACTGTAATAGAATGTCTTTGTTGCCTAATCAATGATACGCTAATAATTAAAGGATGCTGGGAATCATACAGTGTTACGTTGATTTTTTTGAGAAGCAAAAATGAACTTTTTCGTATCCTATTATGTTCACGGGTATTTTGATAAGACCGGCCTCCATGAATGTCGTCCCTGGGGGGTCCGCTCATGCATGGTAAAAAAAGAAGGCTGACATTGCGTCAGCCTATCAAGAAGTATTACCTTAAAAGTTTGCTGAAGTTTGACTTCAGCACTTAAGCTGAATAAAGTGATTAAACATATTTTAGGAGGATTTGCCTAAAATATACAGCTTAATAAGGCTAGTTGTGGCATTAACGTAACATATAACTATATTTAAGTCTCGCAAGGTTATAAATGTGGAACAATTTATTGTTACGGATTTATAAACCTGTAACTCCTTACTACTCCGCCTCTCCTGACTTCGGTAGGGATCAAAGTAAATTTACCTGCGGCTCATTTGATTTTCATGATTTCAAGGCCTGAGATCGGGGGTCAGAGTAAATAAACCTTACATTTTTTATGTTTTTATGATCTCCACACGTCCTCAGTCGGAGGAATAAGAAAAATGCACATGCCCGGAGCGGTTAAATACCTTGCTGTTTAATGTTTTTTTTCCGGTATTCAGCTGGGGATACGCCGGTAGTCCTTCGAAAAGCTGAATGGAAGGCTGAATATGAATTGAAGCCGACGGCGAGGGCTATTGAAAGAGTATTTCGCTCAGGCTCATCAATCAGTAGTTTTTTTGCCTCATCAATGCGGTAGCCGTTTACGAAATTATTAAAATTCTTATTATAATGCTGATTGAGAAACTGGGATAACTGGTGTTGCGTTACTCCCAGAGCTTCGCTGAGCTTCGGCAAGGTGAGCTCCTCGTCGCAGTAGAGTTTTTCGCCCTCCATCATGGCTATCAATTGCTTCCTCAGGCTGTTCAGATCCAGGCCGTTCAAATATGATTTTGAATATGACTCGCCCCCGACGTGAACGGTTCCGTACTGCATGAGATAGGGATATCGCTGTCCCAGAAGATAAAAACATAATATAACCAACCCGACGAAAAGATTAATAATTTTCAGTACGGGAAGCGAGAGCGCGATGGTGCCCCCGACGCCGACAATACCGGTGATCACCCATATAATCAGGAAAGTAAAAAGAGATACGATCTTTTTTTCCGCCGGATTTCCTATTTTAAGCTGAAGAACAATCCGCACCAGCGGGGCGGCTATATAAATAACCGGGAGGAACACGCTGGCGGTAAATACCACGCGGAGCATGATGTGCTTGCTCTGGTTCAGCATTTCGAAGATGATCTCCCGCTGAACATTGGGCGTGTACAGGAAATAGGGTATGAGGTACATGCCGACAACAAGGAGTGGGACGAAATGCACGATATCCCTTCTGCTGAGCCTGTCCTTGTCCCCTGTGAGGCTCAGGACATAAAAATAAAGAAGGGGACCGAGGCATAATTCCACGGGCACCTGGAAAAACAAGAGAATAGGATAATCATATACCTTCTGGGAGTGGAGCAGGTAGAGCGAAAAAGTGATATAGCCCATCAGCGCAAGGATAATGGCAAGGACCACATTTCTGAAATAGAGCGGCCGCACGATCAATCCCAGGGCCATAACCAGGGAAAGCCCGCTTGCAAAAATTATAATCAGGTCAATTATTGACATTTCATGTAACCGGATTCAATAAGTAATAGTTAGGCGAATTTTTCCTGTTTATCAATTTATCTATGCAAAAAAACGCTTGAGTCTTGTAATTAATTCGACTTAGAAGATTTTTATTCCCCTCCCTCAATGGGAGGGGTTAGGGGATGGTGATTAGAACAGAAATTGATTCTTTCGTAATTTCCTCGCAAAATACACTAAACTGCTTGACATTAACTTTTTTCACACCCACCCCAGCCCTCACCCCTCAAGGGGGAGGGAGTTCTTATTTCAATTTTCACCTGAGTCGAGTAATTACTATTTTATTTCAGCAACAAGTCAATAAATAGGTTATTTTCAGGAAACGACGAAAATTATGCAAGAAGAATTATAGCGTCATAAATCATAAAATGCAAAGCCTGCGCATACGCTAAAATCCCTTGACTTTATAAATAATTGTAAAATAATCTTTCTGTTGGTTACAAAATACCGCGAAAGGGGGATGACCCATGGTTGCGGTCGACGGTAAAAGAATAAAATCACTATCAGCCATCATATTATTCATTTTAATGTTCACCGTGTTTCCATTTAATAGCGGCGCGCAGATTATCACCTTCAGCATATTCGATCTTCGGACTAAGATAGCCGGTCACCGGTGGAGCTTTCATCCCGGTGATTCCCCTGTATTGAAGAGCCTCAGTGAGGATTTTGAAATCGGGGCACCCGGAAGGGGTACCGCCTTTCAAACTCAGCATCGGCATCAATTACGGCCCGGCCATCGCCAGGTACATCGGCAGCCATGAGCGGATGGATTACAGCGTCATCGGCGACGCCGTTAACACCCCCTCGCGGATAGAGAGCAACGGCATACCCGGAAAGGTGGCCATATCTGAATCCACCTTCCATGCGATCGGCGGTGACAAGTATCTCAAGTATTCCGGAACGAGGGAAATTACCGTGAAGGGCAAAAGCGCGCCTCTGAAAATTTATATCGTGGAAGACGTGCTGCCCCTGGCTGGATCAGTCATATAGTACAGGCCCCGGAGGCTCATCTCTGTCGTGCATTTCAATCCTCTCTATGACGGTCGGATATGTGGACAATTCGATTCAAGAACTCATCATACGTTAGGAAGGCTTGGGTGGGTACTTACAGCGCATTGGTGCGCGTCAATGATCTTCATTGGCACTAGATTCTAATGTAAAATGCTGATTACGGCATCATATATGAATTTCCCGCTGAAAACAATGAGGACAACGCCACTGACCCCGAAAATGACTTTCTGAAAATTCTTGCCCAAGATGCGGCCACCCTTGAAGGAAAGGGCCGAAAGCAACCAGCTCCAACCAAGGTCGCATAGCCAGTGACAGACCATGAAAACAACAAGCCCGACCGTGCCAAATCCGGCCGCCTGCATTACGAGCGTGGCACCCACGGTGGCCCACCAGATGAGGAAGTAGGGATTGACCGCGGTGAGCATTATGCCCGCCAGCACGGGGGAGCGTCGTTCATTCGAAACCGGAGCACCGCCGGCGCGCAGGCCCTGGAACATGCCGGCTGCCATAATCAGGAGGAAGATGCCGCCTGCCAGACCGATGGTCGGCTTCACGTACGGAAGGCTGAAGAGATAACCGAATCCGAAGAAGATGGCCGACATAAGGGGGAACTCCACCACGGCATGGCCTGCTGCGACCAGGGCTCCCGCGTGCGGCTCTTCGCTCCCCTTGACTACGGTGACAGCGCTCATGGGCCCCGGCGCCATAACGCCGGAAAGGGAGATCAGCATGGCGCCGACAAGGAATTGGAAAAATGCAGGATCCATTATTGATGACATGCCGATACTCCGGAGCTTGAAAAAAATGCGCGTGCCAGCCCATTATCCTGGTCGCGGTGAATTGTCAATACTTTATCCATCCACCGCCTATTTGATCATGTATTCGCCGCATCACACTCTTTTCCGCATAATCACGATCCAGGTCCCCCTAACGTCATACCTTGCGGTTACGACAACCGTTTCATGTATCCCACCACAACATGGTAATTGTAATTGACGTTTCCCGGGGCCCGAGTATCATCATTCTTTCATTAATAGCAGCTCGGCAGCATGTCATGATTCAGGAAAGCAGGATACTGGTTTTGAACAACAGTTCCGGCGCTACACCTCTTCTGGATGCAGTTCAGCGCGAGATGACGGCGCGCTCCATAACCGCCCGGGAGCTGAAGCGCAAGTTCAATATGGACGATTACTTGAAAAGGATGGAATCATACAAATGAATTACAGAAAAGAGCTGAATAAAATGCGAGAACACCATTCACGGTATTATCCCGTTTTGAAAAAGCTCATCGCCCAGCACCGTGAATGGCGGAACGGAGATGCACCTCTTCAGATCAGCGAAACCGCCACCATGCTTATAATACTCGAGCTGATAGACATCGGGTACGCGGATGCTGAATCTTTCATCGTCAGAAAGCGGTTCGATGATGTTACCGGTCTCTGGTATACAGGGCGGTATCCGCTTACTGACGATGGTGTTTTATTTTTTCGCGGCAACCGGCTTCTTAGCTGCGCTCTCCTTGCATTTTTCAGGAAACTGTTTAGGCCTCTCTGATGGCACCGATAAGCTGGGAACCCCTCTCCGGCCTCCATCCAGTGTACTGATGCCAATAATACAGTTATTGCAGTATTCGCAACAAAGAGCGTACCGATAACTATCTGTTGCACCAAGGGCGAAACCACGCGAGCGAGGGCTTTAATGCCACAAAGATCTTGATTAGGTTGAATAAGGACGCATCTCGGCGGAAACACCCAATAAAAAAAGACAGGCGCTTTCTCCACGCCTGTTAAATCTCGCCTACCCTAAACCTCTTTGCAATTATTAGACCCTATTTCCTGATTAAGCATCCTCCGGTTGATATATCCGGGATTGTTTTTGAAAGAATTTAAAACCATCCGGACGGTTTTAAATATATTAAAAAACACCTCTGTTGTCTTGCCAGATTCTGGTATATCCAAAAGTGACAATTATGGAATAAAATGAATTATATGGTTTTTTTCAATACTTTGCCATTATCAGATTAACCTGATAATGTCCACCAAAAGTGCTGAAATGATTACCTATAATCCTCCGATTGAAGATATATCGTAATCAGTCAAAATGAGCTCAATAAAAAGATAAAGGGCTTTTTCAAAAGACGATGTTTTTCTCTACCGATAGTTATCGGTATTTTATAACTATTGGACACATAAGGAGTTACAAATTCAACCGAAACCGATAACTATCGGATGCCCGACCTTTTATACACCCCCTACATTTAAACCCACCTTCAAGCTTATATGTGATTTAGTAGCCCATTTTTTTCAATTCTCTTACAACACCGACATAAAATCCGATGACGTCAAAACCTGGCGTAAGACCGAAAAAATGATTGATTTCATTGAAATGATTCACGCCGTCAGATGTACCGATAAGCGTCCTTCTAAATTTGTCCCACTGTGCGCTCTTGTCCGAGACCATACAATCGTTGTCGCCAGCGCCCATGTAGCTCATGATGGCCCACCCACCATCAATATGGGTAACGTTTGTGCCTGTTACCACGCCCGCCCAGGACAGATAGTATATACGGCTTACATCCTGAAGTTCTTTTTATTTCTTCTGGAAGAGGAAATGGCCCCGTTCACGGACCCTGTACATTTCCGGTAAGGGATGGGTCGCCGAGATGTTCCGCACAAAAGGCTCGGATGTCGATATCATCGTCACCGGGTATAACCATCCCTACTATATAGAGCCGCCGAAACCCTGCACATTCTATGATCCTCCTACCGATCCAGACGCAGCCTCGGACTCAGAGTCGCTGGCGGTGCGCATCTTTTCCCGCATGGCCTATGAAAAAAAGCCGACCCACTTCCCCGCCGACGAGTGGATCGTGAGAGCATCACTGGCGATACTTGAGAGGAAAAAGCCGGACTTCGGCGTTATTCTCCTGGCGCAGATGGACGACGCCCAGCACGGTCTCGGCGCTATCGGTAGCCTCGCTGAATTTAAGGAAAAATGGCATCTTTTTACAGGCACCGTGGATGAAAGCAGGTATAACCCGGATGTGTGGAAAGGGCCGATTGTGGACGCGGTCAGAGACGTGGACATACAGTTCGGGAGGCTCATTGACGGTTTGCGAAAAATTCCCTACTACCGTGACGCCACCAGCTTCGGCATGGCCCACTTCAGGAGAAAGACAATTGAAGCGAGAATGGAGCGGGCCCAGGAAGCCAAGCGTATCCTCCAGTCTCACCGCGTGCGTGACAAGTTTACCGGAGCGCAGGTTTCACCATGGCACGTTCTGGACATGAGGGAGATGAAAAGCGGTGTCCCTGGTGTGTGTTCGCCCGGAGAGCTCTTTCATCCCCTATTTGGAACCAACAACAGACGGGGTATGCCCCACTGGCCGGACCTGTTCATCTTCATGAAAGACGGATGGCAGCTGCCCATTACGTCAAAAATGGTCCATAATATCGGCGCGGAGCTTCCGCGGTTTCTCCCGACAACCTACATATTTTACGGGGGTCACGGCGCCCCGGATACCGATGACATCGTCATAGCGATAGGTGGGGCGGGGATACCTAAGGGTAAGATAATATCCGATCCGCAGTTTAGGCGCAACCATCGGATATCTGATATTGCGGCCACGGTGTCGGCCCAGTACGGACTCGGCCTGCGGGGCCTGACCGCCGGGAAGGACCGCAGCACGGATATGTAGAGAGAATCACGGTTCTCATTGCGTTATACCGCCAGAAGAGAAACCGCACCGGGCCCCGGCTTCCATAATGTAGGAATCGCGTATCCGCTCGCGGCCGGCAGCGCCCCGCGCCAGGATATTGTTCGTCATATAGTATGAAGCTGAGAACCTGAATCCGTTAAAAATGAAAATCGACACAACGGAATCATAATTATATGAAAGCGTGACTCCCGCCCGCTGGCTCTCCAGGATGAACTTTTTTTTCTCCTCGCTTTCGTCATTATAGTTGAGAGCCTCTTTCAGAAAATAGGCGGCGTACCGCACGTCTCGGTACGGATACGCGATCAGGTAGAAAGGCTCCCGCCGGTACGACCATTCCATCGACAGAGAAAAATACCGGTGGATGTTGAAATAAACACGCGCGCTCCCGATGCAGGGGAGCATCCCGGATAAAACCAGTGAAATTTTTTCATGGGGCCGCCAGACCATCAGCAGGGGAAGACCAGCATTAATAAAAAAATTATGCGCCCGGTGCCGGTACGCTATCATTGGATGCGGCAGAGAAAGATTCCAGAGTTCGCCCCGTGAGGAAAACATGATGCCCACATGAATCGAATGGGGACCCGACCTCCACACGCGATAGTCGCCGCTCCCGGTGATAGTTATCGTATTGAATCCATCAAACAGTCGGTCGCTCCTGCTTGAGAACCCGGCGGAGATCTGGAACAGGTCACCCGCGAGTGTTATCTGATCCGCCATCTTGTGCAGGTGTTCGGGAAAATATTCATCCCTGGTTGTATAAAAATACGCATGCTGGAGATTATTCATGAGCCGAATATCATCGGAAACCTTGAAGGAATTTACCATGAATCCGCCATACTGGTTTGATCGCTATTCCCGGGCCGGGATCAGAGAATATGAGCCATTCAGGATGTGCCACTGATCTCGGCTGATAATGGCGTCCCAGAGATGCACGCTGTCATCAGCACTGATTTGACGAAACCCGGCGCCCCAGTCTCCTTCTGGCTCAATGATTGTATTTGTCTTATCATTACTCGACGAATTTTCCTCTGAGTACTGTTCATCCAGAACATCCCCCGGCACCGCTTGTACTTGGCCACCGGGAAACGCTGCATTAATTATGATTATTAATAACGCGACCAACCTAACGATTTTCATGATGCCATCTCTCAATTAATATTTTTTTATTGATGAATTGAATTCAATTCCATTTACTGTCATTCGAATTAAAGTAATCTGTAAAACAAATTGTCCATCATTTTTTTATTAACTTTATGGAAGCATGCTTCATTAATCCGCCCATCCAGGATTTTTACAGTACGTCGATACGGCGTCAACCACTGGGACTCCTGTATATCATGGCGTCACTCGCAGCGGCCGGCTTTAAGACGTCTTTTATTAACGGCCATTCCCCGCGAAAACGTGTTATTAACATGCCGTATGAATTCCAATACCTCATGAAATATAGAGAGCACCCGGATCCCCGCCTCTCCTTCCCCTTTAAAAATTACTGCCATTTCGGAATGAGCTTCAGCGAAATCGAGCAAAGGATACGAAAAACGGACGCGGACATCTTTTTCATTCAATCACAGTTCACACCATACCACCAGGAGAGCGATCGCATCATGGACCTGGTGAAAACGATTAAACCATGTGCCCGCGTCGTTACAGGCGGATGCCACGCGACCCTCTATCCGGAGCACTGCCTGAGTAAGGCAGGCGCCGATTTCGTTATACTGGGTGAAGGAGAGGAGAGTTCTGTCGAGCTGCTCCGCTGCCTGGACGAAAGAGGAGACCTGTCACAGGTTCCAAATCTGGCATACCGGAATGGCAGCAGGGTGGTCTCCACTCAGAGGCGATATGCCGATGACATTGACCGTTTTCCCTTCCCCGTTCGGGAATTACTGTTGGAGCGGGACTTTCATGTTTACCGGCGGAAGGCGGCCGCGATGATCACGTCGCGCGGTTGTCCCAACCGGTGCGGTTTCTGCACTGTGCGTGTTATCTGGGGCGCCGACTACAGAACCCGGAGCGCGGGTTCTGTAGTGGCCGAAATCATTGATTGCGCCGAGCGTTTCGGTGTCACGATGATCAATTTCGAGGACGACAACCTGTTCGCATCCCGGGATAGGGCCACAGTACTGCTCGAGCCTCTCGTCACTTTCCGGGAATCCTCGGGCTTTCGTCTTGATCTCACGGCAATGAACGGCGTCTCCCTCGAAGGACTCGATGATGATATCGTCCGGCTCATGAACCGGGCCGGCTTCAGCGAGCTCAACATATCCCTCATGAGCCATTCACCGGACCTTCAGCGTCGGCACGGCAGGCCTTTTGACTCGATACAATTCGCCCGCATCGCCCAGGCGGCCCGAAAGCTCGGGATGAATGTCCGAGCCTATTTTATCCTCGGACTCCCCGGGCAGACGATAGAAGAAGTTCGTGAAACGATAGCCTTTCTGCTGGATTTGGGGGTCAGAGTATTCCCCTCGGTATACTACGATGTCCTCGTCCCCCCGGATGAATGGAAAATGCAGCGATCATCTGCGTTTTACACAGAGACAGTGGATATGACCCGGGATGATCAGGTGCGATTATTTAATGAATGCAGAAGCAGCTGGTGATTAAAGCTGAATCAATATGAATTACACTCAGCATATCAAGCTGGCATGCAGAATCGCTGTTAATATCGTTTAGTAACAAAATTACGCTTCTCTAGACCGCATAACTTTCGAATCGCGTTGCGCGCCGTAATGACCCCGGCCGGAAGTCCGCCGCCGGGGGAGACCCATTGGCCGACCATGAAGAAATTTGAAAGGCCCGGCAGCTGTTGAGGGATCCGCACGCTGAGGGCTTTCTTGTTAAGGAGCCATCCCTCATAGGAACCGCGCCAGTTCCCGGTGTAACGCTCGAATGTCAGGGGCGTCGCCACATCGATCACCTCGACCTGCGATGGCAGTGCGGGATAGAGCTCGGCAATGCCGTCAATCACCGCCTTCCCGATCCGTTCCTTTTCAGCACGGTATCGCTCACGGTCGTCACACAATTGCTTCCAGTAATCGTAATCCGTCTCCAGCATAACATTGACGGTCGTCTTACCGGCAGGCGCCATGGTGGGGTCGAAATTATAAATGCGGATGCTGATTCGCTTGACTTCCGTGGGCCCGATTGCGAAAGGCCGGGCAAGAGGGAATGATAGAGAATGCGGCTCACCGGAATAATCAGCCGCTATTCCGAGGGATACATACACCAAAGGCGGAAACGGGTCCAGGTCTGAGTAGCAATCCCGGATCTTTTTGTTGATATAGCGCTCCTCCAGCATGTCGAATATCGTAGCGTGACCGTCTGCAGCGGAAATAATATAGTCTGCCCTGCGCTCTGTTCCGTCAGCAAGGCGCACTCCAACAGCATGGCCGTTCTTCACGAGAATCCTATCGACCCTGGACCGGAAATAAATCGTACCTCCGAGGGATGCGTACCGGGCCGCCATTGCTTCCGAAAGCGGGCCTGAACCGCCAATGGCGTAACCTCCGTCACCGGCGGCCATGAGCGCCATGGTCCAGAGCATGAAGGCAAAGCTCATGTCGTTCCAGCCGAAGGCGCTGGCGAAGAGCTCCCGCATAACGGGGCTTTTAAACTTCAAGGCAATCTCCTGCGCCGGCATCCGGTATTTCATGAACATGATTATGATCGGGAGCATCCCGAAGAAGCCCGAAACGCCGAGCTCAACCGGCATGTCACGGCGTGAAAGCTTCTTTATGTCGTGGATGATGCGGTTGATCAGACGTTCGTCTTTAGGAGCGATGGAAACCATCTGTTCTCGCAGGCGGCCGGGATCGGTGTATAGAATCAGGCGGTTGCCCCGGTCATCCAGAACCTGACTGTAATACTCATACGTGATGAACGTTCTGCCCTGGATCACTCCGACTTCCTCCCATAGTCGATGCATGGAAGAACGGGGCGAGCTTCCGACAAGCCAGTGTAGGCAGCCGTCGAAGGTGTAGCCCTTTCGCTTCCATGCGGTGCAGAGGCCGCCCGGCGCCGTATGCATTTCCAGTATTTCTGTTCGAAAGCCGTTCATCTGCGCGTAGCAGCCGGCCGCAAGACCGGCGACACCGCCGCCGATGATAATGACTGATGGTGATATGGAGGATACCTCCTGACGAATATCGCGATAGCACAAAAGGGACAGCGCCTTCATCAAAATACGATTTTTAAAACCTCATCGAAGTAATTTACAAAGTGCGCCTTCAGGCCCTTCCGGATATAGGCCGGAAGCTCGTCGTAATCCTTCTTGTTCTCAAAGGGGAAGATGATGGTCTTTACGCCGGCACGCTTGGCGGCGATGGTCTTCTCCTTGACGCCGCCGATGGGGAGCACCTTGCCGGTGATGGTGAGCTCGCCGGTCATTGCGATATGGAGCTTGATGGGCCTTTTCTTCGCTAGCGAATAGAGCGCCATGGCCATGGTTATGCCGGCGGAGGGACCGTCCTTGGGGGTCGCGCCCGCCGGAACATGGAGGTGTATATAATTATCATTAAAATAATTATCGGCAATTCCGTAATCCTTGATCCGCGAACTGACATAGGTGTATGCTATCTCCGAAGACTCTTTCATCACATCGCCGAGCTGTCCCGTCTGCTTGAAGCCCTTGGTCTTGGACGGCACGGCGGTGGCCTCCACGTAGAGCGTGGCGCCGCCCAAGCTGGTCCAGGCGAGCCCCATGACCACCCCGGCGATCCGCTCGTTGTAGAGGGATTCGTCGGTAAACCGCGGATTGCCGAGGTACTCGACCAGGTTTTTGCCGGAAATTTTTATTTTCTTCGTGCTCCCCTCGGCGAATTTCCTCGTCGTCTTTCTCATGATCCTCCTGATGTTGTTTTCGAGGCTCCGGACGCCCGCCTCGCGGGCGTATCCGTTGATGATCACACGGAGACTTTGTTTATCGATCTCAACATCGCCCTTCTGCAGTCCGTGCTCGCGGATCTGCTTGGGAATGAGAAACCGCGTGGCGATCTGCAATTTTTCCTCAAGGATGTAACCGGAGAGTTTCATCACTTCCATCCGGTCAAGAAGAGGGGTCGGGATCGTATCCATCTGGTTGGCCGTTGCGATGAAGAGGATGTTCGACAGGTTGAAGCGGAGGTCGATGTAGTGATCCAGAAAATTCGAGTTCTGCTCCGGGTCCAGCACCTCAAGGAGTGCGGAAGCCGGATCGCCCTGAAAGCTCGCGCCGATCTTGTCGACTTCATCGAGCATGATGACCGGGTTGGCGACCCCGACGGTCTTGAGGCTCTGAATGATTTTGCCGGGCATGGCGCCGATATAGGTCCGACGGTGGCCCTTGATCTCGGCCTCATCCCGTATGCCGCCCAGTGAAAACCGGAAGAACTTCCGATTGAGCGCCTCTGCGACCGATTTCCCGATGGAGGTCTTGCCCACGCCGGGCGGGCCAACGAAGCAGATGATGGACCCGGTGATGTTCCCCTTCATCTTGCCTGTGCTGATAAACTCGAGAATGCGGTCCTTGATGTCGTCCAGGCCGTAGTGGTCGCGGTCCAGTATTTTATTGGCCTTCTTGATGTCGTAGTTGTCAACGGAAAACACACCCCAGGGGAGCGACGTGATCCAGTCCAGGTAATTCCGGCTCACACCGTATTCTGCGGAATGCGGCTCAATGAGTTTCATTTTATTCATCTCTTCGTCGATTTTCTTTGCCGCCTCTTCGGTGAGGGTGAGCTTCTTGATCCGTTCCTCAAAGTGCTCGATCTCGGTGGTCTTCTCGTCCTTCTCCAGGCCCAGCTCCTTCTTGATTTCCTTGAGCTGTTCGCGGAGGAAGAACTCCTTCTGCTGTTTCGAGATCCGCTGCTCGATCTGTTTGGTGATCTTTTCCTGGAGCTTTGAAAGCTCGATTTCCTTCTTCAACAGCACCAGAACCTTCTCCACGCGCTTTCGGACGTCGAAGGTCTCCAGTATTTCCTGCACCTCGGATGCGTCGGCAGATGTCATGGACGCGACGAAATCGGCTAGCTTGCCGGGGTCTTCCATGGTGAAGCGGTTAAGGAAAAGCTTCAACTCCTCCTGGAAGAGTGAATTAGACTTGATGAGATCCTTCACCGAGGATATGATCGCCTTGGAGTATGCCTTCATTACCTCCGAGCTGGACTGGTCCTCCTCATAGTAGTGCTCCACCTGCCATTGTATCACCGGTTGGTCCTGCACCACGCGTTTCTGGGTGAACCGGCCCAAGGCGTTTATCATCATCTGAATGGTTTTCTCATCAATAGGGGTGACCCGAAGCACCTTGATAGCCACGCCAACGCCGTACAGGTCTTCAGTCCGGGGAAGGCCCTCGTGCTGCTCTTTTGCGAGCACAATGCCGCCGATCTTGTTTTCGCCTTCAATGATCCTGTTGGCGGTATCGATCATGAAATCGCCGGTAAGGACAATGGGAATCATCATTCCCGGAAAAATCGGCCGGTGTGATATCGGTATGATATACAGAACCTCCGGCATAATATCCTTTGCGATAATAAGCTGACCGGACTCTTCTGAGGCGCCGTTGCCGTTGGTTTGTGTTGGATTCTCTGTGTTATCCATTCGCCGGTAACCTCGGTATATTCATGATTCTGAGACAGACAATCCGCGGCCGCTATGCGAACTGTCTATTATTGGATGATACCGGTATGGGTCATTTTGTCAAATACAATCGCCTCCGCCTCATCGCGGTGGCAGGGCGCTATTGTGCCGTTATCTTCAGATCATCAAGACCGGTAATGAAAAATTTCTCTATATTCCACTTCTCAACCCCGAAGATGTAGGGACTTTCAGAAGTGGTCACCAGGTATTTTTCATCCTTTTTATATACGGTGATCAATATGTCTTTTTGATGCGCCTTGATCCGCACCGTGCACATACCCTGCGTCAGGGTCTCCTTGTGCATCTCGGGGAACGACAACGCGCGCAGCGGGTCCAGCGACTGGAGCAGAGCCTCCACCCTGCTTTTATCCAGAGCCACCGTTTCATTCCCCTGGCATATCCATTTTTCCTCAGCGGGCTTCGGGGCCCGCTTCTCCGTTTTCTTTCCGGTATCTTTCACATCGGATTTCTTTTCCACTTCTCTTGAAAAAGCGAAGTATCTCCCCTGATAATCAACTTTAAAAGCGGAAACCGAATCCGGCTTTATCTTCAGGATTTCCTTGTCTCTGAAATCCTCCGGGGACTTGTCGAGCACCAGATCAAAGGTGCCTTCCGCCAGATATATATCCGGCCGGTCATCGATCCTGATAAAGGTATGCCGGTTGGTTGATTGTTTCTTCCCGATTTTAAATTTTCGGAAGATGGCGCCATTCTTCTTGATGATCACCTCCACGTACTTATCCGGGGTCAAATCATACTTCACGTAGTAGCCCTTTGTGGATATGAGATCCGTCAGGTGGATCTCTTTGAACCGCTTCTCCATTTCATTCACAGCCTTTGCGTCGGCCGGATAGGCCTTGTCGCCCACGACCCATTTCCCCTCTTTTTTTAACAGCTGTATGGTCCCGCCGCTCCGGGTTATGATTATCTCGTCGGCCGTCCCCTCCCACTTCTTCAGATCCGGCACATCGGAAGACCGCTTCACGTTTGCGATGATGATGTACAGGGCAAGAATGATGATAATGGAACTGCTGATCAGTATTTTCTTATTCATATTTCACCTCATGCGAGAACCGCTCCTGGAGTCTTTTCTTCCTCATCAGGCGTCGCCGCCAGATCACGAGTCCGGCCAGGACGACAAAAATCGGAATGCCGGCGAAATTCAAGGCTTTGAGCACCATCTTCTTGGTGTCGCTGGTTTTTTCCAGCGGGTTGAAGTCGAGGCTCTTGCTACTCATCTCGGGGATATAGGAATTGCCGAGCAGGTAATCTGCCATGCTGTGGATTAGAAAACCATTGGCGAAAATCTTGTCCTGGTCGTCGGCATCCGAAAGGGCGCTCGATATGATTCGCTTTGAATTCATCAGGAAATACGACCTCGTGATCTCCGACGTTCCCACGACGATCATGCGGGTCGTGCCGGTTGGCACGGTGACGTCAAGCTTCTGGACCGTAACGATTTCCTTGAGCGGTTCTTTCTTCTCCTTATCCGTACCTATTTCGCTGGCCGGGGCCTTTGGAACCTTTTTATCCTTAAAATAGCTATCTAACTTCCCGGAGAGAAGCACCGCCAGAGAATATTTCTTCATTTCATCTTTATTTTCCGGTGGCATCATGAAGAACGGATTCAGGTTGATCTGGCCAGTCATCTGCCAGCTCTCGTCGGACGATGAAACCAGTTTGCTTGTTGAGAGATTGAGCTTTTTGACGATGCCTGCGTCAACGTCTATCGAAGACGCCTTGATAAAGGCTACTCCCTTGAGATATTTCGTTATAACGTTTTCCTGGTCAAATCCAAGTTTCCTGATTATCGGCACGTGGTAAAATTCCTTGATCGCGCCGCCCACATTGCCCCGGGCGCAGGTCGAATCGAGTACGATATTCTTGTTTACCGCCACTCCGTAATGCTTCAACATCGGGTCAAGTCCGACGGTCACCGGCAGAACAATCGGCTGTCCACCGAACATATTCTGCTGCCCCATGTTGACCTCCTGGAATGAATCGAGGAAGAACAGGGCGGCTTTCCCCTTCATGAGAAACTGGTCTATCTTGTAGAGCTCCTGTTCGGTAAACTCCTTACGCGGTCCGTTCACGATTAAAAGCCCCAGTTCGCCCGGTATCTCATCCCTGGTGAGATCGATGTCCTTAATGTCGTACACGTCCGAGAGTACCTGTTTCAGGATGGCGCCGCCCTGCGGAGACTGCTGGTCATTCAGATCCACCTCGCCATGGCCGGTACTGTAGCCGATCCGGGGATTGGCGCTCACCAGGCTCCCAACACCGTTGTTGATCCGGTCTTCCAGCGTATCCAAGCCCACGATCACGTTTTTCCCCAGAAGAGTCGGGGATACCGAAAGGTCGATGAGATCGACCTTGACCTGGCTTTTCAATACGATGCCCAGATACGCCTCGCCCGCCGGGATGACCTTTCCGGACCGGTCCTGTCCTGCTTTCCAGTTGAGTTTGGTGACGCCGTACAGATCCGCCGATATCGAGGCGTTCCGGTCAACCGACGGGTCGATGAAATGGAACCGCAGCTTGTCGTAATTGGCCTGGTTGCACTTGTCCACCGCCTCCTTCACCTTTTGAGCGAGGGTGTCAATACCCTCGATGGGAAGTATCTTCAGCGAGCTGTCCATGTAAAGGGTCACCTCAATCGGTTTCTCAAGGCGCAGAAGTCCGTCGATTTTGCTGGACATCTTCTGGATGAGCGAGGTGATATTATACTCAAGGCCTGTCGGATCGGTAATCGCTTCGATCTTTTCTATCACGTCTGACTGCTGGATGACCAGCCCCATATAGGTGCGCCGCACCTTCACCTGGTCGTTCTCGAATTCCTGGCTCTGAACCGGGCGTATGCCGTAATCATTGGCCGATTTTTCCAGGTCCTTTTCGTCGACGATCTCATAGCTGAAATACTCGTTGGCGTAATAATCGTACTCCTCCAGGAGATCATGCAGGTAGCGAAAAATGGACGTGTGTTGCGGAGGAAGATCCTTGGAGAAGAGGACCTTGATTTTAAGGTTTTCCTTTAAGTGTGATACGATATCGATGCTTTTCCGTGAAAGCGAATAGGTGTGGTTCCGGGTGAGATCGCACCGATAGTTCATGGTGAGGTTCACCAGATTGATGAGCACGATGATGACGATGTAGAGTGCCAGCTGCACGTTTTTACGACGGCCCGGCCCGGACAGTTGTTCCGACGCCCGAAGCTGAGCCCCTGCCAGGGCGATCCACCCTCTTATCCTGTTCAGTATATCCTGTATTTTCATAGGCTTCTATCTCCGGTCATCAAGGATTTTTGTCGTCAGGAGGATCGAAATGACGATAATCGATAGAAAATAGACGAGGTCGCGCGAATCGATGATCCCCCGGGAAATATTCCTGAAATGGTAATCCGTGCCGAAATACTCAAGGACACTGAGCTTGTTCGGCAGGAAAATGGTGATTTTGTCAATGAGCCAGAGAAAAAAACACGCGGCCAGTCCGCCAATAAATGCTATGATCTGATTCCTGCTCAACGACGAGGTGAGGATTCCCACAGCCGAATAAGCCCCGGCCAGAAGGATCGCACCCAGGTAGCCGCCGATAATGGGGCCGGGATCCGGTGACCCGACAATGACGATGGTGACGAGATAGAACAGCGTGGGCGACAACATGATTGAGATGAAAGCGGTCGCCGCGAGAAATTTCCCCACCACTGCTTCGACCGTCGTAACAGGAAGGGTCATCATAATTTCGATAGTACCGCTGTGGATCTCCTCGGCAAAGAGCCTCATGGTTATGGCCGGCACCACCAGGGTCAGAATCAGGGGCAGGAACTGGAAAAATCCCCGCATCTCCGCCTGATTAAAATAGAAGAAGTCCTTGAAAAAGAAAAAACCGGTCACGATGAGGAAAGCGGTGATGACGATATAGGCGATAGGCGTGTAAAAATAAGTCATGAGCTCCTTCTTCATGATGGCCAGCGGCTCATGAAGGTATATCGCGATCCGCTCCGCGACCGTACGCGCCGCCTCTTTTACATTCATTTCTTTAATGTTCATTCCGCCCCTCCTCCCGTGAGTTCCCTGAAGACTCCTTCAAGACTTCGCTGCTCCTGTGTCATTTCATACAGAATCCATTCCCTGCCGCTCACCAGCCTGAAAATTTCGGGTCTGATATCGGTCGCGCCGTCCGCGGTAACCCGAGCCGAGGCGAGTTCGCTGTCGCGTACCTCTTCGACCCGGACCACGCCCGGGAGCTTGGTCAGTTCTTTCGAGAAGGCGCGGTAATCGGCACCGGAAATTCTGACCAGAATGCGCTTTGCGCCACCGGAAACGGCCTGCAGATTTTCAGTCCGGTCATCGGCAACGATATTTCCCCGGTCGATGATGATGACGCGATCGCAGGTCGCTTCCACCTCGGGGAGTATGTGGGTGGAAAGTATGATGGTCTTCTTCTTGCCGATTTCGCGGATCAAATTCCGGATTTCAATGATCTGGTTCGGGTCCAGACCGCTGGTGGGCTCATCGAGGATAAGAATCTCCGGATCGTGTATCATCGACTGGGCCAGGCCGACCCGCTGCTTGTAACCCTTGGACAGCTCTGCGATATTCATATGCATCACCTCGTTAATCCCGCAGAGATCTCCCATTTCATCAATGCGGCTCTGACCGTCGATCCCGCGCACCTCGGCGATGAAACTGAGGTAGTCGTACACGATCATCTCGCCGTAGACCGGCGCGGACTCGGGCAGGTACCCGATAATCTTCCGGACATCCACGGGGTTATCCTCCACAGAATATGCACCGATTGAGATCATACCGCTGTCAGGCTTCAGGTAACAGGTCAGCATTCTCAGCGTAGTGGTCTTGCCGGCGCCGTTGGGACCCAGGAGGCCGGTGATCTCCCCTTCCTTTATGGAAAAGGAGATATTGTTAACCGCCGTGATATCACCAAACCGCTTCGTTATCCCTTGAACAGTTATCATGAACAGCTCCTGCGCGATAGATTATAATGTTCCCGTTGGGCGAAGCGCCCGACGGGAACAGATTCCGGGGTCAGAGCATAATCTCGTGAATCATTCATGCGGTGCATACCCGGATGTAAATATCAGTACACGAAATATGTTATTAAGAAGAACCAATAGATTCTGTTGCACTACAATACAATTTGTTACACTGCAATACGCATTAATCGTGCGTCTCCACCGCCCTCCCATAATCATCAGCATAACGGGTGATGTCATCCTCTCCGAAATAAGCACCCGTCTGGATTTCTATAAACACAAGATTATTCGTTCCAATATTTTCAATACGGTGCCTGTCCCGGAGTCCGATATCAACCGCCTGCCCGGGCTTGAGACGCATGTGGCGTTCATTGCAGGTAAAGAGCGCTTCACCATACACGATATACCAGTGTTCCGACCGCCGGTCGTGGCTCTGGAGGCTCAGCCGCTTTCCCGGATACACGGTAATTCGCTTCACTTTGTGATTATCCGCATCGGACAGATTTTCGTAAAATCCCCAGGGACGGTGGGAATCATTAGTATCCACTGATGTTCTCCCGGACAAAATATAATTGTTCGTCAACCGAATTGCGATACGTTACACCTCAATGACACTCTTCCGATCGTCAGACTGCCATATTGATGTCTCACTGCATCCGCCCGCAGACAATGTTTCACCTGACAGCAGAAACGCGTGATGAATATCCAAAAATATTTTTTTATGATACAATATCAAGTAATTAATGAATTTAATGCTGAAATTATGGTTTTCTCTATGGTTATTCGTCCTACGGAACATGGTTGAAGCTGCGACGACCGGGGATTTGCCACGGTCCACGATGCACCGATATGGATTCGTGCCAGTATCCGCAAAATGCGCGGCATGGCGTTTATGCCATGCCGCATAAATAATGTCCGATTGATTTTAATGAGTTCAACGGCAAATAATAATCTACCGGCGGGAATGCAAGGCAATCAGGCATCTTATTATAATTAATAACTGAATCCGATAATGCAAGAAATATATTCATTGACATAACGCGTTATCTATGCCGAGTATTTTCTAAAATTTTTAGACGGGGATCAGCTATGGGAGAATTAACTATTATCGTAAACCGTTATCGCGAGATCAGATTCGCATGGTACCGGTGGCGCTACAACTCCGGAACCGCCGCCATCCTGGTTGTATCGCTCATGATGGGCTGCTTCACCGGCATTATGGCCCAGATCGTCGTGTACCTGCCCTGGACGCCGGTACCCGTAACCGGCCAGACCCTTGCCGTGCTCCTTGCGGGAATACTGCTCGGCAGGTGGGGGGCGCTGAGCCAGGCGCTCTACATCTCTATCGGTCTCGCGGGCGTTCCCTGGTTTGCCGGCGCCACGGGCGGTACGGCGGTCCTCATGGGCCCGACGGCAGGCTACCTTGCCGGGTTTGTCGCGGCGGCGTATCTCATCGGATTTCTGGTTGACCGCTATCCGACCATGCGGAGATTCATCCCGCTTACCATCGTCATGACGGCAGCCAATTTCATCATCATCCTGGGGCTCGGTACGGCGTACCTGTGCGGCTGGCTTGCCGCGACCACCGGCTCGGCTCCCGGATTATACCATCTCCTTATGATGGGCGCGATCCCCTTCATCCCGGGCGCGATCGTGAAAACGGTCCTCGCCGCTCTCATCGGTACCGCGATCATGCCGAAGGAAAGAAACAATTGAATCATCCGGAAGCCATGCCTTTTTATGAATGAACAGATACCCCCGCGTGTTCTGGAAATCCTCGAATGGCCCGTTATCCAGGAAGAACTGCGCCGCAGATGCAAAACGCCCACGGGAGAGGTACTGGCCGGCAACATCAACCCCCTGGACACAACAGGGGTCAGAGCACGAATGAGAAAAATCTCCCACCTCAAGGAGATTATACACCAGAAAGAATCCCCGGACTTTTCCGGGATTACCGATATTGAGCCCCTGTGCGCTCAGGCTGTCAAAGGCGGCATTCTAAAGCTGGAGGATTGCGCCGTGATACGTCAATTCATCATGGCTTCCGCCAGAATCATGCGTTTTCTGAAAGAAAACAAAGACGAATTCCCGGGGCTTTCAGATGAATATGGCGCAATGGACAGGCTCACCGATATCGGCACCATCCTCGCTGCGTCCATAACTGAAAACAACGAGCTTAACGACGCGACCTATCCGGACCTTCGCAGAATAAAGAGCGAACTTTTCATGGTAAAGCAGGAGATTGAAAAGATCCTCGGCACGGTAATGCGCTCCCCTGCAGTGGAGCCGGCGCTTCAGGAAAAAATTATCACCACGCGCAATGATCGGTACGTCATTCTGGTTAAATCTTCCCTGAAAGAAAAGGTCAGGGGAACGGTGCACGACATATCCGCAAGCGGTGCCACCTGCTACATTGAGCCGCGGGAAATCACACCGCTCAACAACAAAGCCCTCATGCTGGAAAAGGAGCTTCAGGCTGAAATTTTCAGGATTTTACGCGTCCTTTCAGCGGCGGTATCGGAAAACGCGGGACCGCTGCTGGGCAACCTGCGCGTGATAAGCGGCCTCGATCTTCTTACCGCAGCCGCCCGGTTCAGCATCGATATAAAGGGATCGGAGCCGGAAATCACGGATGAGCCGGTTATGATCCTGCACCAGGCGCGCCATCCGATTCTGTACCTGATGACGCCGGAACGGGTGGTGGCCAACGACATTGAACTGAGCGCATCATATCAGTGCCTCATCATCTCCGGCGCGAACACGGGCGGCAAGACCGTGTTATTAAAAACCATCGGCCTGTGCGCCCTCTTCGCGCTGTTCGGCCTGCATATCCCCGCGGGCCCGGACTCGCGCATCGGAATCTTTTCCCGGATTCTGGCCGATATCGGCGATGACCAGAACCTGTCGAAGTCGCTGTCGACGTTCTCGGGTCAGATAGTTATCATCAACGAGATGCTGTCCCGCGCCAACAAGAAGACCCTGGTCATCATCGATGAGATCATCGTGGGAACCAACCCCCGGCAGGGAGCGGCGCTGGCGCAGGCCATCCTGGAATCGCTTATTGAAACCGGCTGCAGAATCGTGGTCACCACCCACTATACCGACCTGAAAGAGCTTCCGATAACCGACAGCCGGTTTCAGAACGCATCGGTTTCATTTGACCGGGATAGCCTCCAGCCCACCTATCGGCTTATCACCGGCACGCCGGGCGTGAGCTATGCCATTGAAATCGCCAAGAACTACGGCCTTCCCGAGCGCATAGTATCCCGGTCAAGGTATCTCCTGGACAGTAGAGAAATCAGCCTGGAATCGCTGATAGAGAAGATGCAGGGACATGAGCAGGAAATAGCGGAAGAGAAAAAGCGCCTTGACGAGATCTCCCTCGATCTGGCGCGGGAAAAGAAAGAGTACGATGAGCTGGCGAAAATCCTGGAAAAGCGCTCCCAGGAGATCAAGCAAAAGGAGGGTATTGATTTCCTCGACGAGCTCGGGCAGTACCGAAAACTGGTGGCCGATCGGATTACTGATCTCCAGCGGATGAACCTGAAAAACGCCGGATCCGTTCAGCACGAACTCCGTACTATCGAAGAATCGATCCGGTCAACACTCGGCCGTGATAAGGGAAAACTTTTCCTGCCCCGTTACGCTCCCCTTGATCCGGACGCAGTAAAACCCGGCGACCGGGTATTCATAATCTCACTTGAAAAGGAAGGGACCGTGGAAAGCATCGATTCTTCGAAGAAGCATGCTATCGTGCTCCTCGGCAGCTCCTTCAGGTCCACCTTCGGCTTTGATGACCTGTACAGCGCTCCAGCGAAACCAGCGGCCGGGGAGCGGCCGGTGCGCAGACAAAACGCCGGAAGGAGAGCTGATGCGCAGATCGAACATAAAGCATCGATTCCATCGGTCATGCAGACAAGCTACAACACCATCGACATCAGGGGCAGGCGTGTTGAGGAAGGAATCAGAATTATGGAGCAGGATTTCGACCGCATGGCGCGCAGCGGGATCGACACAGCGATAGTCATTCACGGCCACGGAACCGGCGCGATGAAAGCGGCGGTGCGGGAAAATCTCGGTCATAGCGCGTACGCCCTGGATTTCAGGCCGGGGGAACTGGGCGAAGGCGGCGACGGAGTCACGATCGTCCGGCTT
>MIBH01000004.1:59876-60433 GCA_001829455.1 Spirochaetes bacterium RBG_13_51_14
CCCTGCCAGTATCATCATCAGCCTGGTTTTTATTATAATCTTGACATTGAGTTCAAATTCTAGCACCATATCCTTAAAGGATCAGCCGGGACCGACCGTAATGCAAATGATTGTAATGCGAAAATTCAATTGTTGTGTCAGCGACTGCTGCAGGCCGCTCGATTAAGGACCGTGCCGAATGCCGCTACCCATCGAGAACACGCCGTTTTCGCTGATACCCTTTAATCCCGCTGATATCTCTGATTTCCTCCTGTCTCGCGACTCTCCGGTTATGGAAGTGGAACTCCTGAGAATCATTACCGGCGAACAGCGAATGCCCGCCGCCAGGGATAGCCTGTTCGTATTGCACTTCTCGCTGTATCATGCCCTGTATAACCTGAAATACCATGCCGGTGCCTGCGGCTTCTACCTGCACCTGGATCCGATGCGGATCAGGCTGATAAAAACGCCCGGTGCAGGCCGCTGTCATCATTACTTTCCTGAAACGGGAATACACTGCGGCCATCCGTCCGATGGCGGATCTTACTGCAACCGGCATCATGATCCCTACAGCCTCA
>MIBH01000004.1:60477-78255 GCA_001829455.1 Spirochaetes bacterium RBG_13_51_14
GAAAATATATCCTTCGGTTCAAGCGACATTCTCGGCAAACTTATGAACGGTGTCATTATCTACGCCCTGCGGCGAGGAGAGATCGAACAGGCGAAGATTTTTTTCGGATTATCACGGTTGAGTATGAAAACAGTTAAAATAAAATACCATGAACTTGCCAAATTATACCATCCTGACCGGAACAGGGGCGATGATTCCCTGATGAAAGAGCTCAATCATTCGTACCAGGTATTGATGGAGGTGTTTGTTTATTAACATACTATGTCCCTCGCTATCGTATAATCCGCATCGCATATTCCTTGACATATTTAGATGATACGGAATCATTGAATGAAGTATAACATCGGGATCATCAGAAAAAAAATGACCGGACACGAAACAACTTTGCAAATTCTTAACTGGCTTCTCTCTCGACAGGCACATATCAGCACTGTTGAACTCAGATCATTAACGGATTGGCAGAAACTTTACGATTGCGAGATCACAGGATGGGACGCGCCGGTGGACCGCGCCGTTATCGGCGGTTTCCTGGCTGACCGGATCGCATACGCCTTTACCGCTGGATACGAATCGGCACTGCGGCGTTTGGTCCCTTCACTACCGCCCCACATGATCGTATCATTCTGCGTCACCGAGGAAACGGGGGCGCATCCGGCATCCATCGCCTCCACGCTCAGAAAGAATGACGGCGGGGAGGAAAGCCTCTGGACACTCAACGGGAGCAAGAAATTCATCACCCTGGCGCTCGAATCGGAGCTTCTGCTGGTGGCGGCTTCTACCGGCACAACGTCCGACGGGAAAAATATGTTGCGTATGGTCCTGGTCGGACGGACCACGCCCGGAATCGAGATTGCGCCCATGACCCCCCTCCCCTTCGTGCCGGAGATAAGCCATGGCACCGCTGTCTTCCGCAACGTCATGGTCAATGACGCGGACATACTGCCCGGCGACGGATACCGTGATTACATCAGGCCCTTCCGCACCATTGAAGATCTGCATGTATTCGCCGCTGTTGGCGGATACGTTTTTCGCATCGCCTGCCTGAACCAGTGGCCCCGCCCCGTAAAGGAGCAGATCGTCAGCCTCATCGTGTGCGTGCGGACGCTCGCGCTTCACGACCCGTCCGCGCCGGCCACCCATATCGCCCTGGGAGGTCTGCAAGCACAGATCGCCGCACTGCTAGAATCCACTTCACGCTACTGGGAAACTATTGATGAGAAGACACGGGCCGCCTGGGAGCGGGACCGCGGTCTTCTCCGGGTGGCGGAAAATGCCCGGAACAGGCGCCGGGAAGCGGCCTGGTCGACCTATCGATAGCAGTCCGCGCTAGTCCTTCACGGACTTATCAAGAGAGAACTCCTTGAACTCCTTGAGTATTTTTTCCTCTTCAAGAGCGTTGCGGGAAACGATGTTTTTCAGATGGATAAAGGAATCCAGGTCGAGTTCGGTGAATTTAATAGCGATCTCCTTATCCGACCGACGCACCACCCTGCCGGTGATGTTCAAAGCCAGTCGAGAGCTGGAGCCGTACAGAATAATCTCTATGTGGACGATTTCATCAATGGGGATATCATCCGGACTATTGAACAACATGCCGCCCGTGCTTAAATTCACAACATCTCCTTCAATCATCCTATCTTGGTAGGTGATTACCGAACGTACGTGAAAGGGGACCCTGGTTGTGTTTCGTTTTTCCATATCGATCACCCCTGGAGATGGTATCGCCTGAAAGGACCGGCATCAACAAAAAATCAGGCTCAATAACACCCTTATTATGCAACGAGCAAACGACAATGTCAAATAAAAAATTCCTTTCTCTCAGGCAGGTTTGATACCGGCAGCGGAATAATCAGCGGATATTCGATAAAAATTGAAATTATCATTGAAATTCCGAATCTAAAACAGGTTAATGACTTAACACTGCTCATGGATCATTATAAATATAAAACCAAAAAAGAACTTATTGAAGAACTGATAACTCTGCGGAAGCAGTTCGATGAACTGGCATTCTTTAACGGAAATATCAATACGGCAGACGTCCCCACGCGCACAGAAGAGCGCGATCATCGTCTTATATTCGAGGAGATTGAAGACGCCTACTGGGAGGTCGACCTGAGGGGCAACCACACCTACTGTAATAAAGCGATGACGGATATCGTCGGTTACAGCACGAAAGAGCTTATTGGCACGAGTTACCGGATTTTGATGCATTCCGAAACCGCCAATGAACTAGCCAGAAATTTCAACAGGTTGTACCGTTCTGAAACCCCGGAAAAAACGATGGTTTATGAAATTATCCGAAAGGACGGAACAGTGCGAACCGTCGAAATATCTGTTTCACTAATACGATTACCCTCGGGGAAGAAAACAGGCTTTCGGGGCATCATGCGTGACATTACCGAGCGTATGCTTGCGATTGACCTTCAAAAAGGCTTCAACATGATGCGCAAGGCGCTGGGCCAGACAGTGCAGTCCCTTTCCCGTGCTCTCGAGGTAAGGGATCCCTACACAGCCGGTCATCACCGTCACGTCTCAGACCTGGCTAGATCCATCGCCACCGAAATGGGCATATCCCGCGATATCATCGACGGCATCCGCATCGCCGGTTCAATCCATGACATCGGGAAAATATCGATCCCGTCGGAAATCCTGAACAAACCGGGCGTCCTCACTGAAATTGAAGTAAAATTCATAAGAACACATCCACAGATGGGGTATGATATACTGAAAACCATCGATTTCCCATGGCCCGTCGCTTCCGCGGTGTTTCAACATCACGAGAGGATTGATGGCTCAGGTTATCCTTCGGGACTTTCAGGAAACGGGATCATTCTGGAAGCGAAAATTCTGGCCGTAGCTGACGTGGTTGAAGCCATGTCGTCGTATCGGCCGTATCGCCGGGCAAAGGGTATTGATCAGGCCCTCGAAGAGATCAGGACGCAACGGAACATCCTCTATGACCAGGATGTGGTCGACGCCTGTCTTTCAATCTTCTCAAAGGGTTATGTCCTAAAGAACGAATCATAATACAAATTCAGGATACAGACATACCGAAATGGACATACTGCTTCTTGTTATTCTTGCCATAGCGCCACCGGCAGCCTTTTTACTTTACATCCTCCATCTGGATAAACTGGAGCCGGAACCACTGGGTCTCATCATTAAAATGATGATACTGGGGGGTGTTGCCGTCATCCCTGCCGGAATCGCAGAATGGTTTCTTGTTCAACTCCCTCTGCTAGACAGGGGTGGTGTAATCGGCGCCGCCCTTAAATCCTTCATTGTCATAGCTCCCATCGAAGAGGCCGTTAAGCTGGCCGTGGTTTTCCTCTTCGTCTGGAAGAATCCCCACTTCAACGAGGAAAACGACGGGATCGTTTACGTCGGCACCGCTGCTATTGGTTTTGCCATGCTGGAGAACGTGTTCTATGTGATTCAGACCGGCTTTGCTACCGGCATGATGCGGGCGTTAACGGCAATACCCCTCCATACCTTCACGGGTGTGCTTATGGGCTATTTTATCGGTATCGCCAGATTCGCCCCGTCTCCAAAAGGCGGAAATAAAAATATTTGGATTGGTTTTCTCATCGCTTATCTCATCCATGCCGTATACGATACCTTTGTTCTTTCCGGAACCGACGCGGCATTCATGATAATCCCTCTCGTCGTGGCGCTCTTCGTATTCGGCATACTGCATCTCAAGAAGGGAAAGGAATTCTCAATACGGCGATGGGGTGCAACGCCGGAAGCCACCGCGGGAGCAGCCGCCACTGCCCCGCCACCGGCAACCGGAAAAAATGACGCAATGCATCCCTCCGGCGCCGACAAGATCAGAATCGTCATTTCCCGGACCCTCTTAGTTCTCTGCGCAATCTTCTGGGCGATGCTCATTGTAGGCATGAAAGAAACCTCGAAACAGGGATCTGATGATATCATAGAAATAATCGCGGGCGGGATTATACTATCCAGCATTCCTTGTATCATCGGCATATTCCTGGAGGCATCCTGCCGCCGGCGGAAAAAGCATCACCACTGAAGAACACCCTGGCGTGGCCGGCCACGCCACACTGGAGGATAAGGATTATGATAACTATGAGGAGAGGACGCGGCATATTTCTAATCCTGGCTGCCCATATAATTCTCGGTGGGGCATTGCTCTCAGTTCAAGATATTATCATTCTTCCCAAGACGGGCCACCGGAAGCCGCCCATAGCGTTCAATCACAAGGCCCACACGGAACGATACGGCGCGAAATGTATCGACTGCCACCACACGGGAAAAAACGCCGCGTGCTCCACCTGCCATCTGCGCAGCGACCGGGGGGCGGTCATCAATCTCAAGGGCGCATTTCACCAGCAATGCCATAACTGCCACCGCAAAACGTCAGGCCCAAAGGGCTGCAGCAGGTGCCATAAAAGCGCCCGGTAGCGGCAGCTGCCAGAGGCGGATCATGTCCCGTCATATTACTCTGCGAGGTGAATAATGGAAATAATTAAAAAGCTTCTCTCGATAACCCTTCCGGATGTATTCGGCACAAGGAAAAGCATCATCGTCGTTATGATTACCGTCATCATGTCGATTTTGCTGACATTTTTATTGATGAATTATATTACAAATCGCAACCTCATAGCCGGCATCGTTGAGCGAAATTATATGGAGACAGCCACTAAACAATTCGAGTTCATCGATTACTGGATGGAGCGCAGGGTTGAAAATATCGAAACGATCAGTAACGCGCCGGCGGTCATCGCGGCTACATTCCAGTCTAATTTTCAGGGGGCGCCTTCATATAACGCGCTGAATGCCATCAATGCATACCTCTCAACCATTATGCTTGACCAGGGTGTCTATACCGGCATCGCCGTTCTCGACAAGCGGGGCCGCATCTGCTATGCCACTAGTATCCAGATCGGAAAAACCGCGGCCGATGTGCTGTTCAAGGAGATTAAAGATACCGACGATATCCATATCAGCAGGGCCATCATCAGCACCGGTGACAAATCACGCTCCTCATGTCAGCCGGTAAGCTATCCGGTATACGCGCTGCCCGGCGAACGAGGCGCCATAACCGGATATGTCGTCGCTCTCATCAATATGGCTTTCATGGCCGATTCCCTGGGCATGATCGATCTGGGTGCAGGCGGCGCCGCCTACATCGCGGATAGGGAGGGACGCGTTATATGTTCATCAGGGGATTTCGAGTATCAGAACCCTGAAAAGGGTGGATACCGGCTCGTTGACCCTGCCTCGGGGAAGCTGATAACAAGTATCGCACACTGCGTTAAAACCGGCCGTCACGGCAGCGGCCGGTACACGAGCGCCCGGGGCGTACCCGTCATCGGAATCTGGAAATGGTACAGCTATTTCGAATGGGTCCTTCTCCTCGAGGTGGACAGGAACTACGCGGACAACGCGCTGTCGTCCGTAAGAACACTGCTTGGCTTTTATCTGATATCAGCCGTCATATTCATCATCATCACCGTGCTCATATCACGACTGATATTCGGGCGAATGATGAAGCCCATCGATAAAATTATCGGAACCATCAAAGAAGTCTCAACCGGGAACCTCGAAACCAGAACCGGTATCGACACCCGGAGCGAGATCGGTGATATCGGCGAGAGCCTCGACCAGTTCCTGACAAAAATCTCTGATGTCGTAAAAAACGTGAAGGATATATCCCTGCAGCTCGCTTCATCATCCCAGGAGGTTTCGGCTTCCTCCACAAACTTCACCGAAAACGTACAGCGGCAGGCGGCATCCGCCGAAGAAATCATGTCAACCGTGGAAGAGCTCTCCTCCGGGTTGGAAAATGTGAACGACGGCGCAAACGACCAGTTCAACAGTCTCACAGCACTGACTGACCGCATGAAGGAACTTTCGGACACCATCAACGACATGGGGAACAGGGTCAAGGAAACGCTTAACCTGACGCATCAGATATCGGTAAAGGCCACAACCGGCAGCGAATCCCTCTCAGTGATGAACCGGAGCATGTCCACCATCGGCGAACGAACGCGCGAGATGACCAACATCATCGAGATTATCAACGGCATATCCGAACAGGTGAACCTGCTGGCGCTGAACGCCGCCATCGAGGCCGCCCGGGCCGGCGACGCGGGCCGCGGCTTCGCAGTCGTGGCTGATGAAATATCAAAGCTCGCAGACCTGACCGCAATGAGCCTGAAGGACATCGACAGCCTGATCCGAGTCAACAACGACGAGATCCGTATCGGAATCACGAACGTGAGCGACACCGTCAAGGTCATCAGCGATATCATAGACGGGGTTGAAACCATCAGCAGCATGATGAATCTGATTTTCCGGAATATGGAAAAGCAGCTCGCCACCAATGAAACCGTGAACCTTGAGGCCGGGAAGGTCAAGGCCAGGGCGAACGAAATCCGCACCGCCTCGGAGGAACAGAAGATAGCAGCCGAGGAGATCGTCAAAGCGGTATCGTACATCAACGAACTGTCGCAAAAAAACGCGACGAGCTCTGAAGAGATGGCGGCCAACGCGGGAGAACTGGCCGGCATCGCCAACAGCCTGTCAGAGCGGGTAGAATTCTTTAAATTATGATAACGGCCACCCGTTATGCCTTACCGGTCATCAACAGCGATCGTATGCCACAATTCAGATGGGCCCTGGCCGATCCGCCAGAACGCGATCGACAAAATGCCGATGGATTCATACAGCCGCAATTTAGCGTTTAACGAAGTAATCGTCTCGTAAAAGACGCTGACGGTGACCCTTTCGGTGTATTCAAAATGCGCTCCCTTCTCGGGACAGGTGTTATGCCTTCTTCCCTGTCGCCGCGACAGACCAATTGCCTGCTGATAGGTAACGGCGCGGTTTATCTCTTTATCCTGCCAGGCTCTGCCGTAAAGAGGAATCCCCATGACGAGCTTATCGCGGGGAATGAAAGCCGCTGCGTAATCAGCGGCGGTACCGCACCATGGCAAAGACGCCACGGACCCGGCGCGGCTCGTTTTCCAGTGCTCATCGTAAGCCATGACGAAAACCCTGTCGACAACTGCTGCCAGAGCCGCGTAATCATAAGCATCCTTACCATTCTGGATCGGATTCAGTCTGACCGGTACGGTCACGCTGAGGATCTTAACCGGGGTCCGCTTTTTAAGATCGGACAGGAAATCGCGGAACGGCATACCGTCATCAGGCTGAATGGACTCGAAATCAATCTGGATGCCGTCAAAACCCTCCGCAGCCGCGGCTATATCGGCAATGAGGAGTTCACGGGCCGTTCCGTCCCTGGAGAGACAGTGGTGCAGGAGCCGGGGATCGGACAGCTTAAAGACCACCAGGTGCGTCCGTGTTCTGAACCCGGAAAAGGGGACTTCCGGCGGCGTGATTGAGCCGAAAATCCTGCCATGTTTATTAACAGAGACGCCAAAGTATAGAATGTCCGTTATGGGCTCGGTCCCCTTTAATTCCTTTTCTTCACCCTTCATCAGATAAGCCCAGACTTCGCGGAAGTGACAATGGTTACCGCTCACGGTCTCCTTGCGCGGAACCGGCGCACAGTGCATCAGCATAATCAGTGCCACTGCAGCACAGATTGACATCCCATTATATTCCCTCATTAGGCACATGCTCTGAATAAACCTTCTTTTTACTATAATGGTCGGTATTTTCACGTCGAAACATTTACTGTAATATCACGGCCGTTTTAATTTCCATAACCGGCCAGGCTGTCGATTTGCACACGAATGCATCATATCGAAACCCTGAATTGAAGGTCAATTTGTATTGACAAATTGCAGAATACCGTTTATCGGTAAAGCCTGCAGGCGGGATGATGCCCGTCCGGCAACGTTCCGGACCTGAGCGATATCTTCTGTCATGGATTGTCACGATTTGATACAAAACAGGCTCAACGATCTCATCCATTCGCGGGACGGCGAAACACGAGATACCGATTTCGCCGGCCAGAAAAAATCAGGTGAGGCTGCACCGCCGGCATTGCGAGAAAAGACCGTGGACCCGGCGTCAAATATCATGCTCCCGCGTATAAACTTCGATCAGGTGATACAGTATCACATCGATTCCAATAAAAATCTCGCCATACTTGTTTCCGAGGATGACCTCATAAACCAGAAATTTCTGGAAGTTGCGATACTGAAAATCGGCTTTACCTGTGACCTGGCCGGCGATGGCCGGGAAACCCTCGACATGATGCGACGTAAACGTTACGACATCCTGTTCCTTGACATGCAGATGCCGGTCATGAACGGCGAGGAAGTGTTGGCGTCCCTGCGACGCGAAAACCTGATCGGAAGCACCTACATCATCGCGCAAACGGCGTACTCGATGAAGGGTGACCGGGAGAAATATCTTTCGCTCGGATGCAGATCCTACATCTCCAAACCGGTACATGGGAACATGCTGAAATTAAAAATCGCCGAGGCAATCCTGGCGTTGTCATGATGCTCCCCTGATGCGAACTGATATTCGTCCACAGATCTCCATCTGCAGGGGGTCCCGCTCGCATGATTCATGCTGATGTCAAGACATTTCTTTATTGACAATTTCAGAACAGAGGTTATATTTGCATTAAACGAATCAGACGCGTTGAACGCACGGGCGGTCATATCCAACACAATCAGAAACTGCATTGCTGTGACATACAAAATATCCCAACAGTTTGTTGAAAAAGTACTTCCGTGCACTTTTTCGACTGTCGTCTTTGCGAAGTGAATCCGCAAAGACTCGCATTATACTCGTTTTCATGAGAAAACTCGAAAAATAGCAATACATACTGTGGAGCGCAGGCTGCCATTATTAAATTCAAGCACCGGGAGGATATCATGGCGGATTATTTTCAAAATGGCTCCATCACAACCCTGCAGAACATAACGAAGAGACCCAACGGGGAGATCGAGGACGAACTGCGCCAGTTTGCTCCAGCCCGCAATATGGTTCTGCTGCTGCCGGCGCTCTATTCCGAATTCGAGGGGCCCGCGATGCCTAAAATCATTACGGAGCTTAAAAAGATCGACTATCTGACGAAAATCATCCTGTCCCTCGACAAGGCTGAAAAACGGCAGTTCCAGTCCGCCAAGAACATCATGTCGGAGTTGCCGGGGCCGGTCACCGTCATCTGGCACGACGGCCCCCGGATGCAATCCCTCTATGACGATCTCCGCAATGCGGGCTTTATGTTGGACAATCCGGGTAAGGGCCGGTCGGTTTGGATGGCCCTTGGTTATATTCTCGCGGACCCCGACATCTACGCCATCGGCCTCCACGACACCGACATCCTTACCTATTCCCGCGAGATGGTGGCGCGTCTCTTCTACCCGGTGGTCAATCCTGCACTGGATTACGAATTCAGCAAGGGTTATTACGCCCGTGTGGCCAATAAATTCTACGGAAGGGTCACCCGGCTCTTTTACACTCCGCTGATACGGTCGTTGAAAAAAACAATTGGATATAATCCGTTCCTTAATTTTCTCGACAGCTTCCGCTTCGCCCTTTCAGGTGAATTCGCCTTTATCTCGACCCTGGCCAGCGGCATCCGCATATCGCCGACCTGGGGGCTCGAGGTTTCCATGCTCAGCGAGGTGTATTCCAAGACCAACGTCAACCGGGTCGCCCAGGTGGAAATCCTCGACAACTACGACCACAAGCACCAGAACATCGACCGGAACATACCCGATTCCGGCCTGATGCGGATGGCCAGTGAGATATCCAAAACGCTTTTCAGGGTGCTGACCCAGGACGGCATCGTCATGTCGGGGTCCTTTTTTAGAACCCTGTTGGCGGTTTACATCCAGGAATCCCGCTTTGCCATTGAAAAGTACAACGCTCTTGCGATAATGAACGGCATCGCTTACGACCGCCATGAAGAAATCGCCAACACGGAGATTTTCGTCGACGTGCTTAAAACCTCGGTAGCCGAATTCATGGAGAATCCCATCGATGTACCGATGCTTCCAGCATGGGTGCGGGTACGGGTCGCGCTCCCTGGATTTCAATATAAATTCATACAGGCTATTGAAGCTGACAACAGTTAGAGTGGTACCGAACGCGCTACTGCGCAATCTGCTTCCCGAACCGCAGCTGGATGTGAACCACCTCGGGACGGGTGCCCAGCCGGGAGGGCGGCCCCCAGGTGCCGAACCCGCATGATACGTAGTAGTTCGTGCTCCCCGACCGCCGGTACCCGTAGCTCACCTCATAGATTATGTTCGTGATGATACTGGCCGGCCAGAGTTGGCCGTGGTGCGTGTGGCCCGACACCTGCAGGTCCACGCCGTTCTTTTCCGCCGCGGAAAGCCGGAGTGGCTGGTGGTCCATCATGATCACCGGCAGCCGGCGGTCCACGTTCCCCATGACGGCATCCAGCGGCTTCCTCCTGCCGCTGGTAAACTGTGATATGCTCGCGTCCTCCCGGCCCACCAGGTTGAAGCAGTTATCGATCAGTACCGCCTCGTCGCGGAGCATCCTGACGCCGTGCTTCGACAGGTAGCGGCAGGCGTTATCCACGCCGCCGATATACTCATGGTTGCCGGTGACGGCGAAGACGCCGTAGCGCGAACGCAGCGTGCAGAGGAGCTGCCCCAGGTTGTTCTTGATGACCGGCTCCAGGTCCTCATCCACGATATCACCGCACAGGAGGATAAGGTCGGGACGGATCACGTTCACCATATCCACCATTTTCTGAAGGCGGGCGTTCTTGATCATGGTGCCCAGGTGGAGGTCCGTTACCAGGGCGATGTCCAGGGACCCGCGGCCGCCGGCCCGCTTCGGAATATCGACGGCGATCGTATTGATGCGCGGGTTCATCGCGTTCAGCCATCCCGCGAACACGGCCGAACATGCCGCTGCGGTCACGGATACGGCCGCAATCGACTTTACCCTGTCGTAACGCCCCGAAGGAACGGGAACGACGCCGGCGATCCAGTTAGCCAGCCGGAGAAGATCGCAGAACACGATCCCGATAAACAGGTAGAGCATCATGCCGAACCAGAATGATCCGATCCATATAAGCAGGTCGCTGGCCGCACAGATGGTGACGCGCTCCAGCACCCTGCCCGCCATGTACGACAGCGCGCATGTTATGAAGATGACCAGGTACGGAATTCGAATATACGGATTGCCGGGCAGAGCCTGCCACCCCCGGAGACCGATGTAGAAATTCACCGATCCATGAATAGCAAGGACTACTGATATAAAAATGATGAAATTAACTGTTCTGGTATCCACTGATCGCCCTCCCAATGAGCACACCGTTGATGCTCGACTGCACCAGGCCCCGGGTGACGCCGGCACCGTCCCCGCCCGCGTACAATCCGCGGTACCGGGTCTCGAATCGCCCGTTCAGCCTGATTATATTTGAATAAAACTTAACCTCCACGCCGTAGAGCAGTGTCTCATCGCTGGCCAGCCCGGGAAAGATCTTGTCCAGTGCATCGATCATCTCTTTTATGTCCAGCATGATGCGGTAGGGGAGCACCAGAGAAAGATCGCCAGGCACCGCATCGTTCAGTGTGGGATGCATGGCATATCGTTGCAGCCTCGGCATTGTCGTCCGTCTGCCCCGCCTGAAGTCTCCGAAGCGCTGTACGATGATCTTGTTGCCGGACAGCATGTTGCCCAGGCGCGCGATGTACTTGCCGTATTCGATGGGCTCGTGGAAGGGATCGGTGAAATAATTGGATACCAAAATCGCGAAGTTGGTGTTATTTGTTTTCAGGTTATCTGACTTGTAGCTGTGGCCGTTAACCACGGCCAGGTTCTCCCCGTAATACTCGGTGGTCACGTAGCCCGCCGGATTCTGGCAGAAGGTGCGCACCCGGTCGTCGAATGTCGGCGTATAGTATATGAGCTTGCTCTCGTATACCGTGTCGTTCACTTCCTGCATAATCTCGTTGCGCACCTCGACACGCACGCCTATATCCACGCTCCCGGTTGTGGTATCGATCCCGTACCGGCTGCACATCTCGTTGAGCCACCCGGCGCCTTCGCGGCCGACGGTCAATACAACGGCGTCGGCGTTATATTCCTTATCCGTCTTCACGCCAGCCACCGCATCGTCCCTGATGATGAGATCGCGAACCTCGGTCTCGAACAGTATGTCGACACCCCCGGCGAGCAGTTCTTGCTGGATCCGCGTATATATGCGGCAGCTCCCCTCGGTGCCCATATGGCGCACCGGCGACTCGACGAACTTCAGGTTGCTCCGTATCGCCTTCTGGCGAAATGCGTTTATGGCCCTTTCTTCAAGGTCCACGCCGTACAGGGTCCGGTCCGCTCCGTAGGAGAGGTAGATATCATCCACGTAGCGAATGAGCTTTTCGAGCTCTTCTTCCGGCAGGTATTCGTTAAGGATGCCGCCGATTTCCGGCGACAGGATCAGTTTCCCGTCGCTGAAAGCACCGGCGCCGGAAAAACCCGTGGTTATGTTGCACGGATTGCAGCGGTGGCACCACCCAGTCTCCCGCATGGGGCATGCCCGGTTTTCGATTCGCTTCCCCTTTTCGACAATCAGTATTCTGGCGCGGGGCCGGTGTTTCAGCAATTCCATAGCGGTGAAAATTCCCGCTGGTCCGGCGCCGACGATGATGCAGTCGTAGGTCACCGCGCCCCCCAGTGTGCGTCAATCGGCTTCATGCCATTACGGATATTCGACCGGTGCGATTTAAACAAGCACTTTTTCTAATTCCGGCCATGGCACGATTGGGATGCATGTCGCTGAACAATGCCGAATATATCTTCTCAGTAACAAAAAAAATTCCCTGCTGAAAAAGCAAGGAACTTTAATTACAAGGTGCAGATGCTATAATGAGGTAGCTTATTTAGCCGCTTTTCTTTTAGCCATCGCACCGAGTATTTTTATAATGCCCAAAATGGCGTAAATGAATGTCACCCCGACAACAAGCTCAACTCCCATCCATATCAGTATTGAAACATCAGGGTTTGAATTGGGTAATTCTTTCTGTTTAATGGCGATTGCCGTCACCAATACATTCATGAAAGCATAGTTGTTGAACAGTATGGGAAGCATCTCGCCAAAGGCGACAATGGCGTAAACAAATACAACTATGAATATCAACCGTGGCAGGGCCTCCCCCAATGTAGGAGCAAGCGGCACAACGAATACATATTTGGCAATGAGTATGCCAAAAAGCCCGAACAGACCTCCCACGATTATGTTAGGAGCCTTTTTGATGTCCATATGCGCTTCGAAGAAGAAAATCATGACGATAAACGCCGGCCAGAGCCAGCCGTGGAGCTTAAGGGCGCCAAAGAGAACTTCGGCAACCACGATCACGACGATCAAGAATAGACCGAAAATAAGTCGCTGCGGGTTTAATTTTGCCATCAGAAGCACCTCCAGTTTTATTTAAATTTTTTGTAAACTGTATATTGTAAACAGAGAATACTGTATGGAGAAGCTGTCTTTATGTTATACATAAAGTCCATTATCAAAAATGTAAACTCACGACGACAGGTTAGGCCTTTGATAGATAGTATGCATGATATATTTGATTACCGGTATGTGGTCAAGCGACTGCCACGAACCAAACAGAGTTTTTGTATTATATAAAATTAATGAATGACCATTAACTTGAATATTACCCACTGTCAAGGATTATTTTAACATGATATATAATTTTGTCAATGAGTTATTTGCGGAAACGTTCATTCAATCATCATATGCCACAATTCCGATCACTTTTCCGGTCTTTGTCCACATCAATCTGATGAACGTTCCGCGACAATGAACATGTCCGCCAGGCAGGAGCCGGCGATACCATATCAGCCACCTGGTCTTTTTAATCCTCAAACAGATCAGCGGTGACTTCAACCGTCAGGCCATCCGTATTCATAAGCCGCTGTATGAGGGCCATCGACTTGGGCAGCTCATAGGCGAAGAAAAACCGGCACGATGCGATTTTCCCTTTGTGGAAATTTCCGTCAGGCCCCTTCGTGCCTTTAGCCAGGGCGGCTGAAGCGGCAGTTCCCTGCTTGAGCCACTGCCAGGCGACGCACACGAGGCCGAAAAGTTCCAGGTAGAGAGTCGCGTCTGCAAGGAACACCTCCACGCCGGCCTTCATCGCAGTCTGGAACAGAGACGAGGTGACATCCGTGAGACTTCGGAGCGCCTGTTCCAGCTCGGCAGCGAGACCTTTCAGGGGGTCATGCCCGCGCGCCGCAGCGATATCGGCGTTCACCTCGTCAATGAAGAGCGCCATGGCTTTCCCGTCGTTCATTCGAACCTTGCGGCCCAGGATGTCCATTCCCTGAATCCCCGTTGTTCCCTCATGGATGGGATGAATACGCATATCACGGTAATGCTGCTCCAGGGGGAAATCCTTGCAGTAGCCGTACCCCCCGAGAATCTGGAGCCCTTGGCTCACCGACAGGATCCCCATCTCGGACGGGTATGTCTTTACCACGGGCGTGAGAAGTTCCACCAGAAGATGATACTTTTCCTTATCCTCGCCGGCGGACACCTTCTCACAATCCAGGTACCGGCTCACCTGCAGCAACAGGGCAAGGGCCCCCTCGGTCACGGCGCGCTGAAACAGGAGCATGCGCTTCACGTCCGCGTGCTCTATGATGGGAACCGGGGGCGCTGCCGGATTCTTTTCGCTTACCCTGCGACCCTGCGTCCGGGTCAAGGCGTATTCCAGCGAGGCGTAATAGGCTGCGCTGGCTATGGAGGCCGCGCCGATGCCCACGCCGATGCGCTCCTCGTTCATCATCTGGAACATGTACGCCAGGCCGCGGTGCGGCTCGCCGACAAGCCAGCCGCGGCAGTCGCCGCTTTCCCCCATGGAGAGCTGCGCGATGGGCGATCCCTTATATCCCAGCTTGTGGTCGATGCCGGCGCAGGTGACGTCGTTGAAGACGAGCTCCCCGCCCTCGGGCCTGAAGGTGGGCACCACGAAGAGCGATATGCCCTTTACCCCCGCGGGCGCTCCTTTGATGCGCGCCAGCATCAGGTGAATAACGTTCTCGACCGCGTCATGCCTGCCGCACGATATGAATATCTTCTGGCCCGATATCAGGTAATAACCATCCGGGGTCGGCGCCGCCTGTGTCGTGATATCGGAGAGCGAACTGCCGGCGCCCGGCTCCGTGAGCGCCATGGTCCCCTGCCACTTGCCGGAGTAAAGCATCCTCAGATAGGCATCTTTGAGGTCCGGGGAGCCGAAGTTGTCAATGAGGTTGGCCGCGCCGGCGGTCAGGCCGGGGAATATGCTCAACGAGTAGTTCGCGGCACCGAAGATGAAGGCAGCGGCGAAGTTGATCATATTGGGCAGCTGCTGGCCGCCCACGTCGTACGGTTTGGTGGCGCTGATCCATCCCCCTTCGCCGGCCGTTCGTATGTATTTCTTCACGGCAGGGTGGACGCTCACGGTCCCGTTGTTATACTGCGGCTCCTGCCGGTCCATCTCCATGAATACCGGATGCATCTGATCCGTCGCGATCTTCAGAGCCGTGTCAATCACCATGTCGAACGTTTCCCGCCCGTGGTCGCTGAAATACGGATAGCGCGTGAGGGACTCAACATCAAAAACGTCATAGAGCAGGAAAGAAATATTTTTTTTACTGACAAATCGTTCGGCCATGAGCCCTCCCGGACAGGAATTACGTGCTGATCAAGAGACGGTACACCTCAGGCGTTGCCTGACTATAGCATCAATACATGAAATATCAGTGATTTACGGTTGTGTTTGTTTTGCCTGGTTATCGCAAAATAATTTTATCGGCCTGTGTCTTATGGTGCCTGCTGTTGTTATTTCACAATAACCGTAATAGTATATTCTTTGAGCGGTTTTGATTTTTTCTTCCAGGCCTCGATGTACTGAAGCCTCAGCGTGGTTTCACCTTTTTTTACGGCCTTGAACTTGAAGGTCTGGATGTCGGGTCCTCCCGGCTTGTGGCCTTGTTTCGAAACCTGTTCCGGTTCACCTTTCAGAACCAGCTCCTCGCTCTCGGATACAACCTTCCAGCCGTATCCGGTACCCAGCTGGGCCTCCAGCTTCACCGCCAAAAATTCACCGCTTTGTATCTCAACCTTAGTGCCATTGTCCACATCGGTAACCGTTACCGCGGGCTTCACGGCGCACGCAAAAAGCAAGACAGCAACGCTAAGTGGCAATAAAGACATTATCACAACCATGGGTGCACGCATCATGTATCCTCCATTCAGGATATTGACATGCTACATCCCTGTATCATATCGACAGCCCGATTATTGTGTATGATATCTGCTTGAAATTCCCCTGCCCTGTTTGATACGGCCGCCTCCTAAAGCCCGCTGATCACCGCCCATGCAGCTCCGTATCCGATATTATTGCAACCGTACTTTATCCACGCGTATCCTTTGTCGCCCCACTGGGTCCCCCATGAATTCTTCACCAGGTACGCTTCCTTGTTGTCATCCCATCCCACGATGGTAATGGCATGATTGATGTCCCGCTCGCCGCTGCAATCCGCGAATTCGTCGAAGATACCGCTCTTGTAGGCCTGAAAGGCGGGCGTCGCCTTCACGCAGGCGGAAATGGGTCCGTATTTGCATAACGCTTCCTTCATCTCCCTGACCGTCGGGATGCCGGCATCCGGCTTGACGTATCCCCATGCGGCTATCTTGTACTGGTCAATCCCGGCTGAGCGGCAGGTCGATTCCCGGTACTGGTACGGTATTCTGCTTTCAAGAGCGGCGCTCTTGGTGCGAAGATATTCATAAACCGGGCCGTACCATCCGCCCATGCAGCTTCCCGCATCGCTCTTGATGTACACAATCTGCCCGCCGCGGTATACGGGCTGCTGCGCCTCGGCGCAATCGAGGAGATGCTGTTCAGACAGGTCAAGGGTGACGTTTTTCCGGATGAGATAGTTGGATTCAACCACGGCAGCGGATGTGAATGCCCAGCAGCTCCCGCACACCCCCTGATATTTAACCGGGGTCACATTTCCGCGGCTGACCCAGCTGAATGCCGTCGAATCGGGGGACGGCGCGTTTTCTATATCTGTCTGATGATCGTCTTTTTTCTCTTCTTCACTTTTATCTTCTTCTTTGTAGCTGTAGATTTCCGTATCCTCGTCCTTTGTTTTATCGCCCTGTATGATATCTTCATAGTACTCATTCCGCTTTTCACGATCTTGACCGGATTCGCGCTTTTTTTTCTCCTGATTATCGCGGTATTTTTTCAGAAACTCCTGCCACAGCCGTTCACCCATATCGGACTGCGCCTTCGCTTCCTTATCGATGTTCCTGGGCACCTGCGCCCCGGTAATCTCGGCAATTTGATATTTCATCATTTCATTGAGTTCAACCACAAAGCTCATGTTTTTTTCTTTAATCATCGTTCGCAGGCCGGCCAGCATCTCCTTCATTTCCTTTACCGAGCGTACATTCTTTTCCTTCTGCTCCTTTAGTTGCTTCTGCATTTCGTCCCTGGTATTCTGAAGAGATTTCTGCGCAAGGAGAATATCGGAGGAGGCTGGCGCAGCGCTTCCGCTCCATGTCGAGTCACTTAACGTAAACGTGAGAACCACGGTACCAATAAGTACAATGATTGCGCGGCGGCCGTCAGCAAAAATTCGCGTCATAACCGTTCCCCTTACAATGAATTATAATCCTGATTATTATACTATCAATAGTCTTCATGGCAAACTTTTTTTTCGAATTAAATGTTTTACCGTAACTATTCGGCATGTTTGAAAAAATATAACATTCTAAAAATAATGACCAATAATTCCCCCCGCCGCCTTCGGCGGCGGAGGGAATTATTATTA
>MIBH01000004.1:78261-93193 GCA_001829455.1 Spirochaetes bacterium RBG_13_51_14
TTTATTGAATGTATAAATTTTAAAATTTGCTGAATAGTTACGTTTTACCATCATAATAAGGATATATGGTATTAGACTTTATAAATATTAAATAAGTTCACTTTATAGTTAAATACTCGACTTAGGCGATCTTTTTGGATTAATAAACTGATAAAAAGGAGAATTTTGCCTGTTTATCAATTTATCTATGCAAAAAAACGCCTGAGTATAGTAATTAATTCGACTTAATGTATTTTTATTCCCCTCCCTCGATGGGAGGCCAACGCTTTTAGGTCCCGATGAAATCGGGATGCCTGCGTTGGCATCAACCTCATCCTGAGAACGCTGGTTAGGGGAGGGTGATAAGAACAAAAATTGATTCTTTCGTAATTGCCTCGCAAAATACACTAAACTGCTTGACATTAACTTTTTTCACCCCCACCCCAGCCCTCACCTGCCGTACAGGATGTACCAATGCCGCGGAGGCCATGGATGGCCGAGAGCGGCCCTCAAGGGGGAGGGATGCCTTATTTCAATTTTCGCCTAAGTCGAGTAATTATTTATTGATTTGTTGCATTTCGAGATACACATGTGTATCATACTATTCCCTAGCCAGGGGCGGACGCACCGTATTATCGGCTCAAAGGAACCTGTTGTTTCGGGGCGAAAGCCAGCTCCGGTACCTGCTTCATGGTCTCGATGAGCATCCTGGTGCGGATTTCCCTTCCCGTTCCGTTGAGGTGAAATTCATTATCAAAGAAATATTTCTTGGGGTATATATAACCAACGGCGTCTCCGAAAACCTTCATCCGAATATGGGCCCACATATCCTTTTCAAGGCTTCTCAGCATTCGTTCCTGATTTGGACGATCGTTCTCCATCAGTGGGGAGAAGGTGATATATACGCTCACTCCCTGCGCGGCGCAGTACGCCGCGTACGCATTCAGGTGTTTCACCAGCTCGACATTCACCCGGTCCGGAAGGAAGCGGGTTATATTCAGGTTGGCTACTTGCGGGAGGTACCTCTGGATATACTCTTTACCTTTGAATTCCGGCTGCGGCATGCCGATATGGCCCTCATTATCGCCGAATTCATTGAACTTCGATCGCCGGTGCGTGGAAAGCTCTTTCGATTTAAACAGCAATCCGCGCAGCCGGCGCTGAAAGGTGAGCGGAATATTGCTGATAAACGACATGTAATTTTCTTTCGAATAGTAACGAATGATCCACGGGAAAAGAATGGTAACCTCAACGAGGGTATTATCGCCGATGCCGGTGCCCATATAATGGGTGTAATCGGGTGCGAATATGACGATATCCCCTTTTCTGAGATACGGCTTCAGTTCATCCATACTGTAAATGAGGCCGAGGCCGCCGTGGAGTCCCATGTTGATGATGTTATAGCCGGTCGCCCTTTTTATCATCCGGCTGTCAAGTCCGAAGGCGAGTCCCGAATCGCCCGCGAATATGATCCGCGGCTGAGGCGTCGTTTCAAGCAGGCGGTGCTTGTCGACGAGAGCCATGATGTACCGGTCCGGATCGATCGGCGGAAGATAAATGACGCCGAATATGGTGAATCCGATGAGAAAACTGAAAATCGAGGCTTTGATGAAAAATTCCTTCATGTATCAACTCTCCGCGAACACCGCGCGTTAAAATGAAAAATATATAAACTGCGCCGTCTTCTGGATGCCCATGAATATCCCCATGACCATCAGATAGTACAGCGCCCACCGCACGACGAGCGGTTTGCTCTTGAGCATCTGTCTGATGCTGCCGCGCTCCTGTATGAGGTGAATGACATTAAGGAGGAGTATCACGCCGATCATCATAAGCAAATCGTCGATTTTGAAGAAAAGGAGCACGTGCGCGATATTTTTCCCCAGAAAATGGGTGATGACGTACCACGCGTCCGTCAGGCTCTTCGACCGGAAGAAGATCGCGCCCAGGGTAAAAAGGTGAAAGGTAACGAAGACCATCCAGAATTTTTGCATCTTCCCAATAAACCTTCCATACGCCTCCCCTCTTGTTCTCAGGATGCCCAGGGCCAGAACGGCCAGACCGCCGGCTCCCGCTGCTATCCTGCCCCCTGTTGAGGCGAATCCCGAGGCCCCGCCGATTGCGGCGACAGCGGTCAGAGCGGCACACAGGACGAAATATGCGGAAGCCGGGACCCGCGCCAGGCCTCCGAAAATCGTCCCGCGGATCCAATCGCGCGCCTTCTGCGTGATACGGCTCAGCACAATGAGAACGCCGTTCAGGGAGCCCCATGTTACGAACGTCCACTGTGCGCCGTGCCAGAGTCCGCTCAGGGTGAATACGATGAGGATGTTCAGGTACAGGCGGAACCGGTGCACCCGGTTTCCTCCCAGAGGAATGTACAGGTAGTCCCGGAACCATGTGATGAGCGACATGTGCCACCGCCGCCACAGTTCCGCGATGGACTGCGCAAAATAAGGCCGGCGGAAGTTCGGGATCAGGTCGTATCCCATGACCTGGGCGCTGCCGATAGCGATATCAGTATAGCCGGAGAAGTCGCAGTATACCTGAAACACGAAAAAGTAGGTTGCAGCCATAAGCGGCAAGCCCTTGAAGAGCTGGGGCTGGCCATAGACCATGCTTACATACACGTTCAACCGGTCGGCAATGACGAGCTTCTGGAAAAATCCCCATGCCATCAGCTTCAGGCCGTCGGTGACGCGCTCGTAGCTGAATTCCGCTTTTTTGTAAAACTGGGGAAGGAGTGTGGTCGAGCGCTCTATGGGGCCCGATAGAATTACAGGGAAAAAGCTCACGAAGAGCGCGAACATGCCGAAGTTACGTACCGGCTCCCGGGTGCCGCGGTATACGTCGATGGTATAGCTCAGCGCCTGAAAGGTGTAAAACGATATTCCGATGGGAAGGAGGAGCGAGAGCTGCGGAACATGGTAGCCCATTCCCAGGGCGTTGAAGAGGTCCCTCAGGCTGTTGTTGAAAAAATTGTAGTATTTAAACATGAACAATATCGACAGGTTGGATATCACGCTGAATGCCACACACAGTTTCTTCACCCGCACGGAGCGGTTGTGCATTACAAGTGCGGTGCCGTACACGATTATCGTTGTTGTCAGAATGAGGATCGCGTACCGGGGATCCAGTGTCATGTAGTAGAAGTAGCTCACCGCGAGGAGAAACATCCACCGGAACCGGTGCGGAATCGCGAAGAACGCAAAGACGACAGCGACAAAAAACAGCAGATACTCGATTGACGTAAAGATCATACAGACACATCAGACCACGTGAAATTTAACAAGCATTACATTAATCCGCTTAATACTGTCAATTAAAAAAATAAAGACGGGATCGTCCCTTACCGAAGGATGGAAAGGAGTATTCCGGCGCAGAGAAGTTCAGCCTCGTGGCCGATTCCCGCGTATCCGCGGTACTTGTTCAGGATGGACTCACGTTCAGCACGCGCCTTGGCAATAAGGTTTTTCGTCCTGGTTACGGCGCCCTTCAGGTTTTTCCCGTACCACTTGATCTGCGCCTCCATGAGGTCGAGCTTCTCAGCCTGTTCGGCGATTTGACGGTCGAAGGATTCCTTGATTTTCTGGATTTCGGGATCGATAGCAGCGCCGAGGTTTCGGATGAACTCATCTTTCCGTCGCTCAATTTTTAAATGGAGTCGCTGTCGTGATTCATTGAAATAATAATCGACGGAGCGCGCGATCTCAGCGGCCAGCCGTCCGGGGTCAGGAACCTGTTCACGGCTCTCCTGAGCGGCCAGATCTTTTTCGATCGCGTCGAGCATATCGCCGGTCACCTTATCGTCTCGTACCACCACGACAGGCATCATCTCGCGGGTATCCGAGACTGAGGTGAATGTAACCATATAGTAAAAGACCATTCCGGCGAAGGCAAGATCGGAGCGCACCGCCTGAATGCCGGTGAAACCGCCGAATCCGCCGCTCTGGCAGTGCTCAACCAGCCGGTCGATGACGGGATGCCCGAACGCGAGAAACTCCAGCTGCTCGTACTCAAGCGCCGTTGCGCTGTCAAAAGTTCCCAGCCGATAGGACGGCCCGTCTTCCCCGTCAGCGCCGACGACGCGGTACAGCCCGCTCCTTTCTTTCCTGCCCAGATAGTTCCTCGCGAAATCATCAGCTCTCATGAGTCGGGCGACGAAGCGCTCGATTCTCCGATTGGAGAACATCCGTTCCTTAAGGGTGATCCGGTAATACTCGTCGTAGTTGAAATCGATCCGGTCCGCCACGACCAGCTCCGATATCTTTTCGTAACCCTGCCGCGCCAGTTCAAGCCGGCGCTCAACTTCCTCGTCCATCGATGATCTGCTCCGCAGTCCCGCGGCCATTTCCATGAACAGCGAATTGAGCTTCAGCTCGTCTTCCATCTTCCCCAGGAGCACGTCGGGCGCGCCGATTGACTCCTCAAAGAGACGGAGCTTCTTCTCAAGAATTTCCAGCACCCGCTCGGCCACGGTCCCCCTGGTGGAAAAATTATATACGAACACATCGTCGGTCTGGCCGAACCGATGGAGCCGTCCGATGCGCTGTTCAATCTTGAGGGGAGACCACGGCAGGTCATAGTTGATGAGGATGCTGCAGAACTGCATGTTTCTCCCCTCGCCGCCGGCCTCGGTGGAAATAAGGATCTCCGCTTCATCCCTGAAACGAGCCATTGAGCGCTCCTTTTCCTCGCGGCTCTGCGAACCATGGAACACCTCCACATCAAATGCATTGAGCTGCTCTTTCAAATATTCCTGCGTCGTCCTGAATTGCGTAAAGATGAGAAACTTCCTGTTCCCCTTCTTTTTGAGATCGGCGATTAGATCCCTCAGCTTCTCCCCCTTTTTGTCGATCCTGATGGCATCCGACAGGGCTACCAGCCGCCGCAGGGTCAAAATCTCCTTCCGCATCTCCGCCGCGGTCATGCTGGAGGCGAGACAGACCATATCATCCACCTCCTCGGCGTCGTCGATCAGGTCGGGCTCGGCGACGGCGGCCTCCCGGTCGAGGCGCCGCACGAGCTCCGCCCGCCCGACCAGCTCTTCAAGCCGTTGCGCCCGCCGCTCGAGCGCGCACCCCAGTGCGCGGGTCGAGGAATCGAGAAGCTTCTGAAATATGATCATGACGAAGCCCGTGGCGCGGTTCTCGCTCTCCAGGGCGCGGTTGAATTCTTCTGCCACATAGGCAGTGGTGGCGTCGTAAAGATTCCGTTCGTCCGGATAGAGATCGAACCGCACGGTGCGTGCGCAGCGCCGCGTGAAGCCGCCCACCTCGCGCTTGGTGCGCCGTATCAGCACCGGCGCTATCCGCTCCCTGAGGCTGGCCAGATCCGAACCATCCAGGCAGTAATCGTAAAAATAGGACTGGAACGGACCCAGTATGTTCCGGTCAAGCAGGCCGATGAGATAATAGAGCTCCTCCAGGTTTCCGCGGAACGGCGTGGCCGTGAGGAGAAGAAGGGCTTTGGCCCGCTCCGCAATGATCTGCGCCGCCTCGTAAGCGAGTGTTGCCTGGCGGCCGTCGCGCCGCAGACGGTGCGCTTCATCGAAGACCACGGCGTCCCAGGCCGTATTCTGCAGCACGGCAAGAAACCGCCTGTTCTTGATGAAGTCAAGGGAGCAGATGACCTTGTTATGCGCCTCCCAGGGATTCGTGCGGCGCCGCGATGCATCCAGACGATCAAGCTCCTTCCGATCCATGATGACGTAACGGTCGTTAAACTTGCTCAACATCTCGTGATGCCACTGATACTGGAGCGACGCGGGACACACGATGAGCATCCGCCGGTACTGCTGGCGGTATTCCAGCTCCTTGATGACGAGGCCGGCTTCGATGGTCTTGCCGAGCCCGACCTCGTCCGCGATGAGAAACCGCCGGTTCAGGGCGCTCATGATCCGATGGGTGCAATCAACCTGGTGAGCCAATATGCGGGTCCGTGAATTCGAAAGAGACAGTATCTTGTTGTGGGAATATGCCAGCTTAAGCAGGAACGCCTCCACTCGAAGCAAAAAACGTGCATTGGCGACCGGAGGTTCGGCATCAATGAGCCGGCGGACGAATTCTTCCCCCCTGATGGCGCCGCCGCTCTGATCATCACGATCCAGAGATGTTTCATTAGAAAAAAGGTCAGGATGGCTGCCGGTTTGTTCAGAAAAAATGTTAGACATGTGATCGATCCTTAGTAATAACCGGCGCTTATCTCCATGGTATTTTTAGGGTCAGTGCATTAAAAAATCCCCCCTGCCCCAAGGGGGGATAGATTATAAGTTATCAAAAGGAGGTATTGTATTATATCAGATGCGACATAATACAATATCAGGGAATAATTTTCAAGCACTTTTTTTCAACAAAAGATTAAAAAAGATGATACTACTTTATTTTCGGCAATCTACCGCGGCACCTCTTCGTTGTAATATGCATCCCGTATCGCCGACGGGGTGTTACGCGTCTGCTGCCAGGACCGCCGCACCGATGGCGCCCATGACCTGCGCCGATTCCGAAACCACGATTTCCATGCCGAGTTTCCTTTCGAGCGCCTTCACCACACCTACGTTCTTGGCAACGCCGCCGGTCATCATCAGCGGCGGCCGGACGCCCACGCGGTTGGCCATGGCGGCTATGCGCGTCGCAATGGACTCGTGGATCCCGGCTATGATGTTTTCCCGCTTCTCTCCCTTTGAAATAAGGGATATTACCTCGGACTCAGCGAAGACCGTGCAGAGGCTTGATATCTTACCTGGATTCTCCGCCTGAAGAGACATGTCGCCGAAATCTTCCAGGTCTACCTGCAGGGCGCGTGCCATCACCTCCAGGAAGCGGCCGGTGCCGGCGGCGCATTTGTCGTTCATCACGAAATCATTTACCCTTCCGGTTTCGTCCATGAATATTGCTTTCGAATCCTGACCGCCGATGTCGATCACGGATCGGACATGAGGATCGGAGAAACGCGCGCCCGCCGCGTGGCACGTAATCTCCGTGATAGCCTTGTGTGCCGCGTCCACGCCGTTCCTGCCGTATCCGGTTGAAACGATCTTTCCCATGGTTGAAAGATCCATGCCCAGTTCGGTAAGAAGCTCATCGGTGACATGGCGCCAAGCTTTGCCGATATTGTACCCGGTGAATCCGACACGCGTTCCAATAAGCGCACCGTCCTTCATGACTGCTGCCTTGGTGGTGATGGAGCCGATGTCGATGCCGAGGGTGATCATGCGATTACTTACGCGGTTTCAGGGGTTCGCTGCTGTATTTTGTTAAATATTCCCTTATCGGCATGTTATCAAGCATTAAATCGTACAACACCGTTTCTCCCTTTTTGACATAAACCACGGCGTAGGCTTCCATTTTTTGATCGCGATTAACGGTATTATAAGCATGCTCCGCTTTTGGCGCATCGAATTCATCCATGTAAAACCGATTAAAGGGTATATCGACAAGCACTCGGTCGGAATATTCGTTTCTTTTCACATCAACCTTTATATAGTCGGCATATCCGGGAGGGATTTCACCGATTGTGGCGACGATCGCGAAGCCGCGGGCATCTTTTTTTAGCGACACATACATGGTTCTGGCCCTGTCGCTATCTAAGGCTTCCCAAACTTTTCCACCGTATTCTTTTTTAACAGCCTCATTGATATCATTTTCAATAGCAAAATCGAGATAGACGTACCTTCCCCTGAAAGCGTCATAGGGATCAACAGGCTCAGTCCTGAAATGAAAAGCATGGCCTGTCTTCAGCACATATTCCCTGTTAGCTATCAGATAGATAGGAACCGAAAGCTGCACGGCAACAATGATGATGAATATGGCCAATCGTGGTTTTATCATATGCTCTTCCGTTTTTTCACAATTAGTATATTGACCAGCAGGAACCCGATTCCGAAAATTATGAATATAATTCCCCGAAGGACAAAGCTCAGATTGCTGTCAAAGAATCTGCTGATAATCTGGGACGCAAGGATGAGCATCCCAAAATTTATTACAACAAGCCTCGACTCCCGAACACCCTGCACGACGGTGAAAACGCCAATGAATAGCAGGTAAAGGTTAAATAGCACGAGATTTAAGTCGACGGATATGCCCGCGTTGAGCAAAGCATATCCGGCTGAGGCAACTAAAAAACCAATGCCCATGGGGATCACGGTATACTGTTTTTGCCTGATACGGATAATCAGTAACGCCAATGCGGCTGCCAGGAGCATCGCCACCATGACCGTGCTCATCCATATCGGAACGCTGAATTGGGCGATGCTCGTATGACTGAATTCCTCGATATGCTTCCAGGAAGATTCAAACGTATAGATGAGCACCATCACGGGAATCGCAAGCGAACCGATTACGAGGAACGGATTGGAAAAGAGCGACTTGTCATCATAGTGCCGGCCCCTCCCGATTAAAAATATCAATGAATAATAGGCGCCATATGCGAGAAGACTATATCCGGGCAGTGAAAACCACGAGCCGTGAAGATAGGTCCTCCATGGCATAAGCAGAAACTCGATAGAAATGTAAAAAAAGATCAGCGTGGCCCAGGTGAGCAGTTGAAACCTGATTGTCTGGTTGAAATTTTTATACATATAAAAAAAATACGGGGCTGCGGCCGCACAGAGCGGCCAGAACAGATACGGATAATCCATGTCGAAAGCTTGATATCCGGTCCAGGATGCGATCCCGATGAGATAGAGTACTGCAGAAAACGAGGCGTTCATGATATAGAAGACCGGCAGGGCCAGGAGCGACCAGGTGAGAAGAAATCGCCCTAAATTTCCGTAAATATTGTACGTCTGGCTTATAAGGGCAATGGCGGTGCCAATAGACAGGACGATAAATGCTGCCGTGGCTTCGCGCCACGCAATGGATTCATTCCTTTTCACGAGGGCATATCCGCACAGGGACTGGGCAACCGCGAGCGGCGTCAGCGACAGGACGGTGCGGAGGACCCTCGACAGGTCATCCCAGTTATGGGCAAGGAGCAGGATAATCCCTCCGCCCACCAGGACCGCGCCCATAACGCCGAAGGCGATGAGGAGCATGCTCGACTGCGGCACGTCCTTTTTCTCATAATAGGCGCGTATGGCATCGGCCGCATCTTGCTTGATAATGCCCTCGCCGACCAGTTTCGGCAATTCTTTCAGGATAACGCTTTTTCTTGCCATGGATTATCACCGTCCGCCTTGGTGTAAATTATGACTTATATATTTCAGTGCTGTATGTCTTGACCCAGTATTTTTTCAGGATCTCTTTGGCTTCTATAATCTTGTCAACTTCGAGTATCAGGATCGCCTCATCATTTTTAAGATAAATGAAAGGATACAGGGCATCGATGTTGACCTTGGCCTCAATCAGCGGCCTGAGTATGGCGTTCAGGCCGCCCGGATGGTCTGGAGCGGCCACGGCTATAACCTCCTTGGTGGTGACAGTAATACCGTTCATCCGCATTACCGTCACGGCGCGTTTAGGATCATCCACGATCATGTGGACCTGCGCCGGGCTCAGCTGCGTCGCAGCCATGATGGCCTTGATGTTGATTTGTTCTTTCTCGAGCATCAAGGTCACCTTGTACAGGCTGCCGGGGGAGTTGTCGACCGCTATTGAAACCTGAGTGATTGGCATGTATTGTATCCTTGCATTAATCTATAATAGACTTGTTGCAAAACTCAATAATCAATGATGTTTACCCCCGCCGCCGAAGGCGGCGGGGGTAAACATGAATAATTATGAGTAGTTATGCAACAAGTCTAATGAAATAAAATCTTACTAGTCTACTGCGCCCCCCTCTCCATACTTCATTTCTTAATGGGAGAGGCTTGTGCTGCGCCTGCCGAAGCGGGAGCCGGAGTGTGAGTTCCTATTTAAACGGGAACCCATCGTATCCCGCCTGAACGGCATGGATACTTGATTCGGCACGCTTTTTCTTTGATCCAATCATCATTTCAATGCTTGTGACGATCGTCTCTATCTTTATGATCTTGATCATCTGGATCAGCGCCCCCAGCATTACCATGTTCGCAGAGCGCTCGCTCCCCAGCCGGCGTGCCACCTGGTTCACCGGGGCCGAGAACATGTCGATATCCCCCCGCTCGGGAACAAAATCCACAAGGTCGGCGTTGTAGATGAGCTGTCCTCCCGGCTCGAGCCTGCTAATGAAGGCGATGAGGGAGGGCTGGTTCATTGCCACGAGAATGTCAGGCGTTGACGCCACCGGGGAAGCCACCTCCTCATCGGAGATGCACACGATGCAGTTGGCGGTGCCGCCACGCATGGCGGCGCCATAGGAGGGGAGATAGGTGGTAAAATAATCATCCATCATGGCCGCGTTGCCCAGCACGTTACCCATGGTCAGCACCCCTTGTCCGCCCGAACCGGCGGTAAGAATCTTCACCAGCATATTACCCTTTCCTGCTCCTCTTGTCGGTCAGCACGCCCAGCGGGAACTCCGTGGTCATGACCTCGCTGACCCATTTAAACGAATCCACCGGCGACTGTTTCCAGTTCGTGGGACAGGGCGACAGCACCTCTATTATGGAATAGCCGAGCCCGTCGACCTGCGTCTGGAATGCGGCGGCAATGGCCTTCTTAGTCTTGCGTATTCCGGTCGGGCTATCAATTGCCACCCGCTCGGCATACACCACGCCGGGGAACTGCGCGACCACCTCCGTTATGTGCAGGGGATACCCGTCGTACTTCGGGTCGCGGCCGGCGGGCGTTGTGGTGGTCTTCATGTCGATGAGGGTGGTGGGCGCCATCTGACCGCCCGTCATGCCGTACACAGCGTTGTTGATGAAAATGACCGCGATGTTTTCGCCCCGGTTTGCGGAATGGATGGTCTCGGCTGTGCCGATGGCTGACAGATCCCCGTCTCCCTGGTACGTGAATACAAAGAGGTCGGGCCGCGACCGCTTGACGCCGGTGGCGATGGCCGTGCCCCGGCCATGGGCCGACTCGATCACGTCAAAATCGAAATAGAGGTACGCCAGCACCGCGCATCCGGCCGGATTCACGCAGATGGCGCGCCCGCCCAGATCGAGCTCTTCCAGGACCTCGGCGACGATGCGGTGCACGATGCCGTGCCCGCATCCCGGGCAGTAATGGGTCACCACATCGCGCTTGTAATACTTGGGCCATGTATTCTTAAGCTTCATTTGTCTTTCTTCGTCACTTTCTGGTATTCGCGGTATATAATCCGGGAGAACTCAATCGGCGTGGGCACCACGCCGCCCGGCCTGCCGTGAAACATGATATCGGCCTTCCCCGCCAAAGCGATCTGCACGTCCTCCAGCATCTGGCCGGTGCTCATCTCGAAGACCACGAACTGCTTCACCCTGGCGGAGAGTTCCGCCAGCGCCTTTTTCGGGAAGGGCCAGAGGGTAATGGGCCGCAGCATCCCGGCGCGCACGCCGTCCTTGCGCACGCGCTTGATGGCGCCCTTGGCGATCCGCGCCGTGGTGCCGTAAGCAATCACGATAATTTCGGCATCGTCTATCAGGTACGGTTCGTATCTGACCTCGTCTTTTTCAATTTCAGCATACTTGCGGACCAGCTTCCAGTTATGCCGCTCCATCTCCATGACGTCCAGGATGAGTGAGCACATATACCGGCTGGGTCCGTCTCCCCGGCCCTTCAGGGCCCACTCCTTTTTCGGAAGCTCTTTGATCTTCTCGGGAAACACAACAGGCTCCTTCATCTGTCCCATCATGCCGTCCGAGAGCATCATGACCGGCGTTCGGTACCGGTCGGCGATGTCAAAGGCATGGTAGGTGAGGTCGGCGATCTCCTGCACGGACGCAGGTGCGAATACCGGCGTTCGGTAGTCGCCATGTCCCCCCCCGCGGGTGGCCTGGAAGTAGTCGCCCTGGGAAGGCGCGATGTTGCCGAGTCCCGGACCGCCGCGCATCACATTGACAATCACCGCCGGCAGTTCAAACCCGGCGAGGAACGATATGCCTTCCTGCTTCAGGCTGATGCCCGGGCTGGAGGAGGAGGTCATGGCGCGTGCGCCGGTGGCAGCAGCGCCGATGACCATGTTGATGGCCGCGGTCTCGCTTTCGGACTGTATGAACACGCCGCCCGCCGCCCGCATATGCTCGGCCATGTACTCTCCCAGTTCGTTCTGGGGCGTTATGGGATAACCGAAATAGCACGAGCATCCGGCCCGGATGGCCGCCTCCCCGAAGGCATGGTTCCCGCTGATGAAGACCTTATTCATCGTATACCTCGATCACCACTTCGGGACAGACCAGGGTGCATGTCATGCATCCCGTGCACTGGTCCATATCGGCCGGCTCCGCGTAGTGGTAGCCGGATTTGTTCAGGTGCTCCGATTCTTTCAGGACATTCCTGGCGCAGAACTCGATGCAGAGCCCGCAGCCCTTGCAGAGCTCTTCGCGGACAACTACTTTATGTTTTGCTGCAGTTTTGGTCATGACCGTTTCTTAATTGATATTAATGATTTGACAAGGGTATAGACGGCGGGATTTTTTTCAATAATAAATTGTTAAGAAGCCGCATTACGCGTTTATAAAACGCGTATTCTGAATTATTTTCCGATCAATTCCCGGACCTTAGCGGCAAATTCGCCCATGCTGAACGGTTTCTGGACGAAATGCACCCCTTCCTCCAACACCCCGCGATGGACGATGACGTTAGAGGTGTATCCGGACATGAACAGCACTTTAATTCCAGGCCGTATGGCTTTTATTTTGTCCCTCAGATCCTTACCGCTCATCCCGGGCATCACCACATCGGTTATCACGAGGTCGAAGTTCGCATCATCATTCCCGCACAACGCCAGGGCCTCCAGCGGGTTTCCCGTGGCCCGAACTCTGTAGCCAAGCGCCTCGAGCATCTCGGTTATCATCGTGCGGACCATATCATCATCCTCCACCAGCAGGACCCTTCCGGTGCCTGAAACCACCGGGACTTCTTTTATCTCCTCCAGAGGTTCTCCCTCAGCCAAGCTTCGGGGGATGTAGATCTTGAAGGTGGTGCCCCGCCCCGGCTCGCTATAGACATTGATGAATCCTCCGTTCTGCTTGACGATGCCGTACACGGTGGCGAGCCCGAGCCCGGTGCCCTTCCCTATTTCTTTTGTGGTGAAGAAGGGTTCGAACGCATGCTGGATGGTTTCCCTGTCCATCCCCACCCCGTCGTCGCTCACCCCCAGCAGGACATACTGCCCCGGCGTGAATCCCAGATGTTCTCTGCAATAGGCCTCATTAAGGTGAATGTTGTCGGTCTCAATTGTCAGCTTGCCCCCTTCGGGCATGGCATCACGGGCATTGACGGCCAGGTTGAAAAGAATCTGCTCCACCTGCGAGGGGTCGAACTTGATTTTCCATAGATGCTCCCCTGGGTAGAAGCGCAGATCAATGTCCTCGCCGATGAGGCGTACCAGCGGCTTCTGTATATTCGCGATACAACCGTTCAGATCAATGGGCTTCGGCGCGATGATCTGCTTTCTGGAAAAGGCCAGCAGCTGGCGGGTGAGGTCACGCGAGCGGCCGGCCGCCCTCTCGATCTCGACCACATCCTTTATGAGGGGATCGCCGTGAGGAAGCCGGAGTTTGATCAAATCCGCATATCCAATAATAACGTTGAGCATATTGTTGAAATCATGCGCGACGCCACCGGCGAGGCGCCCGACGGATTCCATTTTCTGGGCCAGGAACAGTTGCTCCTCAAGCTTAACTCGTTCTTCCTCAGCCCGCCTGCGTTCCGTGATGTCCCTGGTGACCCCCAGTATCTCAATGATCGCGCCCTTTTCATCCCGGTTAAAGGTGGCCATAACCTCCACCCAGACCGTGCCGCCGCCTCTGCGGAATACTTCCAACTCCATGGTCCGTGATCGAAACGGGTCAACAGGCTCTACGTTCTCCTCCCGTGCCAGCTCTTCGGCAAGCATCTTCTCTACGAGCTCGTAGGATGCAGGGGTCAGATATTCCCTTACAGGCATGTTCAGCAATTCATCGGGCGTGAATCCCATGATCCTGGAAACGGATGGGCTCACATAGGTGTACCTCGTGCTGAGATCCATAGTCCAGATGGTATCATGCACATTCTCGGCGATCATCCGGTAGCGCTCCTCGCTCTTTTTGAGGGCCTCTTCCGCCTTTTTCCGCTCGGTCACGTCCCTCACCAGGTTGCGGAAGCCAATGGGTTTTCCTGACGGATCACGGATAAGCGCGGCATTGGACTGATGGGTCCTGATAGACCCGTCCTTAATGATGACTTCATAATCCAACAGTAACTCCGGATTGCCGGTCTCGTATATCCGGTGAAAAACTTCATACAGGTACTGCGCCAACTCGGGTGTTGTGTGGTCCCGATAATTCATGTTTAATAATTCATCGCGCTCATATCCTGTCATCCTGCAGGCTGCATCGTTGACAAACGTGTAATTCCCCTGCAGGTCATTCTCGAACAAGCCCTCATTCATAGTCTCCAGCATTGTTCGGTAGCGCTCTTCGCTTTTCCTGAGGGCCTCCTCCACTTTTCTCTTCTCGGTTACATCCCGCGTCAAATTGCAGAAGACGGATGGCCGGCCAGAAGAATCCCGCATGAGTATAACATTCGACTGAAGGGCCCGGACAGACCCGTCCTTGCGGACTATTTCATAATCCACGAGCAGCTCGGATTTTCCGGTCTCGTATACCCGGTGGAAAATATCATACACATGCCGTGCCATTTCATGAGAAAGGATTTCCCGATAATTCATACCTATCAATTCCTCACGCGCGTATCCAGCCATTCTGCACGCGGCGTCGTTCACAGATGTGAAGTTCCCCTTCAAGTCGTTCTCAAAGAACCCCTCATCCATTGCCTCCAGGATGGTTCGGTACTTCTCCTCGCTCTGGCGGAAGGCCTGTTCCGCATGCATCCTTTCCGTTATGTCTCTTCCCACGCCCCTGAATCCAATCGCCTCGCCCGTCGGACCCCGCATCAGAGAAACGGAC
>MIBH01000005.1:0-133 GCA_001829455.1 Spirochaetes bacterium RBG_13_51_14
CCTGTCGATCGTGTTCTACACCCGGTATCTTGCCCGCTGGCTGCTGGGAGAGCTGTTCGCCGGCCTCTCCCTGGGCTCGCTCGTGGTCATCGGCTCCTTCATAGCCCTGTACGGAACCCCCGCTGCGGGAATC
>MIBH01000005.1:170-1404 GCA_001829455.1 Spirochaetes bacterium RBG_13_51_14
TCCCGCCCGGCATCTTGACCTCACTCCTCCTTTTTTTGAACGAGTTTCCCGACGCGGACGCCGACCGGAAGGGAGGGCGCTTTCATCTTGTCATCTGGCTCGGAAAGAGAAAAGCATCGTACCTGTATGTTCTCGGCCTTGTTCTCACCTACGCGTCGATCATCGCCGCTCCGCTGCTGCACGCGGCCACCTGGTGGATTATGCTTGGCTGGGGCACGATGCCCCTGGCGGCGAAGGCTGCCTTCACGGCCGTCAGGCATCATGAGGACACGCCCAAGCTTATTCCGGCCCTGGGCTTGAACGTGCTCGTGGTGCTTGCCACCGACGCGCTGCTCGCGGCCGCGGTTTTACTGGAGATGAAGTTTGGGATATGAGCACTTCGCCGGGGCGGTTCAGACATGAACTCGCCGACAGAACGAAATAATTTACTCTACTTAGGTGAAAATTGAAATAAGACCTCCCTCCCCCTTGAGGGGGGAGGGCAGGGGTGGGGGTGGAAAAGTTAATGTCAGACAGTTAACCACTCCCATCGAGGGAGGGGAATAAAAGTCGAATAATTTTATTATGATGAAAATCCTTCTCATTTATGGCTTCGGTTTGACCCTCGTGCTGTCATGCGCCGGCCCGAAATTGCGTACGATAAACACCGACCTGTCGAACTCATATTCGAATCCCCTGGCCTATTTCCATGCTGCGGCGGGCTTGGGGGACATCATTGCCGCCATGCGCTGCGTTGAAGAAAACCTTGTCGATATCAACAAGAAGGACCAGTACGGATGGACGGCATGCATGTACGCGGCCCGAAACGGCCGGGAAGGGATTTTGGAGTATTGTATCGCAAAGGGCGCCGATATCAACGCGCGTGATGATGAGGGCAAATCAGCTCTCATGATAGCCATGGACAGCGGTTATCCACGGACGGCGCGGTATCTGATGGAGTCCGGTGCGGATGCCGGCGGCAAGGATGCCGGCGGCACCACCGCCTTCATGAAGGCCGTCTCGAACGGATACGGGGATATCGCCGTAGAACTGCTCGCCCGCGGAAGCGGCATCAATGACCGGAACAATCAGGGGAAGACGGCCCTGCTCATGGCCATGGAGAACCGGCACTTCGACATCGCCCCTCTTCTGTTGAAGCGGGGAGCGGATCCGAACATCGGGACTGCGGACGGCGTCTTCCCGCTTCCACTGGCCCTGGAAAACGGCGATACCGGTTTCATCGAGCAGCTCCTGG
>MIBH01000005.1:1473-12580 GCA_001829455.1 Spirochaetes bacterium RBG_13_51_14
GCATGCAGGAGATAATTCCAAGCCTCATCAAAAGGGGCGCGGATCCCGACATACAGAACGTTGACGGCAGAACGGCTCTTCAGTACGCGGTCTATTACCGGTATCTCGATCTGGTTCCCGTGCTGGTGGCCGGCGGCGCGGATATCAACAGGAAGGATATCGATGGCATGACACCCCTCATGATCGCCGCCTATTACGGCTATTACGACACGGCAGCCTACCTGACCGAGCGCGGCGCAGACGTTACGGTAAAGAACAACGACGGGAAGACCGCATCCATGCTCGCCAGGGAAAGCGGGTTCGACCGGATCGCCGAGATGATCGAACAAAAAATACGGACGAAGCGGTAGGATGAAAAGAACAGCCGGAATCATCTGCCTCTGCGCAATATCATGTTTTGCGTGCGGCTATTTATCCATCAGCCGCCGCGATGATGCGCGCGCGATGCAATTGGACCAATCTAAAAGAAAAGCGGTCTACAATGCTTCCGTCATCATGGGGAGGGTCTCTTCAACCGGCGGCGCCCCGCACGCCACCATGGTTCTGGCCTATCCCCTGTCCTTTTCGGAAAATACCCTGATTGATTACGTCATCCTCGACCGTCCCGGGCCCTTCATGCTGTACGTGCCAGAGGGGAGATACCATGTGTATTCCTTTACGGATGTTAACGGCGACAGGGTCTTCAACGAAGGGGAGGTTTCCGGTTCATACTCAGCAGGGGCAGGCGGCAGGCCTGCCGATATCGCGGTGGGCGAGGGTTCCGTAACAGACGATATCCTGATAACCGCGATACCGTCCCGACGGGGGACCGTGACATTTCCCCGTAAAGTGCGGATCAGGGACGACGCCATGATCCCGCATCAACCGGGGAACGGCGATATCGCGCGAATCTACGATGAGAAGTTCTGTCCCGCCAATGCGGACATTGGGTGGTGGTCTCCGACGCTCTTCATGAAGGTCTTCGGCGCGCGTATATACATCACGCGGGCGTTTGATTCCGGGAAAATCCCGGTGCTCTTCATCCACGGCGCGCAGGGAAGCCCGCAGAACTGGGCCTATTTCCTTTTCAGGCTGGATAAAACAGGGTTTCAGCCGTGGTTTTACTATTATCCGTCCGGCATACGCCTCTCCCTGGCATCGCGGCTGCTCTATGAGGCGCTGCTGGACCTCAAGAAGAAATATGGCTTCAAAACCATCTGCATCGTGGCGCACAGCATGGGGGGACTGATAACCCGGGACCTGCTGACCAGCTACGATCTGCGGAAGCAGGATATCACGGTGAAGCTCTACATTACCCTTGCTTCGCCCTGGACCGGCTTCGAGTCGGCCGATCGGGCGCTCCAGCTGCCGTCCAAGAAGCTTCCAATCTGGTATGATGTGGCGTCAACCAGCGCCTTCATCAATCAGACCCTGCAGGCGCGCCTTCCTTCATCGGTCAGCTATTATCTCTTTTACGGCCGCGGCGATTCCGTTGCCCAGGGGAAGGCTCTGGACGAGCGCGCCTACAGCGGCGCGAAGGGGAAGATCGGATTCGACGTCGATCACAATACGATATTGTCCGACCGGAAGGTCTTCTCGCAGTTCAGGGCGATACTGACGCGCGAACTGGGCCGGTAGGCCGGGCTAATTCCCGACCGTGCAGAAGTTCTTATACCTGACCCTGGCGATATCGTAAATTTTTTTTACCAGATCGCCCGGATTATGCCGGTACGCCTGCATCCGCTCGGTGACCATTGTTTTAACCTGGTTGATGTTGATTGATGAGCCGGCGAACACGACCTCGATTTCTCGTTCAACGGATTTATAGCTGGTACCCGAATGCTCGATGCGCTGGCCTATGATGTTGTTCTGTAAATTCCTGTGCTGTATTTCGATGTCGATCAGCTCGGGCGCCTTTTCCTTAACGGCGGAATAAACCACGAGCGAGGGCATGTATTCATCGAAGGATTCCGACTTGAGAAAGTAATCCAGCTTGCCGTTGTAGTTGAAGAGTACCAGGAGCGACACCAGGGACGAGCCGTACAGCGTTATTCTTGACTCCGGGATTATATTATCGAAAGGATTGAAGGCGATCGAGTTCACCGTGGAAAATGTCTTCACGCCGGCTTCCCCCCTGCCGATGTAGACGACATCGTTCTCCTTCAGGTCATGTCCATGCATATGCTTCTCGATGACCAGGCTTTTGCGATCGCCCGAGATGAACCGTATGATGTCTCCGGCGTACACCTCCTTATTGACGGTACCGTTCTTCTTCTTGTATTCAGTGGAAAGCAGGTTGTTTTCGTCCAGTCCCACCCGCTTGACGAATTCGATGGCGATTTCAAAGGGCATTGCGGTGAGGACAAGGGGCTCATAGGGTTTTATAAACTTGATGAAAATCTCAGCGCCCGGGAAAAGGCGCGATTTCTCGCCGATGGCCGATATGCAGGAAGTTGGAACGTCTTTCAGGAGAAAATCAGGGAAATACACGGCCAGTTTAAAGAAAGAGAAGGGGACGTCTCCCTCCAGAGATATCCGCCGGTTGTTGCTATCGAGGATGTTTTCAATTTTGATGCCTTCGGTATCGAAAAAAATATTGTCGATGAGGGTGCTGTAGTCGCCGATCTCAAGGAAGTCCCCCAGGCCGAGGAACACCTTCTTCGGCTCATTTAACAGGAAGGAGATCTCCTTGAGGAAATCTTTTTTTTCAAGGCTGATCTGCTCAAAGCCCTTGGCTTTGCCCTGGTTTATTATCAGCTTGTATTTTTCGTCGTTCATATACAGTGTTGATACCATGAAAAGCTCATGTCTCTTTCATGATTCTCCTTGTGGCATAATATAGCGCATTATCAGGCTTTTTTCAAATTGTTATTTGAGAGGCAGTCAAAAATTATTTTTCAGGTTCTCTTGTCAAATATCTGAAATCCTATGGCCGGACCCGTATCCCGGCTTCAGTCCATACCCGTTCATCCACGACCTTCATTATGCAAATGTTCAGCTTACGTATCAAAAAGTCAATTCGAATACTAATTGTGCGCTGCCCCCGCCGCCTGCGGCGGGGGCAGCGCACATGACCGGACAAATCGGCATAGTTTTAATAAAATTTAATACAGCGGTACGATATTCTCGTTCGCCCGCCTCGTAAAAATCCCGAAACCTATTTATCATTAAAAGAATCGGGATTTACTCGGCGGGATCGGCGACATCCTATCGCCTGCTCACTGAGAATATCGTACCGTTTCGTCCAATAAAAATACAACATACTTATCCCATACAGGGTGCAAATTTCTTTCTAACCCGATACAAATCAAGGTGAAACAGCTTCTCCGGCAGCCTTTGCTTTTCCAACAAATGTCGAAAGCGTAATACTGCCGTCTCCTCCGGTACCGTGGTTTAATTAACAATCACGCGGTCGCGGCACTAGATCTGTCAACGCAATTCACCGTAAGGATTGCTAATTTTAACTTGACATAATGCCTGTCGGTGTACTATTGAGATGAAATCCGCCTCCAAAATAAAATATATATTAGACGATTCATACCAGATCTGGTCAGTTTTTAGGAAGCGACATGAAGAAAAGGCTTTATCTCTTTTCCGGGGTTCTGACATTATTTTGCCTTGTGTTTTTTATCGGTCATACGGGGATATCCAGGGCGACAACCCGGTTCACGTTCAATGAATCCGACGTAACGCATAACCACATCGCACTTGACAGTGAAACCGAAGCACGGGTCGAGCGGTACGCCAGGCAATTCGCGTCCTGGATGGACGGTAATGTTCCCGGCGGCATGGTGCCATCGGCCGCGATCGGCGTTGTACTCGGTGACCGGCTCGTTTTTCATCACGGGATCCGCGCAGACAGCACCACGCAATTCGGCATCGCCTCGCTGTCAAAGACCTTTACCGCCGTGCTTGCCCTTCGTCTCCAGGAGATGAAGGCGCTGTCGCTGGACGATCCGGTGTCAGAGTACCTTCCTCAGGTGGTGATCGAGCGGAGAGACCTGCATTCGAACCCGGTTACGATCCATCACCTGCTGTCCCATACCTCGGGCATACCGTCATGCGGCAGCAGGCACAGAATATATAACATCGACGGCCGGAGACTCTCGGTGCCGGAGCAGGTGCATCCGGCCGGCTACTGCTATTCCTATTCCAATGAGGGTTACGAACTGTTAATGCACGTCATCGAGGCCGCCACCGGTAAATCGTACGCTCAAAATATACAGGAGCAGATCCTCGAACCGCTCGGTATGGCGTCGAGCACGGCCGAGTTTGCCAACGGGACGGGCGGCATCGTGTCCACCATCCGGGACCTGACCGCATACGCTGCCATGCTCATCAACCGGGGAAGTTACCGCGGAAGGGTCATCCTGAGCGAAAAATCCTTTGAAGAGATGATGGCCCAGCCGGTGGAACTGCCCCGGACAAGCGTGGATTACTACTATTCGCTCAGCTGGGAGGTCATGACCGTCGGAGGGGGCATCGACAGTTTTTACAAGGCGGGGCGATGGTTCAGCCAGGCCTCCGGCCTGCAGGTATTTCCGAAGAAAAAAATCGCATTCATCTATCTCTGCAATCCCCCGGAGCACCTGGGAGACTCGTTCATGTCGTGGCGCCAGGGACTCACCGGCATGCTTCGCTCGCTGGTTAGAAATATCTCAGGCGACGAGTCTCTCTGCACCGTGTGGCCTTCGCTGACGCCCGGCGAGCTGCGGTGGTACGAGGGATGGTACCGTCATATCATCACGGGGGAAACGGTACGGATATCCCTCAGGGGCGGAACCCTGTTCAGCAACGGCTTCGGCAGCTTTATGCCGCTCAGAACCTTCTCATCGAACCGGTTCCTCATTGATGAGGGGAGAATGTTGCATAACTTCGTGTGGAAGGACGGCAGGGTCGTCGGTCTGGCGCTGCGGCGTGGCTACTATGAGCTGGTGCGTAATTAATTTCTTAAAAAGATTATTATGCGTGCCCGCTGAATTTCATTTGACAAATTGCGCACAACGGCATTTCGTAACATCATTAAGTCGCACGAAGGCGATGTCGGTCCATCCTCGTCGCATTGCAGAGTACTGTTATCCATAATAACCGCATGCCATATCAGAACAGAGTCATGAAGGAATACACCATCAGCCCGCGCCGGTCCCGGATGGTCCTCTCAGTTGTTCTGGCAAGCTTCCTGACGTTCCAGATGACGGATTGTTTTATTGAAGAGAAACCGAAAGAGAAGAATATCGAACAAAAACCGCCAACCCCGGATGCGGAGGCTGAGCGAAAAACCCGGGATAAGCGGATAGAAACCGAGCGTGAGGCGCTGTCCGCATGGATGCGCGCGAACACCTGGTATCCCATCGTGCCGGCCGCGGCGGCGGTCGTGGTGGAAAATGACGCGGTTGTATTCAGAGAAACGGTGCGGTGCGAGCCCACGAAGCCCTTCATGGTTGCGTCCCTGACAAAGACCTTCACGATGCTTTCAATACTGCAGCTCGTCGACCGGGGGATAATCTCGCTCGATGATCCTATCAGCAAATACCTGCATGTTGATTTTGAAAACAGCGAGCTCGCATCGAAGCCGATATCCATCTGGCATCTTCTCACCCATACCTCCGGTCTGGTGGAAGACCCGAACCCGAAGCTCGCAGAAAACAATTATCCCTTCATCGTGCCCGAGCAGAAGTATCCCACCGGATTCCGGTTCAACTACTGCAATCAGGGCTACAACCTCCTCGGATTCATCGTATTTGAAGCATCCGGGCTATCCCTGGGAGATTACGTGACCCGCAACATACTCGTTCCCCTGGAAATGCGAGACTCCATGGCGCCCGTCACCACGCGGGGTGCGGCGGGAGTTGAGTGCTCGTTAAATGATCTCACCAAATACATTTTCATGTTCATGCAGGGGGGGGAATTCAAAGGGAGGAGGATAGTTTCCCGGCGGATGTTCCGCAAAATCCTGGAGGAATCCGTCGAAGGACCCTCATCGAAATATAAAGAATACCGTGGAATCTGTTTTCGCATCTGGTCCGTCAATGGGAGGATATATTCCATGCATCACGCCGCCCATATGCCCGGCGCGGGGGGGTTCATGCAGCTTTTTCCGCGGCATCGGTGCGGGTACGTGTTCATCAGCAATCCGCCCGTGTACGACCGCGAGGAATTCTACGGCTATTATTACGGATTGAAGAGCAGGCTGATGCAGTTCTGCAAAGTGCTGATGAATGATACCTTTGATCCCGTGAGCTTTCAGCCCGACCGGCCGACCGTCAAGCAGCTCCGGCGCTTCGTCGGGAGATACCGCAATGAGAATAACGACACGTACGTCGATATCGAGCTGCACCCGTCAGGATACCTGGTGGCGGTGAAGTCGTACACGGGTCAGCGCTGCATGATAACGCCCACTTCGCTACATACCTTTGTCTATATCTACCCGGGGCAGAGCGAGAAGGGCGAGATTTATGATTTCGTCATGAAGCGGGGCATGGTGATCGGCCTCGGCGTCAAGGAAGGGTATTTCGTGCGGTAACGCCTGCGTCAGTACCCCCGTATCTGGGCTTCCTGAATTCTACGGTAGAGCTCCTCGTCGCTCGTGGCGAACACGATGGTGTTCCCCTTCCACTTTTCATAATCGCGGATGTATTCCGTGGACATCCCCACCGCCTCCATGTTCGGCAGGTAGCGGATTTTTCCATCCGGCTCCCGCACTTCTTTTTCGCCGGAGCGAACGCAGAAAAGTATGCCGTTGCCGACGACGCGGGGAAGGAGTTCATCGAATGGGATGTCCATCAGGTACATGTCCCGGACAAAGCGGAAAAACCGCCGCGAGAAAAACTTTACCGTGACCACTCCCGGCTTCATGAAATACATTGTTCTTTTGCCCGGCTCCCAGGTGTAATTACGGTAGTTGAAATCCCGGTAGGCGAGGAGGCTCCCGCTGTTGATGTATATTTTTCCCACCATGACGATAAAGGTTGACATGATGTAGCTCTCGTAATATTTTTCAAACAGTTGGAGATGGATCTTCTCCCGCGCCGATTCTTCAGGCGTCGCCGGATCAGGCCACGGTTTGCACCGGACATCGAGCATCTCGTCAACGGTAAGGCTTTTCGGATTCAGGGGCTTCCGATAACCGTATCCGATGGCGGGAATCCCCGAGATGCCGTTTATTAGGGGGGTTGCCCGGTACCAGTACTTCAATCCCGCCTCCGCGGTGGTGTCAACAAAGCTGGTTGAAACGGTTTCGCCGATTTTCAGGTACGGCCCATTTTCAAAGCAGGACCGGAATATAAGGAAGGTATTGTTGGCCGTGCTGCACTGCCATGACAGGGATACTTTCTCAGATGAATCTCCACGGGAAATTTCCACACCGGTGACGACGGGCAGCTTCCCATCGAGGTAGAGAGAAACCTTTTTGACGACAGCGTCGCCCAATTTTGTAACGGTTCCGGGGGATACCGGTTCGCTGAACGCGCAGATAATTTTTTTTTCAGATGACGAGAAAATTTTTGCCTCTATGAATATGTTTTTATTCTGAGTGTATACCCTGCCCATCAGGAGGTGGTTGCACTGCAGCCGGCTGCAAATAGCGGTGTAGTGCGCGCAATTCCGGGGGGAAACGGTGCTGTTCATTTCGTAATCATACGTGAAACCTCCCGAGTCCAACCGCGGTGTTTTGAAGAGCTTGTCCTTTCGCGCCGCATTCAGCATGGCGGATTGTAGTGCGGCGAGAGCGTCGCCGCTGAAAGAGTCCGACTTGAAGCGCAGTATTCCGACCACCGCATCGGGTATGGCCGGGGCCGGGTAAGCCGTCAGGAATACCGGGATCATGACGAGAATGCAGAACCCCAATCTTTCAGAGAAAGCGGTTGAAGATCGCCTGAACCTCATTTTGCATTACCAGCTTGTATTTGTTCATTTTGAAAATTTCTATCCGGAAATATCCGAATCGAACGGTCTTTACCAGATTTTTCGTGAAGAAATGATCTTTGTACATTTCCGCTATTGCCTTTTCGAATATTACGTTCCTGCATACGGCCAGATAGAGCGGCAGATCATTTCGGTATTCCGTACTCCTTTTTCCGTTTGTGACTTCGGTTACCGGTACACCGATCCGGTTAATGATCTTTTTAATGAGATTATGGTTGTACGGGATCAGTGACTGGACGATCAGTGCCTTCAATCCGTTTTCGACGACGAGGCCGGCTGACCAGCTGCCGGCGATGATTGCATTCCTCGGCAGTTCGCGACCCAGCTCTTTCGACGCGGTATAGAGGTTATGCTCGTGGAACAGGAACCATTTCCCGTACTGGAACAGTTGCAATGCGAGTATAATCGTCAGCAGTATAACCGGAAAGTTCGCGCGTTTTAATAGTTCTAGCAAGCGTCTGCGGTTCAGGATTGTCGCCGCGATGCATCCAAGCCAGACGAGAAGTGCGAATAGTATGATGAAGGCCACGTTTCCGAAATCGCCCTTCAGGTAGGCGGGATAGATATTTTCCACCAGGTAATTTCTGAACGATACCGGAACCGCCTGCACCAGTAAGACGATGCCGGTATAGAGCACCGCGAAGGTGATGAACAGGCCGAACAATATATTATGCGGAAAGCGTTTCTTCTCGGTGAAGAATGACGCCATGTCTTCTCCGACGAATCCGGTGATGAATCTGGCCGTCAGTGCGATCAGCGGTATGATGAACAGGAGGTAATAGCGGGAGGGGCTGTAATACATGAGGGTCATGAACAGGAATCCGAACAGGAGCCAGCTGGAGAAAAACAGGTCAGCCGTGTTACGCCGGTTTTTTTCCAGATACTGATAAAAGGTATAGAGGGCAAATGAAAAACCGGCGAAGAAAGTGAACGGATGGAGAAAAACGAATTCCATATACAGTCCCTTCGCCAGCACCATGTACAGCGGATCGAAGGCGGTGAAAGGCAGGAAGGCGATGATGGGTTGCCCGAAAATCCGGTACGACATAAGGGAAAAAACAAGAATGTTTCGAAGCGCCATCAGGTGTGCGAATATCATATAGAACAGGAAGATGAAGCCGATAATCCCTATGAACAGCCGGTTCATGAACCGCTCTGATTTATGGGAGCGGCTGCCAAGGTGGAGGGCCAGCGCCGGCACAATCGCGGGAAATATGACGAGCAGGTTCCTCTTGATGAAGAATCCTGCGCCGACCGCGAGCAAACCGATCAGAAAGAAGGGAGCCCTGGCTGCAAATTTCCCGGCGGCGTGCCGTGCCCTGGTTTCGCCGGCATGCCGGGGCCGGAACGGCCTGAAGGTCTCGGCGAAGCCGAAAAAAGCAATCATGATATAACATATGAGATGCGACTCATACAGGCCGAGGCGGTTGTACATGGCCGTAAAGTAATTCACGCCGAACAGGATGAGGCCGATCAGACCGGTGAACCGGTCGAAGTTCCGAGCCAGGAACAGGAACAAAAAAATCATCGTGATTGCCGCGTACACAACTGAGAGAAGGCGGATCGACGCGTAGCTGACGCTGAAATGCCTGAATATCCACAGGTACGGTATGGTCGTGAGGGGGCTCACTTTCCCCCAACCACCATACTCATCCTCGGGTGTCCAGTGCCAGTCGCCAAAAAGAACGTAATTCCGCGGTTCGTAGGTTTTAAAACCCTCATCGGTATACGTTGCAGCCGATATCGTAAGATCCTGGGGGGCGTCCGCGTTGATATGCACGATTCTCATTCCGGTAAAAAGAAGAATGAGAAGAATGACACAGGGATAATACCAGGGGCTGTCAGCCAATTTTCTAAGTAACCGCCACATGCCGCGCTCTCACGCATTTTTTTCGATATAGGAATCCCATGCCAGCGAGTTGGACGTGCCGATGTTCCGGCCCGTATCAGGGGACACGATGCCGCTGTTCCCGCTGACCCGCTGGGAATGATATTTTTTGAATACGGCTATATAGCCTTCAACCATTTTTTTCCACGCGTAATTCGTGACGGTATAGTTCATGGCCTGTTCGCCGAACTTCCTGAGATGCGAGCGGTCCGAGAGTAGGGAGTGAATTTTTTCAATCCATGCCGATTCGTTTTCAGGCGGAACAAGGAAGCCGTTTCTGCCGTCGATGACGGCGCAGGTTATCCCCTCCATGGCCGATGCGAGAACCGGCGTGCCGTTAACCGCCGCCTCCAGCGCGACAAGACCGAAGCCTTCGGCATCGCCGATGACTTTGATGTTCGGCATCACGAACATGTCGGAGTGCTTGAGGATCTGCACCATGTCCTCAAAGGGGAGTTTCCCGAGATAAAAGGCCCGGTTCAGTATCTCGGGCTTTTGAAGGGCTTTATGCACGTCGATTTCGTCTATGCCGAGCCCCATCAGCAGGACGATGAGGTGCGCGATTCGATCCGGCAAAAGATTGAGGATGAAATTGATTCTCCGTATATTCGGATCAGTCGGCCCGATGATAAGGTAGATGATGTTAGGGTCCAGCTGCGGCAAAACCTTGGTCATGAACCAGGAAAATCCCTTCCGGCGAACGCTCCTGCCCACGGAGACGAGTATTTTCTTGTCTTCCAGGATTATCCCGAGCTTTTTTTCCAGCGATCTTCTGAAGCCGGGATTTTTGCTGATGAGCGACATATCGGTGTCCACGCCGTTACGCACCACGTAGAGCCTGTCGCGGTCAAACCCCCGCTTAATGCACTCCCGGGCCGTCGCATGGCTCACGGTGATGACGCCGTCAAGCTTCTTAAACTTGCTTACCACGATCCTCTGGAACAGCTTGCTGGGGAAGACGATGTCCAGTCCGTGCAGGGTCACCAGAACCGGTAGTGATGTCAGTTTTTTAACGGCGAGTCCGAACAAGGCCATAAGTCCGTCATTGAAATGGATGATGGATATGTTTGGATTTTCGCGCAGTATTTTTTTCACCTTCAGGGACACGGTCAGGAGAAACTTGACTTTGCTTGTCCGGTTGTCGTATATCAGGGTATGCACCTTGTACGATTTGGCCACGCCGTTAATGAGCTCATAACTCTGCTTTTCCATCCCTCCTATGGAAGGCGGATACTTATGAGTTATAAACAGTATTTCCATCTTTCATTCCTTCGGAGTTCCGAATCATAATCAGAAATGCGATGAATCCGGCGCCGA
>MIBH01000005.1:12611-17183 GCA_001829455.1 Spirochaetes bacterium RBG_13_51_14
CGACACCGTTATCCAGACGCTTGAGCCCGGGACGTTTACGAATTCCAGCATTAATTTGCTCGCGTATTCCTCGACGCCGATCTGCCCCGGGACAAAGGCTCCCAGCGCCTTGAAGACCATGACCCCCACCTCTATCGCAACGCACGATATAAACGAAGCCTCCAGACCCAGGAGGGAGAGTATGACGAAAAATTCAGTTGCCCCCATCAGCCAGCTCGTGAACGAGAGAAAAAAAGCTAAGAGAAAATTTATTTTTCTTGTTTTATAAAAGTCTGTCAACTCGGCGTCGATCTCCTTCAGCTTTATGATGGTATTCGGAATACGTTTCGAGTCGGGAAACCGTTTGCCGAGCGAGGAGAGGATTCCGGCCGGGAGGGAGAGTATCCCGCGGCCGCTCTCGAGACGGTAGAGGAAAAGCACCAGCAACCCGAGGAGGAGGCAGACCGCGACCGCCAGGGGTGCCGCGCCGGCCGCGAAGGTGAGCTTGTCGAAAAAGATGGAGACTCCGATCATGATGAGCGTCAGCGCGGAGAATAGCACCAGAAAACGGGATATGGTGAGGGAAATGATACTGTCCTTGTACGGAATTCTTTTCCTCTTCAGCAGTATCGCTTTGAGCGCTTCACCGGCGATCACGTTTGTGGGATTTATCTGGGCGAGGCTCTCGCCGATCTGGCGGATGATGAAGAGCTGCGTCGTCGACAGATGTCCCGGATAGGTGTAGAAAGAGAGTTTCCATGCGATGGTGACCATAACGTAGGCGATGAAGGTTACCGCGATGAGGAGGATGAAGTTCACATTGATGCGCTTCAGCTGATCCCAGATTCCGGTGAGGGGCGATTGAGATGCGAACCAGTATATAAGGAATATTCCCAGGAGGAGGCCGGCGGCCCTGACGATATACTGGACCTTGCTTTTCTTCGGGGCTGAGGGCTCCACGAGGTCAGACGGCAGCTTCATTTACTTCCTCTGCCTTTTTTTTACGGTCTGATATGATTCTTTCAAATGACGCGAACATATCCCTGCAGAGGTTGTCCCACTTCTGTGTCCGGGCGTAATCAATCGCATTCCTGCTCATTTTTTTCAGGAGAACAGGGTTGTCGATAAGGCGCGAAAGCCTGTCGCAGAATTTATCGATGTTTTTCGGATCCACCAGAAACCCGGTCTCGCCTTCCCGGATAATTCCCAGGGGCCCCCCTTTCGCGGCCGCCACCACCGGGAGTCCCGAGGCCATGGCCTCCAGGTTTACGTTGCCGAAGGTTTCGGTTATGGACGGAAACAGAAAGATATCGCAGGAGGCGTACAGCCGTGGCAGGTCGTCATGGAGCACCTTCCCGGTAAAGACGGCTCCCGGCATCCGCTTTTCCATGTACTTTCTCTGGGGCCCGTCGCCGGTGATCACCATCTTCATGTTTGGATGGGTTCTGCTCAACTTCGTGTAAATGTTGACGATGGTGGTGATCTCCTTGACCCAGTACAGCCTGCTGACGAAAAGGATCCGTATCGTATCTTTGCCGCACAGCCGGTCGATGTATTTGTCATCCCGCTTCCGGGGATTAAACTTGGACGTGTCTATTCCCCGGGCCCAGATTGTCATGCGCCGGCGCTCGATGCCGATCCCGGCAAGATCTTCCAGAACCGGTTTGGTGGGCACGTAGACCGTGTCGCATACGTTGTAGTAATACCGGAGAATGAGCGGGACCAGGTGCCCCAGAAATTTAAGGAACGGCAGGAATTTAAAATAATAATCAACATAATTGGGGAAGTGCGTGTGATAGGTGCTTACCAGCGGCTTATTGTTTTTTATCGCGTAATTTCGCGCATAACGACCAAGAAACGCAGGCGTTGTGAAATGGATGAGATCGGGTTTGAACTCCTCAAGGGCTTTTTTTAATTTTTTGTCACAATATGGAAAGGCAAGGGGATAGTCCCCATAGAGCGGCATTTTTATATACCTGCATACGATAACCGGGTATGGCAGTTTCACGTTCTCCGATGGAGGGCAGGGCGTGATAAAGAGAAATTCAAATTTGTCCCTGGGGATACGCTCTATAATATTATAGAGCGTATAGGTGACGCCGTCGAGATTTTCTTTCAGAACATCCGTGAAGAGGGCCACTCTGATCTTTTTTATTCTTTTCATGCGTGATGTAACCCTTTGAAAATTTATGAACGTCCGGTGATGATTCTGTTGAATTTAATTCGCCCGGCATTGATATGGTATTGCATATAAAATTGCTATAGAAGCTGAAGAAACATACAGGAGATGTTTCTCGGCACCCGCCAAAATAAATTTTTAAATTGTCTCTGTCAAGGATTATGTTTTTTATTTTCCCTTCAGCGCCGGCTGATCATTGCTAAATAAATACAGTTGTATCATTAATGCAACAGCCGGAGTTGCTACTCATGTCGGAGGGCGTCGATGGGATTAAGGCGTGATGCCTTATAAGCGGGATAGAATCCGAATCCGACACCGACGAAAGCGGAAAACATAAATGAAACGACGATGGTGGTCAAAGAAAATATAAACGGCTGCCTCGAAAGAAACGTGTAAAATATGTATCCCAGCAGCCCGAGCGAGATTCCGGACATGCCTCCGAAGGCGCTGATGATAAGGGCCTCGATGAGGAATTGGAGAAGAATATCCCGGGTCTTTGCGCCGATGGCCATGCGTATTCCGATCTCATGGGTTCGCTCGCTCACCGACGCGAGCATTATGTTCATGATACCGATGCCGCCGACAATCAGGGATATGAACGCGATTGCCACTGATGCGAGGGCCAGGTAATTCGATATCTCTTCGGTTTTTTGAATCACTTCCTTGCTCGATGATATTTTATAATCCTGCAGCTGTTCATTCGAGAGCGAATATTTTCTCTGCAGCATATCCAGAAGATCTTTCTTAACCCCGTCGACCTGGGTTTCATAAAAGGTGGCTATATTGATGATGAAAAAGCTCTTTGTGCCGAACAGCTTCAGCGCCAGCGTCGAATACGGACCGACGATGAAATCGTCGAAGTCCCTTCCCGAGAGGGCCATCCCTTTTTCCTTCAAGCAACCGACGACCCGGAACGGTATCCGGTTGATGAGAATCACCTTTCCGATCGGATCTTCGTATTCAAATAATTTCATTTTTATACTGTGGCCGATGATGGCGACCCTGTCGTAGGATATGATTTCTTCCTGGGAGAAATAGCTGCCGCTTTCGAGCTCCCAGTTGCCCATATAGAAATACTCGTTGCTGACGCCGAAAATCTGCCGGGAAATGTTCTTATTTTTGTATTTGACCGGGAATTCCCAAGAGTTCATCGGCGTAATGTATTGTACATCGGGAATGAATCTCCTGATATCTTTTAGATCGTTTTCGGTGAACGGCTTTTTGACCGACATCATCGTGAGGGCATTGGTGCCGAAGCTTTGTATTTTTTCACGGACGGCCACCTTGAGGCTGTTGCTGATGCCGGCCAGGAGTATTACGGCGAACACGCCGATAAAAATGCCCAGGCAGGTGAGCGCCGTCCTCATTTTATTGCGTTGAAGGGCCCGCAGCGCCACGGTTGACAGGTTTTGAACGCTCATGCTCATGTCAGTATGTTTTCCTCCGGCCGAACTTCAACGAGGTCCGGTCTTATGATTTAAAAAAAAGGCGCTGAAGCGGCTCCGCACGTTTGCTTCCACCACGTCATATGACAGTGTAAATTGTTGTATGAATGAAATAGCAGTCAAGGAAAAAACAGGGTGAAGCGGCCCGCCCGCGGCTATACCCTCGTACGGGTTTCAATGCTCTGCCGTTTTTTCCTGAGTTTCGTCACAATAAAACAGATTAAGGCTGCGAACGCGCTGGCGATAAAGCTTATAATGTGGTACCCGAATCCGGTAAATATGGCGTCATGTTCGCTCATGCCGACCAGGATGAACCCGCCGGTCCAACCCGCTTCCAGGGTGCCGAAACTCCCGAAGCTGTTGATGGGGAGCACGTTCGTCAGCACGCCGCCCGTGGATCCGGCTATCGACTGGAGCGGGTCAATCTCGACCCCGAAGGACCTGATGGTAAGGTAAAAAATGAAATAGAGGGTGCCCCAGGTGAGCAGGCTCGTCAACGCAAGCAGGGGGACAAACCTACCTGTTTGAAACGAGGAGAATTCGTCCACGACCATATCGATTTTGCCAAGTATCGCGCTGACCAGCGGTTGCTTCTGGAGGCGCATTGTTGCAGTGGACCGGTGGAATAGCTTCCCAGACAGGATCACCAGCCATTTCAAGTTGAACAGGATGATGACGGAAACGATGAGAAAGAAGACACCGGCCGCTACGAGCGCCATGGATCTCTCCGCGCCGAAATAGAGTATGATCGAGCAGATGAAAAAGGCCGAAATGACGATGAAGTCGAAGATCCTGGTGACCACCAGGATGTGGAGGCCCTTCGTTATGTCGGTGCCGGCGATTTTCTTCAGATAATACACGAAGGTCAGCTCGCCGGTGCGCGCCGGCATGATCTGGTTAAAAAAATTATGGTAGCTCGTCACGGTATAGAGGTCAAAGAGCGGTATCCGATAATTCCTCAACATGACG
>MIBH01000005.1:17195-17520 GCA_001829455.1 Spirochaetes bacterium RBG_13_51_14
ATCTTGAAATAGTTGGAAAGAAAATATGCGGCGCAGCAGGCGAGTATCAGCCCTCTATCGGCGTTCTGTATTATCCTGAACGATGTGGCTATGTCCAGCTGTCTCAATAATAGGTATGCGATGGAAATCGATAAAACCATGAATAACAGCGTTTTTACATTGAGGATTCTCTTTTTACGCTCCCGGAGGATGGTTTCCGCGCTCTGGGGTGCCTGATGGGCGTTCTGCCGCGTCATCCGTTATTTCTTCTTACCGCTCGCACGGGTTGATCCGCCGTTAAGGCCCGCTTTCCTGATGCGGTACTGTATATCTTCCAGCAGGATGC
>MIBH01000005.1:17534-26412 GCA_001829455.1 Spirochaetes bacterium RBG_13_51_14
AGGTCTACGATGAAAGCGGCCAGCATGGACTGGAATCCCATGAGCATGAGGATGCTGGCGAGTATGAGGGACTGCACGTGCCCGCCGCCCGCGCCGGTGATAAGGTAGTAGAGGAACCTCATGCCGATGGCGAAGCCGGTCAGGAAGAGCGCGAGGCCGATCCGAATAAAGAACTTGAAGGGCTCATACACCACGAATATCCGGAAAATCGTTATGATGGATCGTTTCAGGTAGCTGGGTATGCTCTTGACCAGCCGCGAAGGCCTCAGCTCTTCGTTGATCCGCACCGGCACCCATGTGATGGCCATGTTCTTCCTGCCGGCCTGGATGATCATTTCGAGAGTGTAGGTGTATGCGTTGAATACGTTCAGCTTCATCGCCGCGTCCCTGCTTATTGCCCGGAAGCCGCTCGGCGCGTCCGGAATATCGGTCGCGCTGAAGCGGCGCACGACCGAGCTGCCGAACTTTTGTAAAAGCTTTTTTACCAGCGAAAAGTGTTTTATCTGCGTGATGGGCCGTGCCCCTATGACGATATCGGCCTTGCCGTCCAGGATCGGCCGGATCAGCTTCGGTATGTCGCCGGCGTGGTACTGATTGTCTGCGTCGGTGTTTACGATAATATCGGCGCCGAGCGATACGCAGGCGTCAAGGCCCGCCTTGAATCCCTCGGCGAGCCCGCGGTTATTCTTGAAATGAACCACATGATCGACGCCGTGCCGTTTCGCCACCTCAACCGTGCGGTCCCGGCTGCCGTCATCGATGATCAGCCACTCGATTGTGTCGATTCCCGCGAGCTTGCGGGGAAGCTCTTTCAGAGTCACCGGGAGCGTCTTTTCCTCATTATAACAGGGTATCTGGATGATCAGCTTCATCAGTGCACCTCAAGCGGCAAGAGTTCCCTTCGACCGGGATTTTATCGTCGGGGTATTATCCGGAATAAGCCGGATTTATTCAAGTAAAAATATTCACTCGAGTAAGGCGAATTTTTTTTATTGGTGATGTCTAATAAGTCAACGTAGATGCAACATCTCCCTCCCTTGAGTAATTCACTCAGGGCCTACGGAATAAATTTATACAGATAGCTCGTTATTCCTCCCTTCGTATGGAAGGTCCTGATGAGCTTGAAGTGGCCGGTTTTCTCCCCTTTATCACGTATCTCCCGGAATATCCACGCCTTGCGGTCGATGGCATTGGGGTCCCTTATTGCGAGACGCCTGATGTAAAAATCGTCGACGAATACGTACGTCGCCTTTTTCGCCGCGAGTTCCGGAATCAGCTCGCTGATGGTGTTCCCCCTTATGAGAAATGATATAATATATTTATCCTCGCCGAATCCCGAATAGTACTGGGGCACGTTGGTTTCGGATATGAGCATCTTATCGCCGGGAGCGGCATGGTCCTTGTACCAGAGCGCGACTTTTTTGAACTCAACGCGCGAGAGCCCATGGTGATCCAGGGCCTGCACGCCAAAGTAAACCGACAGGTTGATGAGGACGCCGCAGAAGAGCGCCAGCAGGGAAGCGCTGATAACGCCGTGCTCGCTGTTTTTGTATGTTATGACAGCCGCCATCAGCGCGGTGAAAACAAGAGCGAACAGGATATGAACTGCAGTATTGTCCCGGGCGATCGCACCCAGGCTGATGATGTAGATAATGCCGGTGATCGCCATGAGGAGCGCCCTGAGAAGCGACTGCGACCGCGGTGAAAGAGTTGTAAATGCGTCCTTGAGCCGGGGAGCAATTCCCTCGGTAACACCGAAAAAGAGGAAAAGCGTCAGGATCCATAAAATCGGCATGACATATCGGTCCTTGGTGTTCTGGTAGATCATGTGGATAAGAAGAAAACCGGCGAAAAAGATGAATATCGGCGCGAACTCCTTGCGCTTCCGGTTCCAGGCGAGAATGATTCCCCACACTACGCCGGCCACGGTTATGATGGCTGGCAGTATGATGAAGCCCAGCAGGATTATCTTGATGTAAAGCTTTTCAGAGAACCAGGCGTGGGCCGCCATCCATTGGACGAAACCGGAAGCAACAAGAAAACAGTCGAGAATAAACCGGTAGATATTGGGCCCGCGATGGGCGATTTCGCTCACGTAGGGGTGCCCGCGCGTGTTGATGAAGCTGAGGAGGAGCCACGTGGCAACCCCGCTGGTGGCGAGGAAACCGAGGATGACGGCGATGACCCTTTTCTTGCGGTAAAAGAAATCCCTGAACATCACAGCCGGTACGATAAACACCGAGTCCCACTTGATCAGGGCGGTTAAGAACGCTGCTGCAAAGGAGAGCTTTGAATCCCTGAGCGTCAGGGAGAGCGAGAGCAATATAAGAAAAGTAAGAAACATCTCGAGTTCGGAGTTGATGGCCATGTAAATTGAGTAGACGTTGACGCTGAGGAACAACAGCGCCGCCCACGCCGCCTTTTCAGAAAGAAACCGGCGGTATATGAATAATACCAGTATGATATACGGCGCATACAGCGCGATATTCAATACCATGGCGGTCAGGTAAACCGGGTCGGCGGTCTCGACCGGGTTCAGCCTGGTCAGGATCGACAGGAGGAGCGGGTAGAGCGGGAGGAATTTGTAATTCTTTCCCGGGAAGTAGCCGTTCATGTATTCCGATACCGGCCCTCTGATATTGCCGATATAATCCCCCGTGGGCGTTTCAAAGTAGTTGAAGTAAAAAGCGGCGTACGCTATTGAGGCGAGCACAATCCCAAAGGTTATGATGCGCCGCACTGGGATGTTTCTGAATTTCATAACGGTACACCTTTTCACGTTAGAAGGGTAGGCTGCCGACCTGTGTTCCAATTCCAAAACGAGTCATGCGGAATGTCAAGAGACTTTGTGGTCTTCCGCTCAATTTAGGCCGGACCGGGAGTGTCTGAAAATCCGGCGCCCGTTGGTAATTGCTGCTGTTCAATATACGCGGTTGTATTGACAAATATCCGTGCGGTCGATATATTAATTTCATGGAACATGGTGTTTCATGTGAGATACCGGACAGGATGCATCCTGCCGCACCACCGCTGACCGCCCTGAAGCAGGTCGACACCAGGCTGGTTGAAGACATCAGGAGAAAGGAGGAGGCGGGGGATGAAACAGGCGAGGAACGCATGTACCTCCTCTGCAAAACATGCGGAAACGCTATCACATCCGAGTCATACTGCATGGAAGTGAACGGCTCCCACCGGCACACCTTCATGAATCCGCGGGGAATTGTGTTCAATATCGGGTGCTTTTCCAGTGCCGGGGGCTGTCTGATAATCGGGGTGCCGACGACCGAATACACCTGGTTCCCCGGTTTTACCTGGTGCTGCGTCATCTGCTCCCAATGTCTCTCGCACCTGGGATGGCGGTACCAATCCGGATCGGGGGGGTTCTTCGGCCTCATTCTTGACCAGTTGTCTCGGCAGTGAGTCACTCGCTGAAATTCATGATAATTTGCATTCGGCGTGCGCGCGGGTGCGGCCCGGCCGGGGACTGCTTGTGGACGATCCAGTCGGCGCGCAATCCGGTCAGGAATTGATCGTAATTCCGTGCCGGGATCTCCACGATAACCTGGCGGTGAAACCCTGTTTTTTCATCGTATGTTGTTTTGACGACTTTACCCGCAAGAGATTTCGCGAGCGCGGCTATGCCGTCGACTTCGGGCTGGTCGCGCGGCGCGGGGAAAGGACCGCGGGAAAGTTCAGCCGAGGATTTTTCTTTTTTATCAGACGTCGCGTCTTTCTCCGAGGCCGCTCGAGGTTCGCCGGCTTCCGTGAGGTTTTTCGCCTGGAAAGACTCGCCGACCGATGGTACATTTATGGACACCCTGTTGAGCCTGAGCGCGAGAGTTATTTCTGCCTTGTACGGTTCCTCCCTGACAGCGCTTTCAGCGACATGGGGTGCCGGAGCGCGTTCTTTCGCGCGGATTTCATCATCCCTTTTCACCGTGGCCGTTGATCGGTCGAAATCCCCCTCTGGGTGCGTTTTTTTCGGTTCAGGCTGTACGGTTGAGGCTGCGGGTGCGGCGGTCTCCTCTGCCCTGTATGCCATTCGATTGACCGCAAACGGCCGGTAGATGAACGCGATGATCAGCGTCAGGGCGAGCACCCCGGCGGCCTCGAGGGGGAGCTTGATCTTCAATGGATAGAACAATTTTCGGATGAGACCGCGCCGCTCCCCGGCCGTTATTCGTTCATGTATTTTTTCTAGGAAATTGTCAGGCGGATCCAGTACGGGGAATGCATCGATCCCGTTTCGGTACTTTTTCAGGAACTGGTATTCTTCCCGGCATCCGGCGCACTGGGCCAGGTGCTCTTTCACCGAGGCCATGTCCTGTGACGACAGGTTCTTGTCCCGGTAATCTGCGAGAAGAATGTTAACGTGTCTGCATCTCATTCAGAAGACCTCCCGCAGCCTGACCCTCAGAAGGTGACGCGCACGCGCGAGCCGGGATTTGACCGTGCCGAGGGTGACCCCGGTAATTTCCGATATGTCTTCATATGCTTTTCCTTCTATATCCCGCAATACGACCAGTATCCCGAGATGGTCAGGCAGTGACTCAATTGCCTGATGTATCAGACGCGAATCCTCGTTTTTTTCAAACACATCGTCGGGATTGAAGGAGCAGTCGTGGAGTTCAAGCGACTCGCGGTTATGTTCGGACGGATTGTCAATCCGCATCGTTTTTTTCTTCATCCTGTTTCCGGCCGAGGCAATTTTGTTCCGGCACGTATTGACAGCAATGCGGTACAGCCAGGTTGTGAAACTGGACTGGAATCTGAATTTTTTTAAATTCTTATACACTTTTATGAATGTCTCCTGAGCGCAATCGTCGGCTTCATCGTAATCGCCCAGAATCCGAAAGCAGAGATTAAATACCAGGTTCTGATACTTGATGACGAGCCGGTCGAAGGCGTTGATGTTGTCCGTAAGAAAACTTTTTATCAGTACGTCATCTTCCTGCTGGGACCTGTTTGATATGTTCGTGTTCCTGCTCATTAGACATGATTCGCCGTAGGAAAGATCTGCATTTATCCTCTTCAACAACTACGCATATAGTTTTTATACGGAGTCAATATTAATTTTCGCGAAATTTTGTAAAAGGCAATGAACGTATGATCGGAAAAGGAACGGGTTTACATCCGCCAGTGTGATGATAAAAACCGGATGTTTAAAGAATCAACACGGTTCCAGAATACATCATCTTCATTAGATGATCAGTAATTCAGTTCGCCCTGTTTTTGTATTAATTTTTATGTAAAATTTATTATAAATAAAAAAAATTATTTACATATATTTTAGTGACAGGAAAATTTTTTTAAATAAAAAAATTCAAGAACCCATCCAGATGGGATTTTTATTTGACTTTTAATAGACGCTATTGTATAATAATCATGGATGTTAAATATGGGAATTTCTTCATAGCATCAAAAAAGATAATAAGGTATTATTTTATCTCATGATATTTATCTCTCACTTCATAAGTTTTTTAATAGTTAATCCATTAAAAAGCTCACTAAAATAATGCCTTAAAGAAGGAGGGGCAGATTATGAAAAAAACAGCTATAGGGATTCTTTTTATATTCATCGTCATGGCGGCCTCATGCGATGACGATGATAAGAAATTACTGTTACCCAAAAAGGGGAACGCTCCTGAGGATGTAGTAAATGATGAGACCGATACGGGAGAATTCAAGTATCAGACCATTCATGACGTCACGTTTGATATTCAGGTGTACGATGAAACAAATAGACCCCTGCCGCAGACGGTTATCCGTGTCACTTCAGAAGAGGGCGATATAACCATGGCGGTAACCGCTGATAACGGGACGGTTTCGTTCAAGATATCCATCGCAAACACGGTGGAGATGGTTTCCCTGGTGCTCGAGCATCCCGACTGTATAACGAAAACTGTTGACATCGCCAATATTCAGAGTATCTCAACAGTAAACAGGTCGATTTACCTCGAATTGAAGCCCGATAAGAAGCCGAAGCCAGACCGCGACAGCGACGGAGTTCCGGATGATGCGGATGAGTTTCCCGATGATCCGTTTTTGATCGGTACATCCAGCGGGGAATTCACGATAGCTTTTGAAGACCTCTATCCGCAAAAAGGTGACGCCGATTTTAACGACCTTGTGGTGAAGCTCAATTTTAAAGAATTTATCGATAATAACAATATGATCAGCAAGATTGTTATTAAGTCGAAAATGCTTGCCGCAGGCGCCGGATATACGAACCAGCTATGGATTTGTGTGCTTGACAAAGACTATCAGCTCATCGCCAATTCAAAGACCGATCTGAACGGAAAATTCAATTCAAAGCAGGGCGAAACATACCAGGAAGCGCTCGAGCACACCCAGGAGATCGTACCTGATTCACCTGCTCCCCGGGATAGGCTGGAAGCTATGCCGTACGATCCCTACATTCTTTGCAACGGTGTACCGGCCAACCAAGTTCACCTTCCATTTGTAAAAACGAAATTTGCCGGCAAGGTGCTTGACACCGATAATTTCCCATGGGCGGTGCTCGTACCCGCTGACTGGGCGTGGCCGTATGAGAAGATATCCATCTTTACCGCGTATCCGGAATTCAAGCCGTGGTACGAATCGAAGGGCGCCGAGTACAAAGACTGGTACCTCCACCCGGAAGTTGATAAGGTCTTCAAGGTGTCGGCGGGAACCGCTCTGACGGCGTATCTCATGAAGGTATCCGCGAATCTGAATATCGGGATTGTTCTCGGGATACTGACCGCCCTGCTTCTCGTGATCGTGGGGATTAATTACTGGAGGAAGCACCAGAAGAGCGCATAGCTCCCCGTTTATGAGGGGCGCATATCAAAGCATTTAAACGGTTGATAACCGATTTAAACCCTCCATATCCTTTTCCCTCCCTGAAGGTGCCGAAAGCACCTTCAGGGAGGCATCTTTTTTAATCAAACATCTATCGGATAATCGCATCAGATTTTAACTTTTTGTTTGCCCTGGTGGTGGCAATTTCTATCGGGCTTATATGATTTCTAATTCCGTAACCGCGTGAATTTTACTTAAGAGTGAGTACTAAGACCTACTAGTTGTAGTAAAATTTAATCTCTTGGGGTAAATTCCGGGGCCGTCTGTTACGTCAGTTAGGATACAACATCCCCCTCCCTCGATGGGAGGGGACAGGGGAGGGTGATTCTAACATTAGAATATTTCCTCTTGATACCTTGCAACTCCGCTGCGGGAAGATTCATTAAAAAATATATTTTGTAGAGATTCATGGAGTCAATATTGTCTTTCTCTTGACTTTTTGATATATGTCGGCTAGCGTATTACCTGATGGATCATGACATTGAATCATCATTTCTTTACTGCGTATCGATCCGGTTCATTATGATAATCTGCTTTCGGCATTTACGACACTGAAACATGACACAGGGAGACGTAAGTGAGTGTAATTCTTTTGTTTTTAGTGTTATTCGTTTCATTGTTGATCCATGTTTTTTTCCTCGCACGATACATTCAAACGCGAAATCAGGATCATCTTCAACGGTATATCATCACCACCATCAGCAATGTGATTCTTTCCGGTTCGCTGATGTTTGTGGCCCTGTATAAACCTGAGGAGATCCAGAAAATAAAATTTTCCCTTCTGATGTGGCTCATTTCCGGGTTTATCCTGGTCGCTATGCTTTTGGTTCAGATATTGATCTTCATAAAAATATACCAGAGATCCAAAATGCCGGAGCACTATCATTATAATTTTTTCGGGAGAAAAGTTCTGCATGCGTCAGTGGCAAAAACCTACGAAGTGGGCATTTTTTTCGCTTCGATTCCTCTGATGCTGCTGGCCGGCGCCTATTTTGTGGCGAAGTTGCTCAGGTTTTTCATTTAAATATCGATGCCACGAACATCTTTGAAACGTATTTTTTTTAAAATAATTGTGGAAATTTTACTTGTTCTTGAGTATTATGTATTAATTAATTAAGGCATACGGGCCGCCCTTTGAGAATAATGTTAGGCCTGCAAGGATTGGAATATTTTTTTTAGCGATTATTGTGAAATTTTTTACAAGGGAATGAAGGAGGCATTCATGGCGCTGATTACGGAAAAAGTGGTTAATAAAGCTCAGAAATGCAAGGATTGCGTACTGCAAAAATTGAGAGAATATATTAACAGCAAGAAGAAGCTGGCGGGCAGGGGGGTGTTCGCGAAAGAGACCTCGGAAACTTTTTACCAGGGATCGCAGCTTTCAACTGAAGCTATTGTCAGGCTCAGCTGTACCGTGTGCCCCAATAAGGAGGATTTTGTAAAGATGTACGGCATGTCGCCCTGCGACTATTTCTCATTGAAACAGAACAACAACATACTCCAACGCCATCCCTACGTGAAGCTCTCAGAGTGATTGGACCGGAACCCGCCCCTGGGCGGGTTTTGATTAAGAAGTCATATCACGGGTTTCCGGAATCTTTTTCTTTATGTCCGCGGATTCGTTCAGTCAGATATTTGTGAGGTATCATAGCCAGTATGACAAGGTTGGTTATGACCACGATGATTGACATCGTGATAATAATAAGAAACAGCATTTGATTTTTTATCGTATCGATCCGAGAAATATTAACCCCGATCAGAAACGTTCCCCATTGCTGTCCATAGAGACGCACCGGCGCCCCGATGTTCCAGAGGATCTCGCCCGTGTCCCGGCGGTACAGAACCCGGATCGCGCTGTCGCCGTTATATGACAGTATATTCTTGATGCCTTCATACGCTGAAAATATTCTTTTTGACCTGCTGAAGATGATGTCCTTGGCGTAGTTGTTCGTTTGCGGCTGGGAATACTTTTTATTATGGGTCGGTACATACCCGTTTTTATCCATGAGAACGGAGAACTCGATGTCGTCGTCCT
>MIBH01000005.1:26544-26749 GCA_001829455.1 Spirochaetes bacterium RBG_13_51_14
TGCTCCGTATCATGAAATACATGATCTCGCTCATGGCCCGCGCGCCGGTGAGCGCTTCGATGCGGCACTTCTCATAGAGCTGGTTTTCCAGATTGCTGAAGATTTTGCCGATAATCAGGTATGAGCCGAGGCACGACATCAGACTGAAGGCGATTGCAAGAATAATTTTTCTCCGTAAACTCATAGTGCACTCTGATTAAATATG
>MIBH01000006.1:0-3813 GCA_001829455.1 Spirochaetes bacterium RBG_13_51_14
GTCTGCCGGTCCCGCGTCGCCTCCCGCGGCATGCGTGTCGCGGGGCTTTTATATCAAACGCATTCAACAAAATACGAACGGTGTGGTGTTTTCATACTCTGCTGATATCGTATGGAGAAAACTCCGGAAGATCCATCTTCTGATTGGCGGTTATTTCAGGATGAAAAGGGAGCCGTGAGGTTTTTAAATTATTCTTCCCAACAAACGACAGGTTTTTTACTTGCAATTATTAATAACCGTTGTTTTAAATATTCAGCGGGCGGGATATCCATACATTTCAACTATATTTTTTTTCGATTTCGGGTTGGCGCGCAAAATTTTAAGGTCCCTGTCCATAACTTTTTGTGTTGAAAAGACCCGAAGCCGGTTCATATGCTTCGGCGGGCTCAGCACAGGTAAAACCTATTCCGTCTCATAAGCCGTATATGATGAGGGAGAAAATTCCTTGATATTCAAGATCAAGCAGCACGATGAGGAAAATTAAAACCAATAGGTTAATTATGCGTAGCTTATTTATAAAGATTTGCACAATCTTCCTGATATCCTTGTTGGTAAGCTTCATTTACTTGGTTACGAATGCGTTAGGACAACAGGAAGCTCTTATCAAAAAGCTGCAAACCTTACAACAAAAAATGGCTACCTGCGGTTCTGACGTTTCGTGCCTGCAACGTGTGGCAAAAGAGATGGAGGCGCTTGCCCAGCAAATAAATCAGTCAGAATCGGGTGGCATGGGAACTGGCCTGAAAACAACGCAAGGAGAACCGTGTGCAAAATTTCACCAGCCGGGCGCTGAGTTTCTTGGGATGTCATGTCTGCCGGTTACCGTAAAGGTCTCCGACTTTATAATATATGAAAACTACGAACTCATTTACTCAGGAGTCTTACCTGATCCGGGGAAAAAATACACGACACAATTCATCGTCTTCTCTTACGAGGCTGAGGCAAAAGGCGAGTTAACTTATAAAAACGGTTTTTCAGAATTTCAACTTATGGCTTTTGGCACGCCCGCTAAAACACGGATCCGTAAACTGTTTGGATACTCCCAATTCAGGGACTCAAAAAACAAGATCCGACGCCGGGATTATCATTTTGGCCAACCAACCATTCGAAGGCCTTTCCAATTTTCTATCGTGTTTCCCGTACAGACGGCCAAGTTGACAAATATCCATCTTAGGCCGGTAGAGGTTAATACGAAAGATGATTGGATGCCAACTATAGCCGGCTCACAGGTTTTCGAAAATAGCTATGGTCTCACGAAACAATTTATAGTAACTCCTCGGGAAATGAAGCAATTCGTCAAGGCTGGGGGATTCCGAGAAACCTTCCAGTGGCGGTATCCCCAACCAAACGTAAAACCATGGGAGGATCGTCAGGTGACCGTGGCGGTAGAGATCGGAAAAGCTTGCGATGCCAAACTTTATATCGTGAGCCCCACGAAGAATATGAATCGCTTCTGCTATAATAATGCAAAGCCTGGAGAATTGAAGTTGTATTTGAAGGCCAAGGTTACACCGGCGAAATATGAAAAAGACATCAAGTGGACCATCCCTGATATAAAAGATGTTACCTGTACCAAGACACCCGATCCCCCTGTCGGACCAAAAGTGACGGTTGTATATAGGAACTTGCCGAAAAAGAACAGCGAATTTGGGAAAAAAACCATTGTGGCGAAATTGGACGTGTCGGGTTGCAAGGCCATGGACGAGGTCGATATCAAGATCTTTTTCCCACGAGATGCGAAGAACAATCCTGACGGTAAGGATCCAAACTGGTTCTACTACTGGGTGCAGACAGCGGCGGCCACGCTGGGGTCTAAAGCCCGCTATGATGGATTTAAGTGCAAGCAGGAAGGGGGCTTGGGTGTAGACATGCTTGGCTACTATCCGCCGGTCAGTCTGCCCGATCACTACTACATCTGCGATCTCGTGAATGCAAGCGGCACGGAGATGAAGTTCAAGGCCAACATGTGGAAATTTAAGGCCGGCGTGGGATTCCAGAACAATATTGTAACCACAACGGGGATCGATACCTTCTACCTGGTATCGCTGCACGAGGCTGAGCATTACATGCATCTCAGAACATGGTGGCTGAACGTCGATAAGTTCAAGCGCAGGCAGGACGATAATGATAAAGATGATATCCCCGACAAGAAGGAGAAAAACTTCACCAAGAATGGAATACGGCTATTCGACCCAACGAAGAAGCAGACCTATCCCGGCATCGACGACGAAGAGCTTTACACGGAATTGATGTCCCACGAGAAGCTGAAAGCCGGCGCTGCGGACAAAGAAGATTGGGCCTATCCTGGCAAGCAATGGAAGTAGGAATTAGCACGCCTGCGATGCAAGGATTATAGTCAGAGGAGTCCGTGTCATGAAGATAGAAGGATCGGTCGTACTCATCACCGGCGCGTCGAGCGGCATCGGCAGGGCCGCGGCCCTCGCCTTCGACCGGGCCGGCGCGCGGGTCGCCATGGCTGCCCGCCGCATGGAAAACCTCGAGGAAAACGCCGCGCTGATGCGGCACGGCCTGGCCCTTCCCGCCGACCTGTCGGACGAACGCCAGGCCATTGCAGTTGTGGACCGCACCGTGAAGCGGTTCGGCAGGATCGACGTGCTCATCAACAACGCCGCCGCCGTCATTGTGTCCCGCGCGGACGAGGTCAAAGCGGAAGACCTGCTCCGCTCGTTCAGGACGAACGTGATCGGGCCCGTGGCGGCCACCAACCGCGCCGTTCGGTACATGCGGAAACAGGGATACGGCCACATTATCAACGTGGGCTCGCCCGGCTTCATGCTGGGCATCCCGCTCTACACGCCCTACGTCTGCTCCAAAGCGGCCATGAGCGGGTGGACCCGCACCATCCAGGCGGAATGGGCCGGCACCGAGATCAGGGTGAGCGAATACTTTCCCGGATACATAAAGACCGACTCGCCCGCCGAATCCGGCTACGGACCCGTGGCCCAGGACGCAATCATCGACCCGGACCAGAATTTCATCACGCGCTTCTTCACCCGCCCGAAAACCCCGGAGGACGTGGCCCGCCAGCTCGTCAGGCTGGTGGAAAAGCCGAAGCTCCTGGTCTATTCCAGCCTGCTCACGAGTCTCGGGTCATGGATAGCCAACATGCCTGGCAGGCGCCTCACAATCGCGACTGGCATCGCGGAAGCGGGAAGAAAGCGGCTCGGCTTGAGCACCTTTGCGGAATAGGCCGTGCGCCGCGCTATTGAATGAGAGTTGAAGAATCATGACTCTTTCAATAACGATTCTATAAGATCATCCAGACGTGAAACATCTTTTATGTCAATTAAGCTATCTATTAAATTCGCAATCCGCTGATGGTCCATTTTTAATCTCGCCGCCAGGGCTGCCGCATCCGCGCTCCCTACCGCGGCGTTTCCTCCGCGCTCCAATCCGGAAATTAAAAAAAGCAACTTGCATAATGTCAGAAGCGTCTCCTCCCGGCGCTTGGACGCGCCGTCGATGGCGGCCATGTTCTTCAGCATGATCTGCTCCGAGTCGCGGAGGCGGTTGGCGAACGTCTTGATGAGCTTCTGCGTGAAAACGGGATTTCCGTTGATCAGGGCCTCCAGATTATCCGCCTCCGCGACCGCGAGCAGGCAGTCGGTGCGGCACACCGCCGAGGCCAGGCGCGGCTGGTCACCGACAATCGCCATCTCGCCGAAGATGTCGCCCTCCTTCAGCGTGGTCATCAGCACCTTCTCGCCGGTCTCCAGCGTCTTTATGATGTCGACTTCTCCTTTCCTGACCAGATAAAAATATTTGGCGGCCTCGCCCTGCTCGAAGAGCTTC
>MIBH01000006.1:3832-11951 GCA_001829455.1 Spirochaetes bacterium RBG_13_51_14
ACTCTTTCTGCATCACCGACACGGGCCGCACGAAAAGCTGTCGCACGCTCCTGAAGCCGGGAAGCCGCAGGTTGAACGACAGACCGCGGGTTACGCGGTACAGATAGTACCTTACCAGGAACAGCCAGAACCGTATCGGCCGGCTGCTGAAGCGCACCAGGGTGCCTGAAAGCTGCTTCTGTTCGTCGTGGCTGTCCCAGACGACCACCGCGGGTATCCGCGGCGATGAAAAGGCGGAACAGGTGAACGCGATCACGAGGCGAGTGCCCGGCTCAAGCGGGTCCACGGTTTTGAGGTAGCAGTTCCCGGATGTCACGTGGTAGGTTATGGCGTTTATATAGGTGCCGTCCGCTGTTATGTTGGCGTCTGTGATGATGGGAATCTTGATCATGCTGTTCTGGAAATATTTCGGATTCACCACGCCGATGATGAACAGGTTCAGGGAGTAAAGCGCCGGAAGCAGCGTGAAGAGCATGACCGCCTCCTGAAGGCTGAGCCGGTTGCGCAGAGCTTCGATGAGGACATCGCGTCCGGCCAGTGAAACCGCGGCGACGACAAGGAGAAGGATAATGACGGCGGTTCGAATCCGCTCAAGGCTCAGCCGGAATAACGGCACGTATTCACGGTTCCGGGAGCCCATGGAGCGGAGTATCCACCGCTCGTGCTGCGGCTCCCGCTGGAAGGTGACCCAGTCCTCGATGAATATGTTGTGCTTCAGCAGGCCGTCCAGGAGCGGGAGGGTCTGCGATTTCGCCAGAATGTATTCCATGCCGATGATCAGCACGATGAGGAGCGGGGCGATCCAGTAGGTGGCCACGCCCCCGGCGATGAGGAGGGTATCGTACATGCCGTGGAACAGGAACGGAATCGCCAGCGCCTTGACCGCGTACGCGGTCCTGTTGAGACGCGATCCGCTGAGACGGAACAGCGCGAGGTAGTAGCCGATGAGCCCGCAGGTGAGGACATGGAGCGGCACGGAGCTGAAGAGCCTCACGATGATGACCGGCTCGCGCACGGTCAGCGCGTACATGATATTTTCAACCGTGGCGAAGCCGAGCCCCAGCAGCATCGCCGAAATGACCATGTTCAAAACCATGATGATCGACGGCGCCCGATACATCAGCGCCACGATAACGATGACGGCCCCGGTCTTCTCGATCAGGGCCGCGTTCAGGAAGCCGATGCCGGCCGTGCTCGTGAATTGAAGATACCCGAGCATCGACTGGTTCGCGAGCAGTATCAACAGGGCCAGGACAACGCCGTAAATGAAATATTCCAGGTGATACAGATGGCTCGGCTTGACAATGAAATACTGGTGATAAAAAAGATATATCACCGGAATCGGGATCAGGGCCAGTAATAATATCAGGATTAGTGAGAGCAAAACCGTAACGTTATAATTCCGTAATTATCCGCGGCGGGCGACAGCTCCATCCGCTTCGCGTTCTTTCATGATTACATTCGGTTTCAATATTATATCAAGCACTTTTTATACTGGCAAAAATGTATTGACTACAGGAAAAGTGCCCGTTGTATAGAGACAGCTCTGCATATAAAAAAAATAAGGAGTCAGTCATGAGAGAAGTATTACCGTTGAAAAAGCGTCCCGTCGACCTCCCCATCGTCATATTCTTCATCATCAACCTTGCCTTCGTCACCTATATCATCGACGTGGAACAGCTGGTCATCGCGGACCCGAACAGCTTCGACTACCCGCTGTGGCCGCTCCCCTTCATGGTGGACATCGTGCACTGGTGGGGCAGAAACTTCGATCCGGTGCTCATGGCGCGACCGGCGTGGTGGCGGGCCACCATATGGATCGACGCCCTGTTCTTCGGCCCCTTCTACGCGGCGGGGATATACGCGTTCATAAAAGGGAAGGAATGGATACGCGTGCCCAGCATCATCTTTTCCTCGGTCCTCTTTACGAACGTGTTCATTATTCTGAGCGAGGAGATCTTCGGATCGCATGCGACCCCGCGGCTCGTCCCGGTCCTCCTGGCCAACGCGCCCTGGATCATATTCCCGGTATATATCATTATCCGGATGTGGAGAAATCCTAATCCGTTTACCGCGGAGAAGTGACCATCCGGAAAATAATTATTTCTGCCCCATAAATTTTCTTTACAAATAATCCCCCGCTGAAAAGATGAGAACATGCTCGTTCAACGGGGCGTGATGCGCGCCTGCAGCGCCCGCCATACCTCGACGCTATAATACTCTCTATTGCGGAGGATACGCACATGAAGGATGTGGTGATAGTCAGCGGCGCGAGGACCGCCATAGCGAAATTCGGCGGCGCGTTGAAATCGGTCCCGGTTGTGGAGCTGGGATCAATCGTTATAAAAGACGTTTTAAAGCGGACAAAACTGCGGCCGGTGCCGAGCGACCTCATGAAGGAGTTTTCTCCGGACAAGCTCAAGGGCGCCGGGCTCATTGAACTTGAGAAGAGATCCTACAACTGGGACGATTCATTCGCGCCCGTCGCCATTGACGAGGTGATCATGGGCAACGTGCTGCAGGCTGGCCAGGGTCAGAATACGGCCCGCCAGGCCCTGATCAAGGCCGGGCTCCCCAAGGAGACCCCCGCTTTCACCATCAACAAAATTTGCGGTTCGGGCCTCAAGGCAATCGCCGAAGGCGCGCAGGCCATCATGTCGGGCCAGGCGGATGTGGTTATCGCCGGCGGCCAGGAGAACATGTCCCTGGCGCCCATGGCCATGAAGGACGCGCGGTGGGGCTACCGGATGGCGATAACCGGCGTCGGCGAGATCCAAGACCTCATGGTCTTCGACGGCCTGTATGAGATATTCTACGGCTACCACATGGGACTCACGGCTGAAAACATCGTCAAGCTCTACGGCATTACCCGCCGGGAGCAGGACGAACTGGGCCTCCTATCCCATTCCAGGGCGCGGAAAGCAATTAAAGAAGGCCTTTTCAAGGAGGAGATCGTGCCGGTAATCATGAAAGGATCAAAGGGGGAAGAAGTTTTCGCAGAAGACGAGCGTCCCATGGACACCACGCTGGAAAAAATGCTGCAGATGAAGCCGGCGTTCGCCAAGGACGGCACGGTAACGGCGGGGAACGCTTCCGGCATCAACGACGCGGCCGCCGCCGTTCTGATGATGAGCGCGGACAAAGCGAAAGAGCTGGGCCTGAAGCCTTTTGTGAAAATCAAGGCCTTCGCCGGCGGCGGTGTTGACCCGGCGTACATGGGACTCGGCCCGGTGCCGGCCGTGCGGAACGTGCTGAAACAGGCGGGAATGTCCATCAATGACCTGGACATGATTGAGCTGAACGAAGCCTTTGCGGCACAGGCCATCGGCTGCTTCAGGGAGCTTGGTCTTGACAACGAAAAACCGAACCGTCTGGGAAGCGGCATCTCACTGGGCCATCCAATCGGCTGCACCGGAGCCCGGATGATGGTGACCGCCTTGCATGAAATGAAGCGCAATAACCACGCCGCCTGCCTTGTCACCATGTGCATCGGAGGGGGCATGGGATACGCGATGATAGTGGAAAATGCTTAAAATAGACTTGTTGCAAAACTACTCATAATTATTCATTTTTACCCCCGCCGCCTTCGGTGGCGGGGGTAAAAATATTGATTATTGAGTTTTGCAACAAGTCTAATATAGATCTTTCAATTTACCTTGACATACTCAATAAAGTAATTATCATGCTTACATTTTAAAATATTATTAGGAGGATTTTTATTATGAAGAAATTTTTAGCGGGAATTATCATTTTTATCTTTACCGCGGTTTTTCTTAATGGTAATGTAAAAGCCCAAGCCCAGGCGAACATTCTGGGAATATGGAAAACGGTCGCCGATGAAGGCCCTGACAAGGGGAAGGCAAAATCCCATGTTGAAATATTTGAAAAGAACGGCGCTTACTTCGGCAAGGTTATAAAACTGTTGCTCAAGCCCCAGGATACCCTCTGCGATAAATGCAAAGGCGATCTAAAGAACAAACCGGTGCTCGGTATGATATTTTTACAGAACTTGAAAAAAACCGGAAAAGTCGACGAAGATTTCGGCGAGGAATATGCGGGCGGGACCATCATGGATCCTGACAAGGGCGAAACCTATCGTTCCAAAATGTGGGTCAAGGGCGATACACTGACATCGCGGGGATACCTCGCGTTCTTCTTCAGAACCCAGACATGGAGCAGGGTCAAGTAATCACAGGAATATCATCTATCTTAAAAGAGCATCCTTTCGGGATGCTCTTTTAATTTTACCTGAATAATTACCGGGGTAGCCCATTGAAAAAAAGATTGCGTAACGCTTTCGTCGGAACCGCCGGGGCGCTGACGATCGCCGTGTTTATTTCAGCCTGCGGCCGCACCTTCAACGGCACGGTTGCCGTAAAGGGAAACATGCCCTTCACATGCCTGGTCCTGGCGACCGATACCGGCGACCTGAAGATCGTCGGCGCCAATGAGCGGAAGCTCCGGGACTGCTGCCAGGGCATGCGCGTCACGGTGAGAGGGACGATCGTAAATAAGGGTGCCGGCTTCTTCCAGCCGCCTGAGCTCGAGATTACGGAAATCGTGAGCGGCGAGTAGCAGCACGCGTTTTTTACGTCATTATCGATCTTCGGAAAAATCTGGCAGGCTGCGGCATCGCCTATACGTTCATATCATACACGATCTTGATCCCCTTCATGGCAAGGAGCGGATCGAGAAGGTTCTCGTGAGACAGGTGTCCGGCCACGGTGCCGGCGTACCCGCCGGTCAGTATGATCCTGAATTTCATGCCGTATTCCTTTTCAATGCGGGCGATTATTCCATCGGCGAGTGAAAGCCATCCGTAAAAAAACCCGGACTTGAGGGCGTTCACCGTGTCCCGCGCCACCAGGCGGTCCGGCATCTCAAAGGGCACCTCCGGAAGCAGCGACGCCCGGCGGGACAGCGACTCGACAGCGGTTTTGACCCCGGGGGCGATAATGCCCCCGTCGAAGAAGCCTCCCTCCAGGAGCACGCAGAAGGTGACGGCGGTGCCGACATCCACCACGACGGTCCCGCCGCCGTACTCGGCGAATGCGGCGGCCGCGTTCACGATGCGGTCCGCGCCGAGCTGTTCCGGATCGTTGTACCGTATGGTGAAATTCAGCCTGCGCCGGCAGTTAATCTCGAACGCCGGCACGCCGAAGGCGCTTTTCGCCATTTCATGATACGCCCGGTTCACCTCAGGCACCACGCTGGAAAACGCCACGCCGCTGATCGACATCCTGTCAATACCGCCGTCCTGTTGCTTCATTCCCTCAATGATCTGTATGGCAAGGCTTCGGTGGTCGGTGTTTTTCACCGTAGGGTGTCGGTATATGGCAAATGGAATTATGTCACTATCGTTGTATATCCCCGCGGTAGTGCTGGTGTTTCCGATGTCAAGGCCGAGTATCACCGGAGGCGCTCCAGCGCTTCCTGGCGTTTGACCGCGCGCGGCATATAAATCAAGCCAGTCCTGTTTTTCGGATCTATCAACAACAGGCGTTTTAATACAATGATGCATCCCCGGTAGTCGCCCTTTTCATACAGCTCGATCCCGTTTCTCTCCAGATATTTGACCTCAGCCGCAAGAATCCCTCGAATCTTTTCCAGCTCCGCGCGGGCGGGCGCCAGGTACTTGCCGGCGCTGTCCAGGAGCGGCATGGCGTCGTAATACCGCTTTTCATCGATCATCTTCATGGCCCGGCCGTAATCTCCCTCGGCTTTTGTTATCCCCGCGAGCTGATCTCTGGCCTGATAATTGTTCCGATCCAAGGTGAGTGCTTTATTGTAATTTTCTTTAGCCTCGTCTATCCCTCCGGCAGCGAGCGCCTTCTCGGCGAGCGTAAGATACCATTCTATCATAGCGGCGTTATCCCCGATACTCACCGCTTCGCCGGCCCGTTCCCCGGGATTGAAATTGTAAGACAGGCCGCCGGTAAAATTCAGGCCGTGGAGCGGTTTTCCCGAAAGATATTCAAAGGTATACTCAGTGCCCAGGCGCACACTTAAGCCCCATTGGATTGGGAATATGAAGCCCGCTCGTGCGAGAAATCCGGGCTTCAGGGACTTTACGTTATGGCTTGTTCTGCTGGCGTACAGATGCAGGTAAGAGCCCCGCGCCGAAGCGCCGGTATAAATCTGAAAATTGGGAGACAGGGGATAATAGATCACCGGACCGATATTAATCGAAACCGATTCCAGATACGATCTGCGGCTCTCCCTCATCGGGTAGCGGGCATAGGCCACTTCCACCTGCCCGGCCAGATATTCAACGATGCCGGGGTTTCCGTACATGAGAGAGGTTCCCACGATGTACGATCCGTTGAAACGGCTCCGGTAATAGCCCTCAAACATGGAATACCCGGCCGTCGCGCCCACAATGATATCATGACCGGAGGTTTTTTTTGTTTCAGCAGCGGTTGACACGTTCAGGAAAAAAACGGCGGTAACGAGGATGGTAAAGGAAATAATTTTACGGTTCGCCTTTTCATTCATAACTCACCACCAGAAACCCGATTTAGTATCCTACTCTTCATGCAGTTCCCTTGACAGGACGAATTCCAGGAGGTCTGCGTCCGGTATCCCCTCCAGCCTCCTCCCGTTTATGAAAAGCGTCGGAACGGCGCGAATGCCCGCCCCGCCTGCCAGCTCCACGTCTTTATAGAGAGATAGCTTGACCTTCTCTGAAAGCGTCTCTTTCAGAAAACGTTCATACTCCCCGGCCGAAAGCCGGCCGCTGAAATATTCTTTTACCGTAACAAGCACGTCTCCCCGCTGGAGGCGCTCCCTGTACTCCCGGAAATTCTCGTTATGATATTCAAGGAATTCACGGAAGATTCCCCTCCGCGCCGCGGCGATGAAAGCCTGCGCCGCCACGCATGAATTGGGATATACGGTCCTTGGCGCATGAGGGTTGCACACGGAATCGAGCGGGAAATTATAATAATCGATGCGGATCCTGCCCCAGAACCGGGGCATGAGCGTCTTTTCAATTTCATAAAACCGGTTGCAGGCGGTACAGAGAAAGTCGGTAAAGACGATTATCCGCATTTCAGCGTTCGGATCTCCCAGCGACATCGCGCCTTCCGGAAGGGATATCCGCTCCTCAGGAAGGGAATTAAAATAGTTCTCGAATTGATTCATTCGGTTTTCCGACGATTCAGGCCTGATACTCCCCGCGCTCATAATCGCTGATAGAGAAATAATAAAAAGGAAGATAAAAAACATGACGAGCGAAGAAGACATTACCATGAGCCGGTTTCCGGGAGAGCTCAGGAAGGAGATGAGCGTCCGATACACGGTTTTGAGGTCCTGACCGTCCCTTTTCAGATCGCGGTACCACACGAACAGGGATGCGCATATAAGAATATTCACGGCATACGTTGCGATACAGAGCCGGCACGGGACGCCGGTATGGATCAAGATTGCCCCGAGAACGACATCGCCGGCGATTGACGCGACGAAAACCGGCAACAGGACCGCGAAAAGGTGGGGATACCGGGCTTCGCCGGAAATGAGCGCGGCCGATGACGCGATGACGGCAAGCAGATACGCGAAGACTCCGAGACCGGCAATGGGGAGCCCTGACACCGTGTCCCATCCGGACAGTCTTAACACCGCGCAGGGATTGACGAGCCCCCTTCCACAGGAAAACATTCCAAAATCCGCGAACGGGTGATAATGCTGATACAGGAGAACGGTTGATACGGCTACGCCGGCGGCGGAGAGCGCCAGTATGATTACGATGAATCTTTTCATGATCTGTACCATATCATGGTTTTTAACGCAGTCAATTAATTTTTATCTCCGCTACGTTATGATTAATATATGATAATGTTCGTGGTGGCTGATATAATAGTATACGCTGATTTTATCCCTGCACCATTCTTCACCAGCACGTTGAAACAGTACGTGGTGCCCGGACTGAGCCCGTCGGCCAGAGCCGTAACCATGTCAACGGTCCAGCCGGTGACGGCGGTCCCGTTTAATTCGGCTTTCAATACGGTCCCGATGTTGTTGAAATCCGAACGGTACAGACGGTACTCCAGATCCGCCTGCGGTGTCCGGTTATCGACCGCCCTCGACCAGATAAGCAGGATTGAGTCCGTGCTTGTGGACA
>MIBH01000006.1:11958-15125 GCA_001829455.1 Spirochaetes bacterium RBG_13_51_14
GATGGTGCCGTTATTGCCCGGCACCGGAGAACTGCCGGCCACAAGAACTTCCGCTGATACGGTTTCCATTCTCATAACCCGGTCAAAGTCGTCGCCGGTGCATGAGCCGGCCAAAACGGCGGCACACCATGTGCATATCGCAACCGGTGCTCCGACGCGGAATGCTGATTTTGTTCGCTGTTCGCAAGCCATAATTTCCTGATGTACGACTACATAGGCCGACCTCCTCCCGTTTTTCCGGAAGTTGCGGCATATATCAGTCGTGTTACGGTCGATCACCAGCAGACGCAGAGTATATTGAGTTCACTGTTGCAGTTGCGGCCCCTGTCCGCGATCCAGGTCGGATCGGTCCGGTTATGGGCGCCGGTCATGCCCTGTGAAGCGTTGGTGCCCACGGTCCATCCGGAGCAGGTATTGCACCCCACGCAGCTTTCCGCGAGCAGGTAACTGCCGGCCGTGTCGGATCCGGACCACCAGTAGGTATCGGAGATACCCGCGTTCTGAAGCTGATCGGCGATAGTCCCGTCGAGGAGATCATACCAGTCGGCTGCTATTTGTACTCCGGTCGGGCCGATGATCTTCCTGTTGACGGGCAGGCCGAACTTCTTCGGCATGTACGCGATATAATCCGATGATGATATGCTTATAAACGTGTGCACGTTTATGCACGGAAGCTCCGGATAGGCGCTATTCTTGGCAGCTGTGCAGAAGCTGTCGACATCGGCGCGGGCCGATGCGGTCGTGGGCGTGGTCAGGGCGCCGGTATGCGGCCCGGTTGAAAACAGGTATACGGCGTCGCTCAGCGTCACGACGGAAACCGTGATGTATGCCGCCCTGTTGCCGTCACTGTCGCGCACAATCACATTGAAGTAATACGTTGTTCCGGGTGTCAGGCTGTCGGCAACCGTAGTTATCATATCCCTGGACCAGCCGGTCAACGATATGCCGTTTAGTTCTGCTTGTTCCGGGGTGCTGATATTGTTGGTGCTGGAGCGATAGAGGCTATATTCAAGGTCGGACTGCGGGGTTTTCGCGTCGGTTGCTCTGACCCAGGAAAGCCGTATGCTGGTGCTTTCCGCGAGCGTGGTTATTAAACCGCAATTCCCTGGAACCGGATTGCCTGCAACATTGCCTATATCAGTGACCAGAATCTCGTACGGGAGAGCCTCTAATTTCATGGTGCTGTCGAAATTATCGTCAAAACAGGATGCGAACAGGCCCAGCAGGCCTATATTTATGTAAGCCACAGCGGACAGGCTTTTCTTAATAATGCCACGCATCTTCATATCTGATTCCGTATATATCACCTGAATATTCTGCAGGGTAACAGATGATAACAGTATAATCGGATATCGGATGGCTTGATTGGGATGATATTCAGTGACTTATTCTTACGGAATCATTATGAATAAGTTCTCATAATCCACTGGCTAGTAAAACCAAGGGATATCCATGTAAATATATTTAAATTTCTGTCATATTTCAAATTTTTAATTGAAAAGCATTAAAAAAAATGCAGCCCGGGTGGGTTTATTATTAAACTTATACATTCCTCCACATAATGATTAATTTTTTTAAGCCTTTACGCGGAAATCCCCCAATCTCTTTATAAGTCCATCCCGCTCTATTCTATTTAAAAGCGGCAGTATAAACTTCCGCGACAATCCCACAGCCTCCTTGGCTTCAGGAACGGATATTTTATCCTTTGATCCGAACAGGGAGATAATTTTATTCTTCAGCTCCTCATAGATGTCACGATGGTACAGGATATTCCCGTCAAGGCTCACCAGCAGGTCAAGTTTTACGAGCTCCTTAGCGTCCCGTTTCATTGATTCATCCGCGATTCGCTCAAGCTCAATGCCGCTTACCCCGTTTTTGAGCGCCGCATCAAGGGCTTTCTTCTTACCATCGGAGATAACAGCGCCTGAACCGGCGAAGAACCTGCCTTCCTTTTCATAAATCTGCCCGCCCTCCACCCGACCGGCTATGATCAAGCGGCACATATCCGCATCGGCACCGGTATAATCTGAAATTTCCTTCAGGTTGATTCCCACATGTTGTATTACCGCCTCGGCTATCTTTCGCGCCACATCATCATGGCTTTGCGCAGAGATGGCGTAATCGCCCAGGATTTTTATCACTCCCCGCTTTTCCAGCTCTGACAGGACCGCGTCAATCCTGTCGTCGCTCTCGGGGAGCATGGCGTAAAGAAGCTCCCTTTTCATCCAGCGATGAACTGAAACGAGGAATGCGATGCGCTCCTCGCGGTCATACGTCTTGAATAGTTCCAGGCCTTCCATGACCCGGTCCCGCTGGTTCCTGCCTCTGTATCCGGGAAGGAGCACCATGCCGCCGCCGAGTATCCTGAAGCCGCCCGGGCCGGCCATGACAAAGGGCTGTCCCGGGTAGCTGAACCATGGCTCGTCCAACTTGACGCGCGCCGCGAACCGCTGGGAAGGCGACCTTTCACCGTTGAAGAGAATGATCTTGCCCCTGACCGCGGCAGTTCCGATGAGCACTTCGATGCCGGCGTTGTTCTTCAGCTCGCGCTTCGGGTCCAGGAGCCGTATTAACGCGACGATATCATCCGATTCGGTGAAGAACCCCCGGCGGTACAGGACATGCCCCCGTGCCAGCCCGTCCGCTGAGACTCCGGAAAGGTTCAGGGCAGCCCGCTGTGAGGGGACTCCCCCGGTGAGAGCGCTGCGGTGGCTCTCGATCCGCTTGACGCGAGCCTCACGGGCGCCGGGCTGGATATGCACCAGGTCGTCCTGGCGAAGCACGCCGTTCCTGAGGGTACCGGTGACGATCGTGCCGTACCCCTTTGAGGCGAACACCCGGTCTATGAATAGAAAGGGCTTGTCCCCGTCATGCCGCTGCGCAAGTCTCTTCAAATTGAAGGCGATTGTTTTCCTGAGGTCTTCAATCCCCGCTCCCGTTTTAGACGATACCCTGACGATATCGGCGTCATTATAGGGCGAATCGGCGATTCTCTCCAGCGCCTCCTGCTCGACCAGTTCGGCCGTTTCCTCATCGACCAGATCAATCTTGTTCAGCACCACGATGATCCGCTCGACTCCCAGAAGCTGGAGAACGCGGAAATGGTCCTCGGTCTGGGGCATCCAGCCGTCATCCACCGCCACCACGAGCAGTCCCAGGTCAATACC
>MIBH01000006.1:15179-16161 GCA_001829455.1 Spirochaetes bacterium RBG_13_51_14
GAAGCTGACGGTGCCGAAACCGGCCATATCGGCATGAGCGAAGCCGATGTCGATGGTCATCTGCCGGGCCTTTTCCTCGGGCAGGCGGTCGCAGTCGATACCGGTGAGCGCCATAATAAGAGACGTCTTTCCGTGATCGATATGCCCGGCGGTGCCGACGACGTACATCACTGTCTCCGGTGGAGGCGCGTGATTACGAAATCGGCCGCTTCGGCGACAGGGGGCACATCCCGGTCGAGGATGGTGAAGAAGTCAAGGGTATACCGGCCGTCGATGATGGCGCCCACCACGGGCACCGCGGCGGAGGTGAAAGCGGCGTAAATCTCACCGGCCCCAAGGCCGGGGATATCGATCTGGACGCCCATGCTTTCCATGTCGAATCCGGGCATGGCGCCGCCGCCGATAGTCGCGCGCGTCGCGGCCCGCTTTACGATTTCGCCCGCGGCCGGATTTTTCATCAGCCGGAAGAACCTGCTGATCCGGGACGATACGGTCTTTTTGTTCTGGAAGAGCATGTTCCAGAAAGGGATCCTTTCGATCCCGCCATTCACGTACCTGAGCAGGGTCTCCTGTAAAATATAATAGGTGAACTTGTCGACGCGGATCATTCTCATGAGCGGATTGCGGCGGAGACGGGACACCAGCTCTTTTTTGCCAGCGATGATGCCTGCCTGAACCGCCCCCAGGATCTTGTCCCCGCTGAAGCATATCAGGTCCGGTCCCTCCTCGAGTTCCGATCGGACCGCGGGCTCGAACCCTGCTGGCAGCCGGCCATCGCTCACCAGATTGCCGCTCCCCAGGTCCCGCACGAACAGTATCGACTCGTTCTTCAGCGCTGCGATATCCGAAAGTTTCGGGCTTTCGGTGAATCCCTCCATGGTGAAATTCGACCGGTGGCACGAAAATATCATGGAAGTGCTGCCGGTCACGGCTCCCCGATAATCGTCAATAGTGGTGATGTTGGTGGTTCCCGCTTCGACAA
>MIBH01000006.1:16220-16337 GCA_001829455.1 Spirochaetes bacterium RBG_13_51_14
AGCTCACCCCGCGAAACGATGACCTCCCGCCCCCGGGCGTATTCGTTCAGGATAAGAAACACGCTGGCCGCGTTATTGTTAACGATGAGGGCGTCTTCGGCACCGGTGCAGGAGCAA
>MIBH01000006.1:16524-23200 GCA_001829455.1 Spirochaetes bacterium RBG_13_51_14
TTTTCATCGAGCATTTTGAAGCTATTGTTTCGATAATCCTATCCAGGTTAACGGGCCCGCCTTTATCAACCGCTGCTCTGACCCCTGCCAGGGCTTCTCGGATGATATCCGCCGCCGCCGCACGGCCGATTTCCGGTATGAACGGGCGAATCTCATCAAATTGAAGGATTTTTTCCACCTGGGGGATGGATCTCATGATCCTGTTTTTATCATCCATATACAATTACATGTGTCAGACGATATCGTACGCGCCCCGGGGAACAGGGTGGTCACTGATGCGGAAGGGGCAGGAATCGAACCTGCCGCTGCGATAAATCACAGCCAACGGTTTTGAAGACCGCGGGGACCACCGGATCCCATCCTCTTCCCGATGTATTAAAATAAAACGAAACTATTCAGCAAATTTTAAAATTTTTTATTCAATAAATTAATGTAATAATAATTCCCCCCGCCGCCTTCGGCGGCGGGGGGAATTATTGGCCATTATTTTTAGAATATCATATTTTTTTAATCGTGCTGAATAGTTACAATAGAACTTCGTATTTTTATATATATGTCAATAATTTTAATCTTCTTCCGAATTTTTTGCAACCTACACGGAAAAGCACCTGTCTTTTATTTTCAATTGAGGGCTGGCGCCCACAGGGAAATAATCTAAGGAGAAGATAATGTTGGAGTCAATTCTTGGAATATTGATTGTATTAAGTGCCTTATATGGAATAAAGATACTCAAATCCCTGTGAGCCGCGCTTAGCTATACTCTGCGATCAACGTAACAAACTGAAATTTTTCTTGTTATTCATACCATCAAACTGGAGAAGAACATGATACGGAAGATACTAATGGTCTACCCTGAGATTCCTGCGACCTACTGGAGTTTGAAATACGCGCTTCCCTTTATTGGCTACAAGACCCTCATGCCTCCCCTCGGCCTTATCACCATAGCAGCAATGCTTCCTGACCATTACCAGGTCCGGCTTATCGACATGAATTACCAGGAGCTGAAAATTGAAGATATTATAAACGCCGACATTGTATTCGTCTCAGCCATGATCGTACAGAAGGACTCTTTTCAGAAAGCGGTACGAATGTGCAACGAGTGCGGCACGCCGGTTGCCGCCGGCGGTCCCTATCCCACCACCAGCCACCGGCGTATACAGGGCGTGGACTATTTCGTGCTCAACGAGGGGGAAATCACGCTCCCGAAATTCATCAATGACCTCGAGCGGGGTTGTCCGCAAAAAATTTATCTCGATGAAGAAAAACCGGACATCACGAAAACGCCGCCGCCGCGATTTGACCTCCTTGACCTGAGCGCGTACGCCTCCATGGCGGTGCAGTCATCGCGGGGTTGTCCTTACAACTGCGAATTCTGCGACATTATCGAGATGTTCGGCAGGGTTCCGCGCTACAAGCTGCCGGAGCAATTCGTCCTCGAGATGGAACTGCTGTATGAAACCGGATATCGCGGTCCCCTTTTTATCGTTGACGATAATTTTATCGGCAATAAGAGAAAGGTGCGTGAGCTTCTGGTCGGCATTATCAGATGGCAAAAATCTAAAAATTATCCCTTCAATCTCTTCACCGAGGCCAGCATCAACCTTGCCCAGGATGAGGAGCTCATGGATCAGATGGTGGAGGCCGGCCTCGACATGATATTTATCGGCATTGAAACGCCGGTACCGGAAACCCTTCAGCTGACCCAGAAACAGCATAATACCAAAGCCGATATTCAAGAAAGCGTAAAAATAATTCAATCAAAAGGAATTGAGGTGATGGGCGGATTTATTGTCGGATTCGACAGCGATCCGGACAACATATTCGATTTGCAAATCGACTTCATCCAGAAAGCGGGAATCCCACTTGCCATGATCGGCACCCTGGTCGCGCTTCCCAAAACCCAGCTCTACCGCCGCCTTGAGCGCGAAGGACGCATCATCGGAGAAACCGACGGCAATAATACGCACTCCCTGGAGCTGAATTTTATACCCGTCATGCCACGCGAGAAGCTCATCGAAGGTTATAAGCGGGTTATCGCGACCATCTATAAGCCACGGCGCTATTTCAAACGTTGCGCCACCCTGATACATCGAATGCCGCGGGTCCGCCCGTACGGAAGACCGATCGAGAGCAAGGATATACGGGCCTTCTTCCGTTCGCTTTCGCGTCAACTCTTTTCCCGCTACGGATTGCACTATCTGGGATTTCTGGCGTCAACGCTGGTTTATAACCCGAAGAATATTGCGCTGGCCGTTAACCTCGCGGTGAAGGGCCATCATTTCTTTAAAATGACCGACGACATCATCCGGGCAGAGCGTATCTCCGCCTACATGAAATCATCGCTCCAGCGGCTGGAGGAGCAATACGAATTAAAATTCAGCACAAAAGACAGATTGCATCCCGCCGCAATCGAACAGCTCGCCGAGAGGGCGAAGAGCGAGGTGAGGCGGATATACCATAAACTCAACCCGGAATTAAAGGAGCACCTGAAAGACGCATACCATGATTTCAAGCTGAAGTGCGAAACAATCGCTTATCTCTGGATAGAGAAAGCCGTTATGGATGATGATGGATTGATGATGGATTATTAAACGAGAGCTGAATGTTATTATCGATGCAAATCGATCTTTATAATATTAGACTTGTTGTATAACTACTCATAATTATTCATTTTTGCCCCGCCGCCTCCGGCGGCGGGGCAAAAATCACTGATTATTGTGTTTAGCAACAAGTCTATTGTAAAAAATGATTTACAGAATCTATTTTAATGGTGTGATAATCACACTCATTACAATAGAGGGGTAGAATATGCCGTCAAAAGCAGCGCAGGTTATAATCACCGTCATCCCCATCGTGGGAATTGTCATGGGGGGAATTGTACTCTTTTTCTTCCTGTACTGGCACCACAAACAGCGGGTGCTTATCATCGAGAAAGGGCGGTACGAGAAAAAGGAATTTGATTTCAATTCCTTCAGCCTCTTCGCCGGGCTCGTACTCGCCAGCATCGGGATCTGTCTGGTCGTGTTTTTCGTAATACTGGAAGGCTTTACGTATCCGGTGTTAAGCGGCCTGATCCCGTTCTCCCTGGGCGCGAGCCTGCTCATCTTTTTCGTGATCCGGATCAATATGAATAAGGACAACAATGGACAATGAGCACAAGACCGATGAACAGATCGTTAAACAGGTACTCTTTGGCGGCATTGAAAGCTTCAGGATTATCGTGGAGCGGTACCAGAAGAGGATCTTCGGCATCGGTATGCGATTTTTTAACAACAGGGATGATTCATACGACTTCACGCAGGAGGTTTTCATACGGGCCTTCGAGAGCCTGAAGTCTTACGCCGGCAGGGCTCCGTTCAGGTTCTGGCTGACGAAGATCGCCTACAACCATGGCATCAACAGACTCAGTGCGAAGCGAACCGAATCGGACGTGCCTGAAGAAATTCCATCGGGCGAATCGACACCCGAAGCACGGCATCTGCGGGGCGAGATACGGAAGATACTGCTGAACGCCGTCAACGAGCTTCCCGAGCGTTATCGGATCTGTGTGGACTTGTACTTTTTCATGGAATTGACCCATGGCGAGATCAGCGAAATCACCGGTTATCCGGTGAACACGATTAAATCAAACGTTCTACGCGCAAAGATCATACTGCGCAACGAATTAAAAGGAACGATTGCGGAGGAATACGATGAACTGTAACACGATACACAAGCGCTTTCTAGAAATGGATAACCGCTCTCGCATCCCACTATCAGTGCGGATTCATATGCTCTTCTGCTCACGATGCCGGCATGACATCGCCCTTTTGAATAGCATGTTAGAGACACTAAAATACGACTCGCCGTTCGTGATGGACCGCGACATGTCTGAGAAGATCATGATTGAAGTGTTCCAGTCACCGGTTAATTACGAACATCATATCTCAGGTTTAAAATGGAGTGTGGTGGGGCTCATCATCGTGGTGAGCATGTTCCTCATCCCTTTCAGCAATACTTTCGGCTGGCTCCGGCAATATTTTGGCCGGGGTCTGGAATTACCGGTAAGTATCGTGTTGGGGCTTTTATTGTCTATATACTCCCTTGCGGGTATTTTTTCCAATCTGGAAGAACTTAAGAAGTTTTTTGTAAACCTTCCTAAGAAAATACACTGAGCGCGAAGGCGGGGTCACGTGACCCCGCCTTCGCGCACGATCTTCAAACCATAATCCGCTTTTAATTCCCCTGGAACCCGTACTGTTCATAGATAAAGTACAGCCCCTCCTCCGATGGGGCGTTCATTACCAACTCGGCCATATCGGTCAGAAGCTGCGCCATGGTGCTGTAGAACGTGGTATCCGATCCGCTGATCAGGTCGCTGTCGAGCCAGAGCGACAGGTCGCTGAAAAAATCGCCGCTCGAGTACGGATCTATCGATACCTTGTCAACGATGTACGCCATAAATCCGTTGTCGATCATGGAGTTGCGCATGCCGGCAAGGAGATTACGGTATGCTTCTCCTTTGGTGACGCCTTTCGATGCGGCGTATAAGCCCATCTCCTCGTCGATGGTCGGGATGGCGTTCGCGAGCAGATTGTACAGCGTGGAGAATTTCGCATCATCGCCCTGCATCATCCACCGCAGGGTATTGTTTGTATCGTAAGCATAATATGCGAACAGCTTGCCGAGGTTGTAGAGAAGCCCCTTGATCTGATCGTCGGTGGGGCTGTGCCGGGCCATCACGTCAAAGATATCGAACAGGTTCTCCGAGATGCAATAGGGCGCGCCCTGGACCAGGAAGTTGTCCACCATGAATCGGATGTTGTCAAGCGCTCCGTCATCGTCCGCGTTGGTGAGATCGCTCCAGTCCGGATCGCTGCCGTCTCCATAGGTGGTATCATCGTCCTGATACTTGTTGAGGCCTTCGGTGCTCGTCTCGCCGACCACGTTATCGAGCACATCATCCAGATCCATGTCGACATATTTTGTAGCATCGCCGGGCCATGTCCTCTTGGCGAATACCCATTCAGGCGGGTCCAGGTCTTTAGTCGTGATAGTTATCGTGCCGCCGGAATTGCTCATATCCTCATAAATCTGCGTGGCCGTCGACTTCGTCATCTTCATGCCTGACGTAATTTGTTCAAGTCCGTACAGAACCTTTTTGGTCTCATCCGGGTTTGATGGTTCAGGGGTTCCCATTGTTTCGGTAACGTCCGGACGTCCGGTGCTGCTCCCGGCAGTATACTTCGTCAACTGGGCCAGGAATCCGTCGGCCCGGCGCGTGGCATTAGATCTGCTGGTAGTGGTATCTGAGTCCGTCAATACCGACAGGATCGTGGGTATTGGGGCCGGGGCGTAAAAATTCGGCACGTTGTCCCCGCCGTACCATGCCTTGCGCCACATTTCCTGGGTCCATCCGCTCGAATCATCAGGATTTAAAAATCCGCTGATGTTGCAGTCAGGTATGAGATGCGGCGCATGCGGGTACCGGTAATTGGTGGTAGCGCCGCCGTCCTTTTTGATGCGGGGCAGCCAGCAGTTCTTTGCAACGCCGGCGATGCCGCTGGACACGCCCAGATTATCCGAAACGTCATAGTTGAAAAACACGAGCGGCTTGCCCAGCGGCTGGAGGCCGGAGAGCATCTTGGCTACCGCGTTATTCGAGGTGTCCGATTTTTCCCGTAGCTGGGCTATGAGCGCCACCAGGAACGGTACCAGCGCGTTTCTCTTTTTCCATACTTTGTCGCCCTGGCCCGAGGCGCTCCACGCGCGGAACCCGACGTCTGTGTTTTCGCTGTCATTGTCAACCCTGCGCGAACCCAGCAGTTTGTGCTGGTATGTTGTGCCGCTGGTTATAAGCGGGCTTCGCGGAAAAGCGAGGCGCGACAGGGACATGATGTTGTGAGCCACCACTCCCGGCGTGAGCGTTCCTCTCTGAATAGTGTTGTCATAAACCATGGTTTCATTAACACATATACCAAGATAACATGATGAACCAATATTCTTAGCAAGTACTTGTACTCGGTAATCTCCCGGGATTGGTGAAGAGCCGGTGGTGTTGGCCTTGGCCCAAACATTGTTGTCCCGGTACTTGCGCGCAAAGGAAAGCCCGGTTATGCCGTTTCCTTCAGCAATTTGAAAAACACACCCTTCAACAATTCCTTCCATAAAAGAAGGACATAGCCATAGCGGAACTATTAAAACCATCTTCTTTTCGTTCATGACCCACTGGAAGTTGCGATATATGGCCTCCTCATGGCTCGCGCATTCACGCTTATCATTATTTATGCTGATTTCACTATATTGGAGCCTGCCGGCTGTAGTGGCATCGCCGCTCATGTCAGATGGAGTGTAGTTTGTTCCGTTCGAAGCATGCAGCATATAATAATCGGTATACCATTTCGGTTTATACCTGTTCCATCGCTGGCTGCCGGTTTCCGGGTCGGGATCTTCCACATCATAAGACGCGTTATCATCCTTGGGATACATGTATGTCCATGATGAAGGAATAGACGGGTCTGGTTTCGTGACAACCGCGTAAATCGTCCCGTCCGGCCGCTTCATCCGGTAAGAATTCCCGCCCAGCGATTCTGCACCCTGGGTAGAGTAGTACGGGCCTTCTCCCTCCCAGCAGGCCCTCACAATCGTGGAGAAGGACCACGACGCAAGATCTTTAGCTCCTATGCCGTTCGCGGTA
>MIBH01000007.1 GCA_001829455.1 Spirochaetes bacterium RBG_13_51_14
CCATAAGAAAGATGTGGAGATTTATATAAACAGCAATAGATAAAAAACATGCGGATACATTTCTAAGAATTTGTTTGGGGTTGTCTAATTCATCTTTCAGACAATCCCAGGTTTTGGAATTATAAACGCCTTGCGCGCCTGTTCCAGTTCCTGTTTTATCAGCGAGGCGCTCCATTACAATTCTTTTTCTGCGATGTACATCATGGGACTGAAAATGGCGCTGGTGATGAACATCCAGCTGTCAAAATCGCCGTCCCTGTCCTGTCGGGAACCGTCCGTGTAATCATATAAGATATGCAATATTTTGAGTTATTGCAAAACAACCCGACGCCTGCATTGATGCAGGCGTATTCGAAACGCAAACGGACGAAATCGCGGGTTTCCCGCGATTTCGTCCGTTTGCGAAACTTCATGGCTTTATGCAACAAGTCTAATTAGAATACTTGTGTTTCTATTTAACAACCATCCTGATGGCGGAAGCGGGCACCGTTCCCGGCAGATCCGTCTTTACCGGATTGAGCCCGTTCGGCGCCTTCCAATAACAGGCCGTACCTCCGGTACCTCCCAATATGTCGGTAATGCTGCTGCCGTTGTAATATCCGCTCAGGTACAGGGCGCCGCTGCCGGTTACATATAGCCCGTTTGCAGCGGAATACGTAGAGCTGGAAGCCCCGGGTAGGTCAGTCCTCGTTGTATTCAGCCAATAACAGGCTGTGCGAGTATTAATCTGACCGGAAGAATAAAGAGTCGTGCCTGAATAAGCTATACATCCAACATATGAACCGGTATCTGAATTCGCCAGAGTGATTCTAGTCTTAGTTGTTCCATTCACGGTCCAATATGTCGCTCTCATTGCTGCCTCATCCGAGAAACTATAATCATCCGCTCCGCCAAGGTATACCGTGCTGCCGGAAACGTATATCGTCATGGCTGCGGCATACGAATATGTGGCTCTTCTCGGTACGGTAACCCACACTGCAGTCGTTCCGCTGATTTTCCAATAGCCGGGATTCGCTGAAAGACCCAAATCAGCCACAGCTGCCCCGGATATGTCCATTTCACCGGATGGGGCAATGACTATTCCCGTTGTCATGGCGCCTAATGAATATGGCAAACTCGTTCTCGTTGCACTACCCGTGCTGAGATCGACTGTCCAGTAGCATGGTCCTGATTGCAAAGCTTCTAAATCAAAATTATGGTTACCCGAAATATACAGCATAGTACCCGACTTTTCAATTCCCGAAGTCCTTGACGGCGCTGTTCCGGCCAGATCCACTTTTGTCGTTCCTGAGGCGTTGACAATCCAGTAACAGGCTTGAGTTTCGCCTGATAAGGTGTAATGACCGGCAATATATATTTCAGACTCACCCAAAGCGATCCCATAAACAAAAGAAGGCGCTGCGCCAGGAAGATCGAATTTAGTTCCATTGACCCAATAACAGGCCTGGGTATTGCCCGATGAGGTGTAAAAACCGATCGCATACACGCCGGACGCGATACCCGTGTTCTGAACTATCTGCTGTACCGAATAGCCGTATGTATTTTGCGCCACCACGATGATCTTATGGGCCGTTAGAGCGCTTAAGCCGCCGAATTGATACCCGCCCGTGGATACGTCGATCGGGCCCTGCAGCGAGCCGCTCACGGTTGAACCGGACACCGAGATAGTGCTACTGAGCCCGATATATGCCCGTACCGTGGGCGCCGGGTTACCGGCCGTCGAAAAGGTCGGCTGCGCGATTGTTATCGAGCTTCCATCAAAAGTGGAGATGGACAGGCTCTTTAATACCGGCGCTATGCCGGCCGTGCTCTGAACTATCTGCTGTACCGAATAACCGGCGCTGTTTGTCGCTACAACGATTACTTTATACGGAGTCACGGCGCTTAATCCGCCGAATTGATACCCGCCCGTGGATACGTCGATCGGGCCCTGCAGCGAGCCGCTCACCGTTGAGCCGGACACCAAAATGGTGCCGTTAATCCCGATGTATGCCCGTACCGTGGGCGCCGGGTTACCGGCCGTCGAAAAGGTCGGTTGCGCTATAGTTATTGAGCTTGCATCAAAAGAGGATACGGACAGGCTGTTTAATACCGGCGCGATACCGGCCGTGCTCTGAACGATCTGCATGACCGAATAACCCGCAAGGTTTTTCGCTACGACGATTACTTTGTACGAAGTCATGGCGCTTAAACCGCTGAATTGATACCCGCCCGTGGATACATCTATCGGACCTTGCAGCGAGCCGCTCACGGTTGAACCGGACACCGTGATGGTGCTGTTGAGCCCGATATATGCCTGCACCGTGGGCGTCGGGTTACCAGCCGTCGAGAAGGTCGGCTTCGCGAGCGTAATCGAAGTCACATCAAAACCTGAGATGGACAGGCTGTTTAATACCGGCGCTGTCGTTATACCGGCAGTGCTCTGAATTATCTGCTGTACCGAATATCCGGCGCTGTTTTTCGCCACTACGATTATTTTATATGCCGTCCCGGCGGTTAAACCGCTGAATTGATACCCGCCCGTGGATACATCTATCGGTCCCTGCAGTGAATTGCTCACCATTGAACCGGACACCGTGATGGTGCCATTGAGCCCGATGTATGCCTGCACCGTGGGCGTCGGATTGCCGGCCGTCGAGAAGGTCGGGTGCGCGAGCGTTATCGAATCCTCATCATAAGCGGATATGGACAAGCTGTTTAATACTGGCGCTGTTGTTATAATACCGGTCGTGCTCTGTACGATCTGCATGACCGAATAACCGGCGCTATTTTGCGCCACTACGATGATCTTGTACGATATCCCGTCGCTTAAACCGCTGAATTCATACCCGTCCGCTGATACGTCCACCGGGCCCTCCAGGGAATTGCTCACCGTTGAGCCGGACACCGTGATTGTGCCATTGAGCCCGATGTATGCCTGCACCGTGGGCGTCGGATTGCCGGCCGTCGAGAAAGTCGGGTGCGCGAGCGTTATCGAATCCTCATTAAAAGCGGAAATGGACAAGTTGTTTAATACCGGCGCAATGTCGGACGTGCTCTGAACTATCTGCTGAACCGAATAGCCGAGACCGTTTCTGGCTATAACGATTATCCTGTACGACGTTCCGGCGCTTAAACCGATGAATTGATACCCGGCCGCTGATACGTCCACCGGGCCTTCCAGATCGTCGCTCACCGTTGAGCCGGATACCGAAATGGTGCCATTGATCCCGATGTATGCCTGTACCGTCGGCGTCGGTTCCCCTGCGGTCGACAAGGTCGGCTGCGCGAGCATGATGGAATCCGCCTGGGAATCTGAAATTACCAGATTATTCAATACAGGAGCACTGCCGCTCTTACCGCTCAGCCAGAGTAATAAGATTGCGAGAAAATCATTTGCATTGTTACACGAAACTGTAAACGTTAAGGTTGTGGTAATGATAAAAAAAATTGCAAATAATCTTTTCATATCATAATCCTCCTGATAAAAATATGTATCCCTTTAATAACAAAGTATACCATGCAATAAACCGTCCGGCCGGTATTAAAAAATTATTATAGATAAATCCTCATATTTAAACATAAAATTTGAAACTTATAAGGAAATTACTGAAGTAAACATTTATAAGTTTCTGAGCATATTAAAATAAAATCAAGAATTAATACAAGAATAATGAAAAATAACACCGATGTCAAAAAGCACTAACATTATAACCGGCATTAGCATTAGCATCATCTTTGACAAAGAATAGGATAATAACTAAATAAAATCTGGCAATTTCAAGGTGCACCTTAAATTGTCCATATTTTTTATAAGACAATTGATGATTTATTTCATCAAGGGCAGCAAACGGTTTTTCTTAAATGTTGATATAACGACTGTCCAGGAAATAGCACCCTGTTCGGTACCGGCTCAAGAGACATTCTTAGCTTTATCAGAATGGGTTTTTAGCCTTTTTTTGATTTCTTTTTTTCTCCATGCCTTTTGATTTTTTCTCATTGACCGTCCGCCGGAGCCTCTTCGTCTTCTTTTTCAATGCCTCTTGCGCGCCTTCATCGCCCTCCGCCATTTCTATTCCAAACACCGCAGAAATGTCGGAGTCACTCATAATTCGCCTGCTCGCAACCGGCGCCTTTTGCAAAAGACTTTCCGATTTTTTCGCCACTGCCTGAGAGATGAGATCATCCATGTTTGCTTTACGCAGGAGAAAAAAAAGAGTGGGATCTTCATCAAGCCGCGCGCCAACGCCGTAAAGAACCGCGGCGACGTGCTTACACATATCAGCCCAGTCCGGGCAGGAACAATCAAACGCAATCTGTTTCGGCGAAGGAAACAAACCCCTGTCTTTTACGGTGAACAATTCAGCGAGCGATTCCGGAAATTCGCCTTTCAATAGTTCGGCAAGCGAAGCCAGTTTACCTTCACAGACGGCCGTAATATTCTTCCAGACCTCTCGGGAGACCGGTTTTATGGAAATTGTTATTGAGTAGGGTTTCGCCCGGCTTCCCTGCACGAGCGCGTTGATTTTCCCCGCTTCAATTTGAAGGTCAAGCACCGCGCCGTGACGCACATAACTTCTTCCGCGCCCGATGCGGTTATCATAGTCGGCATAGCGCTCAAGGTTTTGTATCCATCCAATGCCCCACCAGGTCTTTGCTATTTTGCCGCCTTCAATAACGACCGGTTTCATGTTTGGGTTTTTCTTTTTCAGTTTTTCAGCGCTTTTTTTCGCCTTTGCCCGTTTTTTGGATACCGAAACATAGCGTGGAAATCCATAATTGTCATAATCCATGATCGTGCTCCTCGATAGGTTTATACCGACAGGGCAAACAGATTCAACAGTTCTTCATTGTTCATCTCGGTTATCCAGTTCTCCTGAGAGTCGGGCAGGATATCGCTGGCGAGTTTTATTTTATCTTCGATCATCAGATCGATTTTTTCTTCAATGGTGCCTTTGGTAATGAACTTGTGCACAACGACATTCTTTTTCTGGCCGATGCGAAACGCCCTGTCCGTGGCTTGATTTTCGACAGCCGGGTTCCACCAGCGGTCGAAGTGAATCACATGATTCGCCGCGGTAAGATTAAGGCCGACCCCGCCGGCCTTGATCGAAAGCACCATAAACGGCACGTACGCATGCCCCTGAAACGCGTCGACAACTTCCTTACGCTTTTTTACCGCGACTTCCCCATGGAGCACAAGCCCCTTGTGCCCGAACACGCCTTCAAGGTAATCGGCGAGAGCGGCGGTGATTTCTTTAAATTGAGTAAAAACTAACGCGCGCTCGCGCTTTTCGCCGATCGTCTCGCATATTTCCCTGAGCCGGGCGAACTTACCGCTTTCAGGTTCAATGTACGCCTTTTGGCCGAGATACTGGTCCGGATGATTGCAGATTTGCTTGAATTTAAGAAGCGCAGCCAGAAGAAGCCCCTTGCGCTGTATGCCCTCTTTTGCTTTTTCCAGCGAACGAGAGAGATCGTCCACAAGCGCGGAATAGAGCACGGCCTGTTTCTTCGAAAGCGCCGCATAGGTTTTCATTTCAATTTTTTCAGGCAGGTCGGTAATGACGGCCTTGTCGGTTTTAAGCCTCCGCAGAATGAAAGGACTTACAACCTTTTTAAGCCGCGCGTAGCCATGAGGGCTGTCTTTAAGGCCCTTGGTGAAACCGGTAAACTCCTTTGCCGAGCCAAGCAGTCCGGGATTGATAAAATCAAATATCGACCACAGATCGGAAAGTCTGTTTTCTATGGGCGTGCCGGTCATCGCGATCCGATGCGCCGCTTTCAGGCGCTTGACCGCCTTGGTCTGCTTTGTGTGCGGGTTTTTGATCATCTGGGCCTCGTCGAGTATGAGATACTCCCAATGCAAATTGGACAGCCATTCGTACCTCGCTATCATTCCATAGGTCGTGATGAAAACGGCATTGGCGTCAATAAAACCGGTGTCTGTACCGTCGAGATTGTCATGTTCCATAGGGTGTATGACACAGCAGGCAAGATGCGGGGCGAAGCGTTTCAGCTCGCTCATCCAGTTTCCGATAAGAGTAGCGGGTATCACGATAAGCGCTTTGCCCGTATCTTTGCCATGGCTGCTGTATAGATGATTCAAAAGCGCGATGATCTGGATTGTTTTTCCGAGCCCCATGTCGTCGGCCAGACATGCGCCGAGACCAAGCGACCGCATATAGTAAAGCCAATTAAGGCCCTTTGCCTGATACGCGCGCAATTCGGCCTTGAAGTTTTTGCCGCACGTTATCGCGGGAAGCGAGTCCGGACATACGAGGTTTGAAAACACCGTCTGGAGCCAGGCGCCGTTTGATATCTCAAACTCATGCGCGTCGGAAGAAACGGCAAATACTTTCCCGGCATTAAGCTCTAGCCGCATCGCCTCGACGAGGCTCATCGCGCCTTCTTTTGAAAGCGACTGCGCCCGCTCGTAGGCAAGAAGCGTTTCCCTGAGTGTATCGTGATCGATCTCCACCCACTTGTTCTTGATAAACGCCAGCCCTTCAGACTCCGCGAGCAGCCGTTTTGCTTCATTACGTGTTATCGTTTCGCCGCCAAGCGAGAGTTCAACATTAAAATCAAGGAGGGAGTTAAATGTAAGGCGCGACAGATTGTTCTCGCCGATTTTCACCGACACTTTGAACGAATCCGATCTATTCTTCCACCAGTTGGGGATGCGG
>MIBH01000008.1:0-4962 GCA_001829455.1 Spirochaetes bacterium RBG_13_51_14
GCCGTTTCCTGTGGAGCTGAAGGGAGTTGAACCCTCGGCCTCTAGAGTGCGATTCTAGCGCTCTCCCAACTGAGCTACAGCCCCGTGGTTATTTCATAGTTAAATCTATTGAACGGGCCTCGATCTGTCAATACTAATGTTGAGCAATAATTCCGTTTCCTATTCCGTCTTCGGATCATGAATTATTCTTTTTTCTTAAGTTCGATCGCCACACTCACTTTGTTAATGCCGGCCTGTTTGGTGGCGTCGAGCACCTTGACGAAAGAGTCGACGGAGGCCCGCTTATCGGCTTTTATTATAACGCCGTTCTGTTTTGCCTTGTCGGAGAGTTTTGAAAATTCTGCCGGCAGCGCCGGCTCGGATATGAGATTGTTGCCAATATAGATATTGTTTTCTGCGTCTACGGTGACAACAAGCGGGTATTCGCCCATCAACTGGGTCCTGGTCAGTCCTTTCGGCAGATTCACCTTGATTTTTGATTCCTGGTGGGGATTGAAGGTATACAGGAGGCTGAAGGTGGTGAAAAAGAATATAAACATGTTCATGACTATATCCGTCATTGCCACGGATTCAAGCGATAACGTCATCCTGTTTTTCGTTTTTATTTTCATTTTCTTTTTCTCGAAGGTGTGTTCTTCATTATCCTTAACAGATCTTCACTGTAATGATTCAAGTCCCTGGCGACGTTGTTTATCCTGCTCATGTAAAGACCATATATGACATAAAAAGGGATTGCCACCAGGAGGCCGCCCGCGGTTGTTATCATCGCCTGATAAATCCCGGCGGCGAGCTGTTCCACGGTTACCGATGACGCGGCCGATTCCCAGGCCATGAATGCCTGTATCAGTCCCAGGATCGTCCCGAGAAAGCCCATGAGCGGTTCCACGCCGACGATGATGAGGAAAATATTCATGTGCTTTTCCAGTCGGGCCACTTCCTCGTTGCCGGTGTGTTCCATGAATCGTTCTATATCTCGTGGGTCTTCTCCCCGGTTTTCAAGACCGGCGGCGAACACCCTGCCGATGGGGTGCGGCGTCCTGGCGCATGCTTCCGCCGCCAGGTCGCGGTGTCCCCGCTCCAGCAAAGAAAAAATCTCATCCGCGAATTTCCTCACATCCAGCCTGATCTTCCAGAGGAGCATGCCCCGTTCAACCGTAAGTCCGAGGGCGATGATGGAGCCGAGTATGATGGGCACCATGACCCACCCGCCTTTGACGAGTATGTTATTTGTCAATATATCCATGAAAATACCTCGTGTTTACATATGCTTAAAAGGACATAAACTGCATTTATTTGTTTCAAAGAATTTCTAGGCTGCCTGATTTTTCGGACTCATGATTATTATGATTCGAAAAACGTCAAATGATTTATTTGACCGCCTCCCATTAAAAAAAGTACTTGTCAACCCCATCCCTGAACCATACCATACGGGGAGAAATCTGGGCGGTTTACCTTCATATCAACAGGAAGAAATATCGTGCGGCAGAAAAAACAAACGCGGCAGGTCAGGGCGGGCGACCTCGCCATCGGCGGCGGCGCTGCCGTATCGATTCAGTCCATGACCAGCCTTCCCATCGAGCAGGTTGATGACACCATCGCGCAGATCATAAGGCTCAAAGACCATGGGGCGGAGCTGGTTCGTCTCGCCCTGCGAAGCGTGGAGTCCGCTGAATATCTGAAAAAAATAATCCCGGCAGTCAGGGTCCCCCTGTGCGCCGATGTTCATTTCGACTACCGGATCGCGGTGGCGGCCATACAGGCGGGTGTCCACAAGGTGCGGATCAATCCCGGGACCATCGGCAGCCGCCAGGGAGTGCGCGAAGTGGTGCGGGCGGCGAAAGACCGGGGCGTGCCAATCCGGGTCGGCGTGAACAGCGGCTCCGTGGACCGGCGGAAGTTCCCTCATGTGACGCCGGAGAGCATGGTGGCGTCGGCCATGGAGCACGTGGAGATCCTCGAGGAGAACGATTTCAACGATATTGTGGTTTCCATAAAATCGTCGGATATTATGCATACCATTGCCGCGAACGAAATTTTTTCGGGGCAGCGGGACTATCCCGTCCATATCGGCCTTACCGAGGCGGGCTACGGTCTGACCTGCGCCGTGCAAAGCGCCGTGGCCATCGGCCACCTCCTCCTGGAGGGAATCGGCGACACCATACGGGTTTCCATGACCGGCGATCCGGTCGACGAGGTTATTGTGGCCCGGAAAATTCTTGAGAGCGTGGGAGAGCGGAAAGCCTGGATCCGCATCATTTCATGCCCCACATGCGGCCGCACGGACACGTCTCTCGATATCTTGAGCCTGGCGAAGGAGGTGGACGCGGAGGTTACCGCACGGTTTGAGAGCGTCGTGAAAGAGAAGGGCAGGGCGCTGACCGTGGCCGTCATGGGCTGCGAGGTGAACGGTCCCGGCGAAGCACGCGAAGCGGACGCCGGCCTGGCAGGCATACGGGACGGCAAGATGCTCCTCTTCGCGAAGGGCGAGAAGGTGCGGGTGGTGGATTACCATGACGCTGTTCCGGCGCTTATCGAGGAGATCGGGATGATTCTCGAAAAGAAATAATCCGATCACGTACAATAGATAATGGCAGGTTTCCGCGCAGGCCGGGGTTGAAGGCACATGCCACCGGACCGCGCAATGGATTATTAGTGCCCGCACCGTGCAGGAATTCTGTTGATCATCGTATACCGGGATAACCGCGGATAATACCGCCTCAGGAGCAGCATATCCTCATTATAGGCATCACCCAATAAACCGCTGAACTCATTGCTGAAGGCGCCGTAGGTACCCCGGGTGAATTCAGTGTATCCGAAATAGAGGATCCTTCCCGTTTCTACGGTGAAGCATGCGTTTCGCGGAGCAGTAAAGACCGGGTCCACATGCCGGGTAAAAACATCGATGGGACCGTAATTTATTCTTCTGATTTTATAATATCCCGCAGGCAGATTGATTACAAAGCAGCCCTTTCTGTTTCTTTCTTTTATGGGATACACCATATAGATGATTTTCCCACCTGCCGTTCCATCTCCGGGCAGATTGACAATCTCGTATTCAATGCCGTCGGTCATAAATAGCGATATGAAGTCCCGCTGGTATGTCCCGAATATCATTCCGAAGCCGGGATCGATGACCTGCGCGGAATAGTCGTTCTCACCGATGCTTTTAATGACCGCATGAGAACAGTTTTCAAACAGGAGGGTTGCGGAGATCGCCGTTACAAGCAGAAAAGACGGTTTGAAGATTTTTCCCTTCATGCTGCCGCTATCCCGGGTCCGGAGTATTAATCTTTCAGGAGGATACCGGGATGCACCGGTGTTCCGCCGCGCCGCACTTCGAAGTGAAGGTGAGGACCCGTGGTCCGTCCGGTATTGCCGGAAAGCGCGATGGCCGCACCCCGTTTCACCGTGTCGCCGGGCTTCACCAGCGGGCGCGACAAGTGGCCGTAATAGCTCCGGTAGCCGCACTCGTGTTGGAGCACCACCAACTTTCCGTAGCCGCCTATGAATCCGGTATATACCACTTTCCCGTCCCGGGCGGCCAGCACTTCCGAGCCGTGCGGGCATGAGACGTCCACTCCGGCGTGGAATTCAACATACTGATGGTTGAAGGGGCTTCTCCGCATGCCGAACCTCGATGTGAGCCGGGCGGTTTTTCTTGACGGCAGCGGATACATGAAGCCTGTTCCGAGGAAGAGCGACCGCTCGATGTTTGATACTTTGCCGCACGGTATGAAGATGTACGCCTTGCCGAAGTTCCGGCACTTGTTTATACGGTACACGTATTCGGCGCGGATTCGATTTTCCCGGAGCATGCTGGCGATCGCCGTATCATTGTCTCCCTTCATGACAACGCCGCGCATATTGGGAATATAGATTTTTTTCCCGGGAGATATATCTTTCGGCGTTGAAAATCCGTTCACCGAGAGCAGGGTGTCGATATCCTGCGAACACCGGGCCAGTATAGTCCAGAAGGTGTCATCCTTCTTTACTCTGTAACTGAAGAATTTAAGCTCCGGCAGTTCATTCTCCGGCCTTCTGCTCTTGATCACATAAATGCTTTTACTGACGTCGTCCCGGATCGATTTCAGCATTGTATTGGCGGCTGGATCAAGGCTCTTCAGTTCTGTGACGGCATTATCACCGGCATACAGGTATAATGGGCAGAGCGGAGTTAAAAGCGATATATACAGTATAAATGTTCTCATGAATTCAATATGACCGGACTATACTGTATGTTTCGGTAAATGTTATCTGATGGTTTAGAGGAATATTTAATATGACATAATATCTTTTACGTGAGCATCTGAATATACCACACGGTCGCGGTTGACAGGTATTGTTTGATGGATGTGAATCAGGTGCCGCCACCCTTTGATTCGAAACATGCCACCAGAAACAGGTATGTTCATATTCGCGGGTGCATCAGTTTCAGGAGCCGCAGCGCGTTGCCACCCATAATGAGCCGGACTTCTTCTTCAGTAAAGCCGCTTTTCAGGAAGGTGTCCACTGGGGAGATCGATACTAAAAAGCATTGGACATATTGCACGAGCCTGTTTCGACACATTGTCTCACCACAAGAGGTAGCTCGTCTTTTCCATGAGGTGATGATAGGTAAAAATGTTGACACCGTACATATCTAACATACAAAAGAAACGGGAAGTATACGGAGAGCCAGTTGAAATTTAACTATAAGGAAATCGCGGAGACGTATGATACCTGGCGTTCATATTCACCCGACCTCGTGAAGTTCTTATGCGCGTGCGGGGGAATCGGACGCGGGATGACGGTTCTGGATGTCGGATGCGGAACGGGCACTCTCGGTTCTCTTATCCGTAGCTTCTCCGGCACGGATATGATCGGCATTGACAAGTCCCGTCCAATGCTTTCCAGGGCGATGCAAAAATCATTGATAACCGTCTGCACCGACATTGATGGATGCGGGCTTCCATTCAGAGATAA
>MIBH01000008.1:5015-5131 GCA_001829455.1 Spirochaetes bacterium RBG_13_51_14
CGATACTGCTATTTGAATGCTGGCGCATTTTGCGGGAGGGGCCCATCATGATCCTCACATCGAGCCATGAGCAGATTGAACATTATCATCCCGTATTGCGAAAGTTTTTTCCCGGT
>MIBH01000008.1:5376-19508 GCA_001829455.1 Spirochaetes bacterium RBG_13_51_14
TTCACCGGTACCTTTCTCATAAACGGATCGCTCAGGATAGACGGCAGGTTTGAAGGCAAGTTTCTCCAAGCTGAACAGCTTTATATCGGACCGACCGGCAAGGTGCGGACAAACGTCAACGCCGTTTCCGTCATCGTCGAGGGCCTTGTTATCGGCAATATCAACGCATCCAGCAGAGTTCTCCTCATGCCGTCATCCAAGATACTCGGCGATATTAAGACTCCCGAGCTCATTATCCAGAACGGCGTCATCCTCGAGGGGCGCTGCACCATCGCGAATGACCTTCGATCCTCCGCCAAGGACCTCATCAGCGTGGAATACGAGAAGAACAAGATTATTCCTGAGGAGTTTCTTGCGAAAAGGACTTCTTAAAATCGGGATCACCGCGGGTGACCCCGCGGGTGTCGGTCCTGAAGTGGCACTGAAGGCTGTTAACGCTCTCCGCGACGACTTGATCATTCCTGTTTTAATCGGCCGAAAATCTGTTTTTCAGAAGAATTATCCTGATATTTTTTCCGGGTATGAAGCCATGACCGGAACGACCGGACATGCGCAGCTGCAGCCGGGGAAAAAATATATCTGTGATATTCCGCTCGATTTGCCGGTCCCGGTGCCCGGCAATGGCAGCCCTGAAACCGGCAGGGAAGCACTCGCCGCCATCGACGCTGCACTTGACCTGTGGCGCTCCGGCGCGATCGAAGCCATGGTCACCGGCCCGGTCAGTAAAAGCTGTATCGATAAGTCCGGCGTGAGATTTACCGGCCACACGGAATACATCGCCGGAAAAATCGGCGAGCCGGATCCCTTCATGATGATGTATTCGGAACGTTACCGGGTACTGCTCGCGACAACCCACGTGCCGGTCTCGGAGATCACAGGCCTCATCAGCCGGGACCGCCTCCTGAAAGTAATCCGCGCCGGTCATGCCTCCATCCGCTTGATTGACGGCGAAAGGGTCAAGCTCGCCATAGCCGGTCTCGATCCGCATTGCGGCGACGACGGTGCTATCGGCACTTTCGACCGTACCGTTACCGCGTCTGCTGTGGAGGAGGCTCAGAAAGAGGGCATTCCCATCGAGGGCCCCTTTGCCGCCGACACGCTCTTCATGCCCGGCAGCTGGGAACGCTACAACCTGGTCATCGCCCAGTACCATGATCAGGGCCTCATCCCCTTTAAGACACTTGCCTTTGACGAAGGGGTGAACGTGACCCTTGGGTTATCGATTGTTCGAACATCGGTCGACCATGGAACGGCTTTCGACATTGCCGGGACAAATACCGCCCGATGGAGCAGCATGATGAATGCAATACGAGTTGCGTATTCCCTGGCGGTGAAGCAGAATCAATAGCAGGTTATGAAAACCATAATTCCGGGAGGATATCGCCATGAATTGGATTGATACTGGCCGGTGAGGTGCTGCAACCGTGCGGTCCAAATACCCCGCCGGCAATCGTCGATACTATTGAAGCCGCAGGGTATTGACGATTGCCTGGGCGAAATTGCTCAGAATCTGCTCAGTGTTTGCGCCCTCGGCGTTAACGAAAAGCGCTTTCATGAGATATTTATTTTTTTTTATTTTAACAAGCGACCTGATTTCACCTTTTCGCAATGATTTTAACATGACATTATTATCGGTAAATGAGAATTTTTCGACGCCCTGTGAAAAATAATATATGACGATTTCGATTCTGTCGTACGCGGTATTCGCGTCGATGGCTTTAGGAAGATAGGCCCTAACATCTTTTTTTTCCAGATTGATGCCGGTGGGGATTTTTATGATGATCTCGCCCGCGGTGGCGCAGTAGCAGGATATTATTGTTGTCAGCAGTAATCGCATGCCAGCTCCTCAGGGTATGGATTTCGAATAACAGATCAGTTACATCAATAGACCTAGGCAGTGAAATTGTAAATACTTAATTCAAAAAAACCGGTATGATCTCACGGACCTCCTCCGCCGCTGCCTCTTCTCATCAAATAAGAGCCAGATTTCTAATCATGTAATAGTGATTTTATACCGAAATTACTTCTTAAGAGTGTATCCCAAGCATGGGATGCACTCTAAGAAGTACCGGATGTACCGATGTCCCACAGCAACAGGATGTGGGTTTTGGGACGCACTGTAAACATGTTTTTTTTATTGTCATACACGTCGCTCCGGTGTATACTGATATGTGGGGATATGCTATGAATGAAGCACTTTTAATAAAATCAGTGTTCTTGTTCATCGTCATCTGGGGGATCGGCATTGCCATGCTCTGGTTCAGGCCCCGAATCGAGATCATATGGAAGATCATTGCAACGGTTATTCTGATCTTTTATATATGGTTCTTCTTAGATGAGATCAACAGCGGCTATGCAAGCTTTACCGCCGGCTGGTACGGGTTTATCCTTAATTTTTTTAAAGAAATCCTGTCGCTCGTATTCGTGAACCTCTTTTTCATCTGGCCGCTCGCGCTGATCATTATATTTTACAAGACAGACGCAATCGGCGCGGAGAAACTCCTCAAATTCCTTTGCATGCTCACACTTGTTCTCTGGATTGTCTTCATTATATATTTCTTTTTCAGCAAGGGAATCGATCAATTCATTTTTAAAAATCTGAAAGAGATGGTGCCCCATGCGAAATAGACTCACATATCTCGCGGTGATCGTTGTTATGTTGCCAGTCCTGGCAGGTGCACCTGTTTGGGCACAGCGGGAAAATTCAACCGAACTCTATCAGAAGGGAGCACGGCTCGCCCTCGACGGGCAGCTGGATAAGGCGATTTTGGTATTTAATAGGGTGGTGGATATCAGTCCGTATTACTGCCTGGGTCACTATGGACTGGGGAAGGCCTATCTATACAAATACGGCATGGTCGACGAGGCGATCAAGCACCTTAAGACATCCGTGAAACTTGACCGGAAACTGGTGAAAGGATATTTTTACCTGGGCATCGCGTATTTTATGGCTAAGAAGTATCCTCCGGCTGCGTATGCATTTAAGATGGCGTATAATTACGATAATTCGTACAGCGAGTCCCTGTATAACCTTGGTGTTGTGTACGAAATCATGGGTAAAAGTTACGAGTCCATGATCTATTTTAACAAGTACCTCGGGGAAAAAGACAAGGAGGATGAAGAGATTATTTTTTAAAAGTTATCCCGCCACCGCTTTTTTTTCATAAGCCTCCGCACAATACCAGCGATCGATGATCCGTATCTGTCCTGGATTTCACGAATGCACCTCCGCCGTTCATTCGGCGGTTCCCTGCAGATTAAGCCATAGAGGCACATAGCCGTTATGTTATCATTGATAGTCATAGATTCTCCGGTGATATTATCGGAACAAACATAATCAAGACTAAACGGCTACGGTTTTTTCGATTCAGTGGAAATTTAATTATTCTATATTATATGAAAGAATGCAGGCATATTTATTTATCAATATGATGATACAACTATTCCTTAAATGGCAGACCCTGTTGCCGTAATGCTCGAATTTGTTACGAAGATAGGATTTGATACCACCTAGACCTTGAAGAGATTCCCGGCTTTCTTTTTACCCAGTTCGCGTTCATAATCGCTATAGTCAACAAAGATGAGGTCAGGGAGCTTCCTTTTTGTCCTCATGACGATATCGAATTTACCGCCTTGTGCCTCTTTTGATGTGACGTATTTCAATTCCCTGCTGCACGACGGGCATTTTTTCAGGTCCTTGAGCTCAATCCCGATCTTTTTGCACGCGGGGCAATGCCCGTACTTGTCGTCCACAATTATGATGTGGTCCTCGATGTCCTTGAGATCTACTTCAGACCATACTCTAATATATTCCATATATCGCTCCTGTTTAAACGTAGTACTAATTTATCTCAAACATATCCCCTTTCTTAACCTGATATTGCCTGACGGCCTCATGGGGATTTCTCAGAAAATAATCATGTATGATTTTCTGCATGATGCAGATCGAAGTCTCTTTCCGTAACATCGTGAACAGCTCATGGCCGTAATAAACATTTTTTGCATAATACGCGCAGAAACGGTGGCACCTGCTTCTGTGGAGCCGCTCCGGCAGGTATTGCTTAATATAACCCAGTGTACGCAGAAAGGTTTCACGCACATCAACGGTGAAATCGTTTGCTCTGTCACTTAAGAGGTCACTGATTAGCTTGAAGATCCAGGGTGATTTGACTGCCTCCCTGCCGATCATGATGCCGTCGCAGCCGGAATCCATCAGTTTTGCAATGCCGGTGTCTGGTGTGTCAATGTCGCCGTTGCCGATTATCGGAATGGATACGCGACTTTTTGCCAGAGCCACGAGACGCCAGTCAGCTGTTCTCCTGAAACCGAGTTTCGCATAGCGGGGATGCACTGTTATAAAGTCCACTCCCTCGTTTTCTAGCATTGCGATGAAATCAACGAAATTATTTTCATCATTCCCATCCCAGCCGGTGCGCATTTTTACTGAAAGCCGCGCCCGGGTGGCTTTTCGACAGGATCGGATTATCTGCTTTGCTTTTTCTAAATCCGTCAAAAGCCACGCGCCCTGTCCCCTTTTTACGATATCATGATTGGGACATCCCATGTTGATGTCAACGGCGTAGCAACCCTTCCCGGATAGTATGGCGCATGCTTCGGCCATCACATGGGGATTGGATCCCACAATCTGGTATATGTATGGATCATCGAAATCGTATTTCCGATCCATGGGTTCGTTATGAGAGGCTCTCGCTGCGATCGCTCCGGCGGACAGCATCTCAGAAAACAGTACTACCTCTGGGGAGAATTCCTTGATAACACGGCGGAGAGCCGGCGTTGAAGTCTCTGCCATTGGAGCCAGAAACAGCTTTCCGAGCAGGTTTTTCATGCTTTTCATTGTTGTGCAATACAGTATATTGTCAATGCTATTCTGAAGTTTGATTCGTATATTTGTTATTATCAAGCACTATTAACTCAACCAATAGTTAGCGGTGTACTATTTTGTTTTTTATCGATTTGAATAATATGATTTTTTTTAAAATCGTTATTATAAATCGTATATAGTATTAATATCCTTATTTTGAGGGGGAATATATGATAATTGAAACAACAGTCAATATTAATATTGATAACCTAAACAGACTTGCATTCGCATCCTTAACATCAGGCAGATCGAAGAATATTATTGTGTCTTCTTTATTACGACGATTAGCAGAGGATTCTGAGAAGCTGCAGAAAACATGGTCGCGGGTGCGATATCAAAACCGGGATGATAAACAAAACTGGCGTCGTCTGCATCTGACGCTCAGGCCTGATGAATATGAATTCTTCATAGATATGAGAATGGTTTTCAAACTTTCGGTTTCATACCTTATTGCTTATGCTGTGGAAAAATATCTTGATGAAATCATGCATAAAATACTAAGACGTACCGATAACTATAGGTATAAAAACTACATAGTATCACGAATTATTATTGATGGAGTCATCTGTTGGATGCAATATTGGGGCATACCGCGCACCCTGTTGATGTACCATGACCACGGCAATAATGCATTCATAACATAAACATCTATCAAGAATAAAGTGCACCATAAAATACAAATGTGAATCATTTGATGAATTGAAAGTTTGATTATACTTTTGATTGATTTCTCGAATTGGCAACATATTACTTGACGTCGAATGAATCGTATATCAAAAGGTCTCTTATTACAATTGAGGAGGGCATTGTGGAGCTGAAACGTCAAATTGGATTGATAACAGCAATTCTGATCATCATTGCTGATGTAATTGGGACTGGCATATTGACAACCACCGGAGAGGTTTTGAGTATGACCGGAAGCGCTTTTTCCATTCTGGTGCTTTTTAGTCTTGGCGGTGTCATCGCTTTAACTGGATCCCTCTGTTATGCCGAGATGGCAACCATGTGGCCTGAGGATGGGGGAGAATATGTCTACTTAAAAAAGATTTACGGCCCGCTGCCATCATTTTTAACAGGTTGGATCTCTCTCCTCATTGGTTTTTCTCTGTCAGCTGCGATGTCGGCAATACAGGCTACTAACTATTTCAACAAGCTTACACCGGATGGAATTATACATGGGACATGGCTGCCAAAATTTGTTGCTGCGGGTATGATTGTGATCTTGAGTATTATCCATCTTATCGGTGTTCAAAAGGGGAGTCTGGTGCAGAATGTTCTTACCGTATTAAAACTAGTAGTGATATTTTTATTCATCTCCCTCGGGTTTTATCTGCTCGATTGGACTGAGAGCGGTAGACTGGTCGGTGAATACTCGATTAAGGAAAGCCCGTCCATCCTTACCTATGGTGCGGCTCTTATTGCCATCATGTATGCATATTCGGGATGGAACGGTACTACTTATATAGCCGGTGAAATAGAGAACCCTAAACGGAATCTTCCGCGGGCGCTTCTTGCAGCCACGCTCCTCATTATTATTATTTATATTACGATAAATGTCGTATATTTAATGTCCGGACCAGGTGAACAATTATTGAGCGAATCGAAAGATACAGTTGGCGATTTCGCAGCAAAAAAATTATTTGGCAAGCAAATATCACCATTCTTCAATATTTCTTTTGTGATAATACTCCTTTCATCCGTTTCGGTGCAAATGATGATCGGTCCCCGCGTCACCTTTGCTATGGCGAGAGATAGAGCGATTTTCCACAGCCTGGAACGAGTAAATAAACGTTTCTTTACTCCAGACCTCGCGATACTTTTACAGATGGCGGTTGCTGTTTTTTATGTTTTCATAGGATTTAACGCAATTCTCAAAATGCTCATCTATATGGGATTTGCGTTAAGTATTTTTCCATTGATGTCTGTCATAGGCATGATATATCTCCGCTATAAGAGACCGGAAATACCGCGACCGTTTAAGGTTCCATTTTTCCCGATAATCCCTTTGATATATGTTATACTGACTATCATTATCATGGTATCAACCTTTATACTTACCACCTTTTATTATAATGAATATAATAAATATGCATCAATTACTGCAATTATGGTGGTTTTAGCTGGAATAGGTGCTTACTATATCTGGCGGATGATTCTTAAAATTATTGCTCATAGAAAAAACATGAAATCGTGAGGTGATATATGAGCGTGAGTGAATTAAAGACTTATAAAGGAAGGTATATTGTCTTCGGGGTTTTTGTTACAGTTGCCGTGTTGTTTTTTGTAATTCCTTTTTTTATGACTCTCTTTATGTTTAAAGCTTACTTTATTCCTACCGGGGCCATGGAAGATACCTTGCTCATCGGAGATCATATTTTTATGAAACGCATTATTTGTGGCTCGATAAATCGTGGTGACGTGGTGATATTCAGACCGCCGCATGATGAGGATAAGGATTATATTAAACGATGTATTGCCGTTGGCGGCAATACATTCGAGATTAGGAATGATAAGGTTTATCTGAATAATAAACCCCTGGATGAGCCATACGTGAAGGGTGCCACTAAGCCATATGATTTCGGGCCAGGCGGGCCTTTAATTGACGGTATTGTTCCGAACGGCAAAATCGTCGTTCTGGGTGACAATCGCGAAAATTCTCAGGACAGCAGACATTTCGGTTATCTGGAAGAGAAAGCAGTCAAGGGGAAGGCGGTCCTTATATACTGGAATACAAAAAAGATTGCTGAATCAGGTTTTTCTCATATGGGATTTATTAAATAATACCACCTGGCTGCATCAAAACGCTGTTCTGGTCTTTCCTATGTGGTTGGCCATCTTTCTTTATATATGATAAATAATTTCCCCCTCTCGCAGGAATAACACCGATAACTATACAATCACTATTTGATTTTCTCCGCGGTTATCAGGTTTGATTGCCCCGGCTTGTAATCATATCCGTAGCTGAAGGGAAGTTTCCCCGTAGACTTGGCATCCATGACCTTTTTAAGATCCTGCTGCATCCGGTTGGCGAAGAGGCCGATTGGTCTGTCGTAATAGCCATGAAACGTGAGCTTCCATCTGTCTGGCGTGAAGTATCTGAGCGGGATCCCGGAATCGTCCTGAACCAGGTAGTTCGTTTGAGCGAGGATGGCAGCGCGTATTTTCGTGAATTTATCATTATCGTTATGCATGAGGTATGAAGCTGATTTTATAATTGTTGCGTACGGGCCCTCCTTTTTGATGTAAGGAATAAAGTTGGGCGAATGAGTGTCAAGCGCGTAATCGATGACATTCAACATGTAATATCGTACCTTTTTAATTTTTCCGGAGTCTTTTCTGAATGTTATCTCCACCCCGGGAACCCGCGACTTTGGCGGATTCTGCCACTTGATTATATCGTCCGAAGCTTTACCGGGAACGACGTTGCTCTGAGCGTCAATGGCTATTGGCTGGGCATCAACCAGGGTGTAGCCGTTCATGGCAAGGAAGAAGATGATGACCCCCGTGATGCTGTTAAAGGACCTGCTGCCCATCTCCGCGGCCATCCCCTCTGTCTTGAAAAAATTCATGTGGAGAATGTCTCCCAGTGATCCCCGGAGGCCGTTCAGGCCCTGGATGATTTGACCTGCGGTCATGCTGTGCGGGTCCGGAATGATTCCGGGAGGCTCAAGGCCGAACAGTATGTAAATCTCGGCGTCAGGGAAAAAGGTGATGGCGTTCATGATGTCCGGACCGCTGAAAGGATAGAAGACATGATCGCTGTACCGTGAGGGCTTGTATTGCTGCCACCATTTGGTGATCTTCGCCATGTTCGGCTTCTGCATCTGATTCCATCCCGACTCCATCTGCCGCCGGTACGATTTATAAAAGTCTGCTTCGGTGAAGGGATATAATGTTGATTCTTTCGGTATATCCTTACCGGCGAAGAGGAGGGCCGTTTCGTTGAGTCGCGATGATTCACCGCTCTTTGCGTAGCCCTTATCATTCTGGGCGCAGTATAAAAATGAAATGACCAGAAAGAAGATCGAGGTAATGATTACGGGCTTTTTGTCGTTTAAATTCATTAAAATCTCCGGGAAGATATTCTCACGACGGAATGGATCCGTTGGCTGGAATAAATAGTAGCATCAAGGCTGCCATGTCAAGCTTTTGTCTTTCGGCAGTATATTTTTCTTGACTAAATTCTACTATTTTATAAGTACAACGTATGAATGATAAAAGCAATATGTCACTGAAGATAATGTTCTCTATTCGGTCGATTATCGTCGCACTGGCTTCAGGCGTGATCTTGGTCGGGTGCGCGAAGATCCCGGACCGGCTGGTGTCCCCGATGATTAAAATCGAACCGGCGGTGGTGGAAAACAAGGAAGCGTACAAAATCATGGTGAGCACCGGCATCCAGAATGAAAATAGCGATGTTGCGCTCGTCAATGTGAAGGGGAATATCAATTTTTATGATCACCGGAGCGACGGCACCGCGCTTCTGAGTGTTCCCTTTGATTTCCTTATCGTGCTCCCGTTTGATACCGGCATTATTGAAATTGAGAAGTTTTATTCCGAAAACGAGATCATGCCGCTGGTAGCCGCTCTGGGCTCAAATAAAGAGAAGCTCCTGAGCGAAAAGGGCCTGGAGCGGTCTTTCATCGACGATACAAATATCCGTCTGGAGCTGAGCAGCTATGAGAAGAAACATATCCTGGATGTATTGAAGGAACGTGTGAATGAAAAAAATTAATGACAGCAACATATATCTGTCCGTGGCGATCGCGGCGCTCGTCGTGGGTCTCGTAGTGGGAGCCGTTTCGTATTATTCAATCATCATCGTCGAGCCGAAGGTGGAGCGATTGCTCGCCGCCACGGAAGATGTGGATAAAAATTTCAAGCAGGCCTACCTGATCTTGCGCAATCCCCAGATTTTCGCCGGATACGGCAATTTTGATGCTGAAGGCATATCGGTCAAAAACTCGCTGGCTTTTTTCGACAAAAAAATTTATTACGGTGATGAGATCGATTCAACGCGAAAAGCTTACCTGGAACTACTCCTGGACAGGAGGGAAAAGGGATCGACGCTCGGCAGAAACACAGCCGCCTTTTTTATCGTCCTGTCCCTGATGTTTTGCACATTGTTCATTCATGAACGGCGTTCAGCAAATCTATAATCGGCATGTCGATCTTACAATGGACTCCGGCTTACTTTTTGGTAATCTTAAGATAATCTGCGATTAAAGATGAAAAAAAAGATTATGATCATTGATGATGAGGAGCCGATACGCAAGCTTCTCTCGAAGGTATTATCCGGTTCAGGATATGACGTTGTAACGGCTTCAAACGGGAAGGAAGCCCTGGAGAAGATTGAAGCCGTTTCAGTGGATCTGATAATGCTGGATATGAACATGCCGGAGATGGACGGCCTGCATTTTCTCCGTACAGTCAGGGAAAACGACATAACACATGTACCGGTTCTCATGATATCCGGGGAGGCGAATCCTGAAAATATTGTGGAGAGCTACAAGCTGGGGGTATACGACTTCATACGAAAGCCTGAACAGACTGAAGTGATACTGAAACGGGTCGAAAATGGCCTGAAAATAGGGGAAATTATCAACTTTAACGAATTCATCAGGGTTGAGCTCCTGATGGCCCGGAAACTGCAAAAGTATCTGTTTCCGGATCCTGCCGCGAAAACGGAGCGGGTCAATATCAACACTTGGTCGTTGCCCCTGTCCGATATCGGCGGTGATCTGTATGATTATGTGTTATTCCGTGACGATCGGGTCGTCTTTTTGGTAGCCGATGTCTCGGGCCACAGTATTTCAGCCGCCCTGTATACCGCTATCGTGAAAATGGTCTTCCGTAATGCCCTGCAAAAGTCAGAAATTCCGGGTGAACTGATGGGCATCATGAACCAGGAATTATCAAAAAATATCCCTATTGAATCTTTCGTTACCGCGTTCTGCGGTCTGTTTGATCCGATTGATCACGTTTTGCGATATGCCAATGCCGGCCATCCAAAGCCTTACTGTCTCAACAGGAACGGTTTTATTCAACTTGAAGGAAACGACTCGTTTCTGGGCCCCATTGCTGATGCTCAGTATAAGACATACACGTTTCCTCTGGACGGCGCGTCGAGTATTCTGGCGTTTACTGACGGTATTCTGGACATCGTAAACGATGATGAAAAGCCGATCGGCCATTCCATGCTACTCGATGTTCTGAAATTACGCGGTAAATCCTCACTCGAGAAATTCAAATTGATACAGAAAAACATCACCAGCGGTGAGGTCGTGGTGAATGACGATTGCACCATGATGCTGGTCGATCTGGAGTGAAATGCGGAAAATCCTCGTCGTGTCCGACTCCCACGGGAACAGCGCTAAACTCGGCAGGATCATCGCACGGGAAAAAACTTTCGACTATCTCATACACTGCGGCGACGGCGTTGATGATCTTTTTCACGTTAAAATACCGGAAGCGACGACTGTCGTTCGCGTGTACGGCAATATGGACCATAACAGGAACAACGCGCTCAGGATCGTATTTCTCACCATTGACCCGATCAGGGTGATGATCGCCCACGGCGATCAGTTCCGGGTGCACCATGACTGTGATTGGATCGAGCGCGAGGGGAAACTGAAGGGCGTGGACATTGTTCTGTTCGGTCATTCTCATGTTAAGTACGAGCGCGGCGGCAGGCCGATCCTGTTCAATCCGGGACCGGCATTTAACGGCAGCTACGGGATTATGATTGTCAATCATGCCATAAAACTCAGTCACGACAACCTGGATGACTAAAAAACGGCATCGCTACCGCTTTTTCGAGGATCCTCGGGCTATTGAAGCGCCGTCAGGCTGAAAAGGTGGGGTCTTTTTTTATCAATATTTCTTTTATCTTCGAATCTCCGGCTGAGAAGTATATGATAGGAGATTCCATGAGCGAGTATTCATCAATTAATCGTACATAATCCTCGTCCCGTCTGAGTTCAAGAAGATCAATTTCCCTGAATTTCTTATTCCCGATGAATATGGCCTTCATGTTATATCCTGTTTTTATTTGAATAGCTGATCGTGATTCATTGCAACTGTATAATTATTAATATATTTGTCCAGCATTTTTAATGCAATTTTTTTTGGAAAAATATTTTTTAAGAAAAAAATCTTTTTGTTATGTCTGATTGCACGGCGTGAGAGAGACATATCTTGGTCAAGAATTATTTTTCAGTAATTATAATTAATGCAAATTAAAAATCAGATAGCCTCTCGGGGTGTTTCCACAACGACGGACAAGAGCGTATTGAAACGCTTACTCGAGCGATATCAGGATTCAACGAAAGAAACACCTGCCGTTGGCCCCCCTATTCGAGTTTTTCCGCGGATTACGACATTCGATTGATAGGTTTCGGCTCGCCTTCACTGTGAATCGGAATGCATATTTGCAGATTAAGCGCTATAATACACTATACCTGATGCTGGATGCCTGATAACCGCATTAACAATCATAGATTTTGCGATTGTTAAAAAATGGATTCTCTGTTTTTAATCTGACACGCGGAATTATATCAAACTCCTCAGAGACTGCTTTGGGAAGCTTCATTTACTGAATTATTACCATGAATGTGCTTTTTTCGTCTATATTCGAAATAAAAACAATTGTAAATGATTCTATAATATTATATTTTACGATTGACTTTTAAATGAGCGATCATATTAATTGACCCCAAATTATTGATGCTATCTGTCTAATTTCCACTAGGTTTGATGAACCATGAAATTAATCGCAACTGCGGCAATCCCATTTTTAGTCGGCGCCTTGCTCCTGTTGGGGTCCTCCGGCTTATTTGCCTTCAAGTTTGACTTCACCACGGTAAGCGATATTGTGGATAATATCAAAAATACCTTCGGGAAGATTGATTCGTATCAGGCGAATTTTACCGTAGTATCCGAAAAGATGGGCAAAACGAACCGTCAGAGCGGCGTCATTAAATACAGGGCCAGCAACAAGTTATGCATAGAATTCACCCAGCCATATGGACAGAAGATCATTTCCAACGGTAAAACGATGTGGATTTATATACCCTCCATGAACGTAGTGGCCGAACAGGACCTCAATCCCGAATCAGATATCTTCTCGCCAGGTACCAAAAGCGGGCTGAACTGGCTTTTTTCAAAATATCATTACCGATTCGCATCTAAAGAGCAGCCGGAAACACAGGAAGACGGCACCAAGAGGTATACTCTGATTCTCAAGCAGAAGGAAAGCCGCAGCGGCTTCAGAAAGATGAAGCTGTGGATCACCCCGCGTTATTTTATTGCCAGGGCGGAGGGGGAGACATCCACGGGTAAGAAAGTGGATATATCCTTTTCAGACCTGAAGACCAATATCGATTTGCCCGGCGGGCTGTTCAAGTTCGACATACCGGCGCGCGCCCGCGTTATAAAAAATCCAATGATATCAGAGGAGTAGGACTTGGAAAGCATCGGCGAAAAGCTACGACAGGCACGGGAAGCCAGGAGGATAACGATAAAAGATGTGGTGAAGGAGACCAATATCGGCTCGGTTTATCTTCAGGCCCTCGAAGAAGAGAAGTTCGACAAGTTCCCCAGCGAGACCTACCTCATCGGTTTTTTACGGACGTACGCCGAATTTCTGAAACTTGACGTTGAAGGTATCGTGCAGTCCTACAAGGGATATAAAATAGGCGAGAGCGCAACTCCCCTGGAGGAGCTCACCAAGCCGACGAAATCAAACATCAGCATGGTCCTTTCGTCTTTGTTCAACAAGCACCGGAACATTATTTTAACAACTGGCATCGTGCTGGCGTTCATACTGGTGATCTGGGGCATAAAAGTGCTGGTTACGTCGGATGTGGATATTTCCAACGGGGATTCAACTGATACAATAAAAGAAGAATACGTGAAGAACAAGGAGCATGAGATTGAAAATCTACGGAATCTCCAGCTTATAAACAACAAGGGCTTTATCACCGTGACTAAAAACGAGGCGGTCCAGTTCATGGTTGATAATAAAGAGGTGGTTTTTCTTCTCAAATCAATTGACCACGATACGGTTTCGCTGGAGTTCCATCCCGGCAGAAAGGTGGAAAAATTCACGATGGATGAGCCCCGGACCCTTGCCATTGAGGGGTGTCCACGCGAGGTGACAATCACGCTCAAGGCTCGTACCGAGAACCGGGCCAAGATCATGGTCTCCCTGGGTGACAAGAAGGCCGTGGAAGAAGACAAGATAGCTAAA
>MIBH01000008.1:19547-24019 GCA_001829455.1 Spirochaetes bacterium RBG_13_51_14
GAGGCGCAGAACCGCCAGAGCCTGAAGATCGTGTTCGAGGCCGAATTTGTTCAGAAATCCTTTATCGAGCTGTACCTGGACGGCGTGCGCAAGGTGCGCGGCTTTATACCCCAGGGCCAGGTCGAGAGATGGGAAGCAACCGAATATATCCAGATCAAGATCGGTAACGCCGGCGGTATCAAAGCCCACATAAACGGAAAGGAATTCTCTTTCGGCGCTGCGGGCCAGGTGGCCAACAAGGTCATTACCTGGAAAAAGGATGTACAGAATCCCAATCTGTACCACATTATGGTAAAAGACTGGTAGCGGCATAGAAATGCACATGCCGCTCCGAAACCTCAGGCGGCGTGTAATAATAGTCAACCCGTGTTTTCCTCGAAGGACATATCCTACTACCTCATATCACTCGGCTGCGCCAAGAATCAGGTGGATTCGGAGCGAATCAACGGATCCATGGCGTCGGCGGGGTACATTAACACGCAATCCCCGGAAGACGCGGATATAATCATCATCAACACCTGCGGATTTATCACCGAGGCCAAGGAAGAGTCTATTGAAATTATTTTCGACGCGCTGGAGACACAGAGACCCGCCGTTGGGAAGAACGTGAAGACATTTTCAGCTGATGGCGCTCCACCGTTTCGGGATTTCGGTCGCAAGGTCGCGGTAGTAGGATGCCTCTCACAGCGATACCGGGAGGACCTGGCCCGGGATATACCTGAAATCGACTATATGTACGGGATCCCCGACGACCGCTTCGTCGCGCGCATGAGCGAACAGTTCTGCGTGGCCACGGCTCCGGTTAATCCGTTGCGGGAGCCGCTTCTGCCCGGGCTTTCGTATTCCTACCTTAAGATAGCGGACGGGTGCTCGAACAACTGCTCCTATTGTGCAATACCCCTTATCCGCGGCCCTCATGTTTCATACGCGCCGGGACGTATTCTGGATGACGCGCGGAGGGAGGCCGCACGGGGCGTGAAAGAGCTTATCGTCGTGGCGCAGGACATATCGGCCTACCGTCATAATGATGTTGATCTCCATGAACTGGTGAGCCGCCTGTCCTGCATCCCCGGCGTGGAATGGATCCGTCTCATGTACTGCCATCCCGATCACCTGGATGACCGAATCATCGCCATCCTCGAGCGGGAAGAAAAGATCGTCCCCTATATCGACATACCGTTCCAGCACGTAAGCGCGCCGCTGATCCGCTCCATGGGACGGAGCGGTGATGCCGAAACGTACCGCGCGCTCGCGGAGCGCCTGCGAAAGAGGGTGCCGCACATCCGCATTCGCTCAACATTTATGGTCGGCTATCCGGGAGAGACCGATAGCTGTTTCGAGGAGCTCATCGATTTTTTAAACAATACGCGCCTTGACCGGGTCGGCGCCTTCGTCTTCTCTCCGGAAGAGGGCACGCGCGCCTGTGGTCTGGGCGACACGGTTCCGGTACGGGTTAAGAAGGAGCGGTACCACCGCCTCATGGCCCTGCAGCGGAAGATTTCGGAGGGCAGGCTTGCGGATATGACCGGTTCAATCGTGCGGGTGCTCGTAGAGGAACGGGTTGATGATACAACCTGGGCCGGAAGGACGGAGTACGACGCGCCGGAGGTTGACGGCATTTTTTACTTGACCGGATTCACCGGAACGGTTAACTCGATTGTGAAGGCACGGGTCGCCGGCGCGCTCGAGTATGATTTGTTCGGGGAAGTGATCGTGGAGGAAGATGCTCCGCACACGTAACGCGTATTCACGGTCCCTGTCCGGCCCACGAGCGGCTGGCACAGTAATGAGCCTTATGACCCGGAGCCTATCTGCCATAGCCGGAGTCTGTCTTGAACATACCGAAATTTAAAATGAATATTCCGAACCTCCTGTCCCTTTCCAGGATCGTGCTGATTCCGCTCCTCATCTATCTGCTCTACGCAAAATTATGGCTGTGGGCCCTCATCCTGTTCGCACTTGCCTCGCTCACCGATATCCTTGACGGCTGGAGCGCCCGGAAGCTCAACCAGGAATCTGAGTTCGGTATATTTATTGACCCTCTGGCGGACAAGTTCCTCGTCATATCGGTGCTCGCGGCTCTCATGGTTCTCGATCCGTACCTGGAAACCTTCGATTTCTGGATGATCGCGGTCATTGTGGGACGCGACATGCTCATCACCTTCATGCGATACCTGGCGATACGGAAAGGACAGGTATTGAAAACGAGCCAGTTCGGCAAGGTGAAAACTGCATTCCAGATGGTGTCCATTGTTATCATCATCATGATCTATTTCGTACGAAAAAGGGGCATCTATGTCACAGACCGGTCTGTTCCCTACTGGATCATGGTCGGCGTTACGGTCCTCACGGCCCTCTCGGGCCTCCGCTACCTGGTTACCAACTGGCGCCTCTTTTCCCTGAAAAAACCGAAAGGGGGAGCGGAACCCCCGGCATGAAACATAATGAATTTCTGTTCACCGGCTTTTATGCGGGATATTCCCCGATCGCTCCCGGAACAGCCGGCTCCCTTGTGGGGATGGCCCTCTATTTCCTAGAATATCTGATCTTCGGCGAAATAAGCTGGGTGGTCAACCTGGCTTTCGTGGCCGTACTGTTTTATCCCTGCATGAGGCTGGCAGATGAAGGGGAGCGGTTTTTCTGCAGAAAGGATCCTCCCCAGGTGGTGATTGATGAACTGCTCGGATACTGCGTCAGCGTGATGTTTTTTCCCTTCAATTTAAAGGTGGCGCTCATGGCATTTTTTGTTTTCAGGCTGATGGACATCATCAAACCCTGGCCCGTGAACCGGCTGCAAAACCTCAGGGGCGGTCTGGGAATTATGATTGACGACTTCGTTGCCGGCTTGTATACGATTCTCATAGTGCTGGGCATCGTTCTTGTTTTGAAGCTCATGCATATCGATATATATTAAGAGACGTTTTCCATTATTCCTGTAAGGAGCCGCTGTTTGATATGAGCAGAAAATTCATGATCTCGCTTGTGCTGTGCGCTCTCCTGCCGGCGTACGTTGCGTCACAGGCGGTGCTGGAAAAGAGCGCGCCGGAACCGCCGGATGAGAAGGATTTCTGCGCCTCATGTCATGAACGGCTCCCGGATTCGATTCTGAAAAAGCCGGTAGCTGAATGGCGGGCCAGCGTTCATGCCGGCGGAGGCACCAAGTGCTCCCTCTGCCACGGGGGAGATCCCGGAATAAACAACAAGGCCCTGGCAAAAAGCAAAAAGGCGAATTATATCGGCGCGCCGGATAAAAAGGTGATATCGGAGTTTTGCGGCAGGGCGGGGTGCCATGCCACGGCGCTTGAGCAGTTCAAGCGGGGGCCCCATTATCTCTCAGTGCAGAAAACCACCGAGCCCAGCTGCACCACCTGCCATGGGGTGCACGGCATCCAGCGCTCCTCCATCGAGGTAATCAGCGCGAAATCCTGCTCGGCGTGCCATACGGCTGAATATTCCAAGGACCTCGTTGGGCTGATCGCGGGAATCGACCGGGGGCTTAGTGAGATTGACACAAATGTCAAGTATCTGACGGACCGGCATGCCGAGGTCCAGAAAATCCAGGATCGGCTCAATAACGCCCGGCATCTGTTTCACCAGTTTGTCCATGTGTTCTCTCGACATGAGATGGAGTACACGAAGAAAATTCTGGAGATAGAGATTGAAAATCTTGATAGCGAAACCAAGATGAAAGTCTCCTCGATCCGGCGGATGGACCTGCTTTACATCGCTATGACCATGTTCGGCCTGGTCATCATTGTTGGGATCTCTATCTACACCCTGGTCATGTACAGCAAACGGAGGAAGTGATTTACGTCGATGATCATATCTCCGCGTGTACCGGGAATTGAATGCCAATGAGAAACCACCTCTTTAACTCCGAAAAAATCAAATACGTAAAGGGCGACAAACCGAAGGTTGAATGCATCCTCTGTGCGATCAGGGATGGAAATCCTGATGTGAGGAGCCTCGAGATCACTCGCCGTGACGGCTTCATCGTTTCGGTGAACCTCTATCCCTTCAATTCCGGCCACCTGATGATTTTTCCCGAGCGCCATATAGAGAAGCTATACGAGCTCAGCGATCCCGAAGCCCTGGCCATGCACCGCCTGACTGCGGATTCACTTAAAATTCTTGAGGAAGAATTCAAGCCTGACGGATTCAACGCTGGATACAACCTGGGCAGCCACAGCGGCGCCAGCATCCCGCACCTTCACTTGCACATTGTTCCACGCTACAACAACGAGATCGGATTCCTGGATGTACTTGCCGGAACTCGCATCGTCGTGGTGGACCCGGTGGAAACGCGGGACCGGCTGAGGATGAGATTCGAAAATATTTGAGAAAATAGTTTCCCCTCCAAAATTCTTCGTCATTTTTTCCCTGGTATTCGCTACCTGAGAGTAAGCGGTGCGCGGCGCCAGCCGCGCGAAGCCGCTGGTACAATCATGAGACGATGTGAGCAATTGATGCTG
>MIBH01000009.1:0-1898 GCA_001829455.1 Spirochaetes bacterium RBG_13_51_14
AAATTTATCTAAAAAGATATAAAGCTAAATAATTAAAATTGTTTCAAAGTTCAATAATCCTTCGGTCGTTCACGATTTTCATTCTTTTTTACAAAAATCTCCTGTATATCTATGAATCTGCTGAAGGAGCAGTTTCATAGATAATTATAATAAATCTAGACCACACTGCCCTTATGGATGAATTCTATCCACATTTTTTTAAGATCCCCCTCAGCTAAGCCACCCAAACCCATTGTAAGATCTGGGTATCGGGGAGATGGAGATAAACAGGAGATATGGTGATGATACATTGTAAGGTAATATCTCTTATAGCAGTAGGTTTAAATGCGCGTCTTCATACGTAACAAAACTCCGCTGCCCGCAGCGGAGTTTTGTTATAACCTTATTCTATTAAACAAGGCCCATATTTTTTATTGGTCCCTAACAGCCCAGACATTGTATAATAGGGTTTTTGTCAAGCCCCCTGCTGCATAACCAGCTTGCATTCAGGAAAACGCTTAGCGAATTCTTATGCTTGAGATAATATCATTAAAACCATAGCGCCCTAAGTTCTCAATACTATTCCGTGTCACCAGCGGAGTACCCCTGAACCCGGAATCGGGATACAAAAGCGCCTCATACCCTTCTGCTATTAAAATTGAACTGATGTTATCATTACCTACTAGGTTAAGAGCTTCTATATCAAAATCTCCGACATTATAAAACTCTACATATCGTCCAGAGTAATTTGCATTTTCAAATGCAGTTAGGATTGGCTGTCTCGCCTGCTGAATTCTTATACTTGAGATAATATTATTAAAACCATAGCTCTCTAAGTTCTCAATACTTCCTTGTGTCACCAGGGGAGTACCCCTGAACCCGGAATCGGGATACAAAAGCGCCTCATACCCTTCTGCTATTAAAACTGAACTGATCTTATCATTTCTCACTGGGTTAAGAGCTTCTATATCAAAATCTCCGACATTATAAAACTCTACATATCGTCCAGAGTAATTTGCATTTTCAAATGCGGTTGCAATTGGCTGTCTCGCTAGCTGAATTCTTATACTGGAGGCAATATCATTAAAACCATAATACTTTAAGTTAGATATTCTTCCCCGAACTACCAGCGGCGCACCTTCGAAATGTGCATTAGGATACAAAAGCACCTCATATCCGTCTGCTATCACAAGTGAACTTATTTTGTTATTTCCTACTGGACCCAGCTCGTTTATATCATAAATTCCCACTTTATAATACTCCACATATTTTCCAAAATAATTGGCATTCTGATATGCGGTTACAATAGGTTGTCTTGACTGCTGTATTCTAATACTTGAGACAATATCATTAAATCCATAAGTTTTTAGCTTTGCTTTATTCCCCCGAACCACCAGCGGAGCACCCCTGAACCCGGAATCGGGATATAAAAGCGTCTCATACCCTTCTGCTACTACAACAGAACTGATCTTATTATTTTTCACTGCATCCAGGGTTCCAACATCATAATCTCCAACTGAATAATAGGACTTAAACAAGCCACGGAAAATGCTATCTTCATAAACCGTTAGCAGCGGAGCATTGGGATTCTCAATTTTTCTTATTTCCAATGATGAAATAGCATTATCATAGCTTCCTAGGTATGCATAATCTGATCGAAGTGTAAAAGGTTTGCCTCTCCAATGTGTATACGGATAAAGTATAACCTCGTAACCGGGTTTAACTCTTACAGAAGATGCGGCATCATTACCTATTGGACCCAAATCTTCAATATCGTATTTACCTGATGCATAAAAATCACTGTACAAACCAAGATAGTTAGGATACCGATATAAGGTAACACGCAGCAAATCATCAATACGATCTTGTATTACAATTGAGGATACAAAATTGGCTTTTGAAAGGAAGGTAGGTATACT
>MIBH01000009.1:1919-2050 GCA_001829455.1 Spirochaetes bacterium RBG_13_51_14
GATATTGATTGTGCTCGTAATCCGTAGAAAAATCGCCAGATATAATGAAATCTTCCCTGCAGACAAAATATATAGGATCTATGGCAATTGAGCCGGCTGGACCCTGGTTCCAAGGCGCATTAGCCGAATCT
>MIBH01000009.1:2262-63158 GCA_001829455.1 Spirochaetes bacterium RBG_13_51_14
ACTATTATAATCTGGTTCATTTAACGCTTCAACTGGCTTCATAGTAGGAAGGTATTTTAAAAAGTTATTTGAATAACAACTACCTATACCCGCTACTCCAGCGTGTGGAACCGTTGGATATGCCTTAATACCATGTCCTCTGCATTCTTGGGCAATCGTAGGTCTTGAATAATTCATATCACCGGCATTCTCAAATTCTATGGTTCCATCGCTTGCCCACCAAAATCTATCAGGTGACCTAAAGTTAAAAAATTTACCATGCGCTTCTGTTGCCATAACCTCTAGATGTCCAAATTCATCTTCTGTGCTGCATTCAGAGCAAGTAGGTTTGCGAACAACCAATAGTAAAATCTCGAAATCATTTTCATGTTGCTCAGCATTATCCCAATCTCTGGGTAAGTAATAACCATAAACAATAAACCAATGCGTATAAGAGGAGACAACCGAGTAATAGGCTGCTCCTATTATCGGATAATTATTGGATGAAAAAAGATTGTCCCAGTTATTTCGGAGGTTGAGATCACTGTCGTAATCATAGGTAGTAATTAAATCAGCTTTCCCCTTGCTTGACTGATACAGTACCGGCGCCCATCTATAGGCGAGACGCTGCTCAAATTCAGTTGTAGAACTGATATACTCTTTATTGGTTTCATTTTGGATCGATGCGTTATAATCTTGGATTAAAGTAGTAAAATCACAAGATATAGCAAAAGCAAAAATCCAGAAAACACTAAAACCTGTTAGCCAAATGAATAACAGTTTTTTTATCTTCATACACCCTCCTTGTAAAGCCCTCTTCAGTATTGGCCCATGGGACAAAATAGGCATTATAATATCAAAGAAATTGCGCCTTATTCAGTACCGGCTCAAGAGACCGAATGGGCCGTATCGGTACTGGTTAAAGCCCCCCATAGGCATAAAGCCCCAAGAACAGGGACTTAAGATTTCGCGCGCCGGCCCGAAATTGATAAAGATTATATTTGAAGTGTATACATTTCCCGCCCGCTTAAAAATAAAACAACGGTTTGCTTAAATATCAAGAAATAAAGGTATTTTTTAGAAAAATTTAAACAAACCGTGAGGACATCCCGGAGGAAAAGCTGAAAAGCCGCTTCATCGAGGAGGCGAAAACCAAATCAGCCCGAGATATTCAGGAAGAGGCCAAAAAGCTGAAAATCAAGGATGGTCTTGCGAAGGAGCCCGAAGATATTGACAGGCTAGATAAGGCCTTTAATGGCCTCATGTGCGCGATCCCCGATAAGCTCACCGCCCCGGATAAAAAGAGAATCAAGTCGTATATCAATAAATTAAGTTCCCTGTTGAGGAAGAAATAATTATAAATCGTATTATAATGAAAACAACAGATGCTCACGGTGCTCAATTACTGAAAGGGGATAATATCCTAAAAAGGGGTATAAAGAAAGGGTAATGTAAAAAGTCGGTCGGACTGTCTTTTTTGAGGGAGAAGTCACTGACTATAGCATGTTAATTGTATTTAAGAAGAGAAATTCTGATGCAATGATTAAATTACATGGAACTTTTAGTAACCGGAATCGAAGCCCTCGGGCCAGTCCATAGATGATATATTCGCGCGCGCTCAAGCACATGGGGAGGGCTGAGTATTTCCCTCCCCATACTTAACCGCTCCTCATCCACACAAGAATACTCCCTACTTGGCAAGAAATAACCGGATTCTTATTTTTCAGTTTTAATTGCTTTTACCTGGGTAAAGTCGTTGAAATATAACGCTGGTATTGTTACATTGTACAACAGTGATTGATGCACACACTATTATTGCAAGAGAAGCTATAATTATGATTAGTTTATACTGTAATATTTAGGAATGAAAAAATGAAAACGTTGACTATCAGATCCAATAAAATAAACCTTCCCTCCGAGATAGCCAGGAAACTCGGCGGTAAAGAAGTCGAAATCCTTGAAACGCAGGAAGGCGTATTGTTACGGCCGATTGGAAGCGCCATCAAAATGACGCGCGGATTTTTAAAAGGCAAAGGCTCGTTCTCTTCAAAAAAATTTATGTCTAAAAAGAGCAAAGAGAAGGAACTTGAGTAGAATATGAAAAGCTATGTTCTCGATGCTTGCGCCGTAATTGCGTTCATCCTTGACGAAGAAGGTGCCGGTAAGGTTGAAAAATTGCTCTCCCTATCCTCGGAAAAGAAATGCTCTTTATTCATAAATAAAATAAATCTCCTCGAAATATACTATAACTTCCGTAAAGAATACGATGCGGGGACCCTTGAAGAGGCCTATTCCAGGATCCTCGGGCTGCCTGTCACGATCATCGATTTCATCAGCGATGATGTTTTTTTCGAAGCTGGCCGATTGAAATCACAATACAGAATATCTCTTGCGGACGCTATTGCGCTCGCTGAAACGAAAATACGGGGAGCCATGCTCGTTACTGCGGATCATCATGAGTTTGATGTTATTGATAAAAAAGAAAGCATAAAATTTCATTGGATTCGATGACAATACAAGTTTTCCTCACCTCTCCACATCCACACAAGCATACTCAATCTCCGCATACGCCTTCTCAATATTAATCTCAATCTCCTGAATTTTGACCTTCAATTCGTCGATTTTCTCGTCCATGGTGGCGATATCCATGGGATTATCCATAGACTTCCGAATCTGTGAAAATTTCCAGAGCCGGTCTTTTAACAGGTACTTCCGGTCAATGAACTTCCTGATAATAAACCCGTTCGTCTCAATTTGCCTCAGGGCTTTAATTTTTAGCGCGTCACGTTTATTATAGGAATCATTTATATCCCACACCTGGTTAATATTAAATGAAATCCCGATATGCGTTTCCTTTGTCTGCAGCTCTTCATTGGTACCGCGGCGCCCGAAGGTAACGGTAGGCATGAGCTTAAGCAGGTCTCCTACCCGGAGTCTCTATGCCTTTAGAACCCTTGTATATCAAGGAATTTGTGACCTCAACAGATCCGGCTTACGAGACTGAATGAGCTTTATCTGCACCTGCTCCTGTTCAGATAAAGCGACCTTCAACACAAAAAGCTCCGGACAGAGGCCTTGAAATTTCGCGCGCCGGCCCGAAATCGGGAAAATTAACGGTTGAATTGTACTGGACCCTGGTCCTCCATGTTATGTGCTATAGCTTCTAACCTTCATCGACGAGGTGAAGCTGCAGTAGGTGCGGTCACGTGACCGCACCTACTGCAGCTTGATGATGATCTCAACCCTTCTGTTCTTTTGCCTTCCCTCTTTCGTGGCATTATCCGCGATCGGCTTGTCAGCGCCGAAACCGCGGTATGAGAGCTTATCCATGCCGGTCCGGGGCTTCAGGTACTTCGCAACAGATTTGGCCCGATCCCTTGAAAGGCCCTGGTTGTAATCCGCCCCGCCGATATTGTCCGTGTGGCCTTCCACGATGATCTCGCGGTCAGGATACTTCTTATTGAGGATATGACAAATCGCGTCGAGCTTGTCCCTGCTGTCGTTCCGGAGTTTTGCTGAATCGAAATCAAAAAGCACATCGCCCAGCCGGAGGACCAGGCCCCGCTTGTCAGAGTCCACGTCCACTCCGTCCGGAATTTCCTGTTTGAGAGCGCGCTTCTCCTCCTCCTTCTGTTCCCGCGTCACCGGCTTATACATCTTCATGTTCGTATCGATGAGCATCTGGAACTCGTTGGTGCCGATCTTTTTCGTTTCCGTCGGGAAGAAGAAGACGATTCGATACTTCTCCTTCATGCGTACCGGCCGGTTTTGCGTGATATCCCACCAGACCGTCCCCTCGTTGTTGCCCATGATCTTGAGGGGAAAGTCGGGAGGATATTTTCCGCCCGACAGGTTCATGTCGATGAGAAACGCATAATTTATGACTGCGATCTCGCTGCCTTTCTTTTTCTCTATTCCCGTCAGTTGATATTCTGTCGGGAAGGTCAGCTTGAACGGCAGGGAAAAGTTGTTGAGGATAAGTTCCGCGTCCGCCGACCACTTGTCGCCTCTGCCGACATCCTTCCCCGGCAGCGTGGGAACGTTTCTCAAATTAGGCATATAATACTGTTTCGGGACCGTGAATCGCCCCAGCCGGTCAATGGCGAATTCAGACTGATACTGTTCGCGCTGATGGAACACCTCCTCGCCATTGTCGCGGTGATATACGGTAAAGCGCCCCTTCACGCTGCTGGATTCCGACGTGCTGTCGTAACAGGTGAGGTCTATGATATTCCGCTCCTCATAGACATTCTGCGCCCGGTCATTGACAAGGAATTTGACCTGGGCGGTGCGCGTTATTTCCAGGCGCTCGTTATTCGGGAAGTCCCACTTCAGAGTCACGGCAAAGGCCTGAAGAGAATAGCAGAGAACGAGCAGGACAAGGGTGGCAAGGGATGTTTTCATGATTTCACCAGGTTGATTGATGTGCGGGGTTCACCCCTTCATTTTCTATCGGCAGGAGGGTTATTTTAGTTGAGGATAATTCTTATGCCGATGGGATTCGGTGCTCGCGGCACCCCGAAACCTATCGCGGGAATAATCACTTACCTCTTTTGCTGGTAATAGTTATAGTCGGACAGTACTTTCTCCAAGAATTCCTTCGGGTCCATCCCGGATGTAACACCCATCAGTTCTTCCAGCCTGGCTTTGGTTTTCTTCATTATCTCTTTCGCTGATTTCGCCTTTCTGTTTTTATCCTCAAAGTCCAATACTTCTTTAACGATCGTGACGGTTCTTTCATCCAGTTTGCCGGCTTCCTCAAAGACCGGCGTGTAGCTCTCGTCCAGCCGCACCAGAATCGTATCGCTCATCTTTACCCGCTGTCCGAGACGTATCACCGTGGTGCCGGCTGCGATGTCACCCAGCCGCTGTCCCTTTCCATTGATTAAAATCGTGATAACGGCCACGGCGCCTGAGAAAAATCCTATATCGACGAGCCGCAGAACCCACCGTAGCAGGTAGCTTCCCACCGAGGGCTGGGTACCGTCGAGCTTCACCACCTTAATGCCGACAAGCTTCTTTGCGAAACTCTGGCCGTCCATGGTCGTCTCGCAGATCAGGTCGTAGAAGGGAAGCGGAAGCATCAGGAGTGCGAAATACAATACGGCCCATTCTTTGAGAAGTGCGACATACTTTTGAGCGGCGAAATAGCCGATCACAACCGCGATGGCATAGGCGATTATTATGATGGCGTCGATGAAGTACGCCAGGATCCGCTCGCCGACCCCGGCGATCTCATAGTCGATGGTCACGTTCTGCGCCGTTTCTATCGGTACCGTCTGCACGCTAAATCAACCCCCTTGACTTGAGCTCGAGATACGTATTAATCGTATTCACCGTAAGGAGCTCCGGTGAGGTCAATATCGAATGTATGCCGTGCCTGTCAAGTTCCTTTACGATCTGCTTTTTCTCAAAGGCAAATTTTTCCGCTATGGTTTTGATGTACATTTCTTCAATCGATTCCGCCGGCGTTTCGATGAACCAGTCCAGCTCCGTGTTGAGAAAAAATATCACCACCAGAACATGACGTTTCGCCGTCATCGCAAGGAGCGGAAGATGCCTCCGCAGAGAGGACAGTGTCTCGAAATTGGTGTACAGAAGGAGGAGACACCGACGGTTCAATTTACGTGATATCTCGGCGTAGAGCTGTTCGTAATTCGATTCCAGGAAACCGGTTCGGCATTTATACAGAAGCTCCAGTATCCTGAACATCTGCGCATACTCGCGGCTGGCCGGCAGGATCGCCTCTATCTTGTCCGAAAAGGTGATGATGCCGGCGCGGTCCTCCCGCCGTATGGCCACGTTTGATATCACCAGGCTTGCGTTGATCGCGTAGTCGAGAAGCGTCATGGCGTTGAAGGGCATTTTCATGGCGCGGCCCATGTCAATGACAGAATACACATGCTGAGAGCGCTCGTCCCGGAACTGGTTCACCATGAGCTCGCTTTTCCGCGCCGTGGCCTTCCAGTTGATCTTCCGGTAATCGTCGCCCGTGATGTAGCGCCGTATCTGGTCGAATTCCATGGATGCCCCGATGCGCCGGATCTTCTTTATGCCCGCTTCCACCAGCCGGTTGGATACCGCAAAGAGATCGTATTTTCTCATCTGTATGATTGAGGGGTATACCGGGACCATGATTTCGCCCGAGAACCGGAAACGACGGACGGCGAGCCGGAGCGGCGACGACGCGAAAACATTGAGGGCTCCGAAAAAGTATTCGCCCCGCTCCACCGGCCTTACCGTGTAAGAATGCTCCTGCGTTCCGCCGGAGGGAATCGAGCCGGGTATTGTAAAATCGCGCTTCTGGAACTGGAAAGGGAGCTCGTCGATGATTTCAACCGATACCGGGAATGCGTACCAGTTCTCGACGCGGATGTCGATCCTGTTCTCATCGCCGTTCGAGAGCTTTTCCGGCGCAACACGCCGGGCCTCGATGCCGGATACCAGGAAGAGCATCGCCATGTCCGCGACCGTGGCGATCACCAGCGAAACAAACACCATCTTTGCCGGGAAAAGCAGGGCCGGATAAAAGAACGCCGCCACGAATGAAAGAACGACAAGGGCGAGAATCATGAAAAAGCGCCGGCCGAAATAATGCGCCCTGATCCACTTCACCGGGGCACCTCGATTCCCTGCAGTATTTCCTCAATGATGTCCTCCGGCGTCCTTCCTTCCATCTCCTTCTCCGGAGTGAGAAGGAGGCGGTGCCGGAGGGCCGGGAACGCCGCGGTCTGAATGTCCTCGGGCTTCACAAAGTCCCGCTGGCGCAGAACCGCGAGCGCCTTGGCGCCGTCCATGACGGCAAGTGACGCGCGCGGCGATCCGCCCAGGTACAGGGCGGCGTGATTGCGCGTGCGGTGGATGATCTCGGCGATATATTTCATCACATTATCATCAATGTGAACGTTCTTGACCTTCTTCTGGCCGGCGATGATCTGCTTGCCGGTTACGACCCGCTTCACATCGGCAAGCTTGTCCCGCTCGCGCCTGGCGTGCGCTTCGGAGAGAATCCGGAACTCCTCCTCAAGCGAGGGGTATCCGATCTTGATTTTAAACAGAAAACGGTCGAGCTGGGCCTCGGGCAGGCGGTAGGTGCCTTCGTACTCGATGGGGTTCTGGGTCGCGAAGACGAGAAATGGCTCCTCGAGGAAATAGGTCTTCCCGTCCACCGTGACCTGCCGCTCCTCCATCACTTCGAAGAGCGCCGACTGGGTCTTGGCCGGCGCGCGGTTGATCTCGTCGATGAGCACCAGGTTTGAGAACACCGGGCCTTTCTTGAACTCGAAGTCGCCCCGTTTCACGTTGAAGACCGTGGTGCCGATGATATCGGACGGCATCAGGTCCGGCGTGAACTGTATTCTCGAGAAGTCAATGGACATGGTCATGGACAGGAGCTTCGCCGTAAGCGTCTTGGCGATGCCCGGCACTCCTTCCAGGAGCACATGGCCGTTGGCCAGAACCGCGGCCAGGAGCAGTTCAATCATCTGGTCCTGCCCCACGATGACCTTCTTCAACTCGCCGGTGATTTTCGCGTTTGTCTGGTTCAGCTCGGTAAGTTTGATTCTCTCGTTAAAGCGCACATCTCCGCTCATAGTAAACACCCTCTTTTGTTATATTGTCAATCCGGAAGTCCTGGCGCCCGCGGCCGCCCTTTCCGCCGGTCCGCACCGCCGTCAGGAGCCGCTGTTCCCCCGCGTGCCGTACACCGGCCGGGTCGCGACCGCCGCACCGGCGGCATGCTTGAACTCTTCAATGAGACCGTTGAGCCGCATCAGCTCTCCATCGGTCACGGCACTCCTCGTCCGGACCACGTCGATAAGGTCAAAGAGCCGCCGCGCCATATACCGGGGCGCGCCCGTCCCGCTCGAAACGCGCTCGTAAAAACTCTCGTCGCGATGGAGCGCGTCAATCTGGAACCGCGAGCTGATGAAATCATAGAAATAGAGTATCTTTTTTTCAGCAATATTTTTATGATCCCCACGCTGGTAATAGAGCCTGCCCACGGTCTTGATAAAATCAAGCGTGGCGTTGCCCAAGGGAAGAATTACCGGGATTGCCCGCTGCTTTCGGCGCGCCCTGAAGGCGATGAACAGCGCCAGACCCGCCAGGCCCGTATAGTACGCCCAGGCCAGGGGTTCGCGGGAAAGCACATAGCGCAGCGGCGTTCCCGGCGCCGCGCGTGACGATTTATAGTACTCGTCCCAGAAGGTCCGCCGCACCGGCAGGTACGACAGTGACCTGAACACGTATTCTGCGTTGTTATTCAAGAGAATGTTATGGTTGGTGTAGACAAAGGGGAGCGAGCTCAGAAAGAAGGCGCCTCTGCCGTGACGGATTTGTATGTAGTTCACTCCTCGCCGCTCGTTCATCCCGAGCACCGCAGCGCCCGTTCTCCGGAATGAGAGGAACCGGATGTTGGCCGCGCCGCGGGTGCAGATATAATTCCTCCGTGCAGCGAGGCCCCGGTTTGCAAGATTGATTCCCATCCGGTCCGCAAGGACGTCCTCCGGCGCCGTCCCGAGAGAGAGACGGCTCGCGAATTCTCCCTGATAATAGCCGGCGGCGATGAACACGCTGTTCCCCTCGGAAACGAAGCGCATCAGCTCATCCGTATCGGGCTTGTCCAGATCGACGGTATTATCAATGATGACGTAATTTGCGCCCCGGTACGACTTGCCTTTCAGGGTGTCATAGATCGAGTCGTGAACGGTTAATACCGGCGCTCCCGGAAAAAGGTCGGGAAGGAGCTCATACAGTATATACGCGCCGTAGGGGATTTTATCGGCCCGGGAAAAACTCATGGACCAGTCGACCGGTTGTGGCACAATCAGCTGAACCGCGACAAAGATCGCAACGCAGACTGTCAACGCCAAAATGTAAATAATTGTTTTCTTCACTTCACCACTTTACCATGGTTTACTTGTATACGATCAAGCCTTCAGGCGGAATCAGCTCTTGTCATCAGCCACCAACGCATAAAATCCATAGAATGAATCCCGCACCGCAGCATAGGAGTCCTCAGCGAGGTCAAAATTGCCGTACCATATGTGCTCGAAGATTCTGGTCAGTTCCGCGAAATTCCCCCGCAGGGTCGAACCGGCCAGTTCGGAAAGGTAGTCGGTATTGGTCTTGTCGATTTTCCACTTGATAAGGCTGCGGGCCGACAATTCCTGCAAGGCTTTATGGTACATGAGGCGCACCGCGATGCGGTACTCGCGCAGTTTCAGATGACCCGCTATGAGCTCATCAAAATCAACGCCGGAAATGTCCCCGATCGTGTCAGCTATCGCGCGCGGACGTTTTTTCGACGAGAAAAATATTCCCCTGAAGTCCGCGCCGAATAGTTTGACAACGACAAGCAAGAGCGCGGCCATAATGACACCGTAGACCACGTATTTCAGCGCCTTCCATACCACTGCATCATCGACGCCCTTGAACAATACCCGTAATTTTTCCAGCAGCCATGCTTTGATCCAGTCCCAGAAGGACAGGTACGGAGCGTTTTGACGATCGTATGAAAAGTCACTGTTGCGTCGGAACTCATCAAGCTTCTTCACCGGAACCGGGCGCGCCCTCACCGCGGAACCATCGGCCGGGACCCTTCCGACGTTCCGCACGGCTATGATGCGTTCAGCCGGAGCCGCCGGGACGGTCAGGAATAAGCTCAGACACAGCACACTCAGGCAGCGGCCTGCCATCTTCATCCTACCCCTCATTCTTCCTGCCGATATCCTCGATTTTCCTCAACAGACCAGCCCCCTCCTTCTTCTCCACAAGGCTGTAATACTGAAGGGCAATGCCGACGAGTATGATGACGCTCAGGAAAGAACTGAACTGGTATATTACCCCCGCGATGATGAATAGCACCCGGTAGAATGAACCGGTCATATCGGCCTTATGAAACACGGCTGTAAAGGTCAGTATAAAATTGGGAAGACCGAAGATCCATCCCGCGGCACCCATGATAATTGAAAGAAGAAAAACCAGTCCGAAGGTGAACCACCAGTTTCCCTTCATAAGCCTCATGCTTCTCCTCAGGGCCTCAAAAAAACTATTTCGTTCCTGTATGCGGATAATGGGAACCATCGTTACCACAACGGCGAAATAAATCCCGGGTATTATCAGCAGAATAATAGAAAAAAACAGGACAAAAAAACTTCCGACACTGGTGAAAACAATCATCCAGAAATCCCTTCTGATTGCTTTCCAGAGATCGTCGAACGTTATCGCGCCCACGTTTTTTTCAGGGTACAGCACCACAAGCTCGTATGCAATGAGCGTGATGAAGGTATAGCTCAGAATACCGAACATGATAATGAGCAGGTACCGGAGGGTGAAGATACCGGCGAAGGCGCCCCCCATCTCGCTGTTCAGATTCATTGAAACGGTATCAGCACTATGGAGTCCCAGAAGGATTCCCTGTATCGGTATGATCGGCCCCGTGATGATGAGTATCGCCTTGAACAGGAGTGCCACATTCTGGCGCAGGAATGCAAAGGTGTCATTGATGATTGCGCCGAAATCGCGGGCCTTTTTCAGTTCAATTTTTTCTGTCTGGTTCATGTGCAAGCTCCTTTATATTTAGAGTGAGTGGGTATACGATGTAATAAAAAATCACAAATATCAGCGAGGCTCCGATGATACCGAGCGACAGGGGCCGCGGCATGCTCGTGTACCGGGTCACGAATCCTTCGAGGAGGGCCGCCACGACGAACACGGGAATGACGCCAATGAGTATCTTGAGGCCGTCCCGGGCTCCCCGCTGGAATGACGCGAGGCGCGAATAGGTGCCGGGGAAAAGGATGCCGTTGCCGATCACGATGCCCGCGCCGCCGGCGACTATCACCGCCGTTATCTCCAGGGTTCCGTGGATCCATATGCTCAGCAGGGATGTCGCGAGGAGGCCCTTCTGGTAGAAGAAATAATGAAACGCGCCGAGCATCACGCCGTTGCTGAAAATGACATAGCCCGCGCCGAAAGAAAAGAGCACCCCGCAGGCGAATGCCGTCAGCGCCACCATGATGTTGTTCGCCGTGACCCCCAGAAACATGTTCATATTGTTCATGGATTTGTAGACCGCCATTGGGTCGCCCTTCTCGATGTTCTCCATGGTCATCTTGACGTAGGTGTCGCCCAGGATGAGGCGCACGAAGCCATCGTCGTTGGCGGACGACACAACGCCGACGAGGACAGAAACCGCGAACACGCACATAGAAACGAGCAACTCTTTCCGGTGAGCCCTGAAAAGCCGCGGCTGTTCCTGGCTCCAGAACGTCCTGAGCCGCTTCCGCTCTTCTTTCCTGCTCCTGAAAATGGCCTGGTGGAATTTCGCTGTCAGGCCGTTCAGGTATGTGGTGATCGTGCTCCCGGGGTAAAATGTCTTCGCGTAGGAGAGGTCGTCGGTAAGCTCTATATAGAGCTCGGCAATCTGGTCGGGGCTTGACTTTTTCCGCGCCTTTATCAAAGACTCGAACCGGCCCCATTTATCCGCGTTCTGCTGTAAAAATTGTATCTCTTTCATTCACCCGTTCATCCGTAATCTGCTGTTACCTCGCCCTCTCCCCCATCGCTGCGCGAAACGTGGAATACAATCTCTTCACTAAAATTAAGACGCCTAATAAATACCACCGCGTATCTGCACGCACCAGCGCGGCACGCGGCTGTCCCATAAGCCCCCTATATCCCCCAGAGGGGGACATTTTCGCCCAATTTGGCCTGGAAAGCCCCCCTTTGGGGGGGTTGGGGGGAACTTTTTAGAAAACCGCTATACGTATACCAACCGCACCTGCGGGCCGACTTCCGCGACCAGGGTGCCTTTCGCTTCATACAGATCGCCGTCCATGGTATAGAGCATCTTCTTATCGCTCGTGATGCTTACTTTTTTTCCGATGGTGTCAAAGACATACGGATGCTTGACCGGCGTTCCTGTTCTAATGTTCCAGAGGTTTTTAACGATATCAGACGGCTCGCACCCCACGGAAAGGACATGGAAGGTCCCCTCCTCTTCATAGGCGCGGTGGAGCGGCTTGAACCCGATGCCGATGTCGTCGACCGTTGCCGCGATGACGGCGATAAAGTCATGATGCGGCACCACGTTCCCGTCGATGACGACCTTGCAGTTCAGCCTGTCAAACAGGGTTCCCACGTCGGCGCCGAAAGCGGCGCCCCGCACCGCCAGCCAGATGGTCTTCAATGCTTTCGTCGGACCGGTCCCCTCGCCGCGGTAATACTCTGACAGAAAATTCGCGGTCATGCCTGTCCCGAAGATAAAGCAGTATTTGTCATCGACCCGTATGGTGTCGCGGACGAAGATCTTCGGATTGCCGTTCTGCTTTAATATCGCAATGAGCCTTTTCAGCAGCTGTCCCGGTTTTCCTTTGAGATTGATGGTCCGGGACTGGGTATTCATGGTGCCGGCCCGGAGATGCAGGATGGGCGGTATCGGATCCTTTTTGTATATGTTGATAAACCGCGACAGCACGTGGTGGTTGGTGCCGTCGCCGCCGCAGACCGCGGCATAGGGCAATCCCAGCTTCTTGAACTCTTTAATGACGGGATCGATTTCAGCAATGCTGTTGGTGACCCGTACGTCCGCGAATCCCTCCGCAATATCCGAAAAGTATTCAAGCGGGTTAATATTCATTTTTTTGACGCCGTGTGCGTGCGGGTTGATAATGACACCGACCTTTTTCATAGGTGACGCCTCCTTATGATGAATTTCATTTAGTCTACGCCATCCTCATCCTTCGACTCCGCCTTTTTCAGGATGAGGTAATTTATAAATCCTATTACTACCATCAGGATCAGGAAGAGTGGGTAGGCTATCTTCCAGTTCCGGGGTCCGGTCATCATGCTCCATTCCGACATTCCGCCGATCCCGGTGAGAAGGGTCAGCGGCATGAAGATTGTCGTGATCAGGGTCAGGCGCCGCACAACCCGGTTTGTCCTGTTCGCCAGCATGGTCATCCGGTTGTTCATCATGGAAAGGTATATTTCCATGAAGTTGGATATCATCTCTCGGTATATCTCGGCCTCTTCATAAAATTTCGCCAGGTGATCGTAAATATCGCGAAAATGATATATCGACTTCTCGGTGACGAAGCGAGAATCCCCTCGGCAGATCTTCATCAGAATTTCACGCTCGTGGGTGATGCTCTTGCGCAGCGAGAGCACGCTCCGCCGCAGGCGCATCAGCTCCTGGGGCCTGAAGGTTTCAATGGAGTTTATAATATTTTCTTCAATTCCGTCAAGCTCATCCTTGAGCGCCTCGATGGTGTGAAATTTCTGATCCACAAGGTAATCGAGTATCACCTGAAGGAGGTAATCCGGCCCCTGAAGCACATTCCCCCGGTCGAGTGCCGCCATCTGCTCGAGGCGGTCGAGAAAACTGCCGTTACCGTGAAGATTGTGGCTGACAAGGATTATAAAATTCCTCCCCAGGAACAGGTCCACCTCGTCAATAAAGAGCTCTCCCGTGTCGTAAAAAAACTTGTTAAAAAGAATAAACGTATTGGTTTGATAATCCTCAATCTTTGGTATCTGGTTGTCATCCAGGCAGTCCTCAACGGAAAGGGGGTGGATCCCCAGAGGCTCGATGAGCGCCTCCAGCTCTTCCCGGGCCGGATCCAGATAATTGAGCCAGATGTATCCCCCGCCCTTGAGAGCGGACAGGGCGGTATTCAGGTCCTCTGCCACGACGGGATCTCCATCAGCCATAATATGGAAAAAACGGCGCATGGATGTGTTTGATGGGCTCATGGCACTATGTGAAGGGATTCCTGAAATAAATCAAGAAAAAATATTAATATGACCGGCCCCATGCTTTTTATGAGCTGGAACGCCGCAGCCATTTCCGCGTAAAAACCGGCACGCACCGTGATTCCTCCGGGCGCCGAAGATAAAATTTTTTTGACATGCGGGCTCTGGAAAAAAGCCGTGCGGGGGAGGACCGGGGCCTGCTCGACTTTCTCGCAGGCGGGTCATTTCGCATCTGTGGCGACTGATGGGAAACGCTCCACCGCGCAGGGCGGAGTTCGCACGGATCACCGGTTGTCAATAACCGGCTTTACCCTGCCCCCGGTCGTCGTGCCGAGCGTCTCCTGCTCCACCAGGGTTATTTTCGCCGTCGCCCCCACCTCCCGTTCGATACTCGCGGCGATGCCGTTTTTCAGCGCCATGATCTTCTTTATTTCATCGTTGAACATGCTCTCAACGACTTCCACTTTGACCTCCATCACGTCGTCGCCCGCGACGTTGTCGATGGAAACCTGGAACCGGGGATCGATACCCGTTGCCCGCTTGAGTATCTCCCCGATCTGCGCCGGGAATATATTGATGCCGTTGAACACGAACAGGTCATCGGTCCGCGCCGCGACCCGCTCCATGCGCAGGGTCGTGCGGCCGCACGGACATGCTCCCTCCAGGATCGATGAGATGTCTCCGGTGCGATACCGGATCAGGGGAAATCCCTCCCGCGTAATTGTGGTGATGACGAGCTCGCCCTCGGTCCCGTGCTGAACCGGTTCGCCGGTCCGGGGGTCCACGATCTCCACGATGTAGTGATCTTCGTTGACGTGGAGACCGCTCTTCTCCCCGCACTCGCCCGATACGCCGGGGCCCATCATCTCATTGACGCCGTATATATTGTAGGCGGACAGGTGAAGCGCGTCTTCGATCCTGCCGCGCGTGGCCTCTCCCCAGGGTTCGGCGCCGAAAAGGCCGATCTTCAAATTCAGCTCATCGGGATGAATGCCCATCTCCCTCAGGTGGCCGGCGATGCGGTGGGCGTAGCTCGGCGTGGACAGGAGCACCGTGGTCTTGTAGTCTTTCATGATATGTATCTGCCGCTCTACGTTGCCCGACTGCGACGATGGGATGACCGACGCTCCCATCTTCTCAGCGCCGTAATGCAGCCCGAACCCGCCGGTGAACATGTTGTAGTCGAAGGCGATCTGCACGAAATCGTTTTCCGTAACGCCGGCCGCCGCAAGCACCCGGGCCACCTGATCGGACCAGTTCAGGATATCGTTCCGGGTGTATCCGATCGCGATTGGTTTCCCGGTCCTTCCCGCCGTTGAGTGGATCCGGACGATGTCCCGCAGTGGAACGGCGAACATGTTGTAGGGGTAGCTCTTCCTGAGATCGTCCTTTGTCGTAACGGGAAGCTGCCTGATGTCGTCAATTCTTTTTATCTTCTCGATATCGATCTTATTCTCATCGAATATGTTCTTATAGAATCCAACATTGCGGTACACCCGGTTCAGGGTGCTCTGAAGTCGCTCGATCTGAAGCTGGATCAATTCGTCGCGCGGCATTGTTTCGAATTTGGCGTTGTATATCATGTGCATCCCCCCCCCCGTGCCCCATCCATCAAGAGGCACGACATAAATATCGTACGTCGATTCAACCGTAATGTTACTCGCCTATGCTTCGGTACTCCTTCCCCAGATAGGCGCGCTGCACGTCATTGTTGTTCAGTAGCTCCTCCGACGTGCCCTCGAGGACCATCTGGCCCGTCTCTATCACGTAGCCGCGGTCGGCGATGCGGAGCGCCGCCCGTGCGTTCTGCTCCACCAGGAGTATGGTATTCCCCGCGCCGCGCAGTTTTCGTATCTCCTCAAAAATATTCTTCACAATGATGGGCGCCAGTCCCATGGACGGCTCGTCCAGCATGATGAGCCGCGGCCGCGCCATGAGAGCCCTGCCGATTGCCAGCATCTGCTGTTCGCCGCCGGACAGCGTGCCGCCCAGCTGATACTCCCGCTCACGGAGGCGCGGAAACATGGCGAAGATGACCTCGAGCTCTGCCTGGAGATCGGTTTTACGGTCGCCCCGGAGGCGCGGGTACGCGCCCAGCGAGAGATTTTCCCGCACGGTCATGGTGTTGAAGATCAGCCTTCCCTCGGGAACGAGCGAACAGCCGGCGGAGACGATTGTTTCCGGCTCGTCCGCGCTGATATCCCTGCCGCCGAGCATGATCTCGCCCTCCTGGGCCCTCACGATGCCCGCAACGGTCCGCAGCAGCGTGCTCTTGCCCGATCCATTCCCGCCGATAATAGTCACGATTTCACCCGGCGCCACGTGAAGGGACACGCCCTTCAGAACCCGGAGCTTGCCGTATCCCGCGTTCAGGTTCCGAATCTTAAGCATCCCCTTCCCCCAGGTATACCCGTATCACCTCGCCGTTCTTCTGTATCGCGGCGGGAGCGCCTTCGGCGATTTTTTTTCCGGAGGAAAGTACCACGATCTCGTCGGATATGTTCATCACGAGGGACATGTCGTGCTCGATAACCAGCACGGTGATCCCCCGCCGCCGTATTTTCATAATCATCTCCGATATGTGCGCCGTCTCGTGGATGTTAAGGCCGGCCGCCGGCTCGTCCAGGAGTATCAGGTCCGGCTCGGTGGCGAGCGCACGCGCGAATTCCACCACGCGCTGCTTGCCGAAGGGCAGGCTCGTTGCTTCCTGGTCTGCCAGATCGCCGATGCCCAGCAGGCTCAAAATATCCATGGATGTTTCGCGTATCTCCCGCTCCTCCGCCTTTGTCCGGGGCAGGCGCAGCATGGCCGCGAGAAAACCTGCCCGGCTCCGGATGTGCCGTCCGATCATGACATTTTCGAGCACGCTCATCCGCGAGAACAGCTTTATGTTCTGGAAGGTGCGCGATATTCCCCGGCGCGCGATCCGGTGTGGCGGCAGGCCGTGGATCGGCGATCCGCTTATGAACACCTGGCCGGAAGCGGGGGGCAGCGCGCCCGAAATGAGGTTGAACAGCGTTGTTTTGCCGGCGCCATTGGGCCCGATGATGGCCTTGATCGCGTTCTTCTCGACGGAGAAGGAGACCTCCTGCACAGCGCGGAGCCCTCCAAAAGAGCGGCTCAGGCCTTTTACTTCGAGGAAATTCATTCCTGTTTACCCGCGCGGCATTTATTAACGATGCGGACGGCCGTATCGGCCAGAATCCGAAAATTTTCCTTTATTAAAAGCCCTTCCGGCATGAACAGCATGATGACGATGAGGATACAGCCGAAAACGAATTCGTCGTAGCTCCCGAAATATCCACGCAGGGAAAGGTAATTGAGCACGACGCCCATCACCAGGGCGCCCCACAGATTCGCCATGCCGCCCACGGCCACAATGGCGACGTAGCTCACCGACTTCATCACCTCCGCTTCCGACGGTCCGATGCCGCCGTTAAAGTGGGTGAGAAAAACGCCGGCAATGCACGCGAACACCGCGCTCAGGACAAAGACGGAGAGCTTATACCGCGCCGTGTTCACTCCCATTGCGTTGGCCGCCTCTTCGCTCCCGTGTATTGATCTGAGCGCGCGTCCCGGCCTCGAATCTATGAGGTTCGTCAGGAGGATGACGCCGGCAACAAGCAGAAACGCGGCGATGTAGTAGTTTTGCACCCGGAGGCCGGGATCGCCGCCCACGGCAAGCCCCCCGGCGAGACGGAAGGCCGGCAGATCGGATATACCGTCGGCCTCGCCGAACATCCTCGTGCCCAGCACGATGCGGTACACTATGATGCCGAATCCCAGGGTGGCCATTGCCAGGTAGTGCCCCTTCAGCTTGAGGATCGGGATACCGATGAGAAAGGCCACGGCGGCGGTGAGGCAAACGGCGACGACCAGAGACACCCACGGCGAGAGGTGCTGGGTCTGAGCGCCGTAGGCGTTCGTCGACACGGTATCAAGGCCCAAGCCGACGACGAGCTTCACGAGAGGATTACCCGCTGCGCCCGCCAGGTTATACGTTGTCAGCACTGCGGTGGTGTACCCCCCCATGGCGAAAAAGGCGGCATGGCCCAGGGAAATCTGGCCGGCATACCCCATGAGCACGGTGAGGCCGAGGATGACCAGGGAGTAATAGGCGGACATTGTCAGCTGGGTCAGGTAAAACTCGCGGTTCAACGCCGAGACGATGATCTGGAACGCAATAATGCAGGCAGTCAGCACGGCGACCGGAATGTATACGCTCGGTCTCATTAGAATTCCTTTAATCCAGCCGCTTCTCTTTTTCCCAGAAGACCACTGGGCCGCGCAAACAGGATGATAAGGAGTATGGCGATGGATATGGCGTCCTTATAAGCGAGCGGCATGATGCTGATGCTCATGGCCTCCAGCAGGCCGATGATTATCCCGCCGATGACGGCTCCGGTGCTGTTGCCCAGGCCGCCGAGAATGGCCACCGTGAACCCCTTGATCGCCAGTGACGTGCCGCAGTCGTACTGCGTCTGGGTTATCGGCGAGATGACGCATCCCGCCAGGGCGCCGATTGCCGCGGAAAGCATGAAGGATATGGTCACCATGTTTTTCGTGTTGATGCCGCAGAGGCGCGCCGCGGTGATGTTGGATGCACAGGCCCGCATGGAGCGGCCCGTGAGTGTGAACCTGAAAAACACGCCCAGAAACGCGACGATGACGCCGCTGACGCCGAGAACCCACAACACTTGGGGAGAGATGTAGGCTCCCATGATATTGATCGACGTGACCTCGCTCCCGGTGAAATACGGCAGGGAGCGGACCTTCTCGTCCCAGACATGCAGGGCTATTTCCCGGATCATGATAGAGAGCCCGATGGTGACGATGACCATGTTCAGCACCGAGGGGCTCTTCAGCCGCCTGATGAAAATGAAGTCTATCAGCGCTCCCACCGCAGAGGTGATAATGACCGCCGCGAGAATCGCCAGGGGTAGCGGCATGAAGGAATGAAGCGATATGGCGGTCATTCCCCCCAGCATGAGGAACTCGCCCTGGGCGAAGTTGATGATGCCGGTGGTGTTGTAGATGATATTAAAACCGATGGCGACAATGGCGTATATGCTCCCGCTGGTGATCCCGGAAAAAATGTATTGCAGCAATTGTTCGAACGGCATGACGGGTCAATGAAGGCGCGGGGGCGGCGTCATGCGACGCCGCCCCCGCGCTGATATCTTTTTATTTATCTTCGTATTTGACGAACTTGCCGCCCTTTACGGTCAGCATATCAAAGGAATCTATTGCAAGCCCGTTGTGGTCCTGAACTGAAAAGTTGAAGATGCCGCCGGTTCCGGCAAAGCCTTTCAGGCTTTCTATGGCATCGCGGACTTTCTCTTTATCCGCGCCGGCCTTTTTAATGGCCTCCACGAGGATCATCACGGCATCGTACGCATGCCCCCCGAAGGTGCTCACATCCTCGCCGTACTTGCCCTCATAATTCTTTTTGTACTTGGCAAGAACCGCCTTTTGAGGATGATTGTCGGGAAGGGTATCCACGATAAGCAGACGCCCGCAGGGGAATATGATTCCCTCTCCCGCCGCACCGGCTTCCCTGGCGTACTTGATGTTGCCGAATCCGTGGCTCTGGAAGAGCGGCACGTTCATGTTGAGCTGCTTCATGTTCTTCGGAACGATAGACTGTGCGGGCACGATGGACCAGTTCACCACAGCCTGCACATTATTCGCCTTGAGCTTGGTGAGCACGCCGGTAAGGTCGGTGGCCTTTTTGTCGTAGACCTCGCCGATCAGAATGGTGATGCCGAACTTCGGCGCAATGGTCTCCAGCTGTTTCTTGCCGGCAAGGCCGAAGCCGTCGTTGCTGGCAACGACGCCGATTGTGGTGATCCCTTTCTTCTTCATCACCTCGAAAATTTTCTCGGCAGCGTAGCTGTCCTTCTGCGGCGTCTTGAACACGTACTTCGCCACCGGGTTCACGATATCCTCCGCAGCGGCGCAGGAAAGCAGGATTGTCTTCCCGTCTTCACAGATGGCCTTGATCTTCATTGTTTCCCCGCTGGTCGAGGGGCCGATAATGGCGAAGACCTTGTTTTCCTCGATAAGCTGCTTCGCGAATGAGATGGCCTTCTCCGGACTTCCGGTGGAATCCTTGATAATGAGCTCGAGGCTCTTGCCGTCCACGCCGCCGCTGGAATTGATTTCATCGATGATCATCTGGGCCGTCTTGGCTTCGGGGGCTCCCAGGAACGACGCCGGACCGGTTACTGCAAAAATGGCGCCGATCTTGATGGTTTCCCCGCTCTTCTTTTTACAGGAGACGGCAACGGCGAGAAAAGCCAAACATACAAAAACAACAAGAATCTTTTTAAATGACATAATGCCTCCACAAAAAATAAGTGTAATTGATACAGTTCACGCGGGCATAAAGCGCACGTATTATTCAGCGTCTTACTTACCGGCTACTTCAGAAAAACAATCATGTCAAATGCTTCCTCTTTCTCGCCGTAGAGAGCGAAGAGGGGTAGGTCGATGATGGTGAGTTCTCCGATCCTCAGCATGTCCACCTTCTTCTCCTCTTTGTTTTTCTTGATGACGACCTTGTCCGGGTTGAATTTCTTACCAAGGAAAATCTGATAACGAACCGACGAGAGAAAGAGCTGGGTTATCTGTTTCCCCATCTGTTCCATTGACTGGTCGCCGGCGGTCGAGCCGTCAGCGGGTGTTTCGGCTTTCACGCCTTCCTTGCCTTTTTCATCTTTCTTCTGTTCACCCGGCTTCTTGACCGGTTCAAAATGAAACACGACCTGCTTTTTCTCCGGCTGATACTGCGGGATCAGGGGAAAGTCCTCTTTTTTAATTTTATCAAAAGGAAACTTAGCGTAATCGGGCACCAAAAACGAAATCTCTATGCCGGAATCGAAATCATTCTCAATATTTTTAAAATTCAGGTTTTTCACCAGGCCTTTGAGAGTGTCGGGCAGCTCCTTTTTTTCTTTCTCCATCAATTCTCCAAGGCTCTTGCTCTTTTTTTCATCTCCCTTCTGTCCCTGCTGGGCCTGATCCAGGGCCTTGGAGAAGCGGAACATCCAGCGCACGTTCATCGTACCGTCATCCTTCCAGTCCAGTATATGGCTGATCTGAAAGCATTGCGTAAGAAGGAATAACGGCATAAAGATTACTGCCATCCGGGCCATGAGAGCCGCCCGCAACGGGCGACGCCGTACAGTATTGTTTTCATGCGATACAACAGATGATTTCATATTATTTCAGACTCCTGAGATAGTTTGATGTTAACGCCCGTCGAACCGGAAACGATTAACGTGCTGCGGCATCGTTGAACGCACCCGCCAGCCGCCGCTGACAGCTCGATCACATCCGTATTTTCCATGCCGAACGGAGCCGGATGCCTCTTTCTCCCCGATCTTGATTGAGAATAGTTATCAGGCAAAAGTCAAGCAAATAAAACAAAATCCACCGGCCGATGGACTGTTCCCGGCACTTAACGCCTTTTGATAAAAAAAGGTTTGCAATTTAAACGCATTATGATAAAAATTATGAGGGAAATAGTGATGCACGGCACCGTGGATCGGACAGCACGAGAAAAACATATGGTCATAAAACATCGAAAACCGGCAAATGCCGGAGAAAAGCAAAAAAAGTCGGAAGACCGATCTCGGCCGGCCGAGCCGCTCATCACAGCAATTGACGCGCACCGCCCCCTCCTTGAATCCCTGCCGGATTCGCTGATAATCAACGATCTTAACTGCACGATAGTACTGGCGAGCAAAGAGGCCGCCCTGATGCACGGATTTGACAGCTCGGAAGATTTGATCGGGATGAACGCATTTGACCTCATCGCGCCGGAAGACCATAGCAACGCGATGGCGGGCCTGGACCGGCTGCTGGAAAAGGGCAACCTACTCATAGAGCACATCCTTATAAAAAAGGACGGGACTCGATTCCCGGCCGAGATGCGCTTCACGCTCCTTCGGGACATCGACGGCAGGCCCATCGGAATCATCTCATCGGCCCGCGATATCAGCGAGCGAAAGCATGCTGAAGTGAAGCTCATAGCGTCCCTCAGGGAAAAGGAGACCCTCTTAAAAGAGATACACCACCGGGTCAAGAACAACCTGCAGATCATCACCAGCCTTCTGAGCCTTCAGTCACGGAACATCTCCGACGCCGATCTGCTCAGGAATTTTACGGATGCGCAGAACCGTATCAGATCCATGGCGCTGGTCCATGAGCGGCTGTACCAGTCCGAGGATTTCGGCAGGATCAATTTCCGGCTCTATGCGACAGAGCTCGCCGACGATGTCATGGGCAGCTATGCGGCCGTTGCGCAGAACATCAGACTCAGTATTGACGTCGAAAGCCTGCATCTCCCCATTGATTGTGCGATTCCATCCGGGCTGATTATTACCGAACTGCTGACGAATGCCATAAAGCACGCGTTCCCCGGCTCATGGAACGGAAATCCGGAAATAAAAATCGTGTTTCACCGGAAGGAGGGCGATCTGGTTGAACTGAAAGTGGTCGATAACGGCGTCGGCATCCCTGACGGCGTCGAAACCGGCGCAACGGGAACCCTCGGCCTGTCTCTGGTGCCGATGCTCGCCAAGCAGCTGAGCGGTAAAACCACCCTGGATCGATCCGGCGGGACTACATGGAGCATCAGGTTCCGCATGGCGTAGTAGCGGATGTTCGGGCGAATGCGCCGCCCGACAGGCTTGAAACGGATCTATTCTATATTTTTAACGATTCCATCAAGCTGTTTTACTTTTTCGTTGATTGACCTCGACACGTCGCTTATGGTGACGGTGGATTGCGACACTTCCTGCGCGATATCGGAGAGGCGCGAAATCGTATTCAAGGTCTCTTCCATGGCTGAGTTCTGCTCCCTGGTCGATATGGTGATCTCTTCGGACAGGTTGTCCATGAGCTCCGCCTGCTTGGTGACGTCCTGAATCGACACCGCCTGGCTGGTCATCAGCTTCGCGACCGCGTCAATGCGGCTGTTTACGGCCTCCACCGTCTTGAAGATCACCTGGATGGAATTATTGGTGTTGTTCACCATGCCCAGCCCTTCCTGGATATCCTGGGATATCTGTCTGATCTTGGTCGAGATTTCCTTTGAATTGTCGGAGGTCGCCTGAGCGAGCTTGCCGATCTCGTCCGCGACCACCGCGAAGCCCCTGCCGTGCTCGCCGGCGCGGGCCGCCTCGATCGCCGCGTTCAGGCTGAGGAGGTTTATCCGGGCTGTGATGTCGTCGATCATGACAACGAATTGATCGATCGACGTGCCCCCCTTCATGATGACGTCCATTTTGCTGATCAGGTTCCTCATAGTGAACTCGGTTATGTTGGTCGCGTCGGATATGACCTGCATGCTGTCCACGACCGCCTGGCTCGATTCATTGATTGTATGCTGCGTTTCAACCGCCAGTCCGGAAAGCTCGCGCGTTTTCTTTCCTTCTTCCTTCTGGCTGACGGTCCGCTTGTAGATCCGGTCATTGGCCACGACCAGCTCCTCAAAGGTCGCCGACATCTCCTCGCTCGTCGACGCCTGCTCGGTGGACAGCTCGTTGAACCTGGCGCCGATGGCCGAAAGCTCATATCCGATCACCAGGAGGTCCTGGGACATCGATTTGACCGTATTGACGATCTCCTCGAGATACCGGGCGCGATCCCGTGCCTCCCTTTCGCTTTTTTCGAAGTTTTCGTTCAGCTTCTTTAGATCCCTCCCCATTATGTTTATCTTATCCGCCAGCCCCAGTGAAAGGAGCACGACCATGAGCGACGATCCGATCTGAATGCTCCACTGTGTGAATAGATTAACGGGGAGAATGCCGAAGGTCTTAAGGGCGAACGCGGCAACACCCAGGAGAATGCCGGTGAAAGCTACGAGAAAAAACCGTGCCTGCCTTGATCCGCGAATGGTTAAGATGACGGCGATTATAACCATGGCAAATGCGTAGAAGCCGGAGTTGGCCGTGTTCAGTTTAATGCTCATCTTGTAGTTGCCCAGGAGGGACACGAGACCGAATATCAAACCTGGTATGACCAATGCGAAGATGACAACTTTATCCATTTTACGGTAATGAATGAACGTCTGCATATATTCACGACAGAAGAGCGCCCCGGCACACGTCGCGAGTCCCATGAACAGAGGAAGGCAATTGTTCGCCCACCATATCGAATTCGGCCACAGATACTGGAAGGAAAATCCGTTCAGTGTCATCTGGAAAAGTATCCATAATGATATAAACCCGGAAAACAGAATATAGTTTCGTTCGCGTATCGCAATAAAAAGGAGCAGGTTATAGATGACCATTACCATCATGAGCCCGTAATATATCCAGAACAGGGGCTGCTCGGTAAAGACGTTGTTGAAATAGGCATTCGGCGACCACGCCAATACCTTGAAATTCATCGAGCTGGTCGTCTTGATGCGCAGGTAATGCGCGGCAGTACCAGGCAGTGCGTCAAGCGAGAAGATAAAGGTCTTGTCCTTTATGTCACGCTCGCTGAACGGGTGATGGTCCCCGGTTTCTTTAGGGATAAAATTGCCCTTCCCTGCCGGCACAAAGAGGGTGATGAAATCGAGCATCGGATAATCGATTTCAAGGAACCATGGCATATCCTTTTTCCCTTCATTGGCGACCGCAAGCCTGAACCAGTACACCGAGCCGGTGAACCCGAAATTGAAGGCATTTTTTTTCGTCCGGGACCACGGTATCGCCGGAGCGGCTATATCCCGTATGGTCATCGTCCCCGGTGAGTCTTCGTAGTATTCCAAATCGCCGGTGATATTCTTTGTTGTGAGCTCTTTATCGATGACAACCGTATTCGCGTGGGAGATGTCGTACAGAATAAAAATGAATATGAAAGTATAAAAATATTTTTTCATATCGACGGATCCTTAATTGATATTCACGGTGCATCCCTTATCAGCACCATACGCCATTATTGATTAGAATCATAGGGTGATTAACAGCGCTGCCGGCCATGAGATTCATTCATGCTGAGAACAGCTTCAGAACATGATTTATACAGGGGCATTTTCTGTCCAGCTTTATCTTCCGCATGTTATCTTACAATGACATATTTCAAGAAGTATACAGTAACCGGTGCGGGTATCCGGTCCAACATCGCTATATTGCTACCGGACCTCGATTCCGATGAGAACGATATCGTCCTCCAGGGGAAAGCCGTCGCGGAAAGAATTGACCGCATCCATGATCGCATCCATCGACAGCGAAAGATCGCGCTGGCGGGCCGTGCGCATGATATTCGCAAGCTCGTCAAAGCCGAATATTTGCCCGGATTCGTTTCTGGATTCGGGCAGGCCGTCGGTATAGAGGTATATCCGGTCCCCCGGTTTGCAATCGACCGATTTTTCTTTATAGACGGCATTTTCAAACTGGCCGATGATGGTGCCTCTGCTGCTCAATACCTCGGCCCGTCCGTCGGCCCGGAGCAGCACGGGAGGCATATGGCCCCCTTTCGCGAACGTGAAACGGACTGAATCGTGGGCGGCGCTTAAATCAAAATAGCCGTAGAGAGCGGTGAGAAAGTAGGCCGGCATGCCCTCCATCAGCTCGCTGTTAAGGCTTTTGATGAACTCCTCCGGGCTCTGCCCGTAACTCCTGCGGACACGGTCAGCGGTAGCCTTGAGCAGTGAAATGAACAGCGCAGACGATACGCCGTGGCCGGCCACATCGCCGATAAAAACGCCGAAGCCGCCCTCCTTCAGGGCCGTAAATGAAAAATAATCTCCGCCCACCGCCTCCAGAGGAAAATAGCGGAACTGGATCCACAGACGGTCGCATTCCGGCGGGCTCGAGGGAAGAAGTGCCGCGTGGATGAATTTGGCGTGTGTCAGTTCTTTCTCAAAGAGCATGTTCCGCTCGCGGAGCTGTTCCTCGCTCGCTTTCAGTTCGATCTGCATGTTTTTCCGCTCATCAATGTCCCGGGAAGAGAGTATGATGGTACTGATCTTTCCGCCCGGTCCATATACCGCACTTCGGACGCACTCAATCCAGTGGTACGTACCGTCGGCGAGCCGCACCCGTAATTCGGCGAAATCGGCGACGTCGCTGTTCAGAAATCCCCGCTCGATCATGGCATTGAGTGACGCTTTGTCATCGGGATGTATGATTTGATCCGCTCTGATTCCAAGGAGTTCCTCATGGCGGTACCCCAGCCTGGCATGGGACGGGCTCACGTACCGGAATATGCCGTTTGCGTCAATCATGGCCACGTAATCGAGCATATTCTCGGTGATGAGCCGGAACCGCTCCCGGCTCTCCTGAAGGGCGGCATCGCTTTTAAAACGGAGCTCCCGTTCCCGCTCAAGCTGTTTGGCCTCGGTTAGGTCGTATCCCGTTACCACAAGCCCGATGAAATCACCGTTCTCATCACGCATGAGCGACGCCGATATCATAGCGGGCACTATCGCGCCCATGCGCGTTTTGAAATTTCCCTCAAAACTGAAGCCGGGTATTCCGTTCTCACGCACCCGCGTGAATTCCTCTTTGAAAATATACTGCTCAAGGATAACCGTTTCAACAGGCGATCCCCTGAGCTCATGCTCATGGTAGCCGGTCATAGCGCAGAGCGCCGGATTGACCCGTATGATCCTTCCCCGCGCATCGAGAAGCATCAGCATGTCCATCATCTTTGATATTATCTCATCGGCGGCGACGGCGGCCGTCAGCGTCAGGAAGCGGTGCCGCACGATGGTGAGCCACGTGCCCACCGCCCACACGAGGATAATGACGGGCGATACGGACGGCAGCGCGATTGCGTTCAGCGATGGAAAGATAACGTCGGTAACGACGCTCAGGAACAGCGTTATGGAACCGCTGACAACGATCGTGAGCGCCTGCTTCTTCTCGCGCTTAACCGCCGTCCTGCGGCCCCACCAGAGCGTGAGCGCAAGGCCGAACAGAATATACGACAGCTGTATGACGAGAAAGGCATAGTACCACCATAAATCGGTCGGCTTCACCTCTTTCCATCCCAGGGGCACCCTGATGAAATCGCTGACCGTGAGCACCCCGGTGAGTTCCTTCGCCATGAACGCGATCCCGGGTGCATACAGCAGCGCGTATATCCATCTCCTTGAGAGGAGTCGCTTTCGACGAGTCAGGATGAGGATAAAGTGCAGGAATATTCCCGCAAAGGGACTCCAGCCGATGGTCCCGACTTTAACCCATGCCCACAGCTCATTTTTGTCCGTTATCGAATACACGGCCATGTACGAGAGCGACCAGAATATGAAACAGAGGCAGAGGACGCTGAACACCCGGTTCAGCGCCGAACGGGGGTCCTTTCTGATGGCATATATGCCGAGATTGATAAACAGGAGTATTGAAAGGAATGAAAATACCGATAGTATGTTAACCATAACGCTGTTTTTTCATTTGCCTCAGTTTAGGTGACCTTTTACTCCGGCTTAATATGAATTTAATAGCCGGGGCGCGCTCAAGACTTTATTCATCATTTATATGAGTGGATTTAAGTATATCCGTCCTTCATCTGATGGATTCTGGAGCTTTATAAAACAGCCCCGGGAATAAATAATTAATGGAAATTTCGCATTGCATTAATTACTTCAATAATAATCCTCCATTAAGAATTTAAGTCAAATTATTTTTATTGTCCAATAATCTGGTTTATAATAAAAGATGTAACATGGATAGTATTAAAAATAATACATACAAATATATGTTCAAATTTTAATATGGTATGACCGGTTAATCATATCTCTGCTATCATATACGAAAGCGAACAAAGCTGTCTATCATTTGATAAAATTATTTACAAAAAATAGTATCTGCCAATAATAAAAAAATAAAGACCCGGGATACGATTATGACAAAACTCCGGTGGAAGCCTTCGACGATTCTCAACCCTGTGCCGGTGGTAATGGTAACCTGCGCGGACAGTCACGGTACGCCCAACATCATCACCATCGCCTGGACCGGCACCGTCAATTCCGAACCGCCCATGGTCTCTCTTTCCGTGCGGCCGGAGCGATATTCCCACGGCCTGATAAAAAAGGAGCGCCAGTTTGTCATCAATCTGGTGACCAGACGCCTCATCCGCGCCGCTGATTTCTGCGGCGTGAACTCAGGCCGCGACATCGACAAATTCCGTGCAGCGGGCCTCACGCCCGTACCGGCGTCAGTCGTCAGAGCTCCCCTCATCGCAGAAAGTCCGGTGAACATCGAATGCCTCGTTAAAAAGATCATTCCCCTGGGATCCCATGACCTCTTTTTGGCCGAAATTACCGCGGTAAACGTGGACGAGGGTCTGCTGGACGGCCGAGGCCGGCTCCGCCTTGACCGTGCGGGGTTGGTGTGCTACAACCACGGTGAGTACTTCAGCCTCCTCGGCAAGGCGTTGGGATACTTCGGCTATTCAGTGCGTCGAAGAAAAAAGCTCAAGCGGAACAGGAAATAGCGGCGTCCGCCATCCCGAATATCAATTCAATCAGTTTCTTGAAAAACGCCGATACTTCCATGTCATGTTGAAGGGCTGTCCTAAAAGCCCCCCTCTGGGGGGTTGGGGGGAACTTTTGGAACAGCCCCTTCCTGCAAACTGCTAATACGGGTAAAATATGAAAAACGCAAGGGAAAAGACGAACAGCACCCACATCCCGGCGCTCACCTCCTTCACCTTGCCCGCGAAGATCTTGATGAGCGGATACGACACGAAGCCGGCGGTCATTCCGATCCCCAGGTTGTAGGTGAAGCACATGAGCGTGATGGTGATGAATGACGGTATGAGATCCGACATGTCGTCGAAGTTGATGTTCGTGACCGGCGATATCATCATCATCCCCACGATGATGAGCGCCGGCCCGTAGGCGAAGGGCGGTATCACGGAAAAAAGCGGCGCGAAGAAGAGCGCCGAAAGCATCATGACGGCCGTGACCACCGATGCGAAGCCGGACTTGGCCCCCTCCTCGATGCCCGCGGCGGACTCGATGTAGGCGCCGGTGGTGGTGGTGCCCAGGAGCGCCGCGGCGGTCATCGCCAGGGCGTCGCAGAGCATCGGCTTCTCGATCTCCGGCAGCTCTCCCTTTTCGTCCAGCAGTTTTGCGCGGTAGGACAGGCCGATCAGCGTTCCCATGGTATCGACGAAATCCATGACGAAGACCGTGAGCACCACCGAGAAGAACCCCCAGCTCAGGGCGCCGAGGATGTCGAGCTTGAGGAATATGGGCCCGAGGCTCGGCGGCAGGCTCACCACCGCATCGGGGATCCGCACCAGGGGATGGCCGCCGCTCTGCAGGTCGGGCCAGACGGCCTGCAGGGCGATGGCGATGGCGGTCATGCCGACGATCCCGATGAGCATCGACCCCTTGACGCGGCGTATCATGAGGAAGGCGATCGCCAGCACCGTGATAATGGCGCATAACGGCCCGGGGTGGCTGAGCGAGCCGATGTTCACCGGCGCGCCCGGCACGCCGATGGTCACGATCCCCGACTCGTTGAGTCCGATGAAGGTGAGGAACAGACCGATACCAACGGCGAATGATATCTTCAGGTTCATGGGGATAAGGTTCGCCAGCCACGAGCGGATCTTAAAGAGGGTCAGTGCCGTGAACAACACGCCGCCGATGAAGATGGCCCCCAGGGCGGTCTGCCAGGAGAAGCCCATCACCTTCACCACGGTGAAGGCGACAAACGCGTTCTGTCCCATGTAGGGGGCCACCGCGAAGGGCCGCCGGGCATACAGCGCCATGAGCATGGTGCCGAAGAACGCCGAGACAATGGTGGCCACCATGCTGGGACCGAATGGAATCCCGGCCGCTTCCAGTATTTTGGGGTTCACGATAATTATATAGGCCATGGTTATAAACGTCGTGAGACCGCCGGTTATTTCATGCCGAAAATCGGTTTGTAGTTCGTCAAACCTGAAATAACGTTTAATCATAGAAATAATCGCTTTTTTCATGATATAATTCTCCTCCTCATGAGGGGCATACACAAAACGGCCGAGTTTCAGCAAACGCAGCAGGGCTTTTCCATTCGATGAATATAGTCCCGGCATCATGCTGTCAATTCCAAAATACGTGCCCCCGACTCTGCGGAGCCGGTTTCTCAAGCGCGGTAACCGTGCGATGCGGGTCATGTGAAAAAAAGTAATTGCCGATACGCTTCGCGCTGAGTATCATTAAAGCATTGCTTCATGAGAGGAATAACGGATGAGCGGGAAGGCCATAAAAATCGACGACATCATCCATCTCAGCACCGAACTCAACACCGTTCAGGACCTGGACATCCTTCTCGATAAAATCCTCACCGAGGCGCGGCGGATACTTAACGCAGACGCGGGCTCAATCCAGATCAGGGAAGGCGATGAGCTGGTATTCGGCAGCCACGTGCAGACGGAATCGCTTCAGCGGAAGCTCAAACCGGGTGAAAAGCTCCCCTACACCACGTACCGGATACCGATAAATACCGACTCCATTTCCGGCTACGCTGCGGTAACCGGCGAAATACTGAACACACCCGACGCCTATAATATTCCGCCAGACGCGCCGTATAAATTCAATCCCGCCTATGACAAGGATTCAGGATACCGCACCAAATCAATGCTGACCATCCCCCTGAAGAACAACCGGAATGAAATCCTTGGGGTGATGCAGATTGTCAACTCATGCAACCCCGATCCCGCTGCCAAGCGGGGGGACTTCGAATCGCCCTTCAGCGGCCGATTCGATTCATCGGATGAAATGATCGCCCTTCATTTCGCCAACATCGCCAGCATGATAGTTCAGCGGGCGCAGATGACCCGCGCCCTCATACTCCGGATGATCAGCATGGCGGAACTCCGCGATCCGAAAGAAACCGGCCCTCACGTAAACCGGGTCGCCTCCTGCGCCGTGGAGATATATGTGCGGTGGGCGGTTCGGAGGAACATTCCGAAAGATGAGATAGACCGGAAAAAGGACATGCTGCGCATGGCCGCCATGCTCCACGACGTCGGCAAGGTCGCCGTGTCGGATCTCATATTGAAAAAGCCGGGTCGCTTCACGTCCGAAGAATTCGAAATCATGAAGACCCATTCTTTCCAGGGCGCGCGTCTTTTTAAATACCGGCAGTCGGAATTCGACGAGATGTCCGCGGAGGTCGCGCTCACGCATCATGAGAACTGGGACGGCACCGGCTACCCCGGCCGCATTGACATTGATACCGGCGAACCGATTGAAAAAGATTCAAGCGGCAGGGCCCTGCCGCTCAGGGGCGAGGAGATACCCATTTTCGGCAGGGTCGTCGCCCTGGCGGACGTGTTCGACGCGCTGTCGTCGAAGCGCGTGTACAAGGACGCCTGGGATCATGAATCGGTTATCAAAGAAATTAGGAGCATGTCCGGAAAGAAATTCGATCCCGAGCTGGTGAACATCTTCTTCGACAGCCTGGACGTCATCCGTCGCATCACCGGCCGGTACCCCGACCGGGATTAATATCCTGCCGCAAGAAATCGTTCTGATCCGTCGGGTAAGCGATCCACTCCGTCCCGCTCCGGTCTTTCATGACCTTCACCCGGTCCATGGCAAGAAGTTCGGCGATAACCGACAGGACGTTTTCCCGTTTCCAGAGCAGGCGCTCCTCCGCCTCAGATATGAAAGAATCCTTGTTCAGGAGGCGCCACCTGCCGGAGCTGTCCCGCTTTCCGTTCGCGAGAATCTCCGCCAGTATCTCGGCGTAAAGGCGGTGGATCCGGTCCTGCCTGGCGTATATCATGAGGAGCTCGTCGGTTTCCCTGAGGCGCTCGGAGAGAAGCTGGATAACGCTCACCGAAAACTCATGGTTTTTTTTGACCGTTTCGTTGAAGGATTCGCGATCCATCTTGATCAGGGTGCAATTTTCCAGCGCGATGGCACTGGCCGAGCGGGGCATTTCGTTGATGACCGCCATCTCGCCGATGAATTCACCCTCGCCGAGGATCCGTATCTTCTCATCGAATGATCCCGTCCCCTTGCTGATCTGTACTTTGCCCTTGTGTATCATGTACATGACATCGGCATTCTCCCCTTCACGGAAGATATAGTCGCCTTTCTTGAACTTGACCCCGTAATACTTGACCAGTTTGCTCATAGACGCCTCCTCTGATGATACGGGACCGTGCAGGACGCCGCGGAGCGGGTCACCGCCGGCCGATCCATTACCCGGCGGAATGAAATTCAATGCGCATTGACTTGTACCTTATTTTTATTGCTGAAAAAAATCAAGACAAATTCACTCTTTGCCGATGTCATCCTTGCCGAACGCGCACAGGGGCCGGCTGTTATATTCCGCATCCACGCATCGGTCGTCGCTGACATTTCTGCAACACCGCATTCTCATGCGCAGTTGTCTTCCTCACGGGAAACCGGAACCGCACATTAGCGGTCGTGCCGTCCCAATGGACTGCATGTTCATCACCGACACCGTGATTGAAAAGATTTAATCAACCGGCAGAACCGGTATGAATGCTCCGATCCTGCCGCGATCGATTCTCACCACGACGGCTCGTGATGAATCACGCTTTCACTTTTTATCAGTCACCAGGCAATTGACAGTGGGAACAATCTCATGATGAATATGGACCTTCAGCGATACCACAGGTACAGAATATTTCAATTTTCAAGGCGCCGTATACAGGATTACGTCGTATCAATAATTTTTTTATAAATGAATGGATGAATTATATTAAAAAAAAACAAAAATAATATTAAATCAATGAAAAAGAATGATTAATTATCTTAATTTATTATAATCGCCTGTGATTGGCTATAAATGGATTTAGCAAAGATTTTAAAAGTGACGAATATCAGAATGAAAATAAAGAAATATATATGCTATCAAGGATGATGGCGGCTATTTTCAAGGAGGAAAAATATGATTATAAACCACAACATTGCAGCAATTTTTGCCCACCGGACTCTTAAATTTCACGACTGGAACATCACCAAGGACATCGAAAAGCTCTCATCGGGCATGAGGATCAACAAGGCGGGAGACGACGCATCCGGTCTGGCCGTATCGGAAAAGATGCGCTCGCAGATCCAGGGTCTCCGGCGGGCCGAGCTGAACACCGAGGACGGCATGTCCATGATTCAGACCGCTGAGGGGTACATCCAGGAAGTGCACGACATTCTCCAGCGGATACGGGTGCTGGCCGTTCAGGCCGCAAACGGCGTCTATACCAACGAGGACCGGCAGCTCATCCAGGTCGAGGTCTCGGAGCTGGTTGACGAGATCGACCGGATTTCGTCCCAGGCCGAATTCAACAAGATGAAGCTGTTGACCGGCTCATTCGCGCGGCTTCACCCGACCGCATCAATGTGGTTCCACATGGGACCCAATATGCACCAGCGGGAGCGGGTCTTCATCGAGACGATGACCACGGCGGCCCTGGGCCTCCGGAACCCGACGGTGCTCACCTTCATATCCATCTCGACGCCGGGCAAGTCCAATTCGGTCATCGGGCTGTGCGATGAAGCGCTCAGGATCATATCCAAACAGCGCGCCGACCTCGGCGCCTACTACAACCGGCTCGAGCATGCGGCGAAAGGACTGATGAACGCCTATGAGAACGTGCAGGCGTCGGAATCGAGGATACGCGATACCGACATGGCCGAGCAGATGTCCTCGTACGTGCGCTACCAGATCCTGACCCAGGCGGCCACGTCGATGCTCGCGCAGGCGAACGCCAAGTCACAGACGGTATTGGAACTGTTGCGATAAGAAAACCCCCCGACGCGTCTTTCATGACGCGGCGGAACAATCTGAGCCACTATTGCAGTATCATCCGGAGCCGGGCTATATGTCCGGCTTTTTTTATCAGACGAACAACAATGCAGCCTCCGGACAAGCCGCATATAATATTGCCGCGCTCGTTAAAATATTTAATACTACTTCGGTTCTTGTAATTGATGAATGACTATTAAAAAAGCGGGTCATAGGCTTCGGTCATTTCATTCCCAATAAATCATGCTTGATCATCCTGAACAGGCCATCAAGGAAAAGCGACTTCGTCTGCATCATGAAAATTTCACGGGAGATGAAAAAAGTCGCAATATAACCAGCGGCGATCCGCGCTATCATGGTGGCGGCCGCAGCGCCGATTCCCCCGTACATCCTGATTAATGGTATATTTAAGGCGACATTAAGGACGGCGCCCGTCAGAGTCGCATAAAACGTTCCCCTGGTATAATTTTCGATGTTGCACCAGGAGCTCCGCGCCGTCCCCATGGCGACAAACAGCCCGGCCCAAATATGAATGCTGAGGATGATTCCCGCGTTGACATACTGGGGACCGAATATGATTTTTATTATTATGCGGTTTAAAAAGAACGTAGGAATGATCGCCGCGTATGAAATCAAAACCATTATGGTGAAAAATTCCTGGAGCCTGCCGTAATATACTTCTTTGCTGATTTTCCTAAATTGGATGAGCTTTGGATAGATCGTGGTCGAAACGACAAACGGAACAAAGTACCACACTTCGGAAATCTTTACCGCAGCCGAATAATCCCCGAGCTCGGTATAGCTGGCCATGGTGCCGAGCATGACCTGCCCGATGCGCAGATACAAGAGCATCGACACCGTTGACAGCATCAGGGGCCAGCTGTCTCGCATGATCTCGCGCGCTATGGCGAAATTCCACTTCCATTTAAAAATCGAATGACCCGTATGTCGGTACATGATCGCAAGACCGATCTGCGCGACAGCCACCTCGACGGTCGCCGCTATCGCAAAAGCGACCAGCGGCGCTTTCATGAAGATCAGGAGAATCCGGACCGCGCTGAGCATCAGGAACACGGCGTTGTTTGCGATAACCGCGTATTTGGATTTGATTTGAGACTGGAAATAGAGATCTATCACGTCAAATGAGGCGAAAAGGTACGTCACGGCCGATATCATAACCAGAAGCTGAGTGAGCGAATCGTCGCTGTTGATGATTTTCACGGCGATGAAGCTGATCAGTACGACCAGAAATCCGCCGAATTGCCGTATGAAAAACGATGAACCGAGAATTTCATTTTTCTTTTCAGGATGATTGACAATTTCCCTGATGATTATATTGTTCGTTCCGAAACTCGCCAGCGCGCCGATCAGCACCGTCAGGCTCATGGCATAGTTTAACAGTCCATACTGGGTCCGTCCCAGATAGCGGGCGATCCATCCGACGATAAAAAGATTGATCCCCAGGCGAACCACTCTGTCGAAACCGAGCCAGGTAACGTTCTCAACAAGTGGCCTTATCTCGCCATGTTGTGATATCCTGTTATAGATGGTTTTAATTATATGAATCAATGCATAAACCCCGCGATTCATAATACCACTGTGCTCTTTTCGGCATATGACCGGCGCGAGAACTTCTTGAATATGCAGAATTGTGCATGCACCATATTATGATTAACGGTGCAGCGCCCAGAGCACAAATTCACGGTGACGAACTTATACTTCATTTGCACTCCAATTGTAAACTAGATAAAAATCAACTGTTTAATCAAGCCTTGGTCCTCTTCGGCGGATATGCCGTCGGCCGTTATTAATCGATTCATATATATGAAACCGAGCTGCACGCGCCTCGAGGTCTTTCGGCGTACTGAGCTAATTCCTCACCGGCAGCGCCAGCATGCTCAGAGGATCGACGTACACCTCCTGTATCATGAGAGAGACATGCAGATGGGCGGCAGTTGAAAGCCCGGTCGAGCCCACCCGGCCGATGAGATCTCCGGCGCGGACCCGATCTCCCTCACTGACATTTAATGAGTCAAGGTGCATGTAATAGGAAAAAATTCTATTGCCGTGGTCGATGACGATGAACATCCCTTCATAATACATCGGTTCTGCTATGGCTATTTTCCCGTCGGCCATGGAGTAGACCGGTTCGCCAGTTTTGCCTCTCAGGTCAATGCCCCGGTGGATATTCAGTTGATCCTTGAATCGGATCTTCTTCCCATTCCGGTTTCTGTACCGCATGACGAGACGCTTGGCCCAGAAAGGCGACGTGACGTAATGATTGTTCCGAGGATGCGACAGGGCATTGCTCAACAGGTCAGGACCGATTTCGCTGAAAACCCTGCTTTTTTTCGCCGTGCACCGGTTGATGAATTTCATCTCCTCTTCCGTCGGCCGGTAATCAACATCGGAATACGTGCCCAGGTCAAGTGCGCCCGGATAAAACTGGTATTCGGTCTCCGCTATCGCTACGGTGAAATGTTCGGCACGGGCCACGCCGCCGACGGAATAGACGGCCGTCATCTGTCTCATGCCGGCGCCCGTTTCCGGGTTGAGGCCGATCAAGGCCCGGTATCCCCACGGTCTTTTTGAGAGAAGAACATCTCTTTTATCAAATACGAGGCACCGCACCGTAAGGTCCTTGTCTTGATCCGGTCTATTTTTGTATATCTCGGCATATACCGCCATGCCCTGCGCAAACACCGCGGCGAACAGATCAATGGTTATATCCCGCCCCGTGAACCGCCGGTTGTGCACCGGAGGGACCCGATAACCGCGCGGCACTTTTACGTCCGCGAAATGTTGAGACGGCGGAACTGATTCGTCCGGAATTTTTGTCCGTGACAGGAGCATCAGGGGATGCGTGGTGAAACCAGCTATGACGATCAGCGCGCTCGTCAGGAAGGCGTAACGGGTGCTGTTTTTTCCGGCCACGAAAAACCTCTTCAAGATTACAGATCGGCACGGTGAATATAAAGTATTACCAACAAACTGGCAGATTGAAAAGATTTCAGCATTCGGCCCCGTGCGCGGCGGAGTAGATCCGGCGGTGCTGTATCCATAGATGTTTATTAAAAATCCGTCGCCGTACTGCGGGCGTTATGAAAAATAGCCCGCATCGAATAATAAGTTGACATCTATAATGGGATAAATAAAGTTTCCATCCACATGTAAAAATCAAGGAGGCAGTGTATGGCTTATGTTATCAGCGATGAATGCACCAACTGCGGCGCCTGCGAACCGGAATGCCCCGTGGAAGCGATAAGCGAAAAAGGAGACAAGAGGGTAATAGACGCCGACGCGTGCACTGACTGTGGCGCCTGTGCGGCCGTATGCCCGGTTGACGCGATATCCCCGGCGTAAGCCGGTACCACTATAAGAAATCAAGGCCCGCCTCTGCAATCGCTCAGGCGGGCTTTTTAATATCCGGCGCCGTATCGGCGGAGGAAACTATTTATTATAGTTCTCCTTGATGAAATTATTCAGGTATTCATCAGGATTGTCAACAGCCTGCCGCGGTATGGTGAACTGCTCCAGCTTCATGAGCCGGAGGCCGTGGAAATAATCATGAAACAGTTCGTTGCAGAGCTGTTTGATGCTCCTGAGCTTTTCACCGGCCATTTCCTTAATCTTTTCAACAGCCTCCTTGTCAAATTCAAGGTAAATCCCGTGCTGCATGAGAAAATCCTTCTGGAAGCTGTGTATGCCGTCCTCGATGAGCATGTGCTTCAGCACCTCGCCCGGTTTCTCCATCACCTGCTTGTCCAACAGCAGCTTATTGATGTTGGTTGAGGGCAGGCTCTTCTCAAACTTGATCAGAACCTTCTCAAACACGCTCAGGAGGCCGCGCGCACCGGTCTTTTCGCTGTTTGCTTTTTTCGCCAAAAGCCGGAGCGCCTCGTCCGTGAAGCCGAGCTCGATACCGTAGGCCTTGAAATCCATCTTCTTTCCCAGAACCACGGTGCTGTGCTTATTCTTTAAAATCTTGTACAGCCCCTCCTCGTCAAGGTCGTTCAGGACGACGTATACGGGCAGCCGGCCCACAAACTCCGACTCGAAGCCGAATTCGATCAGATCCTCGGTCTTGACCTTCTTCAAGACGTCCTGCCGGTCCTCGCCGGTGATCTTCGTCTTGTCGAAACCGATGGACTGCTTGTTGAGACGCTTGTTGATGATATTATCAAGCCCGCTGAAGGCCCCGGAAACAATGAAGAGAATGTTTCTCGTATTGATTTTCTGGCGGGTGACTTTGCCGGTCCGCTGCGCTTCCATGGCCGCCTCCACCTGTGAGGCAAGATCGTGCGGGGTCTTAAGGTCAACCTCCCCCTCTTCCATGAGCTTCAATAAATTCCGCTGCACGCCGGTGCGGGAAACGTCAGGCCCGTACATATGGCCTGACGAGGCTATTTTATCGATCTCATCAAGGTATACGATGCCGAACTCGGCCTTCTTGATGTCGCCCTCCGCCTCGTGCACCAGCTCCCGCACCAGGTCTTCAACGTCGCCGCCGACATACCCCGTCTCGCTGAATTTGGTCGCGTCCGCCTTGATGAAAGGAACCCCTATTTTCTTCGCGATGAGTTTCACGATGTAGGTTTTGCCCACGCCCGTCGGCCCGATGAGGAGCATATTGCTCTTAATGGTGCCCACCGGGCGATCCTTCTGCGGTATCTTTTTCTCGAGATTCATCCGGTTAAAGTGCGTGCACACCTTGGTGGCGATGACCTCGATAGTCTCTTCCTGCCCCACCACGTACTGATTGAGAAAGCTCTCAAGCTCTTCGGGCTTTATATCAAAATTAAACTCGGTTGACTTCTTTCCTGAAACCCCCGACGTTTCACCGATCGTTTCAGCATTGGGCTGTCCCTCCTCGGGTTCAAGGTTCAGGATTTCCTCAATGCTCTTTTCAGGATCAAATGCTGGTTTTGTCATCTCTATCCTCATTAAAACGATATTGATTCAATTGTAACTATTCGCGTTTCCTTGTATAAATATACTATCATCATATTCAATATTCAATCTAAGATACAAATTTATTCAATATGTTACACCCTGCACCGAATAGAGCACATCTCATGTTTTATGATGCGAACTTATAAGAAACGAATGTATGTTAAAATAACCATCCGTGTCTGAGGATAAATTTCCGCAATGCGTAAACTTAATGCCATCCCTGCGCATCCCCTTTGAAATCATAAGAATTTTATGAGCTTTCATATCGCATTCAAAATGCTGATTAACTGTTATAACACATGATGCGAAACTGACTGATGAAATTAACACATTATATTATATCGAGCAGATGTCTATTGCCATGTGCGAGAATAATATTTCCAAGACTAATGCTAACGATCGACATGAAAATTCAAGGGTAAAAAAATTTAAAAAAGCAAAAAAAAAATGCTTGCAATATACTACACATTTTTATACTATACATATGTGGATATAAATGGGGCTTAAACAAAATGGTGAAACTCAATATCGCTAAGAAAATATGCCCTGAGTGCGGACATTATTTAATTCCGGATTCAGGATGCTTTTTTTGTCAGTATTGCGGGTTTTCCCACTGCTATATATAGTATTTCAATTGTTTAAAGGAGTATTATGAATATCTATGCATCCAAAACAGGCCATACTTTTTATACGCTTGCCGATTCTGAAAAAAGAAATCCTTATCAGATTGCACCAAAAAGGATTTATAAGAATTTTGAGAAAAACCGGCGCTCAACCGCCGCAGCCTCAGGCCGGGATCGAAACAGAACCGGCATTGATGCCATTATTACATTCTTCAGGGGCACCGTCGTAACCGGCTGCGACGGAACAATTGAATGGAATACCAGAAAACTGTTTTCCGTCCCGGAGTAACGAAAAACGCAGATATTCCCCGCCAGATCGTGAACAGAACCGGGCTCATCTGTCAACATTAAACGAGACAAAAAGGAACAGAGCTGCCGCACACAACACGCACCACGAACCACAAAAAGCTCTCCCCACACCAGACATGGCTCTGTTCTTTTTTTTATCCGCGCAATAAGCCGCACAGGGAAAACCCCTGTAAAAATAACAAACCCCTCATCAAGGGGCTCTCTCGTTTTGCCGAAGGAGGGACTTGAACCCTCATGGTGTTGCCACCGGCGGATTTTGAGTCCGCTGCGTCTACCAATTCCACCACTTCGGCGCATGTATCAGCACATCAATCGGGCTGGGGAATCTCATCATATTCCATGTACTTTCCCTTGGCCCGGGCTACGATCTTCCCCATTTCGTTCTCGATCTCTGCTCTATTCTCAATAACGCGCTTGCTCTTTTTTACGTACCAGCCGCGTATGTAGAGGTTCTCGCCCACGTACGCCGGCTGCAGGTATCGAATCGTCAATTCGCTGGTGAGGGCGATTGTTTCCAGATACTTATTGACCGTAATCATCGTTTCGTCAAGAATAGCCGCGATGATACCGGCATGTATTATGTTAGGCGGGCCCTCGAGAAGTTCATGAGCGGTGTACTGGCCAAATGCTGTTTTTGTATCGTCATCAAATTCCAACTGCAGCCTGAGACCCTTTTCGTTATCCGGGCCGCAGCCGAAACATATTTTATCTTCGAATTCAAGCATGCAGGCATTTCTGAAATAATATGATTCTTTTGTCAACAATTTTATTATTCTGGATAGGCTACTTCCCCTTCATTCGTTCAATGATCATATCCACTTCATCCTGATCGAGCCATTCATCCACATGAGAGGGATTCTCATCAGTCTCCATGAGGTACATCTCCAGGGCCATGACCAGCTCTTCTTTTGTCAGAGCCCCCAGTGTTACCAAAATTTCACCGATAAGCCGCCCCTTATTATATTTTTGCATGTCCAGGGCGTCGTCGAGCTGCGTCTTGGTGATTATGCTATTGTCCACCAGGAATTCTCCGACTCTTTTAATCCGCTTATCCGGCTCTTTTGATGTCACAATTATCCTCCGCTATTAATTAATAGCAATTGCACGCATAATGTCAATAATATTTTCTTGCCGTGAATGATTGGCGTCGCTCCCCTGGCCGTAATTACACCCGCACATTGTGTGTGGGATGCTCCTGAACAAAGCTTCCATGATATGTATAACTGATTTCTTTATTCCCCTCCCTTGATGGGAGGGGTCAGGGGAGGGTGATTGCAACGCCTGATACATCCAGCAGTTATTCACCCCCACCTAACCTCCCCCATCGAGGGGGAGGGAGGTCTTATTCCAACATTCGCCTAACTCAAGTTAATTATATTTCTTGACGGGGAAGACTCAATATTCCATATTTTATGAATACTTGCATTCGCTGCATGATTATGAACAAAAACCTCAACATACACGGTTCTTTTGTTCTGGCGTTTTTCCTGTCCGTCCTGTTTTCAGTCTCCCTTTTTTCGGATGATGTAAAACAGGCTTATGTCGGGAGCGCCGTATGCGGCGAATGTCACCGGTCAGAGGCGATCGGCAGTCAATACGACAAGTGGCTGCGGACGCCCCATGCGAAAGCGGTGCTGATCTTAAAAACCGAATCAGCGCTCTCTATCGCGAAAAAGTTATCCATCACCACCCCGTCTGAAGACCGGCAGTGCCTGCGCTGCCATACCACGGGAGGCGGACGGCACCAGAAAACAATAACTGAAGGGATTGGATGCGAGGCATGCCACGGCCCCGGGGGCGTCTACTACGAGTTCAGCAAACATGTTGATACGGTCAACCGGCAGGGAGCGTACGAAACCGCGCTGAAAAACGGTATGTACCCCGTGCTGGGGATCAGAAGCATAAAAAAGAGGGAGAAGCTGTGCCGGCATTGCCACGACAGCCGGCGTCCCTGTTACCCGACGTCTCCGGAGGAGATATACCGCCAGACGATTTCACTGCAAGTGATTTCTGATCTGAAAAAGGGCGACCTGTCCCTGAAGCATCAGCTCATCCCTCCCTTCCCGCAGTACTGATGTCCCTCCGGTCCATTGCTATTCTCAGCCACGTGAAGCTTTCGGCTTTCAGGAGAGTCCTGTTCATGTCCCGCACCGTTCGGCTCATGGAGGAAAAAGTATCATCACCGAATATATCCGCCCCGCTGAATATATTCTTTTCACTGGAAAAGAACGCTTTGCCCAGGGTCTCCTCTGCATAGCAGGCATTGATGTCAAAGCTCGACAGCCGCTTCAGCGACGCCACCATCGGCATTATCTCTTTCCTGAACAGGATATCCACCAGCAGGCTGTACAGCTCCTCCAGGCTCAGGATATATCTGGTGAGCCTGTTGAGTCCGCCCACCAGTTCGTGGACGAACAGGCCCTCCCGCATGTCCTTGTACGCCAGGACCGGGATAGCGCGCGCCACCTGGCTCGAATAATATTTTCTCACCAGGCCGTTCAGGTCAAGGGCGGTTGTGCCCAGGTTCACCAGCATGAAGCGCACGCCGGGTTTCAGAGCCAGGCCGAACAGACCGTCAACTGTATCCACGAACTCGGTCCGGTAATTAAACCGTGTTATGACGGTCCCGACGACGTCCATGACGGCGGCGTCATCATCGAGAACCACGAACGAACCGGCGTCTGTGTCCTGCTCTTCGCTAATCATGCCCATAAACCGACAGAGGTGATCCGCGTCGTAGTTTCGCATCAGGTCGGCGATACCGCAATCAAGAATGAAACGCCGCATCTCTTCAGTCATGGTGTCCGCATAGCAGATGACGGGTCCCTTATCCCTGAGCGCCCGGTACAGCGCGGCATTATTTTCAATGCTCCCGGCTGTAACCTCGGCAACGGACGCGCAGCATGAAGGAATCCGCTCTATTTCCCGGAGCGTGTCAGGGGACGGGGAGAGGCTGTATTCAGTTACGGCATACCCTCCCTCAATCAGCGCCTGGCGGTACATGAAGTTCTTTGTTGTGGCAAGGAGCACCCGTTTCATGATGTTATGTCGCATATTGCAATGCCGATACAGGTGCTGTCAATTCATTTACATTAATACCCTACAGATCAACCGAGCGATTCAGAATACTTACTCACCTCTTCATTGGTCATGATCAGCGCAATGGTCGCGGCGCCTATCACCAGCTCGGAAACAACACTCAGCCAGCTCACCTTGCCGCCGGCCGCCACGGTGTAAACCACCCAGAGTACGTTGTATCCGATCAATCCGATGGCGTACATTTTTATAATGGCGATGCCGCCCGCCCGATCCCAGAGCACCTTGATGCCGCTGATAAAGGCGATCACGCCCACGCCCAGACTCGCGACGCCGATGATGATCTCAAAAACGCCGCCGACATCCCCGATAATCTGGGAAATGCCGCCGAATATCATCAATCCCCCGCGGATGCTGGAAAAAACGCCGGTGATGAGGGCGAGCACTGCCAGGAGATTGAGCACCGTCGGCTTCTGTATGTCTGACATGACATTCCTCCAACTTCACGGAATACGATTAGAAATGTGCGACCAGAATAATACAACAACAAGTCTAAAATACTTGTATGAAAATTTTTACAATTATAACATGTTAAAACAGCATGTGCTACTGAGGTAGCACATGCTAAAGGATTCAACTTGTTAAGCGGACTTAGCTGGCGCGGTGTATTTATCTTGGCCGAAACCCAGCATCGGGTAACCGACGAAGGGAAGAATGACAAGGAGGCCGAAACCCCATCCTTTGCTCTTCCCGAAACAGACAGCCACTTCCATTGAAACTAATATTATTGCGACGATGTTGACAAAAGGAATCAGAAACAGTACAATCCACCATAGAGGCTTTCCAACAATTTCAAGGAGAATGATGAGGTTATAAATCGGGATAATAGCGGCCCATCCCGGTTTCCCAGCTTTTTCAAACACTTTCCACATGCCGGCAATAATCAGAACAATTATCGCCAGATATATAATCCAGCCTATAACGCTTCCCCCTTGGTTCATAAAACAACCTCCGATTAAATTTTTTTTAATGCTTGGTTCTATAGTGCGATTATACTGAAAATCTGTATAAAAATCAATAATTTTATTTTTATTGGTTAATTTAAAGTAATGGAGATGTTTCCTTATATCGGCATCCGCCGTTTTTGTTGAAAAAATTTTTGTAGCAGTTCCGCCGATTCGTCCTCCAGCAAACCGAACTCCATCTCGGGCACGTGGTTGAGCGAAGGGTTGCCGCACACCGAGAGAACCGTGCCGCACGCGCCGTAGCGCCGGTCCCGCGCGCCGATGACGAGCCGCCGTATCCGCGCGTGCACGATCGCGCCGGCGCACATGGCGCAGGGCTCCTTGGTCACGTACAGGTCGCAGTCAACAAGGCGCTCGTTGCCGACCGCCGCGCAGGCCATTTCGATTGCGATGATCTCGGCGTGGCGCACGGGATCGCGCGTTTCCCGGTTGTCGTTGCGGGCGGACGCGATGACCGCGCCGGCCTTCACCACGACCGCGCCGACGGGGATCTCACCGCGGTCATACGCCGTACGCGCCTCCGCAATGGCCGCTTTCATGAATTCAAACTCATTTTCCATGCAGAATACCATCAACCCGCTTCTTCAATTTTTCGTAATGGCTCCCCTTCCAGTAAATCCTCCCGCACTCCCCGCACCGGTAGAACTCGCGGCACCACGCGTATACTCCCGTCGGAATGCGTTCCGCTATCTCCGGCGAATCCTGGCCCGCGAGGTCAAGGGGCGCGATTTTCCCGCTGCACTCGATGCACCGGGTAAAGGGACGGCACAGGCTCCAGAGGTCGAGCCGTTCCAGCACCTCGGCGACCTGCCGTTCCGGGTCGGTGTTGCGCACGTACAGGCCGCGGGACACCTTTTTCCTCATCATGAGCTGGCGGTCCCGGGAGAGGAGGATCCGGTTCTCCCGCTCGGCGACGTCCGCCAGCGCATTGTCGTCCCGCGCCGGCGCATAATCCACGTCAAATCCCAGGAGCCGCAGACGCCGCGCCAGCTTGTTGAGATGAACGTCCAGCACGAAGCGCGGCTCCCTCAGGGGCCGCGGCCGGAGCCGCGTCACCGTTCCAATCGCGAGTGTCTCGAACACGGGATAGACGCTGATCCGGTCGCCGTCCTCTATTATATACGAAAAATCGACCGACGCGCCGTTGACCAGGATGAGGTCCACTTCCACGTGCGGGACGCCGAAGGATTCGATCAGGTCCTTGACCGAGCGCCGTCCCGGAAACGCGGATTCGATGTCTCTCTTCTTACGGGAATGTTCCAGGAAATCATTGAGCTCTTCGTAAAATCTGATGGTGACATGGTACATGGAAGATCCATCCATGGACGGTTCAGAGGTCCAGGATCAGGCTGTCCAGCGGGCGTTTGGGCACATGGTGCCTGTTTTTCTCGTCCCTCCAGTACCGTATGTCGCCCGAGGCGTCGAGGTCCTCTATCACAACGGTCTCCTTCGGCTTTCCCAGTGCGACGGCCATGTGTATCTCGTACTGCGCCGGTATGCTCAGGGCGGTTCTCAGCCCCTCTTTTTTGATCGCTGCCAGCATGCACCCGCCCAGGCCCATGGCTGCGGCTCCCAGCAGTATGGTCTGGGCAGCGATGCCGTGATCGCAGTCCACTGTTTTGCTTATGTTCATGTCGTTCAGTATGATTATATACGCGGCCGGCCGCTCCCCTTCTGCCGGGCCGTCCCAGTCCGCGAGGTATGCCGCCCAGGCAAGGTGCTGGAAGATGATCGCGTTCTTCTCCGGATGGTGGGAAAGAACATAGCGCAGCGGCTGACGGTTCGCCGCAGACGGCGTGAGGCGCGCCAGGTCCACAAGATCGCGCAGCGTACCATGGCTTATATCATGCTGCTGATAAAAGCGCCGGTAGCTGCGGTTTTTTATGACCAGTTCTTTAAAGTCCATCGAGAGCCTCCTGTCTACTTGACCTCACCCCTCCTCCGGCGCGCCCTCTCCCACAGGGCGAGGGCTCTGTGACAAAATAAATTTTTCTATGTTCCCCCCGTCTCCCCGCGGGAGAAGGGGGGCCAGGGGGGATGAGGTCAACTTGCAAGAATAAGTCAATCCGGCTCAGATGCGGACAGGGTGTCATCGCCTGGTTGGCGTGACCGCGCCTCCTATATATACTTCGGCTCCTTATACGAGTACATGTCGTGAACGCCGCCTTCGAGCTGGGCCGACGGCGACCGCAGCTCGAACCGAAGCTTGCCGGCAACGAGGTTCTCATGCAGGGTCTTCACGTCCCGCGTGCCCATGTCCTGAAAAGAATGCTTGAGCCCCTGAATCAGGTACGGCACGAATTCAAACAGCGATCCCTTGTCCAGCACCGCGCCGGACACCCCCTGAACCACTTTGATCTTGGTGTCCTCGGCGAAGTACCGTTTGGAGCCGCCGGCCTCCAGCGCCTCCTGCGACGCCATGCCGCGGTACTTTTTGAGGCGCACGCCGTTCTCGTAAAAGTATTCGCCCGGCGCCTCGTTCGTGCCGGCGAACATGGAGCCCATCATGACCGATGACGCGCCTAGGGCAAGCGCCTTTGCAATATGGCCGATGGTGGATATTCCGCCGTCCGCGATGACGGGGATTGAATGTTTACGGGCGTGGCGCGCGGTGCGGTACACGGCGGTGGCCTGCGCGCGCCCCACTGCCATGGTCATCTGCGTGGTGCAGATAGAGCCCGGACCCATGCCGATCCGCAGGCCGTCCGCTCCGGCCTTGATCAGGTTCTCACACTGCTCGCCGGCAACCACGTTCCCGCCGATGACATCGATCTTTGGGTATTTCTTTTTGATGTATCGTATCATGTCGGTCTCGTAGATCGAATTGCCCTGCGCCGCGTCAACGACGACGACGTCAACGCCGGCTTCCACCAGAGCGTCGAGCCGGTCCCACGATTCTTCTCGCGTCGCCAGGGCGGCGCCCACCATGAGCTGTTTCTGCGGATCCTTCGATGCGAGGGGATACTCGCGGTTTTTTAGTAAATCTTTGCGGGACATGAGGGCCACGAGCCTTCCCTTGTCGTCCACGATGGGAAGCTTTCCCTTCTTCGAGTTTTTCAAAATCTGGTTCGCCTGGCTCAGTGAAATCCCCTTCTTCGCCGTTACCAGATCGGTGGTCATAACATCGGACAGCTTCTTGGTCCGGTCTGTTTCGAAATCAATGTCGCGGTTGGTGACGATTCCCAGGAGGAGGGAATTGAGCCTGCCGTCCTCTGTGATCGGGATGCCGGAAAAGCCGTATTTTTCCTTTATCCGGTCAATATCGGCCAGAGTGTTGCCCGGTGAAAGCACGATGGGATCCATGATGAAGCCGTTCTCGAAGCGCTTGACCTTCCGGACCTCCGCAGCCTGCTCCTCAATGGTGTTATTGTAGTGGATGATCCCGATGCCTCCGAGGAGGGCGAGGCCGATGGCCATCTTCGATTCCGTCACCGTGTCCATGGGACTGGACACCAGCGGATTCTTGATTTTTATATTCCTGGTCAAATTCGATTCAAGGATGACATCCTCGGGCGAAAAATCGATAAAGCCGGGGAGAATGATAAAATCATTGTAAGCCCAACCGTTTTCTTTGGTAAATAATTCTTCAGCGGAAAAGCCGTCCATATAGAGTATCGCTCCCTTTAAAAATTCAATGCGTGGCGCCCAATATTACACTTATTTGAATTATTTTATTGCATATTTTGTCAAGCATTAACACACTTGCATTGTGATTAAAGAGATCGTGCGGCAGGATTGCAATGGGCTTCAAACGGGTTATGCAGTGAACCGGAGCGGCCCGTGTGATTTGTGGGATACCCATAAAAAATCCACACCTGAAAATTCGGATTTTACCAGCCGCACCGGAAGATTGCCGTATCAAAGGGTTTGACGCGCAAACGTCACGGGTTGTCATGACTGATAAGCCCGTTGCATTAGATATCAGAAATGGATGGGACGCCATTAATGGGCCACTGTAAAAGAAGAGGGTACTGCTGTCAGGACGTACGCCTGGCGGAATCGCCCGATCTGTTGCGAGCGGCGTATGAATTCTGGAGGCGATCGTCAAAAATCGACCCTCGATTTTCTGAAATCTACATTATATTTCCCATGCTTGTTTTCAAGCACGAAAGTCCGGATGAGAACCTTCCCTATCATTACCGGTGCAAACACTTCACCACCGATGAACAAGGCCTTCCGTCCTGCTCCATTTATCCCTATCGTCCGCGCATGTGCCGGGATTTTCCCTGTTACGAGGACGTGATGCACCTGGTCCGTGACGAGCCGCTGTCGCCCTATGATGGATGCGGGTACAATGATCCGGATTGAACCCGGATGAAACGGCAATAAAACATTTGACAGAGCGCCGCGGTATGGGATTAATAAATTTTATTTCTTGAAGTTCCCTCAAGCGCCCTCCGGGGAATTGACGGGCTATCATAGTCACATTTTACAAACCATCTACCGGGTACCACCATGGAATATATCAACATCAGCCACAAACGGGATTATGAATTCAAGATACACACGGTATCGAGCGAGCATCATGAGTCCTATACCGTGTTCAACATTATGCGCGACAAGGGCTACTGGTGCAGCAGAAAGAGCGACGAGAATATGACTGAATACATAATCATCGACCTCCAGAGCGCCGTCACCATCGATTACATTGAGATGGCCGCGTCTCCCAACGGACCGAAAACCTTTCCCCGCGATTTCCGCTTCGAGGGAAGCCTTGACGGCGATTGCTGGATGGTGATGCATGCGGAAAATAAACTGGAGCTGGAATCTGACCGATACCGTCTTGACATCCCCCTCGCAATCGTCCGCTACCTGAAGATCCTTATCACCGCACATCAGCAGAGCGATGAAGGGTTTTATTCCGAAATCGGCCGTGTCCGGACTGGTATCGCCGGCGTTAGCACTATCAGGTCGAGCGGCGCCTCGTCTGCCGACCGAGGCCCGGACGCCGTATTAAAGGACGATCCGGAAACCTACTGGGAATCAGAACCCAAATCACACGCCGCCAAGGAATCGCTCCTTATCGACATGGGCAAGCTCTTCCACATCAACCGGATCATACTCGGCTCGGCCTCGAAAGGATTCCCCGAGAGTTTTTATATTGAGGCAAGCGCGGACAACAACGTGTGGATGCCGCTCCTTGAGGAAAAAAACTTCAAGGCCCAGGCGAACAAAAAATACTACTGGAAGACCGATATCACGCCGGCCCAGTATGTCCGCATTGAGGCTAAGGGGGTAAAATATCCAGAAGGGAAGTACGGCGTCCAGATTTCTCACGTGGAGATTTCCGCAGCGCCTTTTAATCCATTCCATACCCATAACATCGGCGACCTGACGCCGTACGCTTCAATATTCCAGGCCGGCATCGTGCGACTTTCCAAGGACGGTGACGATAGCCCGGGTACCGCCATCCAGGGAAACGACCGGCGACTGCGTGATGCTTCCGCCATATTCAAGGGCATTGTCCAGATGGCGGATGACGGCGACGCCACAAAAGGCCTGGCTATCCAGGCATCGGACTCGCGCCTGAAGCAGGCAACCGACCTGAAGCCGGGCATTGTCCGTCTCGCTCATGACCGGGAAACAAAGGCCGGGTCTGCGGTGCAGGGCAGCGATTCGCGCCTCAGGGACGCAACCACCGAAAATTTTGGAATTGTCAAATTGTGCCCCGACGGCATGTACAAGGAAAACGCGGCGGTAACGGGAAACGATTCAAGGCTGCATAAGGCCGCGGTTGAATCATACGGCATCTGCAGGCTCGCGCCCGAAGGCGGCACTGCGTCCGGTACCGCGGTACAGGCGAATGACAAGCGTTTACGCGAAGCCACAACCACTTTCAAGGGGATCGTCGAGCTGGCGGAAGACGGCGAGGACGTCGCCGGCGTGGCAGTACAAGGAAACGACCGGCGCCTCAGGGACGCAACCACCACTGCAAAAGGGATCGTCGAGCTGGCCGAGGATGGCGAGGACGCTGCCGGCGTGGCGGTCCAGGGTAACGACCGGCGCCTCAAAATCGCAACGGAACATTCAAAAGGAATTGTCGAGCTGGCAGAAAATGGCGAAGCGAATCCCGGGGTTGTCGTCCAAGGCAGCGACCGGCGCCTCAGGGACGCAACCACCACTGCAAAAGGGATCGTCGGGCTGGCCGAGGACGGCGAGAACAAGGCGGGCGTCGCCGTCCAGGGCAGCGACAAACGGCTCAAGGACGCAACCACCACTGCAAAAGGGATCGTCGAGCTGGCCGAGGACGGCGAGAACAAGGCGGGCGTCGCCGTCCAGGGCAGCGACAAACGGCTCAGGGACGCAACCACCACCACAAAAGGGATCGTCGAGCTGGCCGAGGACGGCAAGAACAAGGCGGGCGTCGCCGTCCAGGGCAGCGACAAACGGCTCAGGGACGCAACCACCGCCGCCAAAGGCATCGTGAAGCTAGCTAAGGACGGCGAAGACAAACCGGGTGTTGCCGTTCAGGGCAGCGACAAACGGCTTAAAAACGCAACTGCATCCTCCAAGGGTATCGTGAGGCTGGCTGAAGACGGAGAAACAAATTCCGGCGTGGCAGTCCAGGGCAGCGACAAACGGCTCAGGGACGCAACCACCATATCGAAAGGCATTGTTGAACTGGCTGAAGACGGAGAGGACGCCCCCGGGGCGGCCGTGCAGGGAAACGACAAGCGACTCAAACCGGCCACCGAATCCGCCCCGGGCATTGTTGAACTTGTTAAAAATAATGAATCAAAGCCAGGCCGGGTGGTGCAGTCAACGGACGAGCGCCTCTCCAATGCCCGGCCTCCCCTGCCCCACACCCATGAGTACGCCCCCATCAGCCATGAATTCAGCTCCCATACCGGAACCATATCGGTCCGGAACACCAAGCACGAAGTCTTTCCCGAAATAACTCCTCCGTCAGATGGCTCTGCGATCATATACGCGAAAAACGAGTCCGTGGAATCCGGTTCGATCGGGATTTCGGGCATCGCCGGAATATCTGCGGAGAAAAATATTCATTCCTATGGCATGGTGGGGCACGGCGGCCATGTCGGCGTGCGGGGGCAGTCATCCGGAGATCCGGACGGGGAGAACAGGGGATGCGGCGTCATGGGACTTTCACGGTTCGGAGCCGGCGGAGTCTTCTCCAGCGAGCATAACTTTTCCCTGGTGGCCGACGGCTTTGGAACCATCGGGCAGTATGACGACTCCGTACACCTGGCCGGCAGCGGCGACGCGCTGTTCGTGAACGGCGCTTCCGTTTTCCAGGGTACAATGCACATTCACAACACGGGAACCGGCGAGACCGAGAACTTCCCCGCCAACATGGTGGAGCTCTTCGAGGTGGATGATGCCGAGTATATCGCGCCGGGCGACCTACTCGTGGCGAGCGACACGGGCAAATCGATACTGTCGCGCTCCCGGAACGAATACAGTCGCGCCGTGATCGGCATTGTCTCGGGCAATCCAACCATTATCATCAACAACAGCGGGAAGGAAAAAAAGGTCTATCCCGTGGCCCTGGCCGGCACGGCGCTCTGCAAAATTGATGCGCGGAAAAATCCGGTTCGTCCCGGGGATCCGGTGGTCACTTCCGATACCCCCGGGTGCGGGATGGCAGGCGCAGTAGATTCTTTCGATAAAATCGGAACGGTTATCGGGAAGGCCCTTGATGCTCTTGAGGATGGGATTGGCTTCATCCCGGTTTTTATAACACACCAGTAAATGGATCTCAAACTGTAAAAATACCTACCGGGCCTGGCTATATGCCCATCTGCCTGAGTATGGCGAGCTCCACTCTATTGAATACCCGGAACTGGTAATCGCTCAATTCCTTGGTTATCTTTTTATCGACATAGGTTATCCTGCGGCAGTAGGGTTTGTCCTCATACCGGTCAACCCACATGACTATGATGGTCTGGTTCCCGTTCCACGCCAGTGCCCCCTGGTTTTTATGCAAGTTTTCATTCGTGCAGGGGCCGTATTTATCTTCTATTCGTTTTTTCACTTCCGCCATCGTGAGATACGGGAATTTCAGCGCAACGTAAAACAGCGTGCCTTCATCGGCCTTTTCCTGCTCCCCGGGTTTCTTTTCTTCCTCCTTCTTGCCGGAATCCTTGACAGCATCGGCGCTTTCGAGGGTCGGATCAACGTAGAAGAACCCGTAATGGTATTCCAGCTCCCCTTCCTTTGAGAGTATTATGCTTTTTTCATCGGTAAAGACAATCTTCCCCTTTATTTTATCAATCGCGTTAGAGAGCTTTGTGCCCCACGTCATATTTTCATATCCGCCGGGAATGGCGCTGATGGTTTTTGTGTCGATCTTTTCCTGGCCGTTCGCAGCTGCGAAAAGGAGAAGAATCGTCATGAGAAAAAAACGTTTCATAGAGGCACCTCAGAAAAATATTTTCATCGTTTCTTTGTTAATGCAATACATCATTTTCGTTTTGAACACCATTCAGCGGGAAAACCGCCGCTCCTTCACCGGAAATGTCATTTGATTTCATATCATATATCGGCAATTTTACTATGCAAAAGTTAAAAAAATAGTGGACTCGGCTGATATATTCTTGGTCTAATGATGACAGTTTACATATCATCCACCGGGAGGAACATATGGCAAAGCTTATTGAGGTAAACAGCTCCAATTTCGACAAGGAAGTTATGAAATCAGACGTTCCGGTGCTGATAGATTTCTGGGCCCCCTGGTGCGGCCCCTGCAAGATGCAGGTGCCCATCCTTGAGAAACTCGCTCAGTCCGCTGAAATCAACGCAACAATCGCTAAAATAAACACGGATGAGAATCCGGATATCGCCCAAAAATTCGGGATAACATCCATCCCCACCCTCATAATCATGCAAGGGGGCGCAGAGGTTGAACGGTTTGTGGGGGTTCAGCCTGAAACAGTGCTGAAACAGAAGCTGAAACAGCAGGGATGATGTATGCGCGCCGTCATCCAGCGGGTGTTGCAGGCCTCCGTGCAGGTTGACGAAAACCCAGTGGCCTCCATCGGCAGGGGCCTTTTGATACTCGCCGGATTTCATGAATCCGATACCGGAAACGATATGGAATACGTGGCCGGAAAAATTCTGGGAGTGCGCATATTTGATGATGCCGACGGCGTCATGAACCTGTCCGTCGCCGATACCGGCGACGAAATCCTCCTGGTGCCTCAGTTCACCCTCTACGGCGATGCGCGGAAGGGCAAGCGGCCCTCCTACTCAAGCGCCATGGAATCGGATGCTGCCCGCGCGGCCTTTGCCGCCTTTTTCGATCTGTGTCGGTCCATGCATGAAAAAACGAAAGCGGGCGTCTTTGGAGCGGACATGAAGGTTTCCCTGATCAACGACGGGCCGGTTACGATCCTCATCGACAGCAGCAGGCTTTTTTAACCGGCGTGGCGCGCCCGGTTACTCTCACAGACTGCTTCCCGTTTTCCACAGGATGTAGCTGATGATATTGGAATCGTTTTCGTTCAGTTTGATTTTTTTCGCGGCCAGCAAGCCATTGACGCGCTGAACAAAAATATCTCCGATAAGCGTCAACCGGTGGCTGATCCGGTCAAAATATTCGCATGGAAGGAAATCGAGAACCATAATCAAGGCGCACGCCTGTTCTTCATCGTCAACCAGCTGCTTCATGCTGTCAAGTCCGGCATATAAGAGGATATTGCAGACGGAATTATACACGTCCGGGAGGTATGAATTATAATAATCGGCGGCGGGCACGGCCTGGAGCATGCGCAAGATCCATGTGAGCGCCCGGGATTTTTTAAGAGGATCGGCGCTCGATTCGATAAACTGCAGGGCGAACAGGAGTGAATAGAGATCGCCGTGAATTTCATTGTTCTCAATGAAGGCGCCGTCGAAGGATGTCGCGTATGCAATGAGCCTGTTGTATTCTTCGTTATCCGTCATCAGCAGGTCCCAGTACCTGAAAGCGGCGCCAAAATTTTTCAATCCGGCCAGTGCCAGAATTTTCACCTCGATGCCGCCCCGTTCCTTGGCGATGTTATAGTAAAAATTGAGAAGATCTTCGCGGTCGAACGACAGGAGCGCGTGAAGTATCGACCGCTGCAACACCGGCTGTTCGTAGTATTCGACCATCAGCAGGGGGATATACTCATTGAAACCGCACTGCCGAATGATGATGGTGTCTTCATGCGTGAGCAGTCTCTTGTTGAGATTGCTTGAATAGGTCTCCTTTCCGCAGAAAATATCAAGGTATATGGCCAGACGGGAAATCAGGTCTTCGGTTATGTATCCTCGCACCGTGCTGTCCGGCGGCATGTTTTCCGTGAGCTCGAATGCGATCTGGTCGAGAAGCTCAATAAAATTTATTGATATTTCGTCGGGGTTTTCCTGTACCGGGCGGCGGCATTCTTCCAGGTGCGATGAAGTAAAGGATGCTATCAGTTGCAGAGCCTCGATTTTTGAAGAGGCTGATCTTATTTTTTCATGACAAGCATGGGCAAACTCGTTGATTCCCTCTCCCCGTAGTTGCAGAACGCTATCCATATGACTCCCACGGTCGAAACAGTAATTACGCCTCAGTTACCAGAAGGTACGCTCGCCTCTATATGTCGAGAATTTTTTTTTATTCCGTCAAAAAAACCGATGTGCGCGGTGGTGGGCCGGGAGGAGACTGGCGCTTCCTCCCGATCGTCCGATCAGTCATTCATCAAGGAGCCCTTTATCGTTCCTGTAAGCCCGGTAGGTTTATCGATATAGCTTAGAGAACCCCACGCGTTGACCGCCCTGCCGCTCGCGGTCATGCCCAGAAGAGAAGGAACGGGTTCGCCTCCCTCTTTTATCGAGTTGACGACATCCTGGCTGGTGTAGTCCGGATTATTGGCTTTAATCATTGCGGCCAGCCCGGTAACATACGGCGTCGCCATCGACGTGCCCCGGGCGATTCTGTATGCGTCGTTTCTTTTCCATACCGCTCTCAGATAAAAATCTTTGATTTCGATTCCGGCATAAGCACTATTGGTGCCCGACGTGTTTGTAGTTGACGCCCGTATCCAGAACCGCGACCACAACCGAGCTGCAATCCGTTGCATGGTCCCACGCACGTTCGGCGTCCATATCATAGCCGGCCGTTCCGGGATTGTTGGCCGTGATTGCGCCATCGCCGGAGATGGTCTGGCCGGTGTTCTTCAGTCCCCACAGCTGTTCGTACAGGGGATCGTTCGGTACCGTGTTTAAAATCCGATAAATGTAATTTGGCTGGATGAACCCCGCGCATGCATAGATTGTCTTTGAAGTCGGGGATTTGGCGCCGCGTATATACGGCGCATAAACGGCGACCGCGGATCCGGAATTCGGTGTAACGGTCAGTGTATACCCGCCGCCGTCACTGTTGACCGCCCGTTCCCTGTTCGCTTCCCAGGAAAACGCAACGCGTCTCATATTCCCGGGGCAGGATACGCCGAAAATATCGATGTCCGGTTCAGCCAATCCGAGCAGAAGCATGTTGTTCTCTGAATTGTCATTGCCGCCGTCCGTTCCGCATCCGGTTTGGCCCGCTACCATCAAAACGATAGTAAGGAAAAATATAAAAATAACATATAATTTTGTTGAGATACATTCCGATCTTTTCATCCCGGTCCTCCGAATATAGCATAAGATGAACTGTAAAATTACACACTCATTTCAGAATAACGGCCTTTAACACATCCTTGAGATATGGATATGATGATATGAAAAACAAATGTCATAGCCACTCACTTATTCTGATGTTACTATATAGTCATAAAAGCGTCTAAAATTAACGGAAAAAAATGTATTAATATACATTCTGCTTAAAAATTATTCACGCACATCCAGTTACGTATGAGCGCATCCAAAAACATGGTACGCCCTCTATGCGGTAAAGAATTCACGGCCATTTATATAGCAGTTTGCTTAAAAAACGGGGGTGTCCCAAAAGTCGGAATTTCCTTCCCCCTTGATGGCCGCTCTCGGCCATCCGTGGCCTCCGCGGCATTGGTACATCCTGTACGGCAGGTGAGGATAGGGGGGGGGGATTTAACTTCTGATGTTTTCAGGACTGATACATCACCCTCCCCTATCCCCTCCCATCGAGGGAGGGGGAAAGGCGCTTATTAGACAGCCACGATTCGATACACGTATGTATCACCGCTTTTCGAGGCGTATGCAGAGAATAACGTGATAGAATAATAAAATCCACATGAACGGCTTTCCCACCGCTCCATCCTCCTGACACACCCCGACTTTAATGAATGAGTGTTAGTAGTTTTAACTCCTGGCATGAGAAAAATTTTTCTGATTTTAACCTCCGGTTCGTATACAGAACAAAGGAGGCTCCATGCCGCGGATACGGAAATATCTCCTCATCATAATACTCATCCTGAAAACTCAGCTCTCCGCGCAACTGCTGATCAATGAGCTGGTTACCGAAACCACCAGCGACTGGGTTGAATTAACGCTGGCGAGTCCGACGCAGCAGTCGATGGATATCTCCGGTTTATACGTCACCATGTATTATGGAACCAACGAGCCCCTGGCGGCCGAGCCAGTCACCATATACAGTTATGATCGCGCGGAAACGCCCTATGACGACCGCTATGTTGTGGTTCATCTCACCAAACCGGACATCCCTGACGAGACCGACCGTACCGGCGATACCAACGGCAACGGATATATCGATATATACTGCAATAATTATTTCGGCAGCCTCTGGAACACAGACGGCGTTGTAGCTATTGACAGTGACGACGATCCGGCGAACGGGGGGATTATTGATTTCGTGTTTTACTCCAACCGAGACGGGAGTCCCAGCGAAGCGATACTGGCGTATGTGACCGGCGCGCAGTCATATGGTCAGTGGCGGGGGTTTTCCGGCGAGAGCCCTCAGGAATGCGCCGCATTCATCGGAAAAAAAGGGCTCCCCTCGTACATGAGCCTGTCACGGAAGAATCGGGCTGACACCAATTCCGCCGACGATGTTGCCGTGACCAACATCCAGACGCCCGGCGCGCCGAACATCACCGCGCCATTGTTCATGGGAAACCGCCTCTTCAAGCCCCTGCGAAAAAAAATCACCATCATACCCGGTCACTGCCTGTTCGGCAGCGGCTGCATACCGGTTTTCGTGTTTGCGCCCTGCGTCATAAAATTGCGCATCTTCACGGTTACCGGCATCGCTATCCACGAGTCTCCCCTGTTCCCGTCGGTGAATCCGGGACTGTGTACACTCTTCTGGAACCCCCTTCTGCAGCACAGGCGCCCGCCCACGGGATTGTATCTGTGTAAAATCGAGGCGGTTAATCCTTCCCTTCGCCTCGCCGAGGAAGAGATAATCTACATCCTGCTGAGCCATTACCGATGATACCGATAAGCATCCTCCTCTGCCTTGCCACCGCGGCCGTATCCGCATTCGATTACCGGGAAACGCCGCCGGCTGCGCTTTTCCCGTTCTGCCAGGCAGCCGCGGACGCGTCCCTCCCCGACGCGATTTCCAACCCCGCGTACCTGCCGTCGATCCGGTATCCGTACCTCCACTGTTCCGGGGGTATGCCCTATACCCTCGATGAACTCTATTCCAGCACCATCCGGATCGGATACGGCACGCACGGCGTCGGAATTCAGGCGGTCTGGAACCGGTTCGGATTCGCGCAGTACCTGGAGCACATTGTCGAGGGCAATATCGGATACATGCCGGTCAAGTACGTCTCAATCGGCGCCGGCGTATATTACTACAATCTGACCATGGATACGGTGGAAATCTCCCTGTCGAGCCATCTGGTGGACGGTCGCGCTTCGATCCTCGTGTCCCCGTGCAGATGGATCGATCTTTCTTTTTTACAGGAAAATATCGGTTCGCTCCTATGCCCGAATAGGAGGGACCTGCTCTTCCCCGAATGGAGCGCCGGAGCCGCGCTCAGGCCGGTGCAGGGCTTCACGCTCCTGTATAACATGAACCGCACGGCCGTCGGATACGTGAACTCCATTTCAGCATCGGCAAACGTCCTGAAATATTTTTCCGTTAAGGTCGGATACGCACGTGAAGCAAACACCTATTCGGCATCCCTGTGCGTTCTATACCGGTACGTCGCTGCATCATACGGATTGAAATATCACCCGCATCTCGGCTTCACCCATTCAGTGGGTATCACGCTGTCGACGCAAGACATAAACATTGAGTCGCTCGGTTACGGCCCCCTTATGTCGAAAATCCGGAAACTTCACGACGGGAGAAAAATCGACATCAACACCTGCTCCTATGACGATCTCCTGGGCGTGCGCGGTTGCGACCGGCACTATACCGAACGAATCATGAAATACCGGAAAACAATCGGGCCCCTGACTCGAACGGGCCTTCTGCAGATCGGCATGTCGGAAAAAGAAGTGAACCATATGCTCGAGTATATCACGGGCCTCGCACCTGAGGATCCCGATTCGGGCATCGGACGCCGCGGCGGATCTGACCTGGAATGCAAACAGAAACGGCTGTTTAGAGATCTTATCGAGCTCGGTCTCCCCGCTGCTACGGCGCTGGAGATCGCCGAACTGGCCGTAACGGGGGATTATCGAACAATCCAGAACCGAATCAATTCACTGCCAGCGCTGGACGCGCGAAAAAAGAAAAGGGCACAGGAGCTATGCACCGGAGCACGCTAATCGGCGCCGCACTGCTCTGCTGCAGCCCGGCGTATGCCGCTGAACCGATATGGTCCGATCCCGAGCTATCGATTCAGGCGGAATACCGGCAGGACACGCTGGATTACGACGACGTTGAAAAAAAGTTCTGCAGCGAAAAAGCCCGCCTATCCTTTGGCAAAAGCTCCGCGAGTTTCACCCATGTCTACATCAATGCGACCGGGGAACACCGCTTCACCTGGAACCTGACGATCAGCGGCATTCCACCCTATTTCGACTGCATTCTGGGCCATTACTACGCAAACTTCGGGGCCGGACTGCTGGTAGGCAGGAAAAGAGCCCTGTCGTCGGACCAGTTTTCCCGGCGCCTGATTGTCTCAAGAGGAAGTCCCTTCCTGCCGTGCAGCAGCGGTAATCCTCTCTACAGCTTCCATGGCGCCGCGGCAGGTTTTACCGTTCCGGTCGGCGGCATCTCCCTTTCAGTCCGGGGATTTGTTTCCTTCCGGAACCGATTCGCCAGAAATGATGCGTATGCTCCCGATTCCACCGGCAATTCGTTCAATTCCATCCTCGGAAGATTACAAAAGGATTTTCGCTACTCGGAACCGGTGGAAATCAATGATTATGGATCCGTCGTCGACCTTCGCATTTCAGAGCATTTTTTTTTGCAGTCGTACTTTCTGTATGCCGGGATCCGTCGCGCCGTCAACCGCTCGTTCCTCTGGAACTACGGCGATGGGGGCCTGCCGCTGGGCGAGAAGGCATTCTATTGTTTCGGATTTTTCTTCCAGTACCGGGACGACTATATCACTCTCTTCATCGAGCTTGGTTTCCCGAACAAGGTCCTCTCCACTCCCGCCGGCATGACCAGAAGCGTGCGCGACTTCGGCATCCTGTACGGCCTGACCTTCCGGCATCGAGCCTGTGAACTCTCCTTTGCGGGGAAGAACACGGGCAACAATTTTTATTCTCCCTACAGCTCCGGCGTCAGTCACGCGGAAACAGCGTGTGCGATCGGCATAAGGATCCGGCCGCTGCCGGAGCTGTGCCTGGGATGTGGTTTTTTCGGGGAGAAAAAAATATCATCCGCCGCCAACCAGTCGTATCTCCCCTCCATCATAAGGGAACAGGTGTTCTTTAAATACGGCGCTGCCCGCAAAGGATCCGTTTCCGCGCGGCTCTCATTCGTTGAACAGGAGAAAAAGACCGGCATTGACCGCTATATTCAGATCAAATCATCGGCAAAAATATATGCGAAGAAATCCGTGCTCTTTTCCTTTTCAGGCACCGCGCAGCGCAAAGGGGACGGCCGCTATTCGGGATCAATAAACGCCGGGACATCGCTGTGCATGCTGAGATATCTCACCGTTACGCTTTTCTATTCCCGGTTTTTTATCGGACGGGACAACCCGCTTTACACATCGATATCCCCGCGCCCCAATTCCATCACGCCCGGAATGCTCGTGAAGGCCACGTCTCACATGGCGACCTGCCGCCTGACGGCGCGGTATCACGACGTGCGGATTTCGGCGCGCTACCAGCATCAATTCACCGGAACAGGCTCCCGGCAGTACCGGATCGAGGTTTCTGCGGGATGCATCCTGTAGGTAAAATGACTTGACACGTCAGGGCGTAATTTTATTAAATTAAAGTTGACTTTAAGTTTAATTATACACCATGAGCACGAGCGAACCTACCTACACCATATCCGAACTGGCGTCGGAGCTGAATATCAAGCCGTCAGCCATCCGCTATTACGAAAAGAAGCGCCTCATCAACCCGGACCGGACGCCGGGGAACCACCGGCTCTACACGAAGCGCGATCGAGCCCGGCTTAAGCTCGTTCTGCGGGGAAAGCGGTTCGGAGCCACCCTGGATCAGATCGGCGAAATGATCGGCATGGCCGACAGCGATATGAATGAGAAAAGCCAGATAGAGACGAGCCTCCGGTTTATCGACCTCAAGATTGAGGACATCGTTATTCAGAAAAATGAGCTCAAGCTCTTTCTAGCGGATCTGCTCTCGCTGAAAAGAAAACTCCTTCGGCTACGGCGGGTGCTTGCAATAAAATTGTAATCAATCTTAATACTGGGGAGGTTTAGCATGTTTGATTTTATCATGACCGAAAAACAGAAACAGCTGCGGGACGAAGCCCGCGATTTTACCAGGTGGGTACCGCGGGAGATGATCCTGGCCATGGACGCGGAAACCATTCAATTCCCCCACGAATATCTGCAAGAGGCCGGAAGGCGCCATCTCCTGGGAATTCGGATCCCCACGGAGTACGGCGGCCGGGGGCTCGGATGGGTGGAAGACGGCATCGTTGCAGAAGAAGTAGGCGTCGCCAGCTATTCCCTGGCCTGTCTGTGGGGCGTCGGCGCCGACATCGTGTGCGAGGCCGTCACCCTTTTCGGATCGGAAGAGTTGCGGCGTGAGATTGTGGTGCCGCTCCTGAAGGGCGAACTCTTCGCGGCGGAGGGACTCACGGAACCCCGCGGCGGATCAGATTTTTTCGGCGCAGCCACCGTCGCTCGGAAGGACGGTGGCGATTGGATCATCAACGGCCAGAAGCGCTTCATCGTTGGCGCCGAGGGCGCGGACTGGTTCCTTGTTTACGCCGTCACCGATCCCTCAGCACCGCCGCACCGGCGGATAACCGCATTCATGGTGCCTCGCTCCGCCGGCGTTGAATCCAGATATATTTACGGGCTCATGGGCGTCCGGGGCGGCGGCGCCGGACGGGTCATTTTCAACGACGTGCGCGTGCCCGAGCGGTTCGCGCTCAAGGGCATTAACAGCGGTTTCGAAGTGTTCATCAGAATGATGATCCCGGAACGGCTCGGGACAGCCGCCATGACCATCGGTTCGGTTCGGGCCGCCCT
>MIBH01000009.1:63186-74357 GCA_001829455.1 Spirochaetes bacterium RBG_13_51_14
AGGAAGGCCTTCGGACAGCCCATCAAGAACTTCCAGGCCGTCGGTTTCAAGGTCGCCGATTGCGCCATGCTCCTCGACGCCTCACGGTCGATGGTTTACAGCACATGTCTGGCGATCGATTCGGGGAAGACGCATCCCGGACGCATCAGGAGAATGGTTTCACAGTCAAAAAAATTCGTCACCGAGGCCGCCTGGGACATTGCAAATAACTGCATGCAGGTGGTCGGCGGAATCGGTTATACCAGCGTGTTTCCCCTGGAGCGGATCGTGCGGGACATCCGTCTGAGCATGATATGGGTCGGCACCAATGAAATCATGCAGTTCATCATCCAGAATGAATGGTACAAGGAGTATGAGAAGGTCCTCTCCCGGGAGACTGTCAGGAACGTCGAAGAGGACGCGGCCAGCGCCCATGAAACGGAAGAGAAGGTGTATGAGTAAAAAAATCTTGTATTAACCGCGGACGACCATTATTTTGATTGAAATTTTTTTTATAACAATTCACCATGTTTAATTAATATGGCTTAGTATGCGATATGGCCTGTGTCGGGCTGTAGGAGCGTGTATAACATGCCATATAATGGTTCTTTGAGCCATGCTGAACAGTTTCTCATCAACCTGACAGTGCCCGGTATACGCGGATACGTAATTCTGAACTTCTGTACAAAGGAAAAGATACATGCAGATTAAACTGTGGGGCGTCCGGGGCTCTCTGCCATCTCCGACGACGAATGAAGAGTACGCAAGGAAGCTATACAGCATCGCTGAACATGCCATCAAGTTTAAACTGAGCAACGTTGCCGACATTCCGGGATTCATCAATTCCTTACCTGACGACCTGAAACACGTTTACGGCGGTAATACAACCTGCGTGTCCGTAACTTCAAAAAGCGGAAAGCTGTACATCCTCGACTGCGGCTCCGGTGTCCGTCTCCTCGGTTATGAGCTGATGCAGGGGCCCTGCGGCCGTGGACAGGGCAGGCTTGATATATTCATGACCCATTTCCACTGGGATCATATCCAGGGACTTCCCTTCTTCACCCCCCTCTATGTAAAGGGAAACACGCTGACCTTTTATTCTCCTTTCAAGGATCAGGAAAAGTATTTGTCCGAGCAGATGCGGGCGCCCTATTTCCCTGCTTCGTTCGGGGGAACGGAATCGGCAAAGAAGTATATCATCCTCGATGCGAAAAAAAAGACACCGGTTCGTATCGAGGAGGATCTTGTAGTCGATTTTTTTCCCCTGAAACACCCCGGTGGGAGCTTCGCGTACCGATTCAGGCAGGGCGGGAAAACTTTCATTTTCGCGACCGACGCCGAGTTCACCGGTGAAGTCTTTGAAAAAGGACACGAGAAAACCCACGATTTTTTCCAAGACGCGGACCTGCTCATCATTGACGCCCAGTATACCCTGGACGAGTCATTCACGAAATTCGACTGGGGGCATACCAGTTACACCATGGCGGTCAACTGCGGATTGCGCTGGAGGGTCAGAAAGCTTGTCCTGACGCACCATGAGCCGTCGTATCCCGACTCCAAACTCCATGAAAACTATCATGCCGCAATCGAGCACGGTGATAACTGCAAAAACGACACGATGGAAATATATATCGCCACCGAGGGGATGACATTCGACATCTGACCATGCTTCGGATCGATCCCGCAGAGAAGCTCGTGGCCCAGCGGAATTTTTTAAACCAGATGCGACCGATGAACAAGCAACCAACGCGCTATATCCTGCTGTACTCCATCCTGTTAGTGATAATAGCGTCCGGCATCTCCCTGCACGCCCAGAGGACCAAATCGAGCCTGATGGCCGGGGAGCAGAGGAACGCAGAGAAGGGACTCCGCGATAACCGATATTTCTTCTATTTCATCAACACATCCATCACGAACCTGGGCACCGATGAAGAGAAAAAGATGTTCAAAGAAGCCATTCAGCGGGACATAATCGCCCAGAACCTCTATATGAAATTCATGTTCGGCGAATCATTTACGGAGATACGGAAGGCGCAGAAAATACTGATCGAACTCTGCCAGCAAACCCTGAGCAGGGACATCGTCACGGCGAAAAAACTGCTCAACGGTTTCGCTTCCGCCGTTGTCAAGTCAAACGACCATCTCGCCCGTCATTACCTCCATCTCGGATATCGCGACGCGGCCGACGCGCGGATCGATATGATCATGGCGGACAATTTCCAGGAACGGCTCTATTCCATGCGTCTATATCGGTATGCGAAGGCCATTAAAAAAGTGAAACACGGGAAGCGTTACGCCCTGTTCTCGCTGCTGGAAACCAAATTCTCCGCTGTCAAAAAAAAAGAATTCGGCCGGCTCAATTACGATGAACTCAAGCAGCTCATCAGCGAAGCCTCCCGAGATGACCAGAGAGAGTATCACCTCCTTGTTCATACCGATAATTACTACCGGTCAAAGGACGAGATCTCATTCTACGACAGGATCTGGGAAAAACCCGACCTGTTCGAGATAAAAGAATACGAAGAATACATGCAGATGAAATGAGGGGCTTATGAAGACACGAACCGCGTTTATCGCAGCACTGGCCCTCCTGTTTTCATGCAACAACGCGCCTATAAGCGGCAAGGATCTCTCAACCCTCGGCTTCTATTCGTCGCCGGAAACCATCATGGCCGCTCTGGAAGCCGGACCGAAGGGATATCATGAGCATTTCATGCTGGGACTCGCTTATAAAAAAGAAAAGAAGTATAAAGAATCGATCCTCCACTTCGCGAACAGCTGTTTCAAGACCCACCGGAACCTGAAGCTGCGGCTCTTTCCACAACCGGTGTACCATTTTCTCAAGGGATTCCATTTGAAATCGGACTATTACGACGATGCTGCATACGAGATAGCCGGTCTCTTCTCGCTCTATAACGAGCATTCATACGCGGCGAAATTCATCGGCCTCATCTCAAGCCGTCACAGCGCCCTGTATCGCGATGGCCAGTTTCTTAAGTCTAAATCGCTGGCGGCGATCGGGAATGACGCTGATGCTCTCTCTGTGCTTGAAAAGATCCGCGCCGATTTCAAAGATCAGGACTCGCAGATGATGGCTTACCTCCGGATCGGCTCTCTCCTGGAAAAGAAATCCGATTACAGCGGCGCTCTTGATAATTTTTTTAAGGTGCTTGCCGCGGACGCACGGGGCTGGCAGGCTACGACCGCATCACGGCACGTGGCGCAGATCATGGAAAAAAATCCGCGAAAACTTAATTTTGAAGAAAACCTGCTTTTCGCCAAGGCCCTGTATTACGCGGAGCAGTATAATAAATGCATATCCGTTTTGCATACACTGAAACCCGAAAAGCCCGTCAATCACGAGATTGACAGGCTCCTGGTCATGGCCCTGACCCACGACGCCCCCGACGGCGCCGTGGAGTTGCTCATCAGCCAATATTCCGGCGATGCCGTTCTGCATGCCGATCTGCTCAAAGCCCACGCTGACGAGCTCTGGGCAATGAACAGAAAAAACATGGCCCTGCCCGTTTACCAGCAGATCATTAAAACAGGCTCCGAGCCCCAGGCGCATGTTTCACTTAAGCGGGTCGCCCTGTTCATGGAAGAGAGAAAACTTCCCGGATACGAACAGTACCTTCTGGATTACAAAAGCAAATACACCGACGATTACGCCGGTCATTTTCTCTGGCTGCTGGCGCGGAATACGATACGGGTACATAATACGGATCGCGCGCTGCAGTACCTGGAGGAATCGGTATCCACATATCCCGCGGGAAGCCATTCCGACGAGTGCCGGTTCTGGCTCCATAAGATTTATTCGAAAGGTGGAAACCGGCAGGCTGCCGAGAAGACCGCCCGGGACATGATCATCATCAACCCCGATTCACCCTACACCTGGCTGCTCATCAAGCAGCTTTCCGAGCGATATTCCATGCCGGACCTTGCAAATGAATACCGGAAAGCGGCGGATGAAAAAAACAATGACGCAGCGGTTTTTTATCACGCCCTGCTTTTCATAAAAGAAAAATCTATCCGGAAAAGGACCGCCCGGCTTGCCGATCTGTACCTTCCCGATGTGGGGCGCTACCGGGACCTGGAAAACAGGATCAGGAGAATGAAAACATCGTCGCGGTACGGCGGCGTTCTGAAAAACGTTGAAAAATATTTTATCGTCGGTCACACCGCCGGAATCAACCGGGAGATGAAACTGGTTCCGAAAACGGAAGAGTCCCTGAAGGATAAGTACATAGCCCTGACTCACTACAGTAAAAAATACAATTACGCTTTTCTCGAGGTCTTTTCCTGTCTCAAACTCCTGAAGCTCAGCGGATTGAAAGAAAACATCATCCTCATGCCGGAGGAATTCACAACCATCCTGTTCCCGAAGCCTTTCGGGGACTGCGTCACGCGTTACGGAGCGGACTATTCGCTGGATGAGAATATTCTCTACGCGTTGATGAAAGCCGAGTCCCTGTTCAAGCACAATGCCATATCCTCCGCCGGAGCCACAGGGCTTATGCAGCTCATGCCGGGAACGGCGAAAGGTATCGCACGCGCAGTGCGGTTGAATCAGTACGATCTGACCGATCCCTGCACATCAATACGACTCGGGGCGCACTATATCGCCGGCCTTATCAGGGAATTCAAGGGGAACTTCCAATACATGGTCGCCGCGTACAACGCCGGCGCGGGCAATGTGACCAAGTGGAAAGAGAGGCTCCCGAACGACGACATGGACTATTTCACGGAATTTACGCCATTTATTGAAACGCGCTACTATATTCTGCGCACCGGAAAGTTTTTCACGCAGTATGATCTAATCCACCATGAGACCCATGACCCTCAGTGACGGCCGAAGACTGCCGGTGGATAAGATATTCAGTATGCCAGTCGGATGCCGGGATACACTCATGAGAAGGTTATTCCCAATACCGATCCTCTTCCTGGCCCTGTACGTTGCCGGATGCAATTTGTTTCAGAAGGCCGAGATCGTCCGGATACAGAACCAGAGGAGCTCCGCAAACAAATACGCGGCCGGCGATTGGATGGAACGACGCGATGCGGTGCGTGAAATCGTCAATTACCTGGGAAAGGAAAAAAACGACCTGATCATCGGCACGCTGATGGTGGCCGCGCATGACCTCCACACCGCGGGGCGCATCGAAGCGGTGAAGGGCCTCACCAAGATTAGCCCGGAACGATCTATCCCGGTCATAAAAAAGATGGCGTCCGAAGATAGAGAGGGCAACGTTCGGTGGTACGCGTTAAAGTCCTTGCAGACATTCAACGACCCCTCCACCGCCGGTATTTATGTGAAGGGACTCGAGAGCGAGGACTGGTTGATACGGGAGGAATCCATCAGGGGGATTCTCGCGCTGGATGAGAAGACCATCAGGGCCGGGCTGATTCCGTCAATCATAAAAGCCCTCAATGACCCGAGCAGCAGCGTTGTTATCACTGCGCTCAAGAGCATTACGATTAAAGACGCCAGGCTGTATCAGGTTATCGCCGATAAATTTAACTCATACGCCGATCACCAATTTTCTCTTCTGGAGGCCTCCCTGCACGCGCTGGAGGGATACCGGTTGGATGCAAAAACAAGAGAGAAGGTTATCAACCTTCTCGTCCATAACAGCAATGTTATACGGGTTCTCGCCCTGCGGGTGTTAAAGCAGGAGAAAAAATCAAAAGTGCCGGAAAAATAAAGCCTGAACCGTACGCGCTATTTTTCCTTTTCCTTTGACTGGTACACCTGGTTGTTATTATCGGTTATGTCTTTGGCGTATTTGTCCAGGTACTTGGATTCAAGCTCCTTTCTTTTCTGATTTTCCAGATCGCGCCGGGTCTCTTCTTTCCTTGACCGTGGAAGCTGTTTCTTGGCGATCATCGCCTTGACTTCCTCTTCGGCCAACGCCTTGCTCTGCGAATCAGCCACCACTTTCATCATCGTGAACATGTTCTGTTTCGCGCCGCGATAGTAATAAATGGCGGTAATGAGCGAAATTGCGTCGACTGATTTGGCGTCCTTGAAACGGTCATAGTAATCATTGGCTTTCAGCACTCCCGCCTGCGCCTGGCCGAGCTGTTTGTCGGACACCAGCTGGTTCTGTCCGGTTTTCAACTGCAGCTTCAACTTGGCCCTGATGCTCATATTTATGCTATCTTTAAGAAGCGCGTTCGTTTCCTGATGGTACTTCTGGGCAAGTTGCTTCGCGGTGGCCGTAATCGCCGCCTGGTTTTCCTTAAATGCCTTGGCGGATTCCATCATTTTATTCTGGAAATAAAGGGCGCTCGCCTCGGCATACTGGTCGATCAGTTTGTCAAGTTCAGCATCGCCGCCTCCGTAATTCATAATCGCAGCGTTAAGCAGCTTAATGGAACGGAAATTCTCGTAGCTGAGCAGTCTGGCGATCGACTGCGGGTTTGACCCCAGGGGCGCGGGTCCGTAGGCGGGATGATAATCGAATTTATAGGACTGCGCGTGCGCTGACGTAATGATCGTCGATATGATAAAAGACATAATCAAAAGTTTTCCCTGTCTCATTGTGAAAATCTCCCTTGCTTGAATTGTGTGCGCTCCAGATTAGCGAGTAAGGAAAGCTTACATACATGAATAATTAAGTCAAGAAAAATTGTATGCGGGCGGCATTATTTAAGCGGGGTCATAAGCGCCGGATCCAGGAATAGTACAGCTCATCTTTTCTTTCTGTGATCGATATGAATGGCTTTGACTTTCCTCTTTTTTATTTTAACCGCTCCCTCGGGATTGTATTTTTCCTGCACCTCTTCAATCGCGTGTTTAATAAGCATATTGACGACCTTTTCGGTCTTGTTCAGGACATCGATGAGGATCAGGTTTTCTTCATCGGTGAAGTCCTGGAGGAGGTAGTCATCCATGGAAACGCTGCCCGGCGGCGTTCCAATGCCGACCCTGATCTTCGCGAACCGTTCGGATTTGAGCGCCCTGGTCATCGACTCAATCCCCATATGCTTGAGGTTTGAAAACAGGTAGTCGACCCTCAAGTCGCCGAGTTTGAGGGAGGAATCCTCGACAATGCAGATAATATCGCGCACGTTTATCCTTAAAAACGAAGCGATGTAGAGGACCGACTCACCGATAAGGTTGACAAATGTCTGCGGTTTCAGGAGAACGACATCGGTTCCCAGTATTTTTCCCCTGCCAATGATGGATTTCTTCTTCTTGATACGGACATCAATGTTCTCATTGTTTCCGATTATGTCTATGACCTTAAAACCGATGTTCTGCCGGTTGTTGGCAAATTTCTCGCCAGGATTTCCGAAGCCTACGATTAACTTCAATAATACCGCTCCCTGTACTTACTATGATCTCGGCTGAAAAGCCGGCATACGAATTGAACACGCACGGGATTATTTTTTTTCTTTTTTTTCCTTTTTTTCTTTTTCTTCATCTTCCTCGCCTTCAGCAGCCTTTGCGGGCTCTTCACCTTCACCTTCAACTTCACCTTCAACCGGAGCAACTTCCTCGACTTTCTCTTCAATGACCACGACCTTGGGAACATGAACCGAAGCTATTGAAGCTTCCAGATTGCTCATTATCTTAACGCCTTCATCCAGGGCGACATCCTTTACATGTATTGAGTCGCCAACTGCCAGATTGGTTACGTCAATCTGGATCTTCTCGGGCAGGTCCTTGGGAAGACATTCGACCTCTATCTCCCGCAAATCAACCTCGAGAATCCCGCCCAGTTTCGTGCCCTTGGCAATACCGACAAACTCAATCGGCACGTTGGTGTGAATTTTTTCTCCTGTGGTAACCTTGAACAGGTCAAGGTGAAGTATTTCCCCGGTTACGGGATCCATCTGATAATCTTTGACATACGCCATCTTTTCATCTGCGTCTTTGTCCGTGCCGGTGTGTATATCGAATATAACGCTCTCGGAGATCTTTCCCCTGAAAAGCTTGAAGAAATCCTTCCGCGGAATCTTCACCGCTTCAGATTCGCCGTGAGAATATATGACTCCCGGTATGAACCCGCCTCTCCTCAGCCTGCGGCTTGCATTTTTCCCTACATCGGTTCTCGGTTCAACGGTTAAACTCTTAGCTTCCATTTTTTTCCTCTTTAATATTTTCTCTCTCAGTCTCCTGAAAAACTCCATTTGCTATACGAACAGGGAACTGACCGATTCCCCGTTATGAATTCTTCTGATCGCCTCGCCGAAGAGGGGCGCGATCGAAAGAATCTTCATTCCCTTCATCGCGCGGGATCCCCGGTATGGAATCGTGTTGGTGAAGATAATCTCCTTGAAACCGCCCGATTCCATATTGTCAACAGCGTCGCCGGAAAGCACGGGGTGCGTGAACAGGCAGTATACGTCCTTCGCGCCCTGTTTCCGCAGCGCCCCGGCAGCCTTCGATATCGATCCGCCGGTGTCCACCATGTCGTCCACCAGGATGCAGTCCTTGCCGTTGACGTCGCCGATGACATGCTGGACCTCCGCGACATTCGGCTCGGGACGCCGCTTGTCGATGATCGCCAGGCCCGCGTTTATGTTCTTCGCGTAGAAGCGCGCCCGCTCCGCTCCCCCCGAATCGGGCGAGACCATGACCACATCCTTCAAGTGGAGATTCCTTATGTATTCGATCGCGACAGGAGCGGAATACAGGTTATCCACCGGTATGTCGAAAAAGCCCTGGATCTGCTCTGCGTGCAGCTCCATGGTGAGGACCCGGTCGGCGCCGGTCACCTGGATGATATTGGCCATCACCTTCGATGAAATCGGAACCCGGGGCTCCACCTTCCGGTCCTGCCGCGCGTAGCCGAAATAGGGGATAACGGCCGTGATCCTTCCGGCCGAGGCCCGCAATGCAGAGTCAATCATGAGCAGCAGCTCGATGACGTGATCGTTGGTCGGGTTGCAGGTGGACTGGACGATGAACACATCGTGTCCCCTGACATTCTCTTTTATCTTCACCGATATCTCGCCGTCATTGAAGCGGTTGAGCTCGACCTTGGAGAGCTCGATATTGAGATATCTCGCGATCTCCTCCGATAAACCGGGGTTCGAAGTTCCCGAGAATAATTTCAACAAACTGTCGCCCATACGCTATCCTGTCGCCATCGTTCGAGAATATTCTTCCAGACGTTGCAGCTCCTCCCGCGTGTTCACGCCGCTTCCCTCAGTCGGATCCGACAGGGGTACGGTTTTAACCCCGAACCCGGCGGTCATGATATGCTGCAAGGCGTCAGGAAGATAATATTCGCCCTGCGCGTTGTCAGTATTGATGTGCCGCAGTCCCTCAAAGAGGAGCCGCTTGTCGAAAACATACGTTCCGGTGTTGACTTCCCGTATTTTTTTTTCTTCAGGGGTTGCGTCTTTTTCTTCAACGATCCGGACGAAATTCCCGGAAGCGTTTATCAGTATCCTGCCGTACCCGGTGGGGTTATCGAGCATCATGGTAAGCACCGCGGCCTTGACAGAGCCCTTGCCCGTTTCCGCGGCAAGCGACCGGAAGGTCTCCGGCCTGATGAGCGGAACGTCGCCGCAGGCGACAATCAGGCTGCCCGTGAAGCCCGCCAGAGCTTCCTCGGCCTGCATTACCGCATGTCCCGTGCCCAGCTGTTCGTATTGCCACACGGGCTTCGCGCGCCCTCCGATCGCCTCAATAACCATCTCGCCCCGATACCCCACGATCACATATATATCGGAAACGCCGGCCTTCCGGAGATTGTCGAGCACATGTACAATTAACGGCTTGCCCTGGAATATATGAAGCACCTTGGGAAGATCGGAATTCATCCGGACTCCCTTCCCGCCAGCCAGCACAATTGAGGCAATGGTATTGATGCTTGGACTCCCTTTCATTAATCTGAGGTGCCAGGATTCGAACCTGGGGTCACGGGACCAAAACCCGTTGCCGTACCACTTGGCCACACCTCAATACAGTATGTATACATGAGTAATTCTTCATGCCGCTCACCGCATGGATAATTATTCAATTATACATACCATGATCCTCTACACGAACCGCGTTAGAATGACCTCGTCGTATTTTTCCTTGAGTTTTGTTTGGGCCTTGACCGCTTTGTCTTTTGTCGAGAAAAGCCCGATCACGCTAGAGCCTGACCCGGTCATGATCGCATAATCGGCATGGTGGCGGTAGAGCATCTCCTTCAACTGCCCTATCGCCGGGTGCTGCAGGAACACCGGCGCCTCGAAATCATTCACCGCCGCTGTTTTCAGGACTTCGATTGAGCCAGACGCCAGGGCTTGAGCGAACAGACGCGTCGATTTTCCGATTCCAGCCTCCTGATCTCTGTCGATATCACCGCTTCTCCTCAAGGCCTGATACGCCTTGTCGGTATCAATATGAATGCCATCATTCACTACTAAAACCCAGTACGGCAATTTCCCCGGGACCGGCAAGACAATCTCCCCTTTCCCCCGGCAGATCGCGAAACCGCCCCGCAGGCAGTAGGGGACATCGGCCCCGATCTTCGAGCCGATTTCCGCGAGCTCAAATTCATTGAACTTTTTAAACATGCCGTTAAAAAGCTTCAACGCAGCTGCGGCGTCGCTGCTTCCTCCGCCGAGTCCCGCTCCGGACGGTATGTTCTTTTTGATCGAAAAAGCGGCTGTTCCATTCATTCCAATCCGTTCCAGATAAAGGGTCGACGCCTTTGCAATGAGGTTTTCATGCGCCGGTATGGAATCTGTGACGTGGCCGTAAGACCCACCCTTATTCGTAACGGCGACGGCTATGTCGATCCCGCCCGCCGATCCGCGCACGCTGATATCTTCCAGTTTTAAAAGATCATGAAGCGCAACACTGGCCATGAGGGAGAAAATATTGTGATAGCCGTCATCCCTGCGATTCAGCACCTCGAGATGGAGGTTTATTTTCGCGTATGCTTTTATCGATTCGGCCAATACTGCCCTGTACTCGTCCTTTTAGAGAGGCAAAATTATTATGTTGCACTTTTTTTGTCAAGAATTAATTAACAAATGAATATCTAATTGACATTTTATACCAAAGGAAAATTTTTGGATATTTTATATGATCATGACACTTTTAACCGATAAACGTCTTATAATTTTCGATTGCGACGGCGTCCTGATAGACTCACGAGAAGCCAATATCAAATTTTTCAACCACTGCCTCAAGCAGGGGGGATATCCGCCGCTCCGGAATGAATCAGCTGAGAAAGTAG
>MIBH01000010.1:0-32890 GCA_001829455.1 Spirochaetes bacterium RBG_13_51_14
GTCCTCCTCGTCGCCCCAGAGGGAGATTCCCACCATCATGTCGGGGAACCGGTCCCGCGGCACCTTGATGATGCCGTTGGTGGCGCAGTAGGTGGGAATGCGCCGGAAGAATGCCTCCACCCGGTCAAGGTAAAGGGTCGGCTCGCCGCCGATGAGAATGGCGAGATTGACTCCGCGCTCCTTTTCCCTATCGACGAATTCTTCCCACTTGCGGATATCGGGTTCGTCCGGGGATTTTTTGTGTTCGTCCGAAGAGAAAAAGAAGCAGCCCTTGCACCGGAGGTTGCAGTTATTCGTCACGTCGTAAATGGAGCTCCGGATGTTGAGCTTTGATATTCGCTTATATCGTTCATACCATTCTTTATCCAGTAATGAACTGACGGTATTCATGGTATACTCCTCATGTGTTTTCCCGGTCCGGCGGCGGATACTCGGCCGCGTTTCTACAGTTCGAATCCGGGTGGCGGGGTCATGCGCTCCAGGAGGTTTTTCCCCTTGTCGTAGCCGACAACCCAGACCGCGAGGTACGTGTCAACGTAGTCGAGCCACGCCTTGAAGGTCTCCGGGTCCGACGCGTGGCGGTAGAGACGCGCGGTGACCACGGCGCTTCCGGACGCGTAATGGCGGCAGTCGGCGCAGTCGGTGTCGGGCACGCAGCAGGACGCGCTCCGGTCCCAGGAGAGGTCGGTCCGGTACTGGCGGAAGGATCTGCCCAGTCCGATATCGGTGGACGGGTTCATCCGGGGATAGGAACAGCCGAAAAGGTCATGGAGGCCCAACCGATGGGTGTGCGCAACGACATTGTACGGAGAAAAGAGAACATGATCCGGATATGCGGCCAGAACGTCCATCATCGCTTTTCTCGCGAACGAAAGCGACGCGTTGTCATGGCGGAGGGTTCCGGCGTAGCCCACCGGCGCGGAGAAAATATTAAACGTGACCCTGCACTCGTGCCGTGAGAGTGTCTCCATAACGTCGTATATCTCGCCGATATTATCCCGCGTGAACGTGTAAACGAAGACCGCGCGGGAGTCGCCCTCGTAGTTTTCAATCTGCCGTTCCAGCAGGTGTTTCGCGTTCCGCACACGACGGCTGGTATCGTCGTTGCCCCACACGGAGATGTGGATCTTGTATCCCACCGATTCCGGTATCATCTTGAAGCCGTTGGTGGCGATGCTGCCGAGAGGAATAACATCGTAGCAGACCCGGCACAGCTCCGGGACCAGGGACGGCTCCGCGCCCGCCAGCACCACATAGGTAATGCCCCGTTCTTTTTCCGCCTTCATGAGGGCGCGCCAATCCACCGGATCGCTGTTATCACCGGTGAACTGCTTTTCACCCTCGTAGTAGTAGCACCCGTCGCACCGGATGTTGCAGCGGTTGGTCATGTCATACGTGGATTCGCGGAGGAAAAAGTAACGGCGCACCTTTTCCCACCGCTCCCGGATCGCCGGATCCGCTATGATTTTTGAAAATTTCATTGTATGTTTCTGGACGATATTTTCAACGGAAGGCTTTTCTGCGCGTTTAATATTCATGGTTTAACCCATTCACATACGACGATATTTTTTACTCAATGTACTAAATATTTATAGTTCCTTCAACTTTTCATCAATATATTCCGCGATTAATCTCACGGTCTTCAGCTTCGGGTAATCGTCTTCATCGATGGTCACGCCATACTCGTCCTGAAGAACCAGCACCACCGTTGTAAGGTCCATGCTGTCGATTCCCAGTTCGTCGATGAGATCGACCTCCGGATCAAAGGTTTCCGGGGTCACGTCCTCCAGCTTCAGCTCGTCGATAAGAATTTCCGCGACGCGAAGAATCAATTTTTTTTCCGCCATGTATGTTCCTCCATTGAAAGTTGCGTGGTCAATGCTATGAGCGGGTGCGCGGTGCCGTCGCCATCAGACCGTTGCACGCGATCTGACCGTTACACAACACCCTGAATTTGTACACGGACGGATCGTGTTTATCCGGCGTTACCGTCACTTGCAGGGTGTCACCGGGCCGGACAAACTGCCTGAATCTCACTCTGCTTATTCCTGAAATGGCAATATCCCTGCTGTTTCTTTTCGCATGTTCCTTAAGCACATCGGAAACGATGGCGATCTGCGCGATCCCGGGAAGAATAGGCGAACCGGGGAAATGTCCGTCGAACCATAATGAACCTGTCTCAAGCCTTGTTTCCGCTGAAATGCCGTGCGCGTCGGTTTCCGTAAGGTTTTTTAAAAAATGCCAGAGTTCATTCATTCCCGTGTATCCGCTCTCTACCCCGCCATTGAGTTGCTGATGTATATCAAGATGCTTCCACAAGCCAGGTTATACGATTATCTGTATGATAGATTTTTATATTGAACCGCGCACGGCTTGCAGACAGCGGCTTTTACTAAAATCAAAGGCCATATCGATGTCAAGAAAAAAAACATCACTGATCCCGGCGCTCCTTAATTGCCAGCGCTTCCGCGAGCATTCCGCCGGCAAACCCGCATTTCAGGACATGCGTGGAAACCTTTTCAGGACGAAAGCCCGCCGCGGCCAGCGATTTCCTGATGCGGCGTTCTGTTCGCGAGTGCAGCCAGACTCCCTGCCGCATTGCGTTTCCGACCTGGGTGAAGAATCGAAAAAAGGAACGGTGCGCGGTGGTGAAATAGAAAGCCCCGCCCGGTTTGATGCATGGCGATATTTTATTGAACAGCGAGCCCAGGTCGCCCACGTACTCAAAGCATGAGAAGGAGCAGATAACGTCATACCCGCCGTCGAGTTCCATTGTCTCAATATCGCCGGTCCGGACGATGATGTTTGACAGCTGCTCGGCCGATTCTTTTTGTTTCAGCACCGCAGCCATGTTCTCGGACAATTCGACCGCCGTGACTTCCCGGCAGTGCCGGGCTATGGCACGGGTAAAGAGGCCGGTGCCGGCGCCGATTTCCAGCACGCGGTGTTCCGGCGTCAGCAGCTTTAAAAAATGTTCATTGAACAGTTCTCGTTCTTTTCTGTAGATCCGGGAGCCGCACCGCTCCGCGTCATAGCAGCCGGTGATACTGTCGTAAAAAACCGACGCCGGGCCGGCGGCCGCCGATGAAGAGTCCGCCGGCTTCATGATCGGACGGCCGATACAGTCGGACAGGGGAATCACCGCGATGCCCCTGGCTTTCAGTCCGTCGAGGACCGCGCTCACTTCATCGAGCCATGCGCGGACGTTAAAATTTCCGCCGGGAGCGACGTCATGCATGAGAATAATATCGCCCGGTTTTACGCGCCGGAGGATTTTTTTCGACAGGTTCCTGATGCGCCGGTTGCCGGCGTCGCGGGCGCGGCAGCTGAAATTGACGCAGTACAATCCCGATTCGAGGAGCACGCGCCAGAGCCGGGGGTTCGTAATTCCGGCTGGAGGCCTGAACGCGAAGGACGCAATGCCCGATTCCAACAACACCTCCCGGGTTTTGTTTATTTCTTCGCGCAGCGTATCTGTTTTTTTTAGCATGAGCAGCGGCGAGTGGTGGTACGAATGATTGCCAACGCTGTGTCCGCGGGAGAGTATCTCCCGCATCAGACCGCGGTGCAGGGTCGCGCGCCGGCCGGTAACGAAAAAAGTCGCTGGAACGCCCTGTTGTGCCAGCAGGTCCAGCAGAGCCGGCGTGGTGTCCGGGTCAGGGCCGTCGTCGAAGGTAAGGGCAACCGCGCGCGAGTCCCTTTTGCCGCGGCTTACAATTGGAAGGTAGAAGCTCAGCCGTGGAAAAAAGGGAGCCACGAAGCAAGTGATGAGAAAAAGCGCCAGTGGGATTCCCGCACAACGGATATCGATAAAGGCCAGAATGATGGCCGCCTGGAGCGCGACGAGTCCCGCCAGGTGCGCCGGGGCCAGGGGAACGATTGTGGGACCCCTGCTCATCTGATCATGTGCTCCCAGAGCGGGCCGGTATGGCCCTGTTTGTGCAGGCGCGAGATCAGGCGGGCGGCCCTGCTTCCGCCCGTTCCGATGAACCAGTTTTCCTTTCCCTTCGCGAGATCGGCGACGATGCGGTAGATCTCCTCGCTGCTGATGCTCCGGGACTGATAGAAGACCGGTTCCAGCAGGTCGTCGGATTTGGATATCTGGCCCTCCTTGAGCGCTATGTCGTAAATCCGCGTGTTCGGGTAGATCCTGATACCGCAGAAGAAAAAGATAACGGTTTTCTCAAGCCGCTCCGCGTTTCGCAAGGTCTCGTCGAGCGTATCCCGGTTTTCGCCGGGCCCGCCCAGGAGGATGTAATGGGCAGCGTACAGGCCCGCGTCCAGCGCGGCCGCGTGCGCGGCGAACACGTCATTGATGCTGAAGGGCTTCCGGTACGCGGCGAGCATCGGACCTGAGAGTGATTCCGTCCCGAACTCGGCGTGGGTCATGCCGGCGTCATGCATGACGCGGTAATAGTCATCCGGAGGCTTCGTCGGCGCGAAAAAGGCGCCCCAGGGAATTGAGAGGCCCTTCTTTTTAAAGGCGCGGGCGACCTCGGCGCTGTGCTGATAGGATCCGTTAAACACTGAATCGGTTATGAAAAAATACTTAGCGCCGGCACGCTCAAGAGCGAGGGCGGTGTCAGCCACTTCATCCGCCGGGATGAGCCGAAACTCCGCGCCTTCTATAAAGGGGTAGGTGCAATAGATGCAGGTGTAGCAGCACCCGCGCTTGGTCTGCAGGTTGAGCATTCCGCCCCGGGCGATGTAATAGTGCGCGTGAGCGCCGCCGTCAAACTTCCTGTGAAATTCCGTATCTAGAGGAGCGGGCACGGCTTCCGAGGAAGCCCCGGTTATGACCCCGGGAATGGCGGCGGCGTTTCCACCCGTTTCGATCGCGTCAAGGAGCAGGGAAAGGCGTTCTCCTTCGCCGATGATTCCGTAGTCGGCCTTCAGTATATCCATCAATTTTTTCGGGAAGATAGTGAACCCGCTTCCGCCGAGAACAATCGCGGCAGTGGAGTGTCTGCGAATGGCTTCCACCAGATTCCGGTAGATCGGGATAAAGCTCTTCGTGTCATGGGAATCAACGTTGTCGATATTCCGCAACGAGAGGCCTATAACGTCGGGGACGAAGTCATTGATGATGCTGATGAGGGGATCCATGCCCTTCATGATATTGATGTCCGCGATCCGTACGATGTGCCGGCTCGAAAGCGCGGCGGTGACGTAGTCGAGTCCCAGGGGATAGACATAGTAGGGGGTTCTCACGGTGTTCGCCGATATGAGCAGTACTTTCATAACGGCCCGGCAGTAATTTCAATAGCGGTTATGAAGCTGCCGAGGCCCAGGAGAAGAATTCCCTTTCCGCCGAGGGAGCATTCGGTGCCGCCCGCGAGGGCCTCCGGAATGGCGCCTTCTCGCGCCAGCCGCGCGGCTATCGCCGCGGCAGCTGCCGAGGCGGAGGGGAATTCTCCGATGAAAGAGCGGTAGTCGATGACCGGGCCGGTGAAGGCGGATATGTTCAGGAATTCATGAAGCTGTTTGTCACCTGCAGATCGCTCCCCGGCCGGTATGCCGGCGAAGAGTGCGGCGTACGATGCGTTAATTCTTTCGGGTCCGCCCAGGGATTGAACCAGCGAATCGACAGCGGAAGAATTGACGCGTGCATTCCCGAAGAAGAGCGGCGCCATTCCGATGCCGGCCGGCGACTCGGCAGCGCGCAGACAGAGGGCGCCGCCGCCGTCGGAATGCTCCCGGGAGGCGCGGACCGATCCGTCGAACAGGGGCGACAGGGTATCATGATGCTCGTCCGCGCCCATGAGTAAAAGGACCTCGCCGTACGCGGCTGTCAGGGAGGCGGCGTACAATGCCTGCTCGAAAGAATAATCTCCGCCGGTGGCGGTGATATTGGCGCCGGTCGCCTTGAGCCAGATGGCGGCCTGTCCGGCCGGTGCGTTGTGCACCGATCCAACGAAATCGGTGGGGCTGACGAACTGTTCGTTTGATTCAAACAGCTTTGACAGGAAATCGCCGGTTTCCGAGAGCGGACCCAGGCCGGTGCCGAAAAATATGGATGATATCGTTATCCCGGCCCCGGCGAGTTCGCGCGCTTCCATGGCCATCGAGAGTACGATGCGCGGCAGCCGTTTGAGCCTCCTCACCTCACGCGCGGGGAGCTTTTTCGAGATATCCGCCAGCGGAAGCGCACCACGGCAGCTTTTTCCTACCTGTAGATTCCGGAGCGTCGTGTCCATGTCTCCGGCGCCGGTAATGCAGGTGCTTCCCAGCACTTCAAATCGGAATGAGTGCTGCAGCGCCGGCCTTTCACGAGCTGCGCCTGGTTTCGACAGCACCAGGCAGGCGTTGTTACCGCCGAAGCCGAAGGAATTGGAAAGGACCGTGGAGATTTTTTTATGGAGCGGTTGAAGCACCGGTTTGAGTTTCAGCTCCGGGTCCGGTTCGACGCAGCCGGTGTTTGCCGGGATGAGGCCCTCCCCGATGACAATGGAGCTGATGACCGCTTCGATGGCGCCGGCCGCGGCGAGTGAATGGCCGGTCGCTCCTTTCACCGACGACAGTGGCGGGATCGCGTCCCCGAACAGCGCCCGGACAGCCCGAGCCTCGGCCAGGTCGTTATCCAGGGTGCCGGTGCCGTGGAGGTTGATATATTCAATGTCCGAGGCTGATATGCCCGCGTTTCCGATGGCGCTCTTCATGGCGGCCAGCGCCCCATCGCCCTGAGGGTGGGGGGCCGCGGGGTGGTACGCGTCGCAGGAGAGCCCCCCGCCGAGGATCTCGGCGATGGCGCCGACGGGTCTGGATTCGGCGGCCTCAAGCAGGAGCATGGCCGATCCCTCGGCCACGGTCATGCCGCGCCGGGACCGGTCCAGGGGCCGGGAGCCGGCCGGGTCGATGAGCTGAAGGGAATTAAACCCGTAATAGGTAAGCCGGCACAGGGCGTCGGCTCCGCCGGCGAGAACGCGCCGCGCCCTGCCGGACCGCAATAGCTCAAAGGCAAGTATGATCGCTGCGGTGCCGGAAGAGCAGGCCGTGGTGACGGTGATGACGAGTCCTTCGCAACGGAAAACGTCGGCGCAGTATTCAGCCACCGAGGAGGTTGAATGATAGCGGTACGGACCGGAATCTTTCTCCCCGTTCTTCAACAGTACTTCGGTGCGAGGCATGCCCCCGGTGGTTGTGCCGATGATGATGGCGTCCGGTATGATGTCCCTGCCGGCAAGGGCTTCCCGCGCGGCGGTGATGGCGAGTGTGTGCGTCCGTGGCAGGTCGACCGCCTCCCCAAGTCCGGGGATTTCGCCTGTCGGAAAGTTATTGCCCGGCGATGCAGGGAACAGGCTGAGCGGCTTTATCCCGGAACTGTTTTTCTTCAGGGCGTCGTGATGTGCGGGAATGCCGATTCCGAGCGAGCTGGCGATTCCCATCCCGGTGATATAAACCCCGACGCTGTTCAATACCGCTACCCCTTGCGATTCTTGATGATATGTTCTGCGAGGGTTATGAGTGTGGCAAAAACTTTTTGTCCAAGTTCCTTATTGTCGATCTTCACGCCGTATTCCCGGTCGATCATCATGGCGAGCTCCAGAATGTCGATTGAATCAATGCCGATGGTACCTCCCACGAGCCGATCGTCTTCCTTGAAGTCGTCGGGAGTGATGTCGATCAGGTCCAGCGCATCGATTATTTTTTCCTTCAGTTCAACAATCAGTTCTTCCATTCAATTCCTCAGTAATGGCATCTAAACCGTGCAGGACCGATTGAGCGTGTCTTCAGGTCTATGAAAGTATGCGTTGTATATTTCCAGATATGAGACCCATCAGGAGACGCGGCCCGGGAGTATCATTCCTTGATACATCAGCCTCTCCGTGCTGTTACCCTCTAGAGCGGCATACCGTACGGAAAGCTAAAAAAGCACCCAAATAATATTTAAAGGATACTTTTGGCATATAACCGGTATGTCAAGATATTTTTATTGACACCGATCCGGCGATAAACCTAAGGTATCGTACCACAACCAGCCGGTTAATTCAGCATGTACGACATCGAGAAATTGATCCCTCATCGCGGCAGAATGAAGCTCGTTGGCGACATCATCGAAATCGATGATGACCGGTGCGTTACCGCGTCGATCGTATCCAATGAATGGCCGCTGCGCGCGGATGGATACGTCGATGCAATTATTTTGATAGAGCTGACGGCTCAGACCGCCGGCGTTCATTTCGGCTGGGATGAGATGAAGAGGGGAAAAGAGAACGCCGGCACGGTGGGATGGCTGGTGGGAATAAAGAACGCCATGTTGTACCGCGACCGGATCGCCGTGGGATCAAACATTGTGATCTCGATTGAGGACCGGAAGAGCGACGATACCTACGCCGAGATAATCGGCACGGCGCGGGTTGAGTCAGAGGTCATCGGGGAAATAATGCTTCAGGTCTTCCGGCCCGAAACGACACATCAGCAGGGAGCACCGTCATGAGCGAAGAATCAAACAGCCGCGTCGCCATTGTCACCGGCGGGAGCAGGGGGATCGGACGCGCCATAGCCCTTGAGCTGGCACGCACCGGCTACTACGTCATCATTAATTACCGTTCCAACGATCAGGCCGCAGCCGACACCCTGGACCAGATAAAAGCGCAGGGCGGCAGCGGCGAGATCATGAAGTTCGATGTGGCCGATTCCGCGGAAGCGGAGCGGGCGCTGGACGATATCATGAAGCGTTTCGCCGCGATTGACGCGCTCGTGAATAACGCCGGCATCGCCGCGGACAACCTTTTTCTCATGATGCCCGAGGCAGACTGGGACGCGGTCATCGCGACCACGCTCAAGGGTTTCTACAACATGACCAAGCCGGTTCTCAAAAAAATGCTGCGCCAGAAAAAGGGATCGGTGGTTTCCATCGCCTCGGTGGCGGGGATGATCGGCAACAAGGGACAGGCGAATTATTCAGCCGCCAAGGCGGGCCTCATCGGTGCGAGCCGGTCAGTGGCTTCGGAGATAGCAAAAAAAGGCATCCGGGTCAACGTGGTGGCTCCCGGCCTCATCGAGACCGATATGATAAAGGACGCCCCGGTCGAGTTGATTAAGAACATCATTCCCATGGGCAGGATCGGCAAGCCGGAGGAGGTCGCGAAGGTGGTGCGGTTCCTCTGCTCTGACGATGCTTCGTATATCACCGGCCAGGTGATATCGGTCAACGGCGGAATGATATAAGAATAGTACCCCCTCCCTTGATGGGAGGGGAAGGGGAGGGAAAATTCCCGGAAAAAGTTAAAATGAATAAAATATTTTGCAGCCCAATAAAACTAATGGCAATCATGCTTCTCTCCACATCGCTCCTGGGCTGGGGCGATTCATGGGACCAGATAAAAAAGACCGCGAACACCATAACATCGGTGCAGGCAGAATTCACGCAGAAAAAGCACCTTGAGATACTGGCCCGGCCGATGGTTTCAAAGGGGAAATTTTATTTCAGGGCTCCGCGATCATTGCGGTGGGAATACACATCGCCCCTGCGGAGCGTCCTGCTGATGCACGGCGGAACCGTGACGCGGTATGTTAAAAATGACGAACAAATAATCAAGGATTCTTCCGCGCGGCTGCAGTCAATGCAGGTCATCATTCAGGAAATTGCCCTGTGGATGAAGGGAACCTTTGACGCGAACCCCGCGTTCAAGCCCTCCCTCATGCCGGGAAGGAAAATAGTGCTCACCCCGCGGGATAAAGCCATGGCTGATATCATCCAGCGCATCGATCTGCAGCTCTCCGCCACGCCCGGCGTGATACAATCGGTCGTCATCTATGAAAGCCGGACCTCTTATACCGTGCTCGATTTCACGCGGGTGACGCTGAACGCCGCGGTTCCCGATTCCCTTTTCAAGGAATTGTAATGAGGCCGGCCATTGCCATTGTTGCGTTGCCCGTAATCATCGCCTGCGCCGGCCTTCCGCGGATAACTCCAGCAGCCGAAAAGGAAAAAGCGGATATCGCGCGAAGATGCGGATGCCCGTACCTGAACGGGCGATACCGCCTGGTTCATACGATACAAGGCACGCTTCCGGGGGGGATGGCGGCTGCGATGATTGGCATAACGGTTGCTGCCGCGGATACCGGCCGGCTCCGCTGTACCCTCATGTCCATTGAGGGCCTTGTGCTCCTGGACGCCGATTATGACGGGGCGCTGGTCATTAACCGCGGAATCGGACCCCTTGCCTCGCCTGACCTGGTCATGGGCATGATCCGGGACATCAAGCTCATGCTGTTCAGGCCGGCGGGGGCAGTTGCCGAAATCGGGGCGCTTCATGACGGAAGCGGCATCTGCCGGTATCGAACTGACGGCGGCATGTTGGATGTGGTGCTTATGAACGGCGGCGACACCGAGGTGTTGTCATATGACTCGTCCTCGCGAGTGTCGCGCACGGTGCGGTTCTCCGATTTCCGCAGCGACGGCATTCCGCGCAGGATTGAACTTTCAGCTACCGGTCTTTTCAGCTATTCCCTTCGTCTTGATCTGATCGAGGCGGAGCAGGTGCGGCCATTGAATTAGCGAATTATGGGACCACGCCTTTACTGATCTAGTCCGTGTTTATAACCTCCGACCAAAAAATAAGTCCGTCTTTATAAACCCAGTTGACAGATGTTTGATCCTATGATTATATTTATTTCTAATATATTGCATTTAAAATTATTTTTCAACCGTCCGGACGGAATTATATTAAGTGCTTTACTATTTAGAATAGAAATTTCAGATTGTACGTATAGGCCGGTTAGTGGGTTAAAAATCCGAAGGGTGTCAAGAATCCTTTCTTATGATGTTCACTCATAGTGTATAATCGATCTGATAATTCGGTGCTGAATAGGGCGTAGATTTTTGATAATTAATGTTGAGGAGATATAACGAAAGGGGCTATAATCGCTTGACTAAAGGGGAAATATCTTGGGCGAGATTCGAGTAAAACTGTACGGCGCTCTGTGCCTGATTCCAGAAGTAAAGAAAGATAAAGACCGTATAAAAAACGGAGTGCCGATGATTATCAATGAACCGACAAACGTCAGGGATGCTTTAAAACTGCTGGATATACCGATAAAAAACGTTAACATCGTCTGTATAGGCAAAGATCAGGTGATGTTAGATAAAGAACTGAAAGATGGCGACATCCTGCATGTCTTTCCGATAATGGGCGGAGGATAACGAACACGCGAGATTAATCCCGGCCATAAATATAAAACAAAATAAGAGATTATTTGTCTCGGCTGAATAGCCTTACAGACACTTTTTAATCTCAGATTTATTATTATCAAGATGTTGGGAAAGTCTTATATTACAGTGATATACCCATATCCATAGAGAAATATTCTAACTTGATTTAAGGCTCTTTTATTTTCTTTTCAAAGAGAGCATAGAGGAGGTAATATGAACTGTGAAGCAGGTTATGCGAAAAGGTTGCTCGAAGTCGATCTTTCACAGGGAAAAATACAAAAAACGCCGCTGGATGAAACGTTGTTAAAGACCTTTCTGGGCGGTGGAGGTCTGGCGGCAAAACTGTTTCTGGACCGTTTCTCTCCAGATTTGGATCCACTGTCCAGGGAAAATCCATTGATCGTGATGACAGGTCCGCTGGTAGGCACCCTGCTTCCGGGATCCTCCCGGTTTGCAGTTTGCGCACGTTCCCCACTGACCGGATTTTGGGGAATCGGGACGTGCGGAGGGAATTTTGGACCTGAGCTGAAGTTTGCCGGCTATGACGGCATCCTGATCGAAGGGATGGCAGAAAAGCCCGTGTACCTGTTGATAGATGACGATACAGTGGAGCTTAGGAATGCCGCGGATCTGTGGGGTAAGGATTTATATGAAGTTACGGACCTTTTAAAGCAAAGGCACGGTGAAAAGAAAAAACCGAAGATTTTGGCAATCGGTCCGGGGGGCGAGAACAAGGTCCTGTACGCGGCGATTGGAAACGACTATGGTCATTATATCGGCAGGACGGGGATGGGCGCGGTTATGGGCTCGAAAAATCTGAAGGCCATTGTGGTTTCGGGAACCGGGAAAGTATTGCCGGCCCTTGCCGAAGAATACAAAGAGGTCAGGGCGAGGGTCATAGAGAAATGTAATGAATCCGCGGTCGCCCAATCTTTGAAGAGCATGGGCTCTGCGGTAAATGTTGATCTTGGCATGATGACAGGGGATGTACCGATCCGGAATTGGAGGCAGGGAGAATTTGAAGGATCGGGCAAGATCGGCGGCCCTACCATGACAGCGGATTATTTGACTAAAGGACACGCATGCTATGCGTGCCCGATTGCATGCAAGCGGGTGGTCAAGGTCGACAATGGACCCTATCAGACCAACGAGGGACCGGGGCCGGAATATGAGACAATTGGTTCGTTCGGTTCCTATATAGAAAATGATAACCTTGAAGGGATCATCAAGGCCAATGAACTTTGCAACCGATATGGGATTGATACCATTTCAACTGGGGCAACCATTGCATTTGTTATGGAGTGCTTTGAGAAGGGTATCCTGACAACGTCTGATACGGACGGATTGGAGGTGAAATTTGGAGATATTGACGTAGCGCTGAAACTCGTGGAAAAGATCGCCTTTCGTAAGGGGATCGGCGATCTCCTTGCTGAAGGTTCAGTAAAAGCAGCACAAAAGATTGGAAAAGGCGCAGAAGCGTTTACCGTGGCGGTCAAAGGACTGGAATTGCCTGCCCATGATCCGCGAGGGTTTCATGGAATGGGCCTTGAATACGCTGTCGGGTATCGGGGTGCTTGTCATCTCCAGCACATGACGATGTATATTGAACAGGGGATGAACATATATGAAGGAGTTGGTTTAGAGAGCGATTATGTTGGACAAAGCAGTGACGGCAAGGCAAAAATGGTCTTAATATCCCAGAATATGGGTGTTCCCTTAAGTTCGGCCTGCCTCTGTGTATATGTCTATGCCTGTATAGCACCTCAGGATCTTGTGGATATGATCCATGCAGTGACCGGGTGGGATTTCAGACTGAAAGATCTTCTAAACATCGGCGCTAGGATATGGCTGCTGATGCGCGGTCTGACCAACCTTATGGGCGCAAGATCACGTGATGACAGGCTGCCGAACAATGTTATGATGCCTCTTGATAACGGCGGGGCAGCTGGATCAAAACTGGATCTCGATAAAATGCTGAAAGAGTACTATGAAATGCGCGGTATTGATTCTAATGGCATTCCCAAAAAAGAGGTGTTGGAAAACGCCGGTCTGCATGATCTGGCAGTCAGACTTCATGGCGGTACGTGATAATCTCGTTTATTGTTGATGGCGGCTGGCCTGTTGATCAGGTCGGCATTATTAAATATTAAAAAGGGAGGATGGAGTATGGCTTATACGTATGGAACACCGGAATGGGAAGAAGCTTTTAAAAAAATGACAAAAGAGAGGATTGAAGCCAAGTCAAAGCCCTTCATTTATTTTTCACCTGAATGGGTTGGACTATGGGAAAAGCTGCTTCAAGGTGATGCGAAATACAAGGAAGTGGCCAAGGACTGGGAAGGCGTGGTCGTCTTGCACGTGCTAAAAAACCCCGATTGTGGCGTCGATCAGGATATGTTTATACACATGGATCTCTGGCACGGAGACTGTCGGGCCATACGTTACGTTCCGTCTGAAGTCGGGAAAAATGCCGCTTATGTGGTTACCGGCACCATTGAGCGTTGGGTATCAGTTGGTAAAAAAGAGCTTGATCCGACCAAGGGGATGATGCAGGGAAAGCTCAAACTGAAGGGAGATCTTCCGACTATCGTGCGCAACGTCAAGGCCGTCTTACGCCTGGTTGAAACAAGTGCGGAAGTTGGAGGCAAATTTCCTACTGAGTTGAGCCCGGAAGAGGTAGAAATATTTAGGAAAATGATTAAAGATATGACCACCAAGTTCAGTATTACATGAAATCAAGCGTAGATACTATCAGATACAGATATAAATCCGTTCCTTCTGAATTTAGAGTGGACCTCCAAGATGGAGTGATTGTGTGCCCGCTTGGCCGGGTGGCCGCTTTGACAGGCTTGTTAAGGGCTCATTTGCGCAACCACACAAGGCTTATGGCTGCAAAGGATTTAATAAACTAATGGGAGGTATGCTATGGCGTACGACAGGGATCTTTCCTTTATCTATCGCAATCCGACGAAACTGGTGTTCGGAGAAAATTCAATAAATGAAGTGGAACAGGAGGTAGTCAGTCTTAAATGCAGCAAGGCATTTGTAGTGACCGACAAGGGTGTGGTTGATGCCGGATTGACCGGCCGGGTGGAAAAGGTGTTGGGCAAAAAACATGTCGGAACGTATGACAAATGCACCCAGGACTCCGGTCTTCATCTTATAAATGAAGCGGCCGAAATCGCAAAGAGCAAAGGCGCCGATATTCTGGTGAGCGTTGGCGGCGGAAGTGCAATAGATACTGCGAAAGGAATGGCCATTGTTTTGAAAGAAGGTATAAAAATTCAGGACCATACGGGTTATCAGAGCCTGTCGCGCCCGCAAACTCCGCACATCGTCATTCCCACCACCGCAGGCACGGGAAGTGAAGTCACTTACTTCGCGGTAGTCAAAGATTGGGAACAGAACAGAAAAATTGAAATTGGCGAAGATAATATTATTCCAAATGTGGGCATCCTCGATCCGACCATGACGGTGGGATTGCCCCCCCAGCTTACCGCCACAACCGGCATGGACGCTTTCTGTCATGCTCTCGAATCCATCCATGCAAACCAGTCCTCACCCGTGGCCGACGCCATGGCCATTCATGCCATACAATTGATCGTGGAATATCTCCCACGATGCGTTGAGAATGGCAAGGACCTTTTTGCCCGGGGCCAACAGTTATTGGCATCCACAATGGGCGGGATCGCCTTCTGCAATGGGCAGATAGCCCTGGTGCATGCCATGGCGCATACGGTGGGGGGCCTGTTCAAAGTGCCGCACGGATTGGCCAATAGTATTCTCCTTCCGCATGTCGTTCGATACAACATGGATGCCTGTGGCGATAGATATGCCGTGGTTGCCCGCGCCATGGGTCTGGATATGAAGGGGATAAATGATGAAAATGCCGGTGAGGCGGTGGCCAATGCCATAAGCGCATTAACCAGGAAAATGGGAGTGCCCCAGAAACTGCGGGATGCTGGTGTTCCTGAAAGCGGTCTGGTCAAGGCGTCTGAAGTCACCATGACTATGGGAGGAGTGGTATTTAATCCCAAGCCAATCAGCGACGCAAATGAGGTCCTTGGCGTGTATAAAAACGCGTGGTAAATTTGAATCGGAAATTGTGAAATCGATCGTGTGAGGGAGGGAATATGGCTAAGATCAATTTTGCTAAAGGAGCTAAGAAAGCTGGGCTGGCCGTGATGATGGCGGACATGATCAAGGCGAACCTGAAACAAAAGCCCGAAAGAGAGAAAGATTTAAATGCCTTAAACGGAAATATTTACTTACATGCAGAGGACGCTGAAGTCGATATGACCATGGTTTTCAAGAATGGAAGTCTGACCGTCTACAGAGGCAAAGTCGGGGATCCAATGATCAGCATTGCAGCGGACTCTGTCACTTTACTTGACTTGGCCAATATAAGCATCAAATTCGGCTTGCCTTTTTATTTTGATGCGAGGGGTCTGGCGATTCTTTGGAAACTTCTGACGCGCCAACTCAAATTAAAAGGCCTGATTACGCACCCGATAGCGCTTACCCGTTTCACAAAACTCATGTCTGTCAGATAGTATCAGAAGATCAGTGATACATGGAGCGACCGGCTGAGAAAACAGTTATTTTGTTAATTGGAGGATCGAATCATGCATTTTCAAAAATGTATCAGCTTCATTGTATTGGTTTTTCTTTTGTCCTGTAGTTCTACTTTCAAGGTCGAGACTGATCCTTTGGATAACACAAAGATCATCACCTATGAAACAAAGCTGGAGACAGTCCGCGGATTATTGGGTAATCATTATATCCAGCTTGTCAAAAGCTCTAAAAATGATAAAAATGCAGCAGTAAAAATGAATATGAAATTCTACGGCTATTATAAAGAAAAGGCGAGCAAGGATTATATAGAGTTGAACATAGATGATGTGATGCACAAACTGCCTGTTGAGCTTACTGAAAGTTACACCTCGGCCAGCGGTTGCGAGAAACTTACCGAGGAAGCAATAACGACATATGATGAAAAGCGGCTCTGGTATACCATTAAGCTGACAGTGCCAATCTCGGCCGAATTTGTTGAAAAATTAAAAGGTGCGAAGAAGTTGTTGATCAGGGTCCACTATTTTAACAATGTCGGAGAAGATGCGTCCACCTTTGGCTTTTCTCAAGGCCAGATTGAAAATGTGGGTGAACTTCTGCGCATGTAATTGTGTACATGTGGCGATCTGGGAATGATTATCTTTTCAGAAGCAGCGCCATCAATGTGCGGCCCTGTTACATCTTGAAAAAATTGGTTTCGTTCTTTAGATTCTCTGCCATGCCCGCGATGTTTTCCGAACTTCCCGCCATCTGTTCTGAACCAGAGGCGTTTGCCTGGGTCAGCTCATTTATGCTGCTTACGGACCTGACTATTTCACTAACGGCCGCCCTGTGTTCTTCAGTGGAAATTTTTATCTCTTCTGACCTGGCGCTCAGGCTTTTTATCTCATCGTCGGCGATGTGGTTTTTATCGACCTGTTTTTTCATTAGTCCTGATATGCGGTTTGATATTTCGCTGACGGCGTTTATCCTCTCAATAATAGTGCTGATTGTTTCGATTGATTCCACAACGCGGATCATTCCCCTGTTTATTTCGTCGTTATTCACCATGATAAGGGAGTCGATTTTTTTAATGCTTGTTGCTGTCTGGTCCGCCAGCTTGGAGATTTCATCGGCTACCACGGCGAAACCGCGCCCGGCTTCTCCGGCCCTGGCTGCTTCAATAGCGGCATTGAGCGACAGGAGGTTTATTTTCTCGGAGATGTCATTAATGATGCCTACGATATCAGTCATTGCCTTGGAACTATCGATGATTTTCGACATGCCTTCATTCATGAATTTGAGGGTCTCTTCTCCCGATCTCGCGTCATCTGAGATTGAGTCTGAAAGCCGTTGCGATTCGGCCACGATGGCGGCCATTTCATCGATGATCTCTGAAATGTCATTTCGAATGTCAATAAATTTTTTGATGCTGTTCAGCTGGTTGGATGCTCCATCTGCAACACGGTCAATTCCTGCGGCGATCTCCTCGACCGATGCCGTTATTTGCTCTACAGTGGCAGACTGATTCTGCGCGTTATCAGAGAATAATATTGAGGTCGATGAGAGTTCCTCGGATGAAGATGCCAGTTCGCCTGCCGTGTCCAGAATTTTTTTAACCACGGTTACAAGTTTATTCGCCGCTTCATTAAGTGCTGCGGCAAGCTGACCCATCTCGTCGCGCTGGGTGAGGGTGATGCGCTCTCTGAGGTCACCGGCGGCGACTTTCTGGGCAAAGGTCACGCCTTTTTTTACGGCGTCCATTATGCTGCCGCTGATGAAGACGCCAAAGATTACGGAGGAAGCAAGGCCGATAAGAATAGTCACTATCATCAAGATTATCACGGCACCGGCAATGCGGTCGGCCTCGTCTCTTTTTTTAGATACGGTTTTATCATTATGCTCAACGAGCCTCTCCAGCATGTCGGTGGCAAGACCGGATGTTATGTAGTTTAAATCAAGGGCCTGGTTTGTGGCGCGTATCAGGCTGTTTTCGGTCCGATAGATTTCCCACTCTTTGATCAGGCCCATGAGTTTTTCATGGTCACTTTTCCATGATCCCCAGACCCCCCCGAATTTTTTCCACATTTCGGCTTCCTCGCCGGCGTGGGGCAGGGACTCGTAGCCCTTCCATGCCCCGTTTGCCCGTGCCCATGCTTCTTGCAGTCGCTGGTACTGGTCTTTCCGTTCCTGTACGCTCAGGCGCGGGTTTATCAGTGTCTTTTCCGCGGACTCAATGGCTGTCTGTGCTCCGCTGAGTGCGTTTATCGCCAGGAGGCCGGGAAGTCTGATTTTTGTCGCATCGTTAAGGACAGTTATGACGCTGCGTAGGGACACGAAGCTCACGACGCCGACGATCAGCATAATGACGGCCAGTATACCGAATGAGACCAAGAGCTTGATTCTGATACTGAAATGCTTCAACATGACATCCCTCCCCTCAGGTCTCGTTATATTATAAGTCATGCACTATTAATAAACCTAGTGGATCGGTTTTCTATTGATCTTGAACAAATATCGAATGGTGCTTATTATACAGAAGATTATTTTTTATGTCAATAAAAGATATAAAAATAGTGGACACAATACCTGGGTTATTTTGCGGTTTCATTGATATGGCTCGGTAATTCATGAGCAAATCATGGGGATATATTAAGAAGTCATCTCAAAAGTCATTTTCTTATCCATTATATTGATTTGAATATCAATTTTTACTGATATAAGTAACGAATTTTATAGATTATAAGAATACCTATACAAATTAATATTATTATTGATATAACTTCTAGTTATTTCACTGGGAAATACCATGGAATTTTAAAAATCAGAGTGAATTTTCTAAATTATTTCCGGTATCATGTTGACCTTTCAGGCAAATGTACTGTAGTATGACGGTAATCGGTGCGTGGTAATATTTATGAAGTATTTATTGGCTATTAATTATACTAAATTTTCAGGAGGGACACCATTATGAATAGCGGAAAAATTACTGTAGCGGCACTCATTGCATTTTTTCTTTCGCTGGGAGGACTTTATGCAGGCGGCACGAAAGAAGAGGCCAAAGGGCTGGTTTTAAAAGCCATCGAATACTATAAGGCCAATGGAAAGGACAAGGCCTTTGCGGAAATCAACAATCCAAAGGGCATGTTTGTAAAAGACGACCTTTATGTCTTTGTGTATGACATCAACGGGACCTGCGTGGCCCACGGTTTTAACGCAAAAATGATCGGTAAGAATCTTATTGATGCAAAAGATCCTGATGGAAAATTTTTCGTTAGGGAGCGTGTAAAGATAGCCAAAACTGCGGGAAGCGGCTGGCAGGATTACAAGTTTACCAATCCATCCACCTATAAAATGGAAAATAAAACAGCCTATATTCAAAAGGTCGACAACTATATTTTCGGCTGCGGCGTGTATAAATAGGCATAACACCATAGTGGTGAGGCTCTCCTCGCCGTTCCCTCGCCACGAATGCACAATGCACATCCCCGTGCCTTTAGCTTGTAGTTTCCACCTGATCACCTGGGTCTCGTGGCTGACCGGAGGCGATCGGTCGAGCCATCAATTTACGGCGATGCCTATAGTTATGGAGAGAAGAGGTGAGAATATCATTGCGACGATCAATACCGCTCGAATGTGGGTGTTGCCTAACCGGCGCCAATACACCCGCGGCATCATCCAGACAAAGATCCAAACTGTTACTCCTACGCCAGCATAGAGGAAGTATGGATAGATGTCTAATGGACCGAGGAAAACACTGATGAAAATCACCCCGGGCCAGGCACATATGAATATGAGCCAACAAAACAGGAACGAAACCCATTTAAGTCCTTTAACACCAATCCTTCCGAGCCTTCCCTGACTTGTACTTATCATTGCATATCCTTTAATTTTCAGGTTGTTTTGATTGCCTCGCAATCGTGATATCGTGTAGCAATAAACAGGGGTTGGCTGTATCCTGTTCTCAATCGCCCGGAGTAAATGAATGGGAAAAGGAGACGGCCCGTTCAATTTCCTTGGCGCTGGAGCGACCATAAATCTAAGTTTGGCCGGGCGTCTTCTGTATCCGTACGAACAAATCAGCATGAATAAAACGATGCTGAATAGTTGAACGAAACAACGAATTATCATCACGGTGATCCTGAACAGTCTGTCGAAATTTAAGGCGCGGAGTCGCACCAGTCGTAAATGCCGGTGTTGTACTGGCCGAACCAGGTATGGCCCCCGCCGATGACCTCGCATTTCATCTTTATTTTAATGCCTGCGGCGACGAATGTGCAATCGGGAAGAATTTGTGTGAAGGGTATCGGCGATGTCAGTGCAGTATAGTATTCATTCATTCGTCCGATTGGGACCATGAAATCATCGGTTCCGTGAATAAAAGCGGCTGAGGGATGGTTGCCTCTCATGGTAAAACTCGAGGACACGTACGGCGAATAGTTAGGATTGCAGGTCGCGACAAGTACCACGCGGTTGAATATCCATGGCACGGTCTGGCATAGGCGACTCACCATTGCGCCGCCGGAAGATATGCCCACTCCGAATATCCTCCTCATGTTGACCAGGTAGCCGGAGCGGGGGAGCCACGCAACTATGTCCAGAATGAAGGGGATGTCCTTGCTGTCCACCGCCGTGTCCCAACGCTTCATAACGTCGTTCACGCTGCCGGACGCCTTGTCCGAGACGCCCGATTCGGGCGCGATCACGAGGTACCTGCGTCCGAGCCCGATGACCGTCATGGCGTTCGGCAGCCCCATCACCTCTATCCAGTCAGACGCGTATCCGTCCCCGCCATGGAAAAATATGATGACCGGGTAGCCGCCGGCTGGAGGCGGGAGGAGCGGTTCGGCATAGTAAAATATTCTGCCGTTCACGGTAACCGCGCGCAGGAGGCCGGTATCGGACTTCTGCGCCGGTATGGCCTCATCCAGCGAGTTCATGCAACCGGCTGTCGCCGTCAGCACGGCAAGGATCAATGCAGCGCTTATTTTCATTGCGATACCCCGTACATTGGGAGTCTGCGCCTGCCCGGTATGCTGTATGGGCTCATAACACCCGATAACTGGCGCCGATAAAAAAATACAGCGTCCTGAAGCGTTCAAAAAAATCCTCAGGCGGCAGGAGGATCGACAGGTTTGAATGCTTGTTCATGTTTGTCAGACCGTAATTGTGCCTGAATTCCGCACACAGGGTCACCCGCTCGTGCACCGGGATTGAAGCACCCAGCACCAGGACGTAATTCAATTCGAAATCTTTCATTTTCTGCGAAACAAAATTATCATATCCCCGGATAAACCCGGAAATATCCAGATTGTCCTGCTTCTTGTCTCCGACCTTGAACGCCGCTCCCACGCCCGTGCCCAGGTAGAGGTATTTGATCGGATACAACTTAAAGACAAGGGGGATTTCGATAAAGTAGAATTGGAAACTGGATTCATCGCCCCGAAGCTGGGTAAAGCCCCGCTCGTCAAACAGGAGGCCGAGCTCCACACGGAAGATATCCTTCACGATGAGCTCCCCTGATACGAGGAAGTTCAAGAAGGTGTAATGCTCCCCGGTCCGCTCCATGAACGGGTCCTGGCCGAGGGTGCAGATCCCCGCTCCATACCTGAGCCCAAGGTCGATCCCGATGTTCGCAGAAAGGACCGGAACATGCAGGGCGATAATTATCGGCAATATCAGGGCAATACGCTTCATAGGGCTGCAACCTAAAAATGGAATGCTACTCCTGCGTCAGGCACGATATGATAAAAGACACGGTCCCGGTCAAAGCCGAATACCGCGCGTACCCGGATCCCAGCCGAAACAAGGCCGCTGAACCGGTACGAGAGCTCGATTCCCGGCGCGCACGCAACGTGATTGTAGGAACCGGACGACGAACTGTTGCGTACCTGGGTGAAGGTCATGCCAGCGCCAAAGGAGGGGAGTATCGAAATCCCCCGCAACAGCGGGAAAACGCCCATCACTGAAACCATGACCGGCTCTGCATAGAGCCGGGGCCGTTTTCCCGCCGTTTCCTCCCGCGCACGGTAGCCGTAAAAGCCCGCTTCCACTTCAAAGGCAAGGTAGCGCGACCATTCCGGCGGCGCGGAAGCCCGGAATGCCAGGGAAAGGTATGGCAGCCACACCTTCGTCCGTTCGTTCATGTCTGACAGCGGGACCGAAGCGCCGCAGCGCGCAAGCAACGAGAAGCGCCCGGAATCATCTTCCGCGCGCGACTCGACCGCAAGGAACGCAAGAAACGCGATTATAATGGCATGAATAGGAACACGAAAGAAAACGTGGATCGTTGGCGGATGTCTTTTTGGAAACAGCATGACAGGGATCACATGGTTAACAATATCAGCAGAAATGCCCGGGGTCAAGCTCTTTTATAGATCCGGCAGGCCGTTTTCAATCTTCCGGGTTATTGAGGTTCTGTCTGCCCTGCATGGTCCGGAAATTTAAAGGAATGGATGTTTCTCTCAGGTGATGTTCAACATCTCCAAAATTTACCGCTACGCTCGAGCCAGCCAGTCTGAACTCGAGCGTCTGAGCGTGACCGGACGAAAAATCAGACTCTGAATCAATGCCTGTCCACAACGCTGCATTTGAGAACGATATGGCCCCATCCCCCGCATTTCACGCCAACGTCAAAGCAACCCGTGGCTTTAAAGCGCATTTCGTTGGGATCAACACCTGCATAGATGAGCTCGTTCACAGCAAAAATAAGGCCGCTGAGAGAGCTCAACGCAAAAATGCAAACTCGTTTGGGATTCAACTTTGTCAGAAAATTGCCGGCGCCATCAAAGTAGAGTTTATCGCCTACTTTGTGCTGGCTGTTGCAGCCCTTTGATTCGATAACCTCGAAGATAATCGTTTTGTTCATCATCTCGGGAGCCTTTGACAATACATCCGCGTTCTCCGGTCTCTCCTTGAAGAGCTTCATCTCCTCGTCGGAGTAGCCGAGATGGCCTTTTATCATCTTCCATGCTTCATCTGATACCTTCATAGAAACCTCCCCGATAGTATTAATATTATTAGTTTGACATCAAACAATTATCTACCGCTCAACTCTTATATTCATCAAACCGGCGCAAGACCGCTCTTGATTGTGGCTACATATTTTTACCGAGCCTTATTAGGTATTTATAGAGCATCTCCCGTTCCTCACCGGTAAATCCCCGGTATGCCCACGACTTGAGTTTAGATGATATTGCTTTATAGTGTGGCTTCAATGCTTTGCCGGTTGCGGTTAAACTGATGAAAGTTATTCGGTTATCATCAATATCTTTACTTTTTTTTACATATCCTTTGGCAATCAGCTTATCAACAAGTACGGTAACCGTTGACTTGTCTTTGCCTACGATCTCCGCTATTTCCTTCATCTTAAGTTGGCCCCGCATGAGAAGTGATCCAATTATTTCGCCATGAGACGGCGCAATGCCCGTGATGCCGTGACTTTTCAGTTCCTCAGTCAAAAATTTATTCACCCGGTAGTGGATCCTGCCAATTTGAAAGAGTATATGATTTTTGTTCATATGACCATGATAGTTTTATATCAAACTAATGTCAATATTATTTCGTATTTGGATTTAATTTTTTTCTACCGTTTCGAGCTATTCAAGATACGTTATTCAATCACACATCGCCCTAAACGGGCAAAATTCGCCTTTTTATAAGTTTATCTATGAAAAAAAATCGCCTAAGTCGAGTAATAATAAACGACTATCTGATGGCGGTTCTTCTCATGAATTCAATCCAACGGTACGATAAGCGTGTATTGATAATTGAAGACTAAAATCACGCCCGTTTGTCTTCCATGAGCTGTTCAAGTTTCCGGTAATCAACCGAGCGCTTAAACAGAGGCTCCCTGTTGTCTTTATAGACGGCGAGGTTTTCTTCAAAGGTTGGATTTTTATTATTAATGTATATTATGCCGAGGGGGAATTTTTCACTCTCAACGGCCTTTTTAAAAGCTTCTTCCCGGTCGTGCGGATCATATGAAGCGTCAAGATAATAGCTATGATCACGATACCATTTGAATGTGTTTAATCTGTTGAAGGATACGCATTGCTGGAAAACATCTATAAGCGCATATCCCTTATGAGTTATCGCACTCTTAATAATCTCCTTCGTTTTTTCAATATCGCCGGCAAACGCCCGGGCGACAAAGGAAGCGTTGAGCGCAACCGCGACGGCGATCGGGTTAAACGGCTCAAGATTGACCCCGGCTACCTGAACAGGTGTTGTAAATCCCCTCCGGCTGGTCGGTGAGGCCTGACCTTTGGTGAGGCCATATACCATATTATCATGCACGATAGTGGTGATGTCCGCATTGCGCCGTATGGCATTGATAAAATGATTTCCGCCCTCTCCGTATGTGCATCCGTCGCCGCTCTCTACAATAACGGTCAATTCCGGGTTGGACGCCTTTATGGCGATAGCGGCGGGAAGCGATCTACCGTGCAGTCCGTCAAAAAAGCTCGTATTTATGTAGTGGGGGGTCTTAGCCGCCTGCCCGATTCCGGAAACCATCACCAGCTTATCCCTGCTGAGCAGATTTCATCCTCCGCCTGCTCCACAATGATGCCGAATTTTTCCGCATGCTTCGCAAAAAATACCAGCACTTCGGTTGACGGCGACATGGGATATGAAGAAACGAAATTACACCCGCCGGCGATGCCTCCCATTCCGATCGCATCAGCGCCGTTTAAGAGCAGCTCGCCTTTAGCCTGGTCCGACATTGAAAGCTTGAGATCAATTCTGCGCGCCGGAAAGAGATCGTTCCCCATCGAGAAGCCCTTCTCGGCTGCGGTGATGTTTTTCGACAGTATATCATCCGTGGCCTTCGTGAAGAAACTTTTGAGCTTATCCCGCACAAAGGCCATATCCAGATGGAACGCGGATGCAATAATTCCGACAATGATTATATTGGTAAATATGGGGCCGCCCACAAGTTTGGCCGTATCCCGAAGGGGGATTTCAATAAGCGTATGATTTCCGTCACGGAACCGGCTGTCTATATGCGCGGGATCGCCGATAATGACCGTTTTATGCGAGATTCTGTCATAATGCCGTTCCATGGCCCCTTCATGAAGGGAAACAAAAACATCAATCCGCTCACAAAAAGAATTAACCCGCTCCGACGAAACCCGGATCTCGGTTGAGTTGTTTCCACCCCTGATGCGTGACATGAATTCGCTGTAGGAAAATACGTGAAGCCCGGATAATTTAAACAGCCTCAGCAGCAGCCTTTCTACGGTCTGGATGCCCTGGCCGGCTTCACCGGATAAAACGATCGATATGTCTTTTTGATTAAACAAGGTAATTTACATCAATAAAGAGTCAGTCCTGTCCTTTCATGTCATCGCAGGCTCATCGGCATCATATTTCCGTGATATTTCCGGATGAGTCAAGAAAAAAGCAAGTAGTGCGGTCATTGAATTGGAGAATTTTAAGAACTTGCATTTCCAGATATGGTGCGAGCAATAATTTTCATCATAAAAAATGTCCGTGTTTATAAACCCGGTCGACAAATACTTCTTCGTATGCTATTGTTTCTTCCAGACTATTTGCAGTAAGAGCTATTTTCACAATTTTAAAAAATATAAATTCAATAATCTCGCAGATTCCTTTACTAGGGCCGCCTCTTTTTCATAACACATGAGGTCATTATTTAATTGATCGTTGATTGATGTTATATAATCTTTATATCATTCGCTGCCGTCCGGACGGAATTATGTCTGGGACGCTGCTAATTATTCATAGAGATAATTAAATATCGTTATGTCTCATGTGACGGTACCACAGAGGACACTAATCTAATAAGGATGAATGCAAAGGGAGATGAGGTTTTCGTCGCTCTGGGTTTAAATGGTCATCATAAAAAATGTTAGGTTAAGTAATATTAAATTAAATAACAGATGGGAGGATTTTTTATGGAAAAAGTAAAACAAACATTACTATTCGCCATGACAATCGCTTTTGCAATAGTTATGGTTTTCGTATCCAGTGGATGTGACGATACCGACCCAAATCCAATGGGTTACCGGCCTATTGTTTTCGTTCACGGCATGGCGGGTTCGGCAGATCAATTCGAGCTGCAGGCTATGAGATTTGCAAGCAACGGGTATCCTGCAAGCTTCATAAGCGGATTTGAGTACGATACAACCATGACGAGTATTGAAGCCTGGTTTTATGTGGAGAATCTCAATAAGCACATCAATGACGTTTTTGATGAGACCGGAGCCGATCAGGTTGATCTTCTGGGCCATTCAATGGGAACCATGGTGAGTCAGGACTATTTAAGCTTTGATACATATGCCGCGAAAGTCGCCCACTATGTGAATATTGACGGACAGGAAAGTGATTCTCTTCCTGGCGGCGTGCCTACTCTGGCTTTATGGGCCGAATTTAGCGTTGGGGGCGCAGGCGCGGACCGCGAGATAGTCGGGGCGAGGAATGTTCTTCTTCCCGCTACGACTCATGTCCAGGCTGCATCCTGCACAGCGTCTTTTGTCGAGATGTTCAAATTTTTCAATAATGACAAAGAGCCTGATACGGTGGAGATTGTTACCAGTACGGATAAGAATATTGAGCTCAGCGGGAAGTTAATTTATTTTATGACCAACAACACGCCGAATGACTTCACATTAAAAATTTATGAAGTGGACCCTGATACGGGATTACGGGTCAGTGAAAAGCCGAAATATACAAAAAAAATAGATAATGTTGATGGAACCTTCAAGATGACCAAGGCTCGACCCGGCAAGAGCTATGAATTCTTTGTATCACGGGATGACTATAGTTATCGTCTGTATTATGAGCCATTTGTCAGAAGCGACTGCTTGATACGGCTGAAAATAGTCCCTGAAGATGGGATAATCGATATGATGATTCCAAAAAGTGAGAACAAATCAGGTATGGTTATTGTAAGAAACATGGAATTCAGGGGCCAGGGTGTCTCTTTGAACGACTACGATAGTCTTACCGTCAATGGCACGGAACTGCTCACTGAAGAGATGTCACCCAGTGTCGGCGGAACAATCGGGCTCTTCGTCCTGGACTACAATGATGACGGGGTAAGCGATCTTTCTCAAAATATAGAAGATTTTTCATGGATACCATTCGTCAGTGCAGTCGACTTGTACATTCCCGGGGTTGATCCGCCCGACGGCACGATCTCTATTAAAGTTACTGAACGGGGCACCAACGGTTTGGAGCGTGTGATAAATATACCCAACTGGACTTCGAAAATAAGCAGATCGCTGCTTCAGTTTAATAATCTTTGATATTGTCCGGTAAAAAATGAATTTGAGGAGGCGTCTTTATGGTAACAGACGCCTCCTCAATTTATAAGGCCTATTGAAAGATGGGGAGTATCTTCAGAAATAGTTTCCCTCTATTTTAACAATTTTTAACCACGTTAATATTTTCTCTTCAAATAAAATTATTTTAATATCTAAAAGCATGCTGACCGCATATTTATTGCATATATGCGTGAACATGCTCCCCGGTCCCTCATGAGCCAGTGCCTATCATGGAATTTGGAACCATGAACAGAAAGTTTCTATAAAAAACACACAAAATAAAACATAATAAAAATATCTTGACAGCATCAAACATAACAAAAAGCTGAAGTGAGTCATGGAAAAAACCGTTACATTCAGACTTATCTACCCGCGCTGGGACAAGCTTCCGGAGCAGACCACATTCAACCTGCCGCCCCACGGCCCGGCGGTGATGGCCGCGACCCTCCCTGATTACGTTGACGTGGAGTTCATCGACGAGAATCTGCAAGCCTTCAGCTATGACGATCCGGTAGATTTCGTGGGAATCTCCATGATGCTGACGACGCAGGTGAAGCGCGGGTGGACCATTGCCGACGAATACCGGAGGCGGGGCGTCAAGACCATGTTCGGCGGCATATCCGCCATGCTCCATGCGGAAGAGACGGCGGACCACGCAGACTCGGTTTTCCTGGGCGAGGCTGAGGGGCGCATGGAAGAGGTATTTAATGATTTCAGGAACAACAACCTCAAAAAGGTGTATAATTATCTCGCCGCTCCCCCGCCCATCGAGATCGTGGGGCCGGCCCGCCGGAGCATCTACAACCGGGACCTGTATTACTATCGCGGTGTCCAGATGCTGGACCTGGTGCACGCCTCGCGGGGCTGCCGGTTCAATTGCTATCCCTGCGCCGTGGCGTACCTGGGCGGAAGGAAATTCCGGCCCCGGCCCATCGATAAGGCCATTGAGGAGATGGCCCTGGCCGACAACAACCGGTTGTTCGTGGTGGATAATTCCCTCGCGCAGGATACCCGGTGGGAGATGGATCTATTCCGCGAAATGATACCCCTGAAGAAGAACTGGTGCAGCCACACCATCGAAGACAAGCCGGAGGTGCTTGACCTTGCCCGGCAGGCCGGCGCCTGGTATGTGTACCAGGCGGTGTTCGACACGTCGGATTTCATAAAGGAGCGCATCAGGCGCTATCATGACCACGACATCGCCGTGGAGGGCACCATCCTGCTCGGCATGGACAACCACGACGAGGATTACATTAAACGGCTCGTCGATTTTCTCCTCGAGATCGACCTTGACCTGGCCGAGTTTACGGTGCTCACGCCCTTTCCCCACACAAAAGCCTACGACGACATGCGCAAGCAGAAGCGGATCCTCTCACACGACTGGAACGATTACAACGCCGGCAAAGTGGTGTTCCGGCCGAAACTCATGAGCCCCGAGCTTCTTCAAGAACTTTACTACTTTGCATGGGAGCGGTTTTACCAGGACGAGCCCCAGCAGTATAAAATGTTCAAGCTCCTCAAAAAGGTGATCGAGCGGGAGATGGCCTCGGGCACCTACAAGCCGCGGCGGCGGGACCTGATGAGGCGGGCATTTGCTGATACGCTGTAAATTCCTTGGAATCATTTATGAAGTACGTAGACCAGATCCATGATTATAAGGGACAGTGGGACGTTCCATCGCGCTGCGGTCTGAAAATCGTCAGGAAACATGACCGCGATATCGTGATCGCGACCGAGCTCTTCGAGGAAAATCCAGGCACGAGCATAACCAATGTCAGTGCGCAGCTTGCAGCGGATATCGTCCATACATACGGCCTGGACCCGGGCAGACTCCTGTTCATCGAACACTGTTCGGACCGGGGCTCGCGGCTGGAACACTTTCGCGAGTCCTTTGATATCGTGCACCTGAAGTGGGACGGAACACGGTTCGGTGATCCCGACTGGGAGAGCATAAGTCGGGAGCGTGTCGACGAGATGATACGCGATTGATCCGGGAGAGACGGTAGTCCGTTCGGGACGATCGGCGCTTCAGGGGGAACTCGCGATTTAGTATTGCGGCCGGGCCGGTTTGACAGCCAATTTCTTCCCGAGAACGAGCTGCCACGCCGGGTCCGAAAGCTGAAGAACGCTCAATTCCCTGAAACCGGCCTGTGAAAGCCAGTCGAAGTATTCCCCGCGAGAGTAGATGTCCCCCCGTGTGCTCTGCGTGACCATGTGCAGCGCAAGGGTTGCCCCGCGGTAGCTCTCGCCGCGGAGGTTATCGAAGACCGCTATCAACCCCCCCTCGTTCAGGTGATCATGGCACCTCAACATGATGGCCGCGTTATCCTCGGGAGACTGGCCGTGGCAGATGTTCCCGAGAAAGGCGATATCGTAGCTCCCGGTTGGGAGCGCCGTGGTCGCGTCGCCGGTCTGTATGTCGATTTCCGGAACCAGCGACAGTTTTTGCCTTGTGACAGCGATCGATTCGGGCAGATCGTACACGATCGTCCGGACCCCCCGCCGGGCGAATTCCATCGCGATGGTTCCCGGCGCGCCGCCGATGTCGGCCGCAGTGCCGGCATGGGGGCACTGCTTCAGGCAGGCATCGACGATCTCCGGCGCGATCTTTTTTTTCCACGGGGAATCCATTCCCATGATGAAATCGTACATGGAAATGCCGGCGAAGCTTGATTCGTCAGGCTTTCCGTTTTTCAGCACGTACGGGAGCGATCGCCAGGGGTTGATGAGGTACAACAAAAAATTCCAGAAATGGCCCTCGTAGCCGGCTCCTTCGACATCAACGAGGCTGCGGGCCGTGTCTCCGGTGACGGAGTATACGCCGTCGGATGCAGTGCAGTAGCCCATTTCAACCAGGGCTTCGAGGAGCACGCCGGTGACCCTCCGATCGAAGCCCATCCGCCGCGCGAGTCCGTGGGCCGTATCGGGCTGGCGGTTGAGCTCGGCGAACAGGCCGAGCCGGTGGGCGGCGCCCACGAAGATGGTCTCCTCAACGGCGTGCTGCAGATCCCGAACGTGCACGAGTATTTCCCTCCGGCGTTCCGCAATAATGATCGGCACAGGCACCATAGGAACAATCGGATCTATCCAGAGTCAATAACTTTATCCGGGGCGCAGAGCGGTCAATCAGCGGATTCCGGCCAGTTCCCCCCGAATGCCGCGTTGCATTTCCGGCAGGCGAGATTCAGTCCCCTGATCAGATGCTCGCGCAAATCCCCGGCAGAGGGGATCGTCCAGTCCACGAGCTTCGATTCGACCCCGTCATTCTTCGCGCGCGCCTTCTCGATATATGTTTCCGCAAAGCTGTTCCTCAGTTGTTCGGCTCTTTCAGTTTCGGCTCTGTCCAGGAGCCGCTCGTATTTCTTGCCGAAGAGGAGATCAAAGGCCGCGTCGATGCCGATAACCGCCATGATGGCGGTTTCAAGGGCCAGGTACACGATGCCGGGACGAAGAAATTTATTGAATGCGTGAATGAGGCGCCCGCCGTAGTTCTGATTGAGGACCACGCTCACCACCGGAATGGTGCCGAGGATGTTCACGTCAAGCGACTCGGCGCCGATGGCCTGGATGCGGTGTCGCTCCTGCTGGGAACCGGGCACGAAGCCTGACGAGTTGGAAAGCATCACAAGCGGAATCCGGTTCCGGTTCAGGAATTCGGTAAAGACACGGAATTTCTCCGTGCCGAAGGCGTCGGCGCCGCCTCCCGAGAGAAGCGGCTGGTCCGCGATGACGCCCACGCTGCGGCCCGCCAGACCGGCGAGCCCGGTGATAAGATTCGGGCCGGTAATGGGATTGTTCATGCTCCGGTAGAACTCCAGGAAGGAGCCGGTGTCGAACGCGTTCAGTATCACCGACTCGACAATATCATACGGTTCGGCGGCGTCAGCCGGTATCGCCGGGGGGAGGGCGGGGGCGTTGAATGGGACCGGGGTGTCGAGCGGGTCTATCATGGCGATGATCTGGAGGGCAAGATCAAACGCCGTATCGATTGAACCAGCCAGGAACGTTGCGTTTTTTTCCGCGAAAGCGGAATCCGCTGCCGACTCCTGTTTGTTCAGTATGTAGATAACGGCGTCCGCGGTGCTGTTCAGGTCGAAGTCCTTCAACCCCTCGGGATGGGTTATCATGTGCATTTTCACTCCCGATTTTTTCATAATGGTCGTCATGAAATCGAGCCGGGGCCGCATCTGCGCGTTCTCGTGGTAATCGGGCGTCTGCTGCCATCTCCTGCCGAAAATGAGTATCTGGTGGGAGTCAGTGCGGTGCGCGGTCCGGAGGAGTTCGCGCGCCTTGATGGTGGCAGCCATGGAGCGGAGACCGGAATTGGTGCGCGGACCCATGATGAGAACGCGCCGGCCGCCTATCTGCGCGAAGCCGCCGACCAACCCTTCCGCCGCATAGTAGCTCTCCTTGAAGGGCCAGAAGAGTCCGTTGTCGACGTTATTCCGGATGACGGATTCATTGAGTACGATCGAGTCGCTCATTTTGCTCTCGGCGGGGGCGACTCCCGGAGTCCGCATAATGCGGGGCAGCTGCCGGTTCGAGCAGAAGAGATTCTGGATCAGATAGATGCAATTCAGGAGGTGCAGCTTGTCGCAGGCGACGATGTCCACAATGCCGGTCCATTTTCCCAGGATCTTCGCGCCGCCGATGTCGTAGTTGGTGATCTCTTCACCGATGACCGTGTGCACCACCTTGGACCCGGTGAGCACCCGGTATGATTCTTCCGAATCGAGCAGTATCTGTATGGACGCCTGGCTCGATCCGTACACGTCCAGACCGGCCGATGATCCTATTCCCACTGCCGTGAGCTGGAATGAGCGGTGCCGTGCGTCCAGCGTTTCATAAGAGAGGCCGAACTCTTCGTTCAGCTCCCGGAAGAGCTTTCCCAACTCGTCATCGGGGGTATGCTCAACATAGCGGCGGAAAGTATCCCCGGTTGTCCGTTCCGTGAGCAGGGCGTTCATCATGAAGCCCTCGGCGCCGCGGTTGAGTGAAATGACGCCTTCCATGATATTGGCCCCGGCGCTGTCATTCCACACATAGAGCGGCCAGTCGTTCAGGTATGACAGGTATGCCGCCGCAATGTATTTGAGGCCCTCCCGGCTCCCGGTGGAGCCGCCGCTCACCCGGAAATCCTTCATGTAGAAGCAGGCCGGCGCGCCGCTGATGGTGCCGCGGTAAATCTTCGCGCCAACGGGGCGGCTGATAATCTGCAGCTCGCTTGCCGGTTCTACCGGCAATTCGTCAATGGAGGGGATGCGGATCTCCTCCATGGAACCGGGATCAAAGCACGCGTCAGCCCATATCTCAATGGGCCACTTTCCTGCGTCCAGAAGCCGCTGGTTGGAGATGTTCACGTCTTCTCTGCGGTGGTAGGGATTGTTCCGGTCGATGGGGAGCAGAAAATCAATAATGACCCGATCGTTTTCCCGATAAAAGAGGATGCTCCGGTTCTGGGCTTTATTCGAAAAGGGAAACCGTATGTCGATAGTGAATATTCCGCGGAGCGATGCGCTGTTCTGGAGGCCGTTAATTGATGACGCGCACAGATTCTTGAAAGTATCGTAATCAAGAGCGCTGTCTCCGCCGGCTTCAATCATCCCAACGGTTATGCCCCGCACCAAAACCTCTATCCAGCAGTATTCGCATTTCTCGGCCTGCTGGTATATCTCAACGGCCTGTACGGCATCGTTGAATATAGATTTCAGGTGCCCCGGACGCTCCGAACCCGGGTTGAAATCGGCGAAGGAATACACAACATAGGATCGAGCGGCCGAGTCGTCCCGTGGCTCGAGGAGAAACAGGGGCACGGTCATGATGGGGGAGAAAAGCCATTTTACTCGGTAGTTTTGTTCGAGGAGGGTTATTCGCGCGGAAATGTCCTCGT
>MIBH01000010.1:32899-49337 GCA_001829455.1 Spirochaetes bacterium RBG_13_51_14
ATTGGGACGACAGTATTTTTTTTATGAATTTAAGCAGGGAATCATCCCGCTCCGCCTGTTCCTGCTCCATCAGCCGCGTGAGAGTATCGACAATATTTTTTTCAGGATGCTTGACGTTTGACAGCATGTGAACGATTTTTTTGATGATATCGGTCTGGTCGAGGCAGAACTGGTACGCCCGCTTAAACAGGACAAATACGTACTGGTGAGCCATAAGGCTCACTTCCGACCTGCCGTCCCAGCGGGGGATCCCGTATGATGCGAGCAATGTCTTCAGCAGCTGCTCAAAGGGCCGTGAGGCCGCGCCCGGGTTTTCCTGACGGGCGGTGATGTGCTGGCTTAGTTCTTCCTGGAATGAAAGGCCGTCGTTGGAAACCACCGGAGAGAATAATTTTTTTATATCGGCATGATGGAGGATAAGGGCGTTCATTTGATTAAGGACGGCATCGGTGATTATACGTCCGTCAATATCGGCGGGGATTTTGCTCAGCGTTTTTCTCAGGGTTTCGATGATGGAGGGCTGATAGATATAACCCTGCGCGGCGGCATAGACCAGTTCCATGAGGGTTTTGAAATGCTCGTCCAGGTTTTTGCTTACGGTGTCCGGGAATGCGCCCCGGTACAGATAGTCCAGAATAATCGCCGGCGGGCGGGAATCGCCCCCGGTCATTTCATCAGCCCGGCGGACGGGATCGGATGGCCGATCGGGTGATTCCGTTTCGATGGCAGCAAGAAGCTCGCCCTGGTGGATGCTGCGGCCGATGATCCGGTTCCCGCCGTTCCGCGTATGAAGCAATCGGGACGTATCCCCGTCTTCGATGAGGTAAACAATCCGTCCGCTGACGGTTGCTGTTATGGTTGTTTCCATTTTCATGGAGGAGAGGATGATGAGCGGCTCACCTATGGTTATGCGGTCTCCCGCGCGAAGGTTGCGGCAGAACGAGACAAAGGTGCCCTGGAAGGGGGAAAGGATTTTTCGCAGGTTATGTTCCTCGGTAATCTCATCCGGAATGATGTTCATCCGGTAGTAATTTATTTTGTTTGACTCATCCTTCATTCTCAGGTCGATGAACGTGGCGTGACGGTTGACCCGAACGCGGAAGGAGCTCGATCCGAAAATGAGCAGGAGATCGTCGCACCGGTCGTTCATCGATGTGAGCGTTATCTTCCCGTTGTATATTCCGTTGACGAACGAAAGAAATGTGTCGATGGCGGTTTGCATGAAATCCAGAATATAGCGCCGGTCCCGGTGTTCAAGGGTATAACGGCAGGGTATATCCGACGCGGGCGGCACATCGATGATGCTGTTCAGGTTCGCGATGACGATGAATTCCTTGACCGCCTGGTTGAGGATGCGCAGGTGCTCCGCGAAGGCGCCGAAGATGACGTGTTTGATGTACCGCCGGTCCCCGGAAACCGCGATGTCTGTCCGGGGCTCTCCGAAGTTCAGCTCCGGATTCTCTTTGAGAAGATTGTTGGTGTAATTGCCCGCCACGAACTCAGGATGCCTGACAATGCGGAGCAGCTGGCTGATGTTCGTCTGCACGCCGTTGATGTAGAGTTCCTGAAGAGCGCGTTCGAGCCTGATGATCGCCTCCTTCCGGGTCGCGCCGTGGGCGATCAGCTTCCCGATCATAGGATCGTACATGGGCAGGATGGAATCGCCCTCCATGAAACCGAAATCGCACCGGATGCCGTTGAACGTAGGGAGGTCCATTTCGACGATGGTGCCCGGGGACGGCAGGTAATCGTTTTCCGGCTCCTCGGCGTAGATTCTGCATTCTATGGAATGGTCGTTTTCCGCGACGCGGTTCGTGAGCTTGTCGAGCCCGATGATTTCGCTTTCCCTGCCGTCGTAAAAGAGGATTTGCCATTTGGCGATATCGATGCCCAGTGACTGGTCGGTGACCGCGTATTCAACCTGGAGGCGCGTGTTCATCTCCATAAAGCCGATCCTTCCCGTATCGGTGTCGATGAGGAATTCCACGGTGCCGGCGCCGCCGTCGCGGCTGTAGCTGGATACGTGTGCGATCTTCTCCGCTGCGGCAAGGAGCGACAGAGCAACATAATCGTCAAGAGAGGCGTGGCCGCTCTCCTCGATGATTTTCTGGTTCCGCCGCTGAACGGCGCATTTCCGTATGCCGATGGCCCAACCGTTGAAAATCTGCACCTCGATATGAACCGGGTTGCCGATGAACTTTTCGATATAGAAGGACGGATCGCCATACAGGTCGCGGCCGATACGCGCGGCTGATTCAACGGCGGCGGCGAGTTCCGTTTCGTCCGCGGCGACGCACACGCCTTTGCCGCCGCCGCCCGAACAGGGCTTCACGATGACCGGATATCCAATGCCCGCCGCTTCGCGTGACCCCCCCGACGGATCTGCGCCGGCGATCACGTCAGAGCTTTCAAAAAGCGGAATATCGTACTGGTGGGCAAGCCGGCGCGCGCTCGCCTTGTTGCCCACCATGCGCATGGTCTCGAAGCTGGGTCCCATGAATATGATTTCCCGGCCGCCGTGATTCGATACGGTTTCAATCGCCTGAACGAAATCGACGTTTTCGGAGAGAAATCCATACCCGGAATAGATCGCATTGGCTTTAACCAAAAGCGCCGCAGCGATGATGATCGCGATGTTCGCGTAATTATCCTGGTCCCCGATGAAGATCACCTCATCGGCGAATTCATACCACGACTGGCCCCGGTCCGGATTGGTCACGACCGCAACGGAGGGGATCCCTTCTTCGTGAAGTGCAAGGAAAAAGCGCTTCGCGATCTCGGCCCGGTTTGCCACCAGCACCTTCCGCAGCCGGTGGGGCCGCGCCCCCGACTCCTGAGCATAGTCCGATTTCCGGGCGCCGGTGATGTTCGGGTTCAAGGCCTTGAGCAGTTTCAGGGCCCCGTCGATCTCTTTTTTGATATCAGTATATTCCATTGGCTGTTATTTCGAGGGTGGAACCAATTTTAGGCATGCGCCGATTCCTCTTGACAGTAACTTCGCAGAATGAAGGGTTTTGTCGCCACGACCCGCTGCCAGCGACGGCGGAGGCATGGATACAATTATTATACTGGCTCAACAACAAGTCTAATATATGGTTCAGGCGGTTTTTAATCAAATATATATTTTGCTTGTTTCGATATTACAATTGATCATTCAGCAGCGCACCCGCCTGGCAAGCATTAATACACCCCGGCGAAAGTCTTTATCGCGCAATGGTTCATCCGGCATCGATAAAAATAATTTCTCCCCGGTAGAAATTGACTTCTCCGTCCCTGGAATCGGTAATTCGAAGGGAGCCGTCCGGGTTAATGCCTTTGATGACACCCAGCTCTTCCCCGCCCCTGCCGCTGAAGGTCACGACGCTTCCGATGGAGGTCGAGACGCTGATCCACTCGCTCAATACTGATTCATCCATGGGCACGCGGAAATCTGGCATAAGCAGGGCGATCTGGTCAAGAATTTCTTCGGCGATCAGATCCGGATCGTGGTCGAATCCGGTTATCATCTTCAGGGACGACGCCGTGCCGCTCAAGTCATCGGGGAAGCGGGTGCTGTTGACGTTGATCCCGATGCCGATGATGACCACCGGTTTTTCCCCGGACAGAATCATTTCGCAGAGGATGCCGCCTATTTTTTTATTTATATGGCAGATGTCGTTGGGCCATTTGAGGCTCAGGCTGCTGTCCAGATGCCGGAGGGCTCGATGGACCGCCAGACCGGCGTACAGGGTGACGCAGGACAGGTCCTCGGGCGGCATCGCCGGCAGGAAAACCACGGAGAAGGTGATGTCAAGACCCGGCTCCGAGTGCCAGGTGCGTGCGTATCGGCCCCTGCCGCCGGTTTGTTCGTACGCCATAACAGCGCAGAACTGGCGGTCCCACAACTCGGGATGCTTTTTGAGGTAGTTGTTGGTTGAATCCACGGAATTCAGCCGTATGATGGGTACGCCCAGCGCCATATCAGACTTTTTTCCGTCTGCTTCCGGTTTGTTTTTCTTCATGCCTTGAGCGTTTCAGGTCTTCAGCTATCGCCTGCCTCAGGCGGTTTTCCGTTTTTTTGTTATCGGTCCTGCGCCTCACCACAAATGTATACAATAGAGTAAAAGAAATAATAAATAGTATGATAGCGGGGGTCCGCATGGATGGATCCTTAATGAAAAAAAGGCTTATTATTGCTGCTGTTGTCAGCAGGAGAATGCCGAGGTACCGGGTCAATAAATTATGTATTTTGGAGCCGCTCATGCATGTTACCGGGTGAAGACGCTGAGTGACATTTGTATAACGGCCCTGTATACAATTCAATAATAAAAACCGCTGAATCTCTCTTTTTGGAACAACGCCATAAGATGAAGAAAAAATTCAAATGAGTTGGTTTGACACGACGGACCGGTATACGTATTCTAATTACAGCGGGACATGAGCGCTGAATCTTGTCGGTAGGGAGGCTCAAGGCCTGCCAATTGAAATACATCATACGTTTTCACGCGATTTCAAAGACTACCTTAAGGAAAAACAGAGGAGGGTGGAGGCGTTGTTGAATCGGGTCAAATAGGCCGGTTAACCGGCATATCCACGATATGATGGCGTGAATTGATGATGTACGGTTTTTCAAATATTTTTTATCATCAATATCATCATGATCTAAAATTATTTTAAAAACAAAAAAGGGGGCGATATCGCCCCCTTTTTTGTTAATATTATTCTTTGTTTACTTCACAAATCCCAGAAGTTTTCCTATCACATGGGAGTATTTTACAACTACACCCGAGAAGACAACGGAAACCATGCTCATGAGTTTCAGCAGAATGTTAAGCGAGGGTCCGGCGGTGTCTTTGAAAGGATCTCCCACGGTATCACCGATAACGCCGGCCTTGTGGGCATTTGAGCCCTTACCGCCCAAGTTGCCTTTTTCAATGTACTTTTTCGCGTTGTCCCAGGCGCCGCCCGCGTTATTCAGCATACAGGCGACTGCGAAGCCGCTTGCCAGGGCGCCGGCCAGAAGTCCCATGACACCGGATACACCGAGGATGAGGCCCACGGCGACCGGGATGGTGAGTGCCATGAATGAGGGAACGATCATCTTGCTCTGGGCGCCCTTGGTGGATATGGCCACGCATCGCGCATAATCCGGCTTGTCTTTGCCTTCAAGAATGCCCGGCTTTTCTTTAAACTGGCGGCGGACTTCCTCCACCATCGCGCCGGCGGCGCGCCCCACGGCCTTGATGGTCAATGCGCAGAACACCAGCACCATCATTGCTCCCAGGAACATGCCGCAGAGAGCCAGGGGGTTCATGATGCTGATATCATAAGCTCGCACGAAATCGGCAACGGTGGCCTTGCTGGCGATGACGTTGAACTGGTCCAGCGTCATGCCTTCTGTCAAATTGTAATGGAAGGACACAGAGCCGACTTTATAGACGCCACCGTTTTCCATGGCATATTTACCGATCCAGATTTTAATTTCTTCGAGATACGCTGAGAGAAGAGCCATTGAGGTAAGGGCAGCGGAACCAATTGCGAAACCCTTGCCGATGGCGGCGGTCGTGTTGCCCAGCATATCCAGAGCATCGGTGCGGGTACGAACTTCTTTTCCCAGACCGCTCATCTCGGCATTGCCGCCCGCATTGTCGGCGATTGGCCCGTAAGCGTCGGTTGCCAGGGTTATGCCCAGGGTGGCCAGCATGCCGACCGACGCGAAGCTGATGCCGTAGAGGCCCATGGAGGTGTTTTCAAAACCGCCGGCGACACCATATGCAACGAGAATGCCAATTACAATGGTCACGACGGGAATACCGGAGGAGAGCATGCCGGTTGATATGCCGTCAAGGATTCCGGTGGCGGGGCCCATGACATGCTGGTTGGCAATGCCCTGGGTTGGCTTGTTGTCGTCCGAGGTATAATACTCGGTCGATTTCCCGATGATAAGGCCGGCGACGAGACCGGCAATGGCGGCGCCGAACACGCCCCAGGTGATGAGCCCGAAGTACGCCATCCCGACCAGCGCCAGGAGCAGGAGCAGGGAGGATCCCCACACACCGCGGTTCAGAGCGGCCAGCAGGGTCTTCATCGAGGCGTCTTCTTTTGTCTTGACCAGGAATATGCCGATGACTGAGAAGAGTATACCCAGCCCGGCGACAATCATCGGCGCGGTTACTGCGTTCAGATTCGCCTGACCCATAAGGGGAAGCGCGGCGCCAAGTGCCGCGGTGGCGAGGATTGACCCGCAGTAGGACTCGTACAGGTCTGCTCCCATTCCGGCGACGTCTCCCACATTATCACCCACATTATCGGCGATGGTAGCCGGGTTACGCGGGTCATCCTCGGGGATACCCGCTTCTACTTTGCCAACCAGGTCAGCTCCGACGTCGGCGGCTTTTGTGTATATGCCGCCACCAACCCGCGCGAACAGGGCCTGGGTGGAAGCGCCCATTCCAAAGGTTATCATGGTAGTTGTAATCTCAACCAGCTTGGTGTGTTTGAAATCCTCTGTTCTGATGATGTCAGCCAACTGGCTGGGGTTGAAGACTGTGCCTGCGGCCGTGTATTTTTCAAACACTTCCTTGGCGAGACCCCACACGTTGTGATCGTAGATATAGTTCAACGTGAAATACCATATCGCGATGTCGAGAAGACCGAATCCGACCACTACCAAGCCCATGACGGCTCCCGAACGGAATGCGACTTTAAGTCCGCTGTTCAGGGATTCTGAAGCGCCCTGTGCTGTCCTCGATGAGGCGTTGGTCGCGGTTTTCATGCCCAGAAAGCCGCAGAGTCCGGAGAAGAAGCCGCCGGTGAGGAACGCGAAGGGTACGAACCGGTTCTGTATACCGATGATTGCCAGAACCGAAAATAGAACGACAAGAACAACAAAGACGATTCCCACCACCGTATACTGTTGTTTCAAGTAGGCGTAAGCACCGTCCCGTACCGCGCTCGCTATCTCGATCATTTTGGAGCTACCCTCATTCGCTTTCATCATCAATTTGTAGAATAAAAAAGCGAATATAAGGGCAATGACCGAACCGATAGGAGCGATATAAAGCAAATTCATCTCCATAATAATTACCCCTTTATTATAGTTTATGTACCAAAAAGTAATATGCTCACTCTGCGGATTAATAATGCCGCACAATGTCAATTACTATAATATGCCACCCTCTATCGTTAGATACATTGAGAATAAAAAATTATACAATCAGACGTATTTTACGACCTTCTTTTCCATAAGTTAAATATGACTTTTATTGTCAACTCATTTTAAACCAAAGCATGATCACCAAATATTGTGAAAAAATTAATATTTGACAGACTGACGGATTTAAAAAAATGTACGTGAATATGTTTAAGCGCTTATCGACCGGCCGCTGCGTCTAAGGTGGTATATAGACCTGACCAAAAGCGCCGCTGTTCTCACCCGGGCGTACATACTCAGAGGAGAAGGCACCATGAAGAAATATGTCATTATGCTGATGACCGTTACCGCAATTGTTTACGCGGTTCAGGTTGGATCAATCGCCAAAGAGGCTGTAAAAAAGGGGGCAACGACAGCAGAACATCAAACAACGGGAAAAGCGGATGCTGATATCGCTCACGGCTCCGGTCATGACAAAGGGGAAAGCCTTGGGACCGAGCTGCCCCTCTGGACGGTGCTGCCATTCGCCGGCATACTGTTATCCATAGCCCTCTTTCCCCTGCTGGCGCCGCAGTTCTGGCATCATCATTATCCGAAAGTATCGGCGTTCTGGGCCCTGGTATTCGCGATTCCTTTCATATTTGTCTTCAAAGGCGTTGCGGGACATGAGATCGGTCATATATACATCATTGACTATATACCCTTTATCATACTTCTCTGGTCGCTCTTCACCATAGCGGGCGGAATTTACATCAAAGGCACCCTGAAAGGGAGCCCGGCGGTGAATACCATTATCCTGATCATCGGCACCGCGCTCGCGTCATGGATCGGCACCACGGGCGCTTCCATGCTCCTGATCAGACCGATTCTCCGCTCTAATGCCTGGCGCGTTCACAAGGTGCATACGATCGTCTTTTTCATCTTTCTCGTGAGCAATATCGGCGGGGCGTTGACGCCCCTGGGAGATCCGCCGCTCTTCCTGGGTTTCCTCCATGGCGTGCCTTTTTTCTGGACCATGCACATTCTCCCGGAAATGCTGTTCGTTTCAGCCATTCTGCTGGTCCTGTATTTCATAATTGATACCATATATTATAAAAGGGAGGACAAAACCGGCATACAGGCTGTGGAAAAAGAGCCTCTGGGAATCGAAGGATGGCATAACTTTATTTTTCTCGGGGGCGTCGTCGTCGGCGTCCTTTTCAGCGGACTGGTGAAGATGGGCCAGGTTAATATATTCGGGATACATCAGACAGTGGAAAACCTCATAAAAGACGGCATATTGATAGTCATGGCGCTCCTCTCCCTCAAGACCACCAAAGACGCGATCAGGAAAGCTAATGAATTCGGCTGGGCGCCCATACTGGAGGTGGGATACCTGTTCGCCGGCATCTTCATGACCATCATACCCGCTCTGTTAATACTCAAAGCGGGCGAGGGCGGCGCTCTGGCAATACTCATTAAATCAACTGAGCGACCGGCGCATTATTTCTGGGCATCTGGTTCGCTTTCAAGCTTTCTTGACAACGCGCCGACCTACCTGACCTTCTTCAACAGCGCCCTGGGCAAGTTCTACCCTGGAATCGCGGAAGCCCAGGCGGTGCCACAGCTCATTGTGAAGAATGTCAACTATCTGGCGGCCATCTCGGCAGGTTCTGTATTCATGGGCGCCAACACCTACATCGGCAACGCGCCGAACTTCATGGTGAAGTCCATCGCCGAGGAGGCCGGGATCAAAATGCCCAGCTTTTTCGGCTACATGTTCAAGTATTCGATCCCGATACTGGTGGTCATCTTTATTATCGTGACCTTTGTATTCTTCTAGTGAGTGAGTTACACTGAGAGTTGACTAATCGATCTTTTCTCCCAAAAACTCTTCAAAATGATACCACTGAAGAGGATATTCCCGCGCCTTTTCTGCGAGAATGTCCGCATACCGCTGGGCCGATTCCATGATCGCCTTGGCCCGATCGGCCCGTGAAGACGCGATGACATGAATGGGTTCGGATGTGGATAGATGGTACTTCTGGTTACCGGTTCGGAATATGAAGGTGATGAAAAGCGGCACCCCGGCGAGGAGCGCGACCGCGTGCGGCGCTTCCGGAAGAAGTATCCGGTGTCCCAGGAACCGCGCCGGCACGGAACGCTGACCGACGGTCCAGAGTCGGTCTCCGGTAAGGGATATCAGACCTCCCTCCTTTAAAAAGTGCAGCCCTTCAATGATGTCTAAGGGCGAGTAGTTTTTTTGATCCACCGATACGACCGTGATGCCGGTTTCGGCCAGGCTCTCCTTTTGCAATTTTTCAAGATATTCTTTCTCCCGTGCGCCGAGATAAAGAAGCATGCGCAGGCCTCTCCTCCAGAGGAGATGTGCAGCCACGTCCCAGTTGCCCATGTGGGACATGACGATGATGCCGCCGGTTTTATTATTAACCGCCTGCTGTAAATGTTCCCACCCTTCATAGGTGTAGGAGATATTGCCCTTCCGCTCCAGCAAAAAGCGGTCGAGAAACACGTTGGTAAAGCTGTGGAACTGCCGCCAGGTGCACCAGAGGTTGTACGGCCTGGTCCGCCCGGGAAACAGAGCGCGGTAGAAGCGCACGCCCACGGCGACCCGTTTCGGGAAGAGAAGAAAGTAACCGGTGGAGACAAAACGCGACAAGACCTTGAATACCCACGGGCCGAGGATTCTTGAAAAAAACGTCATGAAGCTGTAATATAATTTAACCATGAGAATCAGTTGTTCGAATTGTTATAGCTCAATTAAATAGCTAAACCCGTGTTTTTTAAATCCCAGGTTTTCATAAAACCGATGGGCATGTTCACGTTTAATGTTGCTCGATAATGCGAGCTTATAACAACCGTATTGTTTGCATATATCAATTGCAAATTCAATCATTAAATGTCCGATACCTTGTGATCGGTAACCGCTGTCGACAACGACATCTTCAACAACGGCGGATGGTTTTCCTTGATGAGCGAGATTATCCATAATCAACAACGCAAAGGTGCCAATGATTTTTTCTTCAATTTTGGTCACATATAAAAAATAATTTGGATATTGGGAAAATCTTTCATAAATTACCAGCGCATCTTTCAAGCCGAGTGTCTGGCCATTATCGATATCTGGTTGAGAATAGAGACGCAATATCCTTGGAATATCTTCTTTAACAGCTTTTAATATGCGTACGGTGCTTATCATATTCGACTTATGCGACTTTGATTCCTCCCCCATCAAGGGGGAGGAATTATTTCTTATACGACATCTTTCTTCTTATATAACTCGGGATAAATATCCGCTGGAAAATGAGCCGCATAAAAGTGCCGGAATTCCTCACAAAGTCAACAAAAGGGCGGAAATGGGATATGCGCGGCGTGCCCGGCGTATAGCTCACGCTCACCGGCGCCTCGATGATCGGGAAGCCGTTCCAGCCAGCTTTTGCCAGTATCTCCACCTCGAACTGAAAACGGTTCGCCCGTATCTTCAAAAAGAGGCTTTCGGGGAGTGGATAAATCCTGAAGCCACTCTGTGAATCCCTCACGCGGGGACCGCCCGAGGTCCGTACCCAGAAGTTGGAAAATTCTCTGCCGAACCTGCTGGTCCAGGGCACGTCGTCGCCGGACATGTTTTCACGCATGCCGATGATGATGGGACGACGGACCCCGGTAAGCGCGGAATCGGGAAGAGCGCGGATGAGGTCATGGGAGTTGCCGGGATCATGCTGGCCGTCGGCGTCGATGGTGATGGCCCAGTCGGCGATTCCGGCCGCAGCGGCAAAGCCGGTTTTGATGGCCGCTCCCTTTCCCCTGTTTCTTTCATGGCGGATGACGGTGACGCCCGCTATCTTTCTGATCGCAGAATGCGTGCCGTCGGTGGAGCCGTCGTCAACGACGATAACCGGGAATCCGAGCTCGAGCGCCCCGCGGATAACATCCGCAACGCGCTGTTCGTGGTTGTATACCGGTATGATGACGGCGAATCTGACTTTTGTCATTGGAGTATTTTTCATTGTAATGATATTAAATGATGTCCCCCTCCCTTGATGGGAGGGGATGCAATCGTCAATTAACCATGAATTCTCTTTCTACATCTCCGGCAGAAACGCCAGTGACCATGTTCCCGGTCCAACGTGCACGCCGGTGGTAAGGGAAAGCGGCTGGAGCTTGATTTCGGCGTCCGGATAACGGCTGGCGATAGCCGGCATCACCGCGTTTTCCACCAGTGTGCGATTGTCAGTATATTGCAGCATGATGAAGGGCTTTGATCCGGGCGTGGCTTCAGCGGCAAGCTTTTCAATGGCGAAACGAAGTTGGTCGTCGAAGGTCTTGGCAACGCCGGACCTGATCACGCCGCTGGCGGTGGGTGTCACCACCGGCTTCATGCTCAGCATGTTGCCGAAAAGGGCCTTCGTTTTGGAGATCCTTCCGCCGGCGGCGAGAAATTTCAGATTGTCGATGAATATGTATTCCCGGCTGCGTTCGACAGCCCTCTGTGCGAAATCGAGCACTGAATCGGCGCTGTCCGACTCATTGGAAAAACGCGCCGCAGCGAGCGCTATGATTCCGAGCCTTCCGGATGCAGCGCCGGTATCAATGACGGCAAGGCGGTTTTTCGGATCGTGTTCCGCCTTCCAGCGCACTGCCACTTCGTAGTTGCCGGTGAATACCGACCCGACGCAGAGGTACAGGACCCGGGGGTGCTGACTCGTCACCCTCCCGTACAGTTCGTGTCGCTCGAATACGGATGCCTGGGATGTCGAGGCCCTCGCACCGCGACGCATGGAGACGTAGAGCTCCGCCGGGTTCATGCAGGTCTCCGGCACGGTGAGATCTTCGAGGGTGACGTAGCTGTCGAGCAGGGTAAGCCCCAGCCGGCGGGAGTCGTCGCGGGTCACCGAACCGGCCGCGTCAGTCATGACATGTATGGCTTGCCGGAGTCCCTCTTTTTTAAAGTCCCGGACCTGTTCACCCAGATTATCGTCGGACCAGCGGATGATATTGCCCAGTGACTCCATTCTCCTCCGCACTTCCTCGGTATCACCGGTATGGAGGTGCACCTTGACGTAATCATCGCCGGGGACTACCACCACGCTTTCCCCGAGCTCGGAAAGTATTTCCATTGTTTTATCTTTATGCCCGCTCGCGTCCAGGGTGATGTCCACGCAGTATCCGTCCTCTCGATCGGCGGTGAATGAAGACGCTATGCGCAGCTGGCTGTGGAAGATAGATGTGACGGGCCGGAAGCTGTCCGTGTTTTGCGCCAGCGACCTGAAAAAGCCCTCAAAATAAATGAACATCCCCAGGGCGCCGGAATCCACCACGCCGGCGTCTCGAAGCTTTGGAAGGAGTTCGGGCGTGGACCGTACGGCACGCTCAAGGCGGTCGATGATGTCGTCCGCGAATGTTCCGCTCGGTTCCGGTGTGGATCCCTCAAGGGTTTCGGCCAGGACGTCAAAGACCGTGAGCATGGTTCCCCTTTTGGGATCATGCACCGCCTTCCAGGCCCGGTCCCTGCCCAGTTTGGCCGCTGCTGGAATCGCTTCCATGGAGTCGGCCGTGAGAAAGCCGGAGAAGAACTGCGCGGCGATATTGCCGGAATTGCCCCGGGCGTTGATGAGGAGTTTGCGGATGGTTCGGTCGCGGTCCGCGTTGAGTTCACGCAGCGGCGACAGGCTTATCTTCATGTTTCGGCCCGTATCGCCGTCGGCGATGGGAAAGACGTTTATGCTGTCCAGGAGATCGGCCCAGGCCGATACCCGTTCTGCTCCTATGATGAAGGCCTGCGTGATGCTACGGTTCATGCTAAATCATATCTTCCTTATTAAGGTGCGCATTCAGATTATAGATTTTCGAGGTTAAACAGATCGTTTTCCAATATCGCCCGCGACAGCGACTCGATGTCTTTATCCATAGGCCGGTCGGCGATGATCGGTTCTGCCAGGGAGCGGATGTTCCGGACAAGGGCGGAAATCCGGGGCCGGGCTTCTAGGTTGCCCCGGATCTCGCAGGCCTGCGCAGCCGCGAGAAGATGGATCGCCGTTACCCTTTCCGTCAGCTCGCAGATTCGCGCCGCGTCCCGGGCGCCGATGGAGCCCATACTCACCTTGTCCTGGTTATGAGATTCCGTAGACCGTGAGAACGAGGCAGCCGGCATCGTCATTTTGAGCGCCTCGGCGCACAGGGCAGACGAAGCTATGGACATGGCCTTGAAGCCGTGGTTGTAGGGCGCCTCGTCTTTCGCCGCGCGCACCAGGTCGGCGGGCAGGCCGCGGTTCACGTGCGGGTCCACGAGGAGCGCCACCTGCCGGTCCGACATATCGGCGGCGGAGGCGAGCGCGGATTTGATTGAATCCATGGCGAACACGATATGGCCGCCATAGAAATTGCCGCCCATGATAATCGCGCCGGTGTCGGGATCGATGATGGGGTTGTCGTTGGCGCTGTTTGCCTCGATTTCGACCCAACGGGTCACCCACTCCAGCGCGTCGTAGAGCACGCCGAGGATCTGAGGGGAGCAGCGGAGCGAGTAGGGGTCCTGAAGGGTCTCCAGCGTCTCAGCCTCCAGCTTCGCGCGGTCGGCTTCGGTATGAATCAGTTCTGATATTTTTCGCGCCGTATATTCCTGGCCGGGATGCGGTTTTGCCTTAGCGATGATGGGGTCGTAATGATGCGCGTTCCCCATGAGGGCGTGTATGGACAGCGCCGTGGCAGAGATGGATGCGTTCATGATCTTCCACGCCCGGTCGATCACGATGGCGGATATTCCGGTCATCACGGAAGTGCCGTTCATGATTGCCAGCGGCTCCTTTGGCGCGAAAGCGTGAGGGGTGAGTCCGGCGTCTTTCAGCGCGGAAACCGCCGGCATCCGTTTATCTTTATAAAAAACTTCCCCTTCGCCCATGAGCGCGGCCGCTATGTACGACATGGGGGTGAGGTCGCCGGAGGCCCCGACCGAGCCCTCGGAGGGCACCATGGGTGTAATGCCGCGGTTCAGGAATTCGACCAGCCGGCTGATGAGTTCCATGGAAACTCCGGAATAGCCGCGGGAAAAACAGAGGACGCGCGTCAGCATGGCGGCCCTCGTCTCCGCTATGCCTACAGGGTCGCCGGTGCCGCAGCCGTGGAACTTGATGAGGTTGAAGCCGTTTTTAATGGCCACGTCCATGGCCATGCGCTTGCCGCATGATTTTCCATAGCCGGTGTTCACGCCGTACACCGGGGTGCCCGCTTCAAGGGCTGTTCTGAGCATGCCGCTGGTTTTTTCGATTTTCCGGATGAAGTCGGGACGGGGACTCATCCTCACGCGGCTCTCGCCCCGCGCTATGCTGACGATATCGCGCAGAGAGAGACCTCGTTCATCAATGATGGTTTCAGTGACGGGGGTATTCATGGTAAGATTACCGGTTTTAAAAAAAGATTCAACTGTTAGACAGTGGTAATCGTTATTGAGTCGTCATAGTATTTGTCAAGGTTTTTTTGTTGCATAATTTGGCTCATCACTGATTATACGGTCTTACTATGAAACAGACGGCGCCGCGCTGCCGGAATGGAGGATGATCGTTGGGATTCATGAGAACAATCGCGCATAAAATCGCCCGCACCGATTTCGCCCGCGCGGCGGTTGAGGAAAACGCCGACCTGAGCCTATTCATGGAAAAACCCTCCGCGCGGATAATCTTCGGCATAGTGCTCATTGGCTTCAGCTATATCATCGGATGGCCGGCAGTTGCCTTTTTCGGCTTTCTCTCGGTTTATTTCAGCCAACCCCTTATATTCATCGTCGGTGGGCCGGCAATCTACGGCATATCGCACCTGGTCTTTATCCTCGGCATCTATCTGGCAGGCGCACAGTATACCTACGTGTTCTTCCGCTGGGCTGCCCGGAGATTCATGGAAAAATATTCGGGTGATGATGTTGAGAAAAGGAGCGATGAAGGCGTCCCCTGAACGGGCGTTCGCGCGATACTATCGATGAGTCCCGCATCAAAGAGTGCCGCGATTAATTTTATATCAGCCAATCTTCAAGGGACGCCCCTGCCTGAATGATCCCGGTAATCGGTCAATCACCGCCCAGAATGAGCTCGTTCACGGTGTGGGATTTCTGCGTAATCCCGTCATCGGAATAGTTGTTGGACTCATCGTTCATATTGCCCATGCTCAGAAAACCGCTCCCCGAATACACGTACACGTAACAGGTGTCGATGTTGTTGCTCATGGGTTTGTACTGGATCATTTTATGGATGGTCCCGTCTTCGTTAAATTCATAGTGGAATTTTATAGCGCTTATGTCAAACTCTCCCCCCAAGAGACCGAAGTCGAGCCGCAATCCGAGCGTGATATTAAGTGTCTTTATGCCGTCTGTCTCAGCCCACGTACATTTGGAATAGGAACCCCATGCCAGTCTGTTTGTTCCAGCCTCGTCTTCATAGCTGTACATCGACAGCAGTCGTCCGTTTTCGTCATAGGTGAACACATATACGTTCTCGAATGTGACCCCGTCATCCGAATAATTGATCGCCCGTTCCATCTTTCCGGCGCTGTTGTACTGATAAACTGTCGTTTTCACCAATTCGTCGTCACCGGTGCCGAAATCATCGTCGGACCCTGCTTCATAGGTGTAGGTCTTGATCTTCCTGCTGTTTTCAACAATAAAATCAGTCCTACCACTCGGGGTGACGCCGAAATCGCTGAACGTTATCTGACGATAGCGGTCGCCGTCATTGGTAGTTACAAAATAGCCGTATATAGGATCAATGGTATCGTTTGTTGTCATCCATAAGTCGTCATCACCGGCATCAACGGACGACGCCATCTTGTTCAGGGCCCAGAATTGAGTCAACAAGGGATTCTGTTTGACAAAGCTCATCATGCTGTCCATTGCGCTGTCCGGATCTTTTAAATAATTCTGGATAAAAGTCACAATTTTGAACCCTGAGAAGTCGAGTTCAAGCTGAACACCGGCGTACATTTCGTACATGCTCGTCATGTTGGGCTGCGAGTCCTGCACTGTCATGTTTAATACCACCTGTTGGGAGGCACTTATGATCTGATTGTCCATGTTGTAGGTGGTCGACTTCATGGTGATCGGCATGTCGTTCATGCAGCCCATTCCCATGGGTAAAATTTTGTTCATGGAATCATCTTGGTCGTAGTTCATGTCGCAGGAAAACGTGCCCGCTGCTGTGAAAATGATGAGTAATAAGGGTGCAAATACATTCTTTTTCATGATGGTAATACTCCTTTTAGTGAAAGTGGATATTGTTTTTATAAACGATTATTTTGAAACGTAAAGGGTCCAGGAGGCACAAC
>MIBH01000011.1:0-2200 GCA_001829455.1 Spirochaetes bacterium RBG_13_51_14
CGGCACGAAATCGCGTATATCGTTCTCCGATTTCCTTTTCGAACAGGATGCCGGCATCGACCGTGACATTTTTACTGTCGAGTATCTGACGAGGAAATGGTGGTGACGGCGGATGCTGTTCGCGATATTCCACCCGAAAGGCTCGAAGTATCGGCGAGCGACGATTCGCTGAGCCGGGAGTCGAAGTCGACGAGGGGCGAACCGTTTTTGAGGTTATTCTTACATTCCGCTAATTTTGAATGGAGGAACTGGAAATGAGATTCATGAAGTTTGTGGTGCCGATTGGTTTTTTTCTGTTTTTAATTGCAATTGGATACTCAGAAACCGATGTTCAGAAAGGGGCGAGTATCGCGAAGGCCGCCGATGATCTCCCGATATTCGGTGACGTGAGAGCGTATTTATATCTCCGTATTTATGATAAAAACGGCACTATCAAGTTCAACAAGAAAATGATCATGGCCTCGCATAGCGAAAATATTGGAACACCCGACGAAATACAGAAATTTATCGGCTATTTCCAGGAGCCTGCCGATGATGTTGGGAATTCAATGCTGTACATTAATTATAAAAATAATCCAAGTGAAAAATATATTTATTTAAAGTCAATCCGAAAGATCAAAAAGGTCACCGGGTCCGATAAAAGCCTGAGTTTTTTCGGGAGCGATTTTACGAACTCAGACGCCGGGAAGCCGGATTATTTTGAATGGATATACCGGTACCTCGGCGAAAAGCAGGTTGCGTTCAAGGGTAAGATGATAGATTGCTATGCAGTGGAATACATGCCGAAAACTGAACAGATCAAGCGGGATCACGGGTACGGCAAAAAGATTCTGTATTATGAAAAGAATAGTTACCTGACCATGAAAGAGGAATTTTTCGATGATAATATGAATAAAGTCAAGGAGCTGTATCTCGAGTCGTTTATAACAAGAAACAACGTTAAAGGGAATCAGGTATACTATATTACCGGTCTTGAAATGAAAAATTTAAAGACCGGGACAAAGACGCGCATGCTCATGAAAGATTTCCTGTTCGAAAAAAACGCCAACGTGCGCCCGGATATATTCAACCTGCAGTATCTTACCAGAAAATGGTGGTGATTGATAAATCCCATTGGAATCATCTGATGCATTCAGGGCGCCGCAGGCGCCCTGCGCAATTATAGGGAGGGGTATTTTTACTCTTGACGTGGCGGGGGCATGCTATCAACCTGACATGACAAACAAGAATGTGGAGTACAGTATGCTGCCAATAGTCGATTATGGTGGGATAGCCATCGTTATACCCAAGGTTGCCGCTGTGGGGAGCGTTATTGAGGATAACGGCAGGTTCGGCTTCGAGGTTTACCTCATGGGAATGAACGAACCCCTGATAATTGGGTTTGAAACCTCTGAGGAAGCGACCGAATCCAGAAATGAGCTGATATCCATTATCGCCCAGTTCCATTACGTTCACGAGCTGGGGCCTGATTATGATATTGAGGATCTGGCCGAAGAGGAACTGCGGGAAGGGGATGATTCAGAGGAAAATGAGAAGCACTGATTCCCGCGTGCCGCCGGGTAGTGCGGCGGGACGGGTCGATCAAACATATTTTCGCGGAAAGCACACATGATACGAAACGACTTCGAGCTGTTGATGCGGGGAACGGAGGAAGTTCTGCCCCTCGATGAGTTCGAGAGAAAGCTTGAGCGGTCGGAACGCGAGAACCGGTCCCTCATCGTCAAAGCCGGATTCGACCCGACGGCTCCGGACATTCACCTGGGCCATGCGGTGTTGCTCCGGAAGATGAAGCACTTTCAGGACATGGGCCACACGGTCGTGTTCCTCATCGGCGACTTCACCGGAATGATCGGCGACCCCTCCGGCAGGTCCGTCACCCGCAAGCCCCTCACCCGAGAGCAGGTTCTGGAAAACGCCGAGACGTACAAGCGGCAGGTCTTTAAGATTCTCAACCGGGATAAGACCATGATCGTATTCAATTCCGAATGGTGCGGCGCCATGAATTTCTCCGACGTGCTATCACTGACGGCGAAGTACAACGTGGCACGCATGCTTGAGCGCGACGATTTCGCGAACCGCTACAAAAACGGCGTCCCGATCACGATCCAGGAGTTCCTGTATCCCCTCGTGCAGGGATACGATTCGGTGCAGCTCAGGGCGGACGTCGAGCTCGGAGGCACGGATCAGAAGTTCAATCTCC
>MIBH01000011.1:2206-4387 GCA_001829455.1 Spirochaetes bacterium RBG_13_51_14
GCCGCGACCTTCAGCGGGAATACGGTCAGGAACCGCAGGTGATCATGACGGTTCCCCTCCTGATCGGCACGGACGGCGAGCAGAAGATGAGCAAGTCGCTGGACAACTACATCGGCATCAACGAGAAGCCGAAGGAAATATTCGGGAAGGTCATGTCGATTTCGGATGTATTGATGTTCCTCTACTATGAACTGGTCACGGACGTGCCGAAAGGTGAAATCGACAATTACCGGAATGGCATCGAGAAGGGGACCGTTCATCCCCGGGACGTGAAGGTGAGCCTGGCGAAGAATATCTGCTCCCAGTTCTACGATGCGGAAACGGCAGAGCGGGCAGCGGCGGAATTTGACCGCGTCTTTGCCGGCAAGGAGCTGCCTGATGAGGTGCCGGAGTACCGGATCCCTGATCAAGAGAAGGGCTCCAGTTCCATATGGATCGTCAAGCTCATGGTTCTGTCCGGTACGGCAGCCACGAACGGCGAGGCCCGCAGGCTTATCAAAGGCGGGGGCGTGACTTTTAACGGTGAAAAGATATCCAGCGAGGACCAGGAGCTGACCTTGCCGGTGGAGGGTATTCTCAAAGTTGGAAAACGACAATTCATCAAAATAATCGGTTAAAGAAGTTACACGGGCCCGGTTTCGAGTTCCGTGTTAAAAGCATGAAATACCGTACCAGGAAGTATTTTTTATTTATCTGCATGGATTCCCGCTTGCGTGGAAATGACAGATAAATTAGTATTGTCAGATATATTTTTTTTGATTAATTCCATAAATCCGTAACCCTTATATTAAATTCATGTCAAATTCTGATAGTGAAGACATACAGGTCATTGACAAGGTTCTTGCAGGGGACATTGAGGCCTTTTCGGTAATAATAGACAAGTACAGGGACAAGACCTTTAATTATGTCTATTCTCAGGTTAAGGACTACGATGAGACGCTGGACATAACCCAGGAAATCTTCATCATGACCATGGAGGCGCTGGCTTCCTTCCGGCGGGAGTCAAAGTTTTCGACCTGGTTTTACAGCATCATGGTCAATTACTGTAAAAATTACCGGAAGAAGAACAGCAGATACAACGTGATTTCAATCAACAGCTCGAGGGGGGATGATGAATATGACCTGCAGCTGCCTGATGAACGGGAGAATCCGGAAGAAGAAGTAATAATGAACGAGTCCCTTCGGATCGTCAAGGAGGAGATCGGCATGCTCCCTGATGATTACCGGGAAATTCTGCTTCTGAGAGATATACAGGGGCTTTCATATAACGAGATTGCCGAGATACTGGACATATCACTGTCCAATGTCAAGGTGCGCATACATAGAGGCAGGGAGTTTTTAAAGAACAGATTAACGGCGAGGGGATTGATATGAGCGGCGATCATATTCCGTTTCATAAAATGTCTGACCTGTGTGATAATGAAATCCGGGCCTGTGAGGAGCGGGACTCGCTTATGGAACACATACAGTCGTGTCCTGAATGCGCACTGGAGTTCCGGCGTCTCGGGAAAACACTTGACCTGTGCCGCGAACTATCATGCATATCATGCCCGGAGCACGATCTGCCAGCCAGGACTATGCGGAGCATCAGATCGGCGAGGAAAAAGAAGTTGCTGCTGAAATCAATGCCTGCAATGGCGGCCTCCCTGCTGATCATCGCCGGGGTCAGCCTCTTCAACGCCGGCATCATCGGCGTTCATGACCGGGCTACCGTTGCCGACGACAGTTCTCGAAAGTCTTTCAGCGATTCGGAACGCGTCATCGAGATTATCAGGGACCACAGCGCCGCCATTTCCCAGGTGACCGACGAGTATGTGGAGGGGACCGTTCCCCTTTCATCTTTCAACAACCTACGGAAGCATCTTGGCTCCAGGAGGGTCGCCTACCTCCTGGTTGAAGAATCGGACCCCGATTCCGGCGCCCAGTGGGGCAACGCGATCGAAGAGGTGGGCCTGGACGATGGACAGTCTGCCGGGAACCGGGAGCCGATACCCGGGGGCCATGGCGCTGCCGCACAGTATGTCAGGTTCAGAGTGTTTCGATAGGCAGATACGTATCCGCGGGATTGTCTGATACATCAGTTAGGATACAACATCCCCCTCCCTCGATGGGAGGGGACAGGGGAGGGTGATTCTAACACTCGATGCATTAAGCAATTCGTCACCCCCACCTAACATCTGC
>MIBH01000011.1:4454-22742 GCA_001829455.1 Spirochaetes bacterium RBG_13_51_14
GTTTCAACGCACTGACTGGTGGAAAGCCCTGTCATAACAAGAACGGAGATGCCCATAGAGGCGAGAAGGCTGTTCGCGTTGGTAGCGGTAAAGGGACTGAAGGATGTTTTACTGATTATGGTTTCAGTCGGAAGGGGCCTGATCGGATCGACAATATCCGCATGCGGATCGCCTTCCAACGGGTAAACGTTATCGAACCCGGCCCGTTTCCCCTTCATCCAGGTTTCCTTAAAGAACCGGTGGAGGTCGTTCCGGCCCGGGTCTTTTCCGCAGAGACGGAGGAACAGCACCGGCAGCGATCTTCTGCGGAATTCGTCCAGGAGTCTCCGTATGTTGGGGATGACGGTCGTTTCGCAGCGGCTGATGATGTAATCGAGACAGCCGGGCTGGAGCGAGTTGAAGTATTCATAGTAAGACGAACCCCGCACCAGATAATACTTCTGCATGTCGACAACGATCAAAGCTGAGAGGGCATCCCTCAATGCTGCAATCCCCGCTGCGGGTTATTTTTTTTTCGAAAGGTGGCTGATTGTTTCGCGGAATTCCTCGTAGAAATCCCTCAGCTCGTCGTTTTTCCGGAGCGGCCTGAATTCCGGATGGTTCCCTTTCCGGAATTCTTTCAGGTAGCTGGTCATCACGTGGATGGGCCCGGATATCTTGTGGGAGAAGAATATGAACTGAAAGAATATGATAGCCGTCTGGATGATCGTCATGGCGATGAGAATGTAGAGGACGATGAGGCTGTTTTTCTTGATCTGCTCTTGATTATCATTGATTTTATTGGTGATTTTCAGGTTCTCCTTGAAGGCCCTGTCGCATTTTTGCACTATCGGATTGGCCGGATCCTGGAGAGCCGGGATGGCCATGAACATATCGAACATGCTGTCCTGGGTGTCGATGATGGCGGTGATGTTATTGTTGTTATCATTAATCAGCTGGTTTGTGCTGCCGGCGAAATAGAGCAGTATCGCGCATATCGCCAGCGTGGTGATGAGCGGCAGTACGATAGCCCGCACTGAAATCCCCAGCTGAAATTTTTTATCAAGAACGTATTTTTTTCTTGTCAAAGCCATGTTGGACCTCGATACATTTATGTAGTCTTTGGTTTGCCGCCGCCAGCGGGGTATGACCAATAGGGATAATCGATACGACAGTTCGGGCCAGACGCCGCGTAATGCCTGTTAATATCATTAAACAGTCATATTAGTCAATGATTTTTGTCGCCATGGCTCCAATTCTATTACATTTTTCCAAAACCGGTGAAATACAGATTGAAACAATAATTTTATGATTATACATTGTTATTAGAATGGCCGTAATCGTGCAGGATATCCCTGTTCAAAATCAAACCAGGGCCGTTTCTTTATATGAATAAAGTTAGTATTTTCATATCCCTTGTTGCTTCCGGAATGATCTTGTTTGTGGTAATATTCGTCCTGGTCAAAGACTGGCGGGATCAGCTCATGCGCTATTTTGCTGGTTTCTCATTTTCGGCCCTGGGGATTCTTTTCACGATGTTCCTGACCTACGCCTTTCCCGATTCCTTTGACTTGACGCAGCTTAACAAAATAACCCAGATGGCGACCCTGATGACCTTTTCCAGCCTTTTTGTCATGAGCTTCGTGTTCCCCAAAAGGGAGAACCCGTTCCCCTTCTGGATAACCGCGCTCATTCTTCTGCCGGCCGTTGCGGTGGGGGTTGCGATCGTATTCACCGACCTCACGATAACAAAGGCCTACTTCAAAGACGGGTCGTTCATACGGGACTACAACAAGGAATTTCCCGGGTATACGATTTATGCAGCGATGGCGTTCATCTATGTTCTTTCCGCTTTCGGCAATGTGACCCGGAAGTACTTTACCACAAAAGTGACCATATACCGGCTCCAGATGCGCTATCTTTTCGTGGGCTCGACATTTTCTATCACGCTGGCTGCGATAGTCTCCATCATAATGCCCCGCGTGTTCAATTATTCGGAACTCTACGCCATCGGTCCGTCAGCGGCTTCCTTCTTCACGATCATATCGCTCTTCTACACTATTATCGCCTACAATCTGCTCGATATCCGGACCGTTATACACAAGACATTCGTATATGTGGTCACATCCATGGGTATCTCCCTTCCCATCTATGCCATCGTCTGGGCGTATAACAGCAATGTGTGGATCATGGGAGACGTGCCCTATTACGTGATTGCGATCTTCATTGTCGTTGTTTTTATCCTCTTTTCATTGTATATCCAGCCGGTGATCGACCGGGTTTTCAAACGGAAACAGTACGCATTCGGCTCCATGGTCGATAATTTTGTCCGTGATATCGCGGAGGAGAAAAATCTTTCCGATGTCGTCCGCCGCACAGTCGATATTCTTTACGAAGGCCTCTCGCTCCGGCATGCGTTTTTCATCATGCTCAATGATGAAACGCGAAAATACGAGCTGACGTATTTCAAGGGAGGTCAGAACCCGCTGCAGCTCCCGCCCATCGAACGGAACGCGTCCGTCATCCGCTGGTTTGTCCGCAATCAGGACATACTTCAGCTGTCCCGGATCTACACCGACGACAAATCCTTCGCGGAGGTTCGAGACGAGATAGCGGCATTTTTTAACGATAACGGCATACAGATCATCCTGCCCGTTTATTACGAGCGGCGTCTGGTGGGTCTTCTCTGCCTGGGCGTCAAGGAGACGCTCGCCGGATATCACTCCGATGAAATTGAAAAGCTGAAACAGTTGCACGCGAAGAGCAACGATTTCATCGCCACGGCCATCACCTATCAGGAGGCCATGAAGGAGCAGTTGATCACCCGCACCATCGACCTGTCGGCGCAGATCATACACGGCGCCGTTCCCCTGTCACTGCCCAATATCGGCAACATCAAATTCGGGGCCTTCATCCTGCCGAAATACGCGCGGGGAAGCGATTATTTCGATTTCATCCGTCCCGGCGATCAGGGGGTGGGAGTCATCACCACCGACATATCCGGTGTCGGTGTCAACAGCGCCCTCTATTCCGTGCTCCTCAGATCGTCCTACCAGGCAAACATCGTCGATGCGCCCTCCACTTCGACCGTCATGGGGAGCCTGAACCGGATATTGTTCGAATATGGAAAGGGCAAGGGCGGCCTCGTCTCCGCCTTTTATTTCTATTACGATGTCAGGTCCATGCGGCTCATGTACACCAACGCCGGATATCCGGCCCTGGAGCTGTTCAGGATCGACAAGAATAATTTTGACGTTCTCGACACGGAGGGGGTTCCCTTGGGGTATGATTCGGATGCAACCTACGGAATTGGGAGAACCGACCTGGTGCGGGGCGACATCGGCATACTCTACTCCAGCACCCTTGCCACTGCGAAGAACCAGAAAGGCGATGACTACGGGCTTCTCCGGCTCCGGAATGCTGTCATGGAGCTCAAAGCGCGCAGCGCCTCAGAGATAGCAGCTCATATCAAGAAATCCTTCGAAACCTTCATGGGACTTTCGTCGCCAACCTCGGATGTGGTGGTTATCATTTTTAAAATAGTGTGACGATTCCTTATTATTAGACTTGTTACATAACTACTCATAATTAGAGTGCGTCCCAAAACCCACATCCCGTGGTTTTAGGACAGCGGTCCCGAAACCTTTCAATAATTAAAGGAATCGGGACTCCCGAAAGCCTACATTTTCCTCAGCATTGCTTAGAAAAATGATGATATCCCGATACCTATTAAAAATTAGAGGAATCGGGATACCGCATAGAGTGTATCCCACGTTTTGGGATGCACTCTTTTTATTATTCATTTTTGCCCCCGCCGCCTCGGGCGGCGGGGGCAAAAATCATTGATTATTGAGTTCAGCAACAAGTCTATTTTTAATTTTTATACATAAATTCTGAATTTTTTTCAGCTTAATATTGACATTTTATTTTATTTTGTATAAAATAAAGATAATAACCTTTGTATGATACAAATAAAAAATCAAGATGAAGTAGGGTAGACTTTGATGAGCGGTAAAGAGAAACGGATCAATCGGGCCTATATCCGTGAGGGAGATGAAGTGTATCTTTCAAATTCAATTTTCAGCGAACGCTGCTGCGACGAGCTCAAGGAAATGGACAAGCACGAGATCATCGTTAAAATATCCGAAATTCTCGGGCCGAATCCCTCGAACCTTCGTCTTGCTGAAGAGATTTTCGAAGAGATGAAATTTGAGATAGCGCGGTACGTGATTCACCACGAGTATTGCCGAAACAACAGCATTCGTTCGCAGCTGCTTCTGTGGCTTGACAGCAAGATAAATCCGGATAATGCGGAGAAGCTGTCATGCTTTATCCAAAGATACCTGCGGTAATTTTTCCCGAGCAATTTTTGCACGCATGACGCGGCCCCGCGGCGGCTCGTCGTGTATTTAATTGAAGAAACAAAGCGCCGCAATAATCGCCATGGACAACCGGTCTCTCCTGATACATACCTGCTGCGCTCCCTGCATCGGTTCCGTGTACGAGCTGTTCGCGGACAGCCATGACGCAACCGTGTTCTACTACAACCCCAATATCGCACCGAAGTCGGAATATACAAAGCGCCTGGCGGAGCTGGAGCGGTTTGCCGCGCAGAGGGGATTCCCGCTCCTCGTTGGTACGTACGACGCCCGGGAGTGGACGCTCCGCGTGAAGAAATACCGCTTCCTCGGCGAGCGGTCACAGCGGTGCTGGGAATGCTATCGGATGCGGCTTGAGGCCTCTTTCAGCAGGGCGAAGGATCTGGGGATCGGCGCCGTCACCACATCCCTTTCGGTGAGTCCGCACAAGGACGCCACCATGATCAACCGCATCGGCACGGAGCTGGGAAGCCGGTACGGGATCCGGTTCATAGAGGGAGACTTTAAGAAGGGCGACGGGTACAGAAAATCCGTCGCTATAGCGCGCGTCCAGGGGTTTTACCGCCAGAACTACTGCGGCTGTATTTATTCAAAGCTTGAGCGCAACCGGGACGCCCTCTGGACGCGGAAGGCGCGGTCATTCAATCCATAGAATGACCTCATAATTTCGCACGTTCTGTTTGTCCAGGATTTTCTTCCATTTTTTGTCTACCCGCGCTTCTTTCATATCGGCGTTGGTGAATTCGGCTTTTTCGAGGACGGCGCCTTCAAGGTTCGCCTTGGTGAGATCAGCGTTGTTGAGGTTCGCTCCCTGAAGGTTGATCCGCTCGCAGTTGGCGTCATTGAGGATCGCGCCGATCAGATTCGCGTTCTGCGCCTTCGCGTCCGCCATGTTGGTCTGGGTAAGATTCGCGCCTGGCAGGTAGGCCGAACTCAGATCCGCGTTTTTCATTCTGGCTCCTGTCAGCGTTGCGTTCATGAGGCAGGAATCCTTCAGGTCCGATCCTTCCATGTTCGCCCAGGCCATGTCCGCTCCCGATAGATCGGAATAGCCGAGCTTCGCGCCGGCCAGGGCCGCCTTTCTCAGATTTGCCTTCTGCATAACGGCCCAGAGGAGTTCCGCGCCTTCCAGATCGGCCCCTTCCAGATTTATGCCGGAGAGGATGGCGCCGATGAGGTCGGCGCCGCTCAAGTTTATGCCTCTCAGGTCGGCGCCGGCGAGATTCGATCTGGAAAGCACGGCTCCCTTCAAACGTATATTGGCGAGGTTCGCCCTGGCGAAGTTCGCGCGAACGAGCCGGGCCTTGCTCAAGTTCGCGTTTTTGAGATTGGTCTTGCTTAAATTCGCCCAGGTGAGGTTCGCCCCGTTCATCTGCGCGCTGCTCAGGTCGGCGCCTTCAAGGTTGGCTCCCCTGAGGCTGGCCCCGACCATGTTCGCGTCTCTCAGGTCGGCGCCACGCATGTCGGCGCCGTTCAGATTGGCTTCCTCAAGACGGGCGTTAACAAGGTTTGCACCCCTCAGATTTATGTTGCTGAGCTCGGTATCGCCACGCATGGCATAGTTGTAATTGCTTTTCAACTGGTCCTGCGCTTGCATACAGCCCGAAATGTATCCGGCGGCGAAACCGATGGTGATAATCATAGCCAGTTCTCTTTTCTTCATAATTTTCGCCTCTGAAATAATATGTCGGCGTGGCCGTTTATCTAAGAACATTTATCCGGAGCAAAAAAGTCAAATACATTTCCGGGGTATTTTTTTTCAAACAGCGACTTCCGTTCGTATTATCTCTTGATGAACGGGTTAAACAGTGAACAGTATTATGCCTCGCGTGCCGACACGGGCGTGAGCCTGGTCCTGGCCGGGGCGGGAACCGGGAAGACAAAGACGCTGGTGGAGAAGGTAACGAATGTCATTCGTGACCTTCCGCTGGATCCCAGCGCACTTCTCGTTCTCACGTTCAGCCGCAGGGCTGCGAAGGAGCTCAGGCTGAGGATCGCATCCGGCACCGGCGGGCGTGAAGTCTTCGCGGGCACCTTCCATTCATTTTGCCTGGACCTGCTGCGCGAGCACGGAGCGGCCTTTTTGCATTCGAGCGGGTTTGACGGATTTCCGGCGGTCGTTGACGACGAGGGGCGGTCGAAAATAATACGCGGCCTGATATACCCCGACCTGGATCGTTTTTTGGGAATGCCGGCCGGGGTGGTGTACGACCTGATGAACAGCCTCATGAACAACCGGCGCGCCCTGGACGGGTGGAAAGAGAAAAGGCTGAAAGAGTCGGGACTCTTGGACGCGCTGAGATCACTCGTCGGGCGATACGCGGACATCAAGCGGGAGACGAACAGCATCGACTACGACGACATGATGAATTTCGCCATCTCGCTGCTGGAGAATGATCCGGCCGTGCGTGCGGAAGTGCTGTCCCGGTACCGCTACCTGTTTGTCGATGAATTTCAGGACGTGTCCGGCGATAACATCAGGCTGCTGAAGCTTCTGCTCCCGGAAACGGGCGGGAACCTCTTTGCCGTCGGCGACGACTGGCAGTCAATTTACGGCTTCAGGAAGGCCGCGGTAGGGCATATCATCCGAATGAAGAGGTTTTTCCCGGGGGCGGTGATCCATCGCCTCACGATCAACTACCGTTCCCGCAAGGAGATCGTGTCGCTTTCAAATGGCTTTATTAAAAGGAACCGGTTCCGGACGCGAAAGCGCCTCCGGTCCGGCAAAGGGAAAGGGGGAAGGGTGCGGTCTCTTGTCGTCTCCATGTTCAATGAAGAAGCGGAGGCGATTCGTGCGGTCATTGCCTACCGGGATCCCGGCATGACCTGCGCGGTACTCTGTCGGAATAACTGGCAGTGCCGGTATATCCGGTCGCGACTCTATAACTCGGATGTTGATGAGGACGGCGTTTCCATAATGACCATGCACGCATCAAAGGGGCTGGAGTTTGACATCGTCATCGTCGCCGGCGTGTGCGACTCAGTTATCCCGGACGCCGACAACGACATTGAGGAGGAGCGGCGGCTCCTCTACGTGGCCTGCACCAGGGCCCGTGAGGAGCTGTACATCATCGCCCACGCCAACGACCGCGGCCAGGTGAGTCGCTTCGGCCGCGAGCTGGGGATCATTAATAATAATTAGATTTACATGCCCCTGCAACGGAAGGCCGGAGCGCGGGTGATCACTCATAATCCTGCGTTTCCCAGAACCGATCCGCCAGCTCCAGGGTATCGCCCTCCCACCGGATAATTCCGCGCTGTGTGAGCCTCTGGATGAGCCGTGAGAAGGTTTCCGGAATGGTACCGATGGCGGAGGCCAGGTCTTTTTTTGAGATGTCGATAGTGTAACTGTTTCTCCTGCCGTATCGATCGGCCAGGAACCGGAAGAATCGCTCTTCCACGTCGAAGGCGGCGAGATAGAGAATCCGGCCGGCCAGGTAGCGCTGCTTTTTCATGAGCACCGAGATAAACTCGTTCCGAAACGAGGCGTTCTCAAGGAGCGAGTTGAAAGAGGCACGGTTCATGGCGAAGAGCCGGGAGTCCGCAACCGCCGTGGCGCTCACCGGGTAATGATCTTTCTCGAAGAGGATCACCTCGGCGAAAATTTCTCCGGGCGCGGCTAGCTTCACGGTCACCTCCCTGCCGTCCGGTGCGCTCTTGAAGAGCCGTACGCTCCCCTCTATCAGGACATAGAACGACGATCCTTTTTCTCCTTCAAGGAAAATCATTGAGTTCTGATGGATCTTCTTGAGCGAGCCCATGGCTGTTATTTTCTTGAATGCCGCATCGCTCATGCCGTTGAATAGTTCCGAATTCTTGAGGAGGGATTCTATGTTCATGTCAATAGTTACGACGAGGTGTTTGGCCTGTAAACAAAAAAAATTTATCTGTTTTTTTTATTGACCTGCGTCAATGACTTTTCTCGTAATAGAACATATCAATATTAATATCCGTTGAGCGCCGCTGGCGTTCCATGGATCATAACAAATGGATTATCGGAGGAACCATGAGCGAATTCATTGATAACTCGGGAAAGAAGCGGACCGTCCTGAAAGAACTCATCCTGAAACTGCACCGCGGGGAGAGCCCGGAACAGGTGAAGGCCGAGCTTCGTCAGGTGCTGGGGCAGATCCCCTATGGTGACGTCGTCCAGGTCGAGCAGGAGCTGATCGCCGAAGGCCTGCCCCAGGAGGAGGTCGTCAAACTCTGCGACGTTCACACCGCAGTGCTCGACGGAAGCATCGACCGGGGCGGCGCAAAAGCGGCACCTCCCGGCCACCCCGTACACACCTTCACGGAGGAGAACCGGGCCCTCGAGCGGGAGATCGCCGGTCTGGAAGCATTATTCCGTCAGATATCCGACGGCGTCAGCGACAAACAGGGCGCCGACCTCTATTACGCGGTGATCAATCTCTTCAACAGGCTCATGGACGTGGACAAGCATTACCAGCGGAAGGAGAACCTCGTATTCCCGTACCTTGAAAAGCACGGCATCACCGGACCGCCGGCGGTCATGTGGGCGAAGCATGACGAAGCGAGGGCCGCGCTTAAGAAGGCGCTGCAGTCGCTCCGGACCGGGCTGAAGAATGAATCCGAAATTCGCCGGGTGCTGCCGGAGCTGCAGGAGGCGACTCGCTCCGTAACTGAGATGATCGGCAAGGAGGACAACATACTCTTCCCCATGTGCCTTGACGCGCTCACCGAGGATGAGTGGTATGATATCTACCGCCAGAGCCCGGGAATCGGATTCTGCCTGTATGACCCGAAAGACCCCTGGAAGCCCGCGCATGTAGGGGAGGATGAGGCATCGGCGGAATCCGCCGGAGGAAGAATAGTCCTCCCCACCGGCAGCATTTCGGTGAAAGAGCTTATTTCGCTCCTCAATGCTGTGCCGTGCGACATTACCTTCGTGGACGCGGATGACAGGGTGCGCTATTTTTCCCAGGGGAGAGACCGGATCTTCACCCGGAGCAGGGCCATCATCGGCCGCATGGTTCAGCAGTGCCATCCGCCGGCAAGCGTTGCCGCTGTGCAGAGTGTCCTGGATGACTTCCGATCAGGCAGGCACGACAGCGCCGCCTTCTGGATCAACCACAAGGGAAAGTTCATTCATATCGAGTACTTCGCCCTGCGCGACGATAAGGGGGGGTACCTGGGGACAATGGAGGTGTCGCAGGACCTGACGGAGAAGAAGAAGCTGGAGGGAGAGCGGCGGCTCGTGAAATATGCGTGACGATGGCCGCCGGGTCAACGGAAGAACATATAGTGGAGTGATGCCATGAAAAACGAAAATGAAACAGCGGACTATACGCGGATGGGCCTCGCGCTCAACGACCTGGTCTCATACCAGGACGGCTCCGTGGTGAGCCGTACGCTGATAGCCAAGCCGGCCGGAACGGTCACGCTTTTCGCGTTTGACAGGGGCGAAAGCCTTTCCGAGCACACGGCGCCCTTTGACGCGCTCGTGCAGGTGCTGGACGGGACCGCGGAGATCACAATATCGGGAAAACCATATGCCCTTGGCGCGGGCGAGATGATAATAATGCCTGCGGGCAAGCCGCATTCGCTTACGGCGACCGGTAAATTCAAGATGATGCTGGTCATGATAAAGGAATGATATATCGCACGGGTGTCTGAGGCGCGGTGCGAGTCCGCAACCCCGGGACGATATCAGTATCCCTTCGCCCCGTCCGGCGTGAAATATTTCTCGATATCGAACGGATCCTTGAATTCCTGCTCGCGTTTGAAATTGAGCTTTTTCTCGCCTCTGTTGTTGAGATATTTCGTGAGTTCGAGGTTTGTGCTTTCCGGCACGCCCACGCCCGCAGCCGCCAGCGCCTGGCGGAGCAGGGCCTCCGCTTTATACGAAAACGCAATGGCGTCTCCCAGGATCCGCCCCGCTTCGGGCGGGTTGTGGAAGCCGCAGGAGTTCTCGGCCCCCACGAAGGCTATCCGTAAAAACGACTGCATATAACAGTTCCTGGCCTTCTCGTACAGCGCCTGATCAACGGCGGTTCCCGCGTCCCGGCGGGCGTGGGCAAGCTCGAAGAGCTTGGCCGCAGCTGCGGCCGCGTATCCCGCACGGTTCAGGAGCGACACGGTCCGGTCCTGGATGGCGAAGACCTGATCCTTGAGCCATGAGGCCGACTCCGTGTGGCACTGGGCGCAGGCCCGGAGGTCCGCTTTAAGCGGGCTCGTCACGTCGTGGTCGGAAATCTTGTATGAACCGGCGCGCCGGTAGGGCATGTGGCAGTCTGCGCAGGCCACCCCGGCCTTCCAGTGAATGCTGCCCCGGCTGAACATCTCGAATTCAGGGTGCCGGATGTACGGCATGTCGAACCCGGTAACTTTCTGCTTCCACTCGATGCGCCGGTAATCGGTACAAAGGTCCTTAATGATATTCTCGATGGAGATGTCCCCCCATGAGCTGCCGGTCCAGGGCGGCGTCGCATCGCCGGCGACTTTCTTGTCCCTGTCCCGCGGCACATAGTAGGTGATGTGGCACTGGGCGCAGGCAAGAGTCCTGGCTTCCTGCCGCGAGACGTCCTTCTTGCCCAGCATTGCCAGCCCCCTGCTTATATGCGGTTTGTTGGTGGTGAGACCCATGGTGTCGTTCTTGTGGCAGTCGATGCATGCGGGCCCCGTCTCGCGCATCTTCGCCGGTATCATTGTGAGGGCGTCCTTGAATTGAGCGGTGAGGTACTCCATGCCTTTTTTTTCGGTGAGGGTTTTATGATAGGGGGATTTGCACGCGAGACATACGCCGCCGGGCTTGGTCCGGGACGGGTCGACATCGATCTGGTCCTTCACCGCATAATAGTGGCCACGGGGCTCGTTGTATTCCACGCCGAAGCCCCAGCCGCTGTAGAGAAGGGCGGTATAGGGGAATTCGCTCAGCTTGTCGTAGATGACCTCGTCAGTATCCCATCCCCGCTTGTACCGGGTTTTGCCCGTGGGCTTCGGCTCTTTGGTCTTGAGCCATGACTCGTACTCCAGGGGGTATACCTTGCCCCATTCTTCCGGATCAAACACGCCGTCTTTGATGAGTCCAACCGTGATGGGCTGCGGCTCCGACGGTCCGCACCCGGTCGCGATCGATATCAAAAGCGCAACGGTGATGAGTATGACGATCCGGAACTGTTTCATGGCCCCATCCTATTTCATTGAGTGTTGGTTAAAATCGGAATAGCTGAACTCGTTGAGCTGATGATTCATGCGGCGATGGCAGGACCAGCAGTCCCTGCCCTCAGTATTAATGCGCGACACCATCTCATTGTGGCAGCGGACGCAGTTGGCATTGATGACTTTTTTCGCGTGGCCGGTGGCGGTGATATGATCGGGATAAATTCCGCTGAAGAAGGAAACCACATCCTTGGTTCCGTCGATGCCTTTCCAGACAAGGTGGCTGGCCGTATTATTGTTGGGCAGATGGCAATCGACGCAGGTAATGCTCCGGTGCACGCCGGTGAGGAACCAGACCTCGTACTCCCCGCGCATCGGATGGCAGGCGTCGCAGAAGGCGGGCCTGGATGTCTGATACACGATACCGTGGGGACCGAAGACAACGGCAACGAGGATGGCCAAGCCCGCGGCTCCGATGATAAGCTTTTTCCTGAAGGGATCCATCATTTTCCCTCATGTGTTGATGATCGAAAAAATGAAAAAAGTCTTGTTTCTTTATCAGATGAGATATATTTAGTAAAGATATTTTTTTACCGTAGATAATTTTTGAACGCTTGACCTGGGTCAATGCGGATGTGCGGCTTAAGTTGTACATTCTGGATTAGTATCCTGCAAGGCGGGCAGATGACTGAGCGCCACAAGGATAGCGAAACATCACCGGAGGAAATACCATGAAACGAAGCATTATAACCATCAATGACGACAAGTGCAACGGATGTGGACTCTGCGTTCCCGACTGCCCGGAGGGCGCGCTCCAGATCATCGACGGCAAGGCGCGCCTGGTGAGCGATCTTTTCTGCGACGGCCTGGGTGCCTGCATCAAGACCTGCCCGGAGGGGGCGCTTATCGTGGAAGAGCGGGAGGCCGAGCCGTACAGCGAACGTCGGGTAATGGAGAACGTGGCGCGGCACGGCGTAAATGTCATCAGGGCGCATCTGCATCACCTGAAAGATCACGGCGAGATGAATTACCTCCGAGAGGCGGTTGAATATCTCCGCGAAAAAAACATCCCGGTGCCGGAGATTGATGAGCCTGAAACATCGTCGCAGGCGTGCGGCTGCCCGGGGTCGGCGGCCAGAGACATGAGAGACAGGCCGGGGTCAATTGCCGGTGCCGCTGGAATATCGGCGCGCGCAGGGTCGGAGCTCCGCCAGTGGCCGGTTCAGCTCAAGCTTCTCAACCCGGCTGCACCCTATTTCGACGGGGCCCATCTCCTGCTGGCGGCGGACTGCACACCCTTCGCCTATGGGAATTTCCACCAGGATTTCCTGAAAAACAGGATTGTTATCATGTTCTGCCCGAAACTCGATCCCTTTATCGAAGAATATATTGACAAACTTGCCGCCGTTGTGTCATTACATAATATCAAATCCATCACCGTCGCACGCATGGAGGTGCCCTGCTGCGGAGGCGTGAACGCGGTGCTGGAGCGGGCGATGCAGAAAGCCGGAAAGCGGATACCCGTCCGTGAAGCAGTTATATCGATAAGGGGTGATATCCTTCATGAATATCCATTACCTGCAGCACGTGTCCTTTGAGGGCCCGGCGTATCTTGAAACGATCGCCCGGGAACTCGGTGCCATTTTCACAGGCACCATGCTCCATGAAGGACAGCGGCTGCCGGAAAAAACCGATTTTGATCTCCTGGCAGTCATGGGCGGCCCCATGGGCGTGTATGATGAAAAAAAATATCCATGGCTTATAGATGAAAAAATATTCATAGAGAAATCGATCCGGGCAGGAACCCGGATCATCGGCATATGTCTGGGCGCACAGCTCATCGCGGAGGTTATGGGGGCCCTGGTGTATCGGAACAGCTGTAGAGAAATCGGATGGTTTACGGTGCAACTGAACGCCGATGCCCGCACCACCAGCGCCGGCCGTGCGCTTCCCCATGTTTTTTTCGCCTTTCACTGGCACAGCGATACGTTTGACATACCACGAGGCGCCGTTCGCATCGCCGAGAGCGCGGCGTGTAAAAATCAGGGGTTCATCTACCAGGAACAGGTAGTGGGGCTCCAATTTCACCTTGAATCCACTGCTGAGAGTGTGCGCGAATTGTATAAGAACTGCGGCGGCGAACTGGACGGCACAAGATTCGTCCAGCAGCCGGTTGAAATCCTTCAGATGGATTATATCAGCGGGTGTAATATCCTGTTCGGCAAACTCATCAAAGAGTTGTTATAATTACCATAAGCTCCTGTAAATATGGGGTTAGAGTAAATAGTTGGGCGATAGTTATCGGTAGAGGGGGGTTAGAGTAAATAGCTGGGCGATAGTTATCGGTATCAAAGAGCAGCAGTAAACACACATGAACATGAAAACTGAAACAATAGAAAAAAATGTACAGAAAGACATAGACGTCCTTGCCGAGTTCATACATATATATTGCGTGGAAAAGCACGCGGGAACGGAAAGAGCCAGGCCGAAATCGGCTGGAGACGTCGGACGGTACCTGGCCTCGGTGGACTTTGACTTATGCGCAGAGTGCGCCGGGCTCCTGCTCCATGCAGTATCAAAGCGGGTCCTCTGCCTGTATGACACGAAGCCAGCATGCAAGAAATGCCCGACTCACTGTTACGGGCCCGGCCACCGCGACAAAATCCGTGAGGTCATGCGCTATTCGGGCATGTGCCTCATCATGCGCGGCAGGCTCGGCCTCATGAAAAAGTATTTTTCGTGATCCCCCGGCGGGATCATCATAAAAGGTGATCCGCCATGCAGGTGTGGACATCCCGGAGAACTTCTTGCGTGCGATGAAATGCAGAACAGGATGCGGCGCGTGCTGTATAGCGCCGTCAATATCGACCCCGATCCCGGGAATGCCCGGCGGCAAGCCGGCCGGCGTCCGGTGCACCCAGCTTACCCGGGAAAACAGATGCGCCATCTTCGGTAAAGAGGATCGCCCCGCGGTGTGTCAAGACCTGCGGCCGTCGCCGGAGATGTGCGGCAGGAACATTGAATAGGCTCTCGCGTATCTGGCGGGGTTGGAGGATAAAACCGAACCGGAGTGAAATAAATAATAATTTAAATTGTAATTTAAACGTACCGGCTATGCCGGTACGTTTGGAAGAGTTATACCATTTATTGAATTTTCTTTTTGCTGATAATTTTAAAAAATAGGGATTGGGCAACAGCCCCTCTTTTTTACACCCTCAACAGACTAGGTTATATTTTTTTATAAATCTTTTTGTCGCTATTTTTAATAAAATTATAATTGTTTCGGGAAAAAACTTGTACAAACCAATAAATATTTTATTAGACGACGGAACAATAATAATGCCTTTATCTTTTGCAATTAAACGCAACACTTTCTTCGCAAACAGATCCACATCCATCGGCCGCATCTTCTCAAACATATCGGCCACTTGTTCAGGTGACATATTGAAATACGACTTATTAAATCCTCCACCATGCATCATGGGAGTCCTTACGACACCGGGGCATACTACATTGATTCGAATCCCATGCAATGCCGCCTCTACACGAAGCGACTGTGACAAACCGACAAGGGCGTGCTTGGTCGCCGAATAAACGGTATTACCTGGTGAAGGGGTTAACCCTACCAATGATGAGGTATTGACTATTTGACCAAATTTCTGTTTAAGCATTACCTGATAAGCTGCTTGTATGCCGTTGATCTCGCCACGTAAATTGATGTCAATAATCAAGTTCCAGTCTTCAATGGAATAATCACTAACCTCGCCTATTATAGCAGCTCCGGCATTGTTAAACATATAGTCTAACCTACCTGTTCTTTGAGCCGTCTCTTCAACGAGCTCTTTTACCGCATGAAAATCCCTCACATCGATTTTTTTCGCACTGGCCTTACCGCCCGAAGATTGTATATGAGAAGCCACTTCTTGAGCTAGTCCATGCTGCACATCCGCGAGAACGACCTCGCATCCCCGCCTTGATAATTCCATCGCTATGGCCTTACCGATACCTGACGCGCCACCCGTAATTATCGCCGTAGCCCCTTTGAAAATTCGTAATCCTATATTTGTGTCCATTTTTTACCCCCAAGAATAGATTATTGTTCGTCGGCACGGATGCCGGTGTTATAATTAAGCTGGGGCACAGCATGGTGCACAACCTCTCAAGCATGGCCGACGCCGCCCGCAGGGCGGTGTGTCCCGAGTGCCGCGCCAGCTAGGCGCGCTCAGAATCTCCCCCAATTCGCGCTGCAGTTGGCGGAATAAGCGCGAGTGTCGAGCACCGTATGCACCTAAAGCGTCGAGGAGCGTAGCACTTACCCCGTGTTGAGCCTGTAGTAAACCTATCCGATGACAAGCATACTGTCAATTAAATTCATATTACTCATTGTTAGACACTACATGTATTGCGTATGAAATTACACTATCACTTTATCCCCATCGACTCGTTTCAGTAACCGCATATCGAGCAATCTTTTCAATATTGTGGACGATTGTATAGAGCAGCCATCGAATATTTACTTTTGATTTACCGCGCCGGGTGAAACGGTCGAGGTGTTTGTTTCCCCGAATATTCCCAAACACCGGTTCCACCATTCCCCTGCTGCGGCTTCCGCAAGGATGTCCTGCTCTGACACCCGGACGCGTGTGAGGGTATACACCTGCAACAGTCACCGAAAAAATGGAGCATTTATTACACTTTTGCCCGATTGCCGGGGTAGAATTGATAAAAATAGTTGCTGTATTTACCGATAACTATCGAAAATGGCTACATGAGATCACTCGTCCAATACCCATCCTTGATCCTGCTACTCGTCGCTGCGTGTTTTATGGAATTCGACTGCGCGACGAGGGAAAACGTCTCGTTCATGCTGGAGCGCGGCAGGAACAATTTCCGGGGCGCTTGGCTCCAGGGAGCGGATCTGCGCGGTAAAAACATTGCAGGGAAAAATTTCACCAGGGCCGATCTCCGCGACGCGGACCTGTCCGGCGCGGACCTGACCGGCGCCCGGCTCCAGGGGGCGGATCTTCGGAACGCGGTTCTGCGGAACGCCGTTCTGGTAAAGGCGGATTTTGCCGGCGCCCGCTTGTACAAGGCCGATCTGAGCGAGGCAGACCTGAGCGGCGCCAACCTGGAGAATGCCGACTGCATATTGTCGAAGCTGGTCGAGGCCAGGTGCAGCGGCGCCGTGTTCTCCGGCGCGGACCTGAGCGGGGTCGACCTGTCCCGGGCCGACCTGAGAAACGCGAACTTCGGGGGCGCCCTGTTTTTCGGCACTGACCTTTCCGGCGCCGACCTCGCCGGCGTGAACCTGAACGACGCCAAGCTCTATTTCGCCGCGCTCAAGGGCGTGGACCTCAAGACCGCGCGGCTCGACCGCACTGATTTACGCGACGCGAATTTGTCCGGCGCCGACTTCCGAAAATCGCGGCTCTCGAACACGGTGCTTATCGGCGCAGACTTTACCGGCGCCCTGCTTCAGGAGGCTGACCTCCGCAACATGAACCTGAGCGGTGTTGAGTTCGATCGGGCGAATCTCTCCGGCGCCGACCTGTCCGGCGCCGACCTCGCGGAAGCGAGCCTCAAGAGGGTCAGGCTTTCCGGCGCGAAGCTCGCCGGCGCACGGATCAGCCGGAAGTATCTTCCCCTGATCGCCGCGCAGAATGTCGAGTTTTCCCGCGTCGTATGGGTGGATGGAAGGGCCAAAAAAGACGAGGTCGCGCAACCCCCGGCGGAAAAATGATCCGGCCCGTTAGAAAGAACATACTGTTGCTGTCCGTAATTTCGGCAGTATTCCTCTTCGGCTGCGCCCGGGATAAAATCGACTTTGCCGGTCACGCCGTGTTCACGGCGAATGGCGCCTCGTTCGCCTATGCGGCCTTCGGTGACGGCGGGAAACCGCGCTTTCACACTATCAGGTGCCTGAAGGGCTTCCCGGACGCCGCCACGATTGAAATAATAGACGTGGTTCCCGTGAGCGGCGAGGACCTGCTGGTCATTACGAGAAAACACGGCCTGTACCTCATATCCTCTCTCGGGGCTTCCTGCGAGAGGATTGACAAGGGCATTCCGCCCGAGGTCGTCTATCCCTTTGAAAAAACGAACATCACCAAACCGATCATCAGCCATTCCGTGTCACGCGACAGCAGGCGCGTCGCCGTCCTGGTGCCCTGCAACATATATCTTTCATCGGACGGCGGATATACCTTTTCCCGACTTCCGCTCCTTGGAATTCAAAGATTCACCGAGCTCATATCCGTGGCGCTCCACCCGGTCAATGAGCGGCTCGTCGTCATCGGCACATCGTCCAACGGCGTGTACTATTCCCTTGACGGCGGCGCCACTGCCCGGAGGATACGGACCGGCGTTCCGGGCGAGCCGACCCGGAGCCCCAATTTTCTGGAGGAGATCCGCTCGCTCTGCTTCGGGAGCGATGAAGATACGTTCTACGCTGGCTTAGGCAACGGGTGCGGCGTGTACCGTGGCAGCCTGTCGAAGGGGATGATGGAAAGTATCGGCCAGCCGGAGCTTGTCACCTATCCGGACGGCGACTTTTACCGCGTCACCAATCTACACTACCTGCCGGGGAGCCTGCTCATCGGCACCAACCGGAAGTGGCGCAGGATACTGGAAGTCGCAGCGGAGCACGCGCGGCCGTTGAACCCGTACATCCGCGAATACTTTTTAACGAACGGGGAAATCGTTTCCGCCCATACCGGCGGCGAGCATCTCTGCTTTCACCGGCAGTACGTGCCGCGGCGCGATTTCGAGCCCGACCGGCGGGCCCTGGACCGGCGGGCCCTGTACATCA
>MIBH01000011.1:22768-23860 GCA_001829455.1 Spirochaetes bacterium RBG_13_51_14
CTACGTGATCGCCCGTCAGGTCTGCTTCAAGGACGAGAAGCTGTACCGGTTCAAGGACGGCAGGTTCGCGGTCAAGAACCCGGCCGGGCTTCCCTTTCGCAAGGGGCCGGAGAAGTGGGTGGACGGCTTCAGCGAGTTCGTATGGGATTACAACATCGCGGCTGCCCGGGAGATCGAGAGGGTGGGCGCGGACGAGATACAGTTCGATTATATTCGCTTCCCCGACGTGCGGGGCGAGAACGACGGCCGGCGGTTTGATTTCAAGCGCGAGCACCAGACCATGCGCGAGGCCCTAGTTTCGTTTTTAACAAAAGCGCGCGAGTCCCTGCGGGTGCCGATTTCCATCGACCTGTTCGGCTACAACGCGATATACCAGTGGGGCGATTGGATCGGACAGGATGTGACCGAGCTGTCACGGTGCGTGGACGCTATCAGCCCCATGTTCTATCCATCCCATTACACGGGCGGATACGCCGCGAGTTACGGCGACAGGCGCATTTACTATACCATCTATCTCTCGAGCAAACGGGCGCGGGAGCTCTCCGGGGGCGTTATCCTGCGCCCGTATCTGCAGGCCTTCTATTACAAGGACAACGCCGATAACTACTGCGTGGATTACATCGGCTGGGAGCTGGACGCGATAACCAACAGCCGGTTACGGGATTACATTTTCTGGAACGATCTTTCCGAATACACGATTTTGATTCGCGGCCTTCGCAAGCACCGGGGACTGGGAGGCGGGCCGGTTCCGTCTGACATCAAAGAAAGCATTCCGAAGAAGCTCCCCTTCAGCACCATGGTGGAGCGAAACGAGGCCGAGGGGCCGCTGTAACGTGCCTGTATTGTTCTTGACTAAAATCGGCGCAGGATGAATTTTTTGAGGAAAAGATCATTCAGCACGGTGATCGTGATTAATAAGGATGAACAATTCACCGGGGGTCTCCACATGATTCTCATAACAGGCAGCAACAGCCTGCTGGGTGTTACACTGGCGAAGAAGCTGGCCGACGGCGGAATGAAAATCCGATGTCTGGATCTGGAGAAGCCCCAGGGCCTGCCGGCCGGCGCGGAATTCATCGAGGGGGATTTATT
>MIBH01000011.1:23875-38926 GCA_001829455.1 Spirochaetes bacterium RBG_13_51_14
GAAGAAATTACTCCGGGACGTGGATACCGTCTTCCACATCCTTGACGTGAAGACTCCCAAGCATCATGGACGGTACTATATGAGGAAGATCAATGTAAATGGAACCGGGACGCTGCTCCAGGCGGCGCACGCTGCAGGCGTGAAGAGGTTCTTTTTTCTGTCTTCATACGAAGTGTACGGGAGAACCGAAAAGATCAACACCGGCGAGTATGACCTGAAAAAAATGAAGCCGGTTACCCGCTATGGCAGGGACAAGCTCAAGGGGGAGAAATTTTGCCTTGATTTCATCAAGGCGGACGCGATGGATGTCACCATTTTCAGGCCTGCACCGCTGGTAGGGCCCGGGACCAGAAACCCTATCGCGCTCATCACGCTCCTCATGGCCATGGGCATGGAAGAGGCAAACCGGATTTACATCGCCGGTCACGGTGAAAACCGGTTCCAGCTGCTCCACCCGGACGATGCCGCGGATGCCATTATGCGCGCCTTCGCCTCGGGAGTTTCAAAGGGAAAGATCTACAATCTGGGCTCCGACAGCGTGCCACGGCAGATGGAGCAGATCCTGGCGGTCAAGGAGAAGGCGAAGCTGGACAGCGCGGTCATGCATCTGTCGACGGGCCGGGCGAAGTTCCTGTCGTTTTTCCTGAAACCTTTCAAAATAGACTACCTCAACAAAGGACACGTGATGTATCTCCTGGCCAACCTCATCCTGGATTGCCGGGCTGCCAAGAGCGACCTGGGCTGGAGCCCCAAGCGCGGCAATGTGGATATTATCGTGGAAACGATAGAGTGGTACCGGAGAGAGAAATTATAGGCGCCCGCCGGCGCGCGCGGTGGATTCACGCGCTTCCCGGGAAAAGAGTTTCTTGATCCATTCCCAGAGCTTGACCAGGAGGAGCAGCAGGAACTGGCCCCGGCTTCCCGCGCCGGAGTCAAAGGTGAACAGGAGCTGGGCTTTCTTCATCTCGATCACGCTGAGGCGCCGGTTGTCCAGCTTCATCTGCTTCAGCATCTTTTTCGCCTGGGCCTTGGCAAGCTTCATTATATCCTTATCGTCAGTGAGGTCCTTCTTCTCGACGAAGAGGTAAACCATGTCCGGATTTTTGATCATCTTGCGCTTGATCCGCCCGAGCGTGCGTAACGACTCATGGAGCAGTGGATTTTCGTCGTTCCCGTTTTCTATGAGCATCTGAATATACTGGTATAAAAACTGAACCTGCCGGTAGAGTTTTTTCTTTTCCAGCATGTTCAGTTCCTTGAGGTCGATGATGGTGAAGCGGTCCAGCGTGAACCGGATGAAATCCATCTGTTCCGGATCCAGATGATAGAGGACGTCGGTATTCAGATCGCCTATTTCTATGTATTTATTGGCCACATCGTGAAGATCTCTGGACATTTTTTCAGAAGAATCCAGGATTTTGCCATACGCTATCTTCTCGCCCACGGACAGGCTGGCGGCAGACCCGGCCTTCTTGTAATCCTCCATCTTTTTTTTAATGGTCTTCATGTCCATGGTGTCGGGATAGATGGTGACACGCTCGCTCTTCAGGTAATGTTCCACCTCCATGAGGTCCGGCGCTGCGAGATCCTCCCCGATTTTCAGGACGTTGAGCTTGATGTCCCCCAGCTTGATTTTCAATTCATTCTTCTCGATCTTGCTGATGCCGTCGGTGACGACCAGGATCTCGGATTTTGCCATCTCCTTGTCGTAGTTGATGTCGCTGATGGCCTGAAGAACCGCTTCATGGATATTGGTGCTTTTCCCGCCCGTGGTCGTGAATATGACCTCCTCGATAAGACGGGGGAAGTCCTGCTGCTTCTCCACTTTTATGAGATCTCCGGGGCGGGAATCAAATGGCCGGTAATAGATTTTAGCCCTGCTGTTGTATTTTCTTCTGAGGAATTCCGCGATGATGCACTTCGAATAGAAAGACCGCATCTTCGCTTCCATGGACTTGGAGCGGTCCAGGAGGATGTAGAATTTCTGTTCGAACCGGGTGGCCTCCTTGCCCTTCTTGTCGCGGGAGGTCGATATGGGCCTGAAGCTATCGGCCTCGGTCTCGTAATGCCTCTGCACCAGCAGTGTTTTGGTGAGGAGCTTCACATCGAAAATGTCCTGCTCTAGGGCCAGTTCCCGGGGAAGCGCCTTCTTGAGGTCGATGATGTTCCGGTACGGACTGATCTCCATCCGGTCCGAGATGGGCGCGATTCTTTCTAAACGGTTTACCTGGATGCTTTCTTTCCGGTCGGGCTTGTACTCTTTATCCTCCCGGGAAATTTCCTCGATTGCGTTGAAGGCGTCGTTAAGACGTTCATCCGAAAATATTACGCGCGCGAGTTCGAAGAGTACGAAGAACTTGGACGGAAGGATTGCGCGCGAGTATTCAAAAAAACCGAGAGAGTCCCAGTACTCGAAAAAGTCTATGTCCTCGGCATCGCGCCTTTTATAGTGGGCCGCTTCCCCTGCCATAGTCCGCCTCGTTAGTTAGAGATCACGGTAGTCGAGTAAAATGCCATTCTTCAGCTCCTGCACTTCTTCAACCACGGGAGTGAGCTCGAGTATGCTCTTTTTCAGCGATTCGATGGTGAGCTTCTGGTTGTCATCGATCCTCTTGGAGGGGAATATGTTCCTGAGAAATTCCAGCAGGCTCTGCAGAACCCCTTTCCGGGCCAGTATCGCATCGCACCGTTCCGGGTTCTGGCGGATTTCCTGGAACACCTGACGGATATTTAACAGCAACTCGATCTGCTGGAAGGCGCCGGTAGCTTTGTAGTGAGCCATGGTCTGGTTATAGGTATCAAGGTAGAGATCAACCTCGGATTTATCCTTTGCCTTCACCGAGATGTAGCTGTTGAGGGTGCAGAGACAGAGGTGCATCTCCTTCAAGTCGTCCGTGGTCACCTGGAACCGGTTGTTGAACAGGGCCGAAGCGCGCAGGAAATCGCCGATCTTCGCTATCTTGCGGGGCGAGAGGAAGTAGTTGTAGTCGCTTTTACGCATATCACTCATGAACTTGTCAATGAGGACGTTTTTCATGAAATATATGAAGTCGGGCGTTTCGACGCGGATGTTCCGGTTCCTGTTTTTGATGATTTCGTACAGGTACAGGATCTGATTGAAAAATATTTTTTGCTCCGGTTCCACGGGCTTGCCGCCGCTCATGGCGTAGGTGTGGTCGATGAGGAGCTGGTTATAGACGTTGTTGTTTTCGGGGATGATTGATTTGTAGGTAAAACGGTCAAGGACCGCCTCGGTCACCTCGTTCATCCGCATGTAGTTTGCGGTGGCGATTGTGGTGTGGACCGCGGTGTCGATCTGCTCCGACCCGTTGATGAACTTCCGCTCATTGAGCACCGTCAGCAGAGAGCGGAGCACTACATCGCTGGCATCGAAGAACTCGTCCAGGAACACCAGGTTTGCCTCGATGATCGATCCCTTGATGTTGTGTCGGATCCTCCCTTTCTTGAATTCCTCGATATTGTAGGGGCCGAAATAGTTGTCAGGCGTCTGGTCCTTGCTGGCCTGGGAGGCGAATACCCGGGCTCCCTCGAAGGTGTTGAAGATGTACTGCGCGAGGTATGACTTTGCCATGCCCGTCCGGGAGAGAAGGAGCATGTGCTCGCCGGTGAGGATCGCGAAGATTGCCTGCCGGACAATCTCATTGCGTCCGATCACGTTCTCGCTGATGCGGTTCATGTGCCAGTTCAGATTGCCCGCGATAGTGGGGATATCGAAATCATGCTGCTTGATCGACGCCAGTTCACTCTTCTGGTCCCGCACCTTTTCGGCCGGCAGCGGCGCCGATGTTGATTCATTGCCGGGTTTTTTTTTAATCAGGTTGAGGTAATCCCGTGCGCGTTCAAATTTCGGAAGCGTTTCCTGCTCATGCACCCGATCAGGAAGCACGGACTGGTTCATGATGGAAAAGCCGTCATCCTCGAAAATCGTATTAATGTCCTTCTGCTTGTTCATAACGGTCCCCTTCACGGTGTTTTTTCCACGATGGGCAGGGCGATCCTGAACGAGGTTCCCTCGCCGGGACGGCTCTTCAGCCCGATGGTCCCGCCGAGGTTCTGAATGATTGCGGTCGTAATCATGAGCCCCAGGCCGGTGGCCTGTTTGCCTTTGGTTGTAAAGAACGGCTGGAATATCCTCTGAAAATTTTCTTCCGGTATCCCGATGCCGGTGTCGGTTATCGTGAGGATCGCGAATCTGCCATCGCGCGCCTGTACCGGTTCAACCTTTATACGGATTGCGCCTTTGTCGGGCATCGCCTCCTCTGCGTTTTCGATAAATTGAATAAGGAGCTGCTGAAGCTGATTCTGGTTCGCCCGGACCGGGGCGGGTTCCTTCGCGTTTTCGACAGTGACGTAGAATCCCTCGCTTCGAAGGCGCTTCAGCATCGACTCCATCTGATGGCTCGACAGGATTTTGTTAAGGTCGCAGATTCCCTTTTCCTCTTCATCGGCGGTTGAAAGACTGGTGAGTTGTTCCGTGATGTTTTTGATCCTTCCCACCTCCTGCTGAAGGGAGTCGATGTATGATGCGGCAGGTCCTCCTTCTTCGATATTGTTGTCGAGGAAGTTGAGGTCCATTACCATCTTGTTTATGCAGTTTTTGAGCTCTGAAGCCACACCGGATGCAAGTATTCCAAGGGCTGAAAGCTTTTCCGCCTGATACACCCTATTGGTCGTAGCCGCCTGTTCGGTGTGATCTTCCACCATGAAGATTATTTTCTCTATCATACCGTTCGCATCTGTCACTGGTACCACGGTTGCATTGATGATGAGTTCCCGCCCGCTTGCCAGGGCGCGGTACGGGATATTGAAGGCACGGCCGGTTTTCCTGTCATTCCTGCATCTTTCATAAAGTTTGCCCAGCTCGCTCTCTGTGAAGGCGGTTTCGTTGAGCACATTGACTCCCACCAGGGTATCGGTCGCGCCGTGACCCATGATCTGCTTCAGGGCCGGATTTTCGGACAGGATTATTCCTGACGGATCCATTACAAATATACCGATAGGTGCATGGCTGATGATGTCTTCATTGAAATCGCGGAGACCCTTCAGTTCCTGAGCCTGGGTGAGCTGTTCCTTTACCTTAATTTCAAGTATGCGGCTGTATTCCGTCGCCTTCTTTTCGGCCAGATGTTTCTCGGTGATGTTCTTCATAATTCCGACGAGCCCTATTATCTCGCCTTCTTCGGATTTTATAGGTGAAAAGCTCGATGCCAAGTATACCTTCTGGCCCTGCTCGTTGTAGGTTTTAATCACCTCGTTTTCAAATATTTTTCCCTTGTTGATGACTTCGTCAAACACAAGTGCCGCGCGTTCCTGTTCTAGTGCGGGGATATTCTTTAGATAATGGCCCCCCATGGTCCTTTCCGCCCATGACGGGAAAAAGACCTTCCAGGCCGAATTGATGTAGATGAGGTTGCCGTCTTTGTCAATAACAAAGATAATATCCGACGCCGCCTCAAGGAGCGAGCGGTAATCAATCTGCACTTTCTGGATTTCGCCGTCGCCGATGCGGTATTTCTGTTGGAGTTTACTGATCTTTTGAATCAGTTCTTCCTTGGTGAGATTTTTCAGGTTTTTGGCGTCCATACCGGTTATAAATCAATTGTTAATTTCTTTTTCTGTTGCTTTTAATGATAATTTGAGCTTTCTTTGAAGCTTGTTCGCCGATATCAAAAACCAAACTTCAATAAACAGGCTCAGGATTGTCCCCAGGAGGAATGCGAATCCGAAATAGATATGATTCATTTTCAAAAGAAACAAACCACCCAAGGCGATGATGGCGAGGAAAATGATCTTGATCGGGAATGATGCCAGGGTGATGGTAAACATAACCATAATATTTGAGATGATGGCTTTCCGGGCTATAAACACCCATACAAACGAGAAGAACATGCTCAGCATGGTGCCGATGAAATAACCCTTGAATTCCGGCAGGCTTCTATTGAGGAAGCAATATACGGTGATTGCTATATTAAGCATAATCGGCAAACAAATCAATATTACCGTTTTTATGAATATCTTTTTCATGAGTTCCTTGTCATGATATTTTTATTTTAGATATCATCCGGCACGCATGATACATTTTCGAAACGGACATCGGAAGAAAGTTGCAATTGAGTCACCAAGCTATTCATCTTATAAATTGTCTCCATTGCTTTCCTCATTGTGCGGTGGAAAAAGCTGCGGTATGGTGCATTCTGGTCAGGCATGCCGTGCATAACTTATTGTGTGAAATGCACCAGCTTCGCAGAATTCTTGAGGGATGTCAAGTCTATTTGTTCGTCCCACAATCCTTTCCTACTGTAGCTTTTTCATCAATTCTTCACTGACCTCCTTCACGCCTGGCTTTCCGTCAAGTTCGATTATCTTCGGAATGCCCTTGTGGTCATTCGACAGTTTCTTGAAATATTCCACTGCTGCCAAGGTGCCTTTCTTGATATCGTAATATATAACGTGTCGCTTATTGATGGCAACTTCATCCTGATCGTCTGACCGGGCAGAGAGCGCCCCGCCGCATACGCGGCAAACTATTTCACCGCCTTTTTCGGCTGGCTTAATTGCATCTATGAAGATATTATTGGGATGATTGTTATCATTGGCACAGAGCCGTCTTCCCATGATACGGTTTTTGGCGTTCTCCCGATCCAAAACGATTTCAATGACATAGTCAAGTTTGATGCCGGCTTTTTTCAGAGCCATATCAAGGGCCTTCGCCTGCTCATCATTACGGGGGAATCCGTCAAGGAGCCATCCTTTTTTACAGTCGTCTTTTTGCAGACGGTCCAGGATCATGGGGATGGTGATATCGTCCGGCACCAGATCGCCGCGATCAATATATTCCTTGGCCTTTTTCCCGAGTTCGGTGCCTCCTTTGATGTTTTCCCTGAAGATGACGCCTGACTCTATATGGGTGACATTATACTTTTTTTGGACAACCGCGCCCTGTGTCCCTTTGCCACTTCCGTTGGGCCCACATATAAGAATATTCATAAAAAAACCTCTTCAGATATTTTTATTACAGGATGAAAAGACGCCATATAAAAGTAAAGAAAGTTTTATTAATTATTTCTCATTAACATAGATGGTATTAAGTGCTGGATACAATACTGGGGAATACCGATGTCTTTAACTCACCCACACCCCTTCAATCTGAAGTAACACGATTAAACCTCACTTCCAATGTAGCTAATCATCCGACATCAACAACATCCATGTCAACGGGGAAAAAGAACCGGTCAGCATATTCTCCAACGAGTCTTATGCATGTTTTAACTTGATCCTCAAAAGATACTTCACATGAAAGACACATGTGGATAATATATACTTTTGGTGGAAGGGCGTTTATATTCAACAAGTGCTCTATGTCAGTGTCCGATATATGGAACTTATTGTTGGACCGGCCCCGTGTGTTCCACTCCATAACCGCACTATCTGATTCTGTGAGCAAGTCGACAAGATTCGGGCAGAGACCGGTATCACCGGTTATGGCGAGTCTAGCCCTGCCAAAGGTAAGAAGATATCCGGTTGAGCTCACTGTATGTGTTAGCGTATACGAGCGTGCTGAAAAAAAAGTACCCGTATATATTTCTCCATGTAAAAGTTCTTTGGTTAATATTTTAAATGGTATATCATAATTTCCAATGAAAGGAAGCAGTCGCATGCTGATGAATTGATTAAGCCCCGGTGGCCCCACGATGGTCAGCGGCTCGATTCGGGTTCGCCGCGAATCCCACATTTCTCCCCAGATGAGATCGGCAAGTCCTGACATGTGGTCCACATGGAGATGGGTGAGGAGAACAGTGCTGATCGCGTCGTATTTAAAATGTTTATTGTTGAGCCTGCTTATCTGATGGTAGCTTCCTCCACCACAGTCTATCATCACTACATCTTTTTCATCGGAGATGGCCAGCGCCGAAGGATTCCGCTGCGTGGAATTACAGGTGCCGGTGCCGAGAAATGCGAGCTTAATGGTCATCTATATATCAATTTCCTCCCACAGAGAAGGTTGGGGCACATTTTGGTTTGTGAGGAGGCCCCTATGCACCAGCGCTACTGAAAAATGTGACGCACCAACCTGCTTTCTGATATGATTCAGAGCTGCCTTGTAGTTTACGTCCGAACAGCTAAACAGGTCCACGGCTGCGTATCCGTGCTCGGGCCAGGTGTGAATTGCAAAGTGCGATTCCGCAATGACGATAACGCCGCTGATTCCCTGGGGACTGAACTGGTGAAAAAAAGGCATAATCATCTGCGCGCCGCAGAGGCCGGTGGCCTCAATCAGAACCCGCTCAATGAAGGTGATATCGTTTATCTTCAACCGGTCGCAGTCGAAAAATTCAGCCAGATAGTGCTTCCCCAGCGACATTAGACCCTCTCTCGCAAATAATCTCTATTTATGTATGAGTATGAAATGCATGTTTCGTTCCGTCAATTGAGAATTTCATTTTTTTATATTCCCGGCGGCGGTAACCGCGACTGCCACAACCGGGAGAATACATGCGGCTCACATAATTGATTTGCGCGATTGAAGCATGATAAGGGTTACGGGGATACTTATTCAGTATATCATTCCTTTTATTGTTGACAATTATTCTATTTGATCTTGAATCAACGCCATCATGAAGTATCGTTTTTTACAAAAGATATATATTTTATCTGGCGCGTTATTCCTGGGAGCATTTGCGCCTCCTCGTGGTAAAAATTCGTAAATACACTGCATTAAGTATTGTCAACAATTGCATTGAGGGGTATGTATATGAGGAATTTATTATTTTGCATTGCAGTATCACTTGTTTTTATAATTATATCGATCAACGGTCACGGGTCGAGTAATAGCACGCCTGGAGTTGACGTTACCCTGACACCGGCGCAGGGAGACAACGGCAAGTGGGGCTATGTTGATGATGCCGGACGGTTCACTATAACGCCGCGTTATGAATATGCAGGCGAATTCCGAGATGACATCGCTGTCGTGGGTTTCATCAACAACAAATATGGGTATATCAACTCTAAAGGAAATCTCCTGTTCATGGTCCTGTTCGACAGCGCTAAGAACTTTTCCGATGAACTCGCTGCGGTCATGATCGATATGGGCGAAACTCGCAAGTGGGGTTATATCGATAAAAAGGGTAAATTCGTTGTTTTCCCTCGATTTGACGAGGCTGAGGATTTTGAAAACGGCAAAGCCCTGGTCATGGTTAACAACAAAAAGGTATATATTGATAAGACCGGCAAGGTTCTCGACGAATAATATCCGGGTCAGCGCAGGCTGAACCGCCCGGTATCAGTAAAAAAATCTTTAAGTAAAAAATAAAATCAATCCTAAGTGGAATACACCTCTGGAAGGAGCCTCTCAAGGGTGAGCCGCTTGATGTTGACCTGTTAACAAATACAGTTTAAGATATATTCTTAATTTACATAAAAGACTTGCAATATAATTTATTCCTTGATATAAAGACAAAATTTGCACGCGCCTACTTTTCTCCGCCTGGTCAGGCGGAGAAAATGCGTCGTGTTTCGTACTCGTATGTTCACCGACCAGCCGGTGAACGGAATCCGTAATGAGCATCATTGAAAACTATAACCGGATCCGGAAGGATATCGACGATAGTGCGGTGTTGTCCGGAAGGAAATCCAGCGATATTCGCATAATTGCTGTTAGTAAAACTTTCAGCGAGACTATTGTGCAGGAAGCAATTGATGCCGGGATTTGTCTTTTTGGCGAAAATAAGGTTCAGGAGGCCAAGCGGAAAATTCCAAAGCTGAGGGGGGAGTTCGCCTTTCATATGGTCGGACACCTTCAATCGAACAAGGCGCGTGACGCGGTGATGCTCTTTGATCTGATCCATTCCATCGATACATTGAGCACCGCCGAGAAGGTGAACCAGGAGGCGGCGCTGATCGGTAAAAAGCAGAAGATCCTCATGCAGATTAATGCATCGCGTGAAGAGAGCAAAAGTGGAGCGCATCCCCGATCGGTGCTGGAACTGACGCGAAAGATCCTTGATCTAAAGAACCTGGAACTTCACGGGCTCATGACCATGGCCCCGTTCACCGATGACCAGGCACTGATACGGAACTCTTTCAAGATGACGAAGCGGCTCATGGATGAAATTAACACCAGCCTGGAGCTGGGACTCTGCGAACTTTCTATGGGCATGTCCTCTGATTATCGGATTGCTGTTGAGGAGGGTGCGACCATGGTGAGGATCGGCGCGGCGATTTTCGGACATAGGATAGAGGAATAATGGCCGGGAAAAAGATCATTGGCTGCATCGGGGCGGGAAATATGGGCGGTGCGATCCTGTCCCGGCTGGCCGCGAGCGTAGGCGCGGACCTTCTGACGGCCTTTGATACGGATGCGAAGCGTCTCGGCATAGTCACGCGAAATACCGGCATCCGGACATCTTCGTCATCGGCAGAGCTGGCACAGGCGTCCAGGATTATAATAATCGCGGTAAAGCCGGACGCGGTCACTGACGTACTCAATGAAATAAAAGAATCCCTGTCATCTGAATCTATTATCGCTTGCATTGCGGCGGGGGTGAGCATATTAACCTTGGAGAAAATAGCGGGCGCGTCAGCCAAGATCGTGCGGGTAATGTCCAACACGCCGGCCATGGTGGGCGAGGGCATGTCGGTCCTGTCCCCTAATAAAAGCGTCGACGAACAGTCGCTCCTTGAAGTGGAGCAGATATTTTTAAAAATAGGAAAGGTGATGGTGCTGCCCGAAAAGCTGATGGATGCCGTTACCGGATTGTCGGGGAGCGGCCCGGCCTATGTATTCACCTTCATCCAGGCGCTGGCCGACGGCGGTGTGAAACTCGGCATTCCCCGCGAAAAGGCACTTGTGCTCGCTGCACAGACGGTTCTTGGTTCGGCGAAGTATGTACTCGAGTCAGGAGAGGATCCGTCATCCCTTCGCGCGAAAGTGGCGTCACCGGCCGGCACCACCATTGAGGGGATACATGTGCTCGAACGGAGCGGTTTCACCGGCATTGTCATGGACGCGGTCGAGAGAGCAGCTCAAAAATCTCAAAAACTGGGAGAAACATGATGTTACATTGGCCGCCATTCAGCAGGTATCAGGTGCGTCAGATCAAGCGCTATGCCGCGGTTGTCTCAATCGTCCTGACAGCGGTTCTCATCCTGGGGAACATTATCACCGCCCTGGTATGCGACCGAGTTGCTGTCAGTGAAGTGAGTTACTGTGTCAAGGATGGGTTCCCACTGTTCACGGACCCGAAGGAATATATCCGCCTGGTAAAGAATTACCCTTATGATGCTGGCGTCAAGCTCACAACACACCAGCTCGCGAACGGAGAATCCTTCTGGGATGTAGCCTATTACCACAACATATCCATCGACACCCTTATAGCGGCCAATCCATTCATACTGTCGCTCATCCCGAAGGACGGGATCGAAATCGTCATTCCTGCCGAAGATGGTGTATTGCTCCCTTTTAATGATATCTTTGACGTAAGGCGGATGCAGAAGCTCCTGGGCCTCAACGGTGTCGTGCGGGGTGATTATCTTCCGACGCCCTTCAAGATTATTTCCACTGATGATATCCGGCTGGTTTTCTTTAGGGATGCGAAGCCGGTGATCGTGAACAATGCCATAGAGAAGCTCTACAGGATTAAAAACATATTCCAACAACCGTTGAAAGGTAATTTTACCTCCCTTTTCGGCATCCGCGAGCATCCCTTTATCCTGAATGGAGTCGTCCGGTACCATAACGGAGTCGACATCATCTCGGCCTACAATACGCCGATCAGGCCGGCGCGGGAAGGCATGGTGATTTTTACCGGCTGGCGTGGAGGATTCGGCAATACCGTAATGCTCCAGCACTACGAAGGCTACACCACCCTTTACGGGCACCTCAGCGAAATCACGGTGAAGACCGGGGATTGGGTCACCAAGGATGACGTTATCGGACACGTGGGCTCAACAGGCTGGTCAACAGGACCGCACCTGCATTTTACTGTCATGAAGCACGGTGTTGACCTGGATCCTCTCTTATTCATCTGGTAGCATAACCTCGTGCTGCGTATCTCTCTCCGGAACGATCTTACCCACTGCTACTCTCGGTGGGCGTGTTATTGATTAATCGCGGGGCTGAATTAAAGCCATAAAAACCCCCGTTTGAAAATCCGTTCTTTAGTTATTCAATTTACTCTAACCCCATGAAAAAGATAAGGGTTTGTCTAACATGTTCGAATATTCATCAATAATCCCTCCCCCTTGATGGCTGCTCTCGGCCATCCATGGCTTTCGAGGGAGCACACAGGATGTGTGCCTGCAGACGCGGGACATGGATGTCCCGGATGCGTCTGCCATTGGTACATCCTGTACGGCAGGTGAGGGCTGGGGTGGGGGTGACTAATTGCTTAATGCATCGAGTGTTAGAATCACCCTCCCCTGTCCCCTCCCATCAAGGGAGGGGATGTTGTATCCTAACTGACTTATTAGCAGCCCCTTATCAGACATAGAAAAAGTTTAAATTTTTATGCCCTCTTTCTCCTCCTGATATGCCGCTGGATCATTATGAGCGACATCGGAATAAACATGATGGCCAGGAGCCCCATAATTTCTGCCGCCATTCTCACACCGGCGCTCTGTGAGGAGGTTGCTGATGCCGGTGTGCCGCATCCGGATGGGCCGCCGGACATCAGATATTTATCTGCGTCGGCGTTGGAGCCGATCCATTCCCAGGTGTCCCCCTCGTCATCGGTGTTCGCCGCGGTGAATTCGATCTGTGCAGAGTGCCGTTCGTCGATCACTATGGTGTTATCCGATGGCTGAACGACGGGCAGGAGGTGCGGAAAGTCAGAGGCCGATAGGCTCACGCGTATCCGGTGTCCTTTCTTGAACACGTTGCAGGTAGACAACAGCTCCACTGTGTACTGGTAGAGCTCCTCTTCGTTGATCTCTTTCGGCTCTGTGTCCGGCCCGTCATAGAAGGGGTCGAAAGGCTTATACGCCGGGTCGATGGGGTTTTCCACTACCTTGCGGCGGTTGTACCAGGGTCCTTCGTAATATTCATTCGTATTTCCGGACGGGTCATACTGCCGGTGCCATGCTGAAAGCCATCCGGAAGTGATGTTACGAGCCCTGCCGTCGGGAAACACATCGTTCAGCTCGACGACCCACTGAACGTCTTTCTTGTTCATGCCATCCAAGATAAGATTGTCGGTGATATTAAGGATCTCCTTGATTTGATCGAAGATGAGGTCAATGTAATCCTGGGTGCACTGATCGGCGAATTTGGTTTTGGCCCAGAATGTAAGAGCCAGAGGACCAACGATCTCCATGTCCTCTGCCAGCGGTTCCGTAGTGAAGGTAAGGCACTCCTTTTCATCCTGGCGCTCGTCTTCATACCATTGTTCCGCGTCTATGTCATTGTTCAGGTAGAACTTTGATATGTCCGAATAAATCGCCTGTGCGCCGATACTCCATCGCGCGCACGATCGGGAAGACCAACCGTGCATGTTCAAAGGATTGTGCCTGAGCACGGGATTATCGCCGGAGTAGTCCGGGCTATCGCTCAAGCTGTAATTGTTATTAGTATATTGTTTAATGAGCTGTGTAGACGGCTCATCGGTGTACCAGTCGCCCGGGATGGGAGTCGGAGCGCGTTTGGTCAGATACAGTGTCTCGTGATTGACCCTGCTTTCCGGCAGAGGCCATGATTTCTCCGCCCGCCACTTTTTTTCTCCCATCACATAGAGCATGACCGGGAATTCATCCATAAAGGGATCAGGCTTTTTCTTGATTTTCCAGTCGAACCAGCGCGCCGGAAGCTGGTTGCCGATGATGGAATTGAGCCCCATTCCCATGGCGGCGGATATGTGATACCATTCTCCGATGATCATGCGCTTGTCGGAATTGGAATGCTTGCTCAAACCGTACTGATATATGTTAGTGGTGCCGCGGGTGAATATATCAAACCATCCTCCCACGCAAAACACCGGCAGCTTGCTCGGAATCGTTCGCTTCCCTTCGGGGAAGCCCCATCCGCCTTTCGGCTTTACCGGCCAGTAAATCATTGTTGATTTCTTATCGTAGAATTCGCCGTCTTTCAAGTTATTCACGTCCATTATCCAGCCAATATGCATTGGAATCTGGTTCCAGTGCTCCAGCCATAGAGCCTCCGCCTGGTCCTGTATTTCCTGCGTAACTTTGCCGTCAACCCCGAAGTTGAGCATGGGCGGGAGGATAGCCATGAGATCAACGCCGAGGAGCCATATGGGGATGAAGAGCAAATCGGGGTTTCCGCCGTGCATAACAATGTCGCGGTACGCATCTGCCATTGGCATCTGAGGGAACAGGGCTTTCAGATGAACCGGCTCGCCTGTTTTGGGATCTGTATCAACAAGCCCGGCCGTGAACATCTGGATTATACCCAGATATGACGCGCTTATCATGCCGACATTTCCGTCAGACCAGACCCGGGATGGTATAAATGTATCGACCACATATTTTATATCATACTGCTCAACCAGGTCAAATGAGGCCCACTCTCCACCCGATGAACCGCTCCCCCGTATGTCAATGGCCATCAAATTATATCGGCTCAATACCAGGGGTAGATACAGGGCTATCATGGTTTCGCGACGGTATGGTGAGGCCATCAGTATGGTGGGGAGCTTTTCGCTGCCGGCCGGCCTGATTACTGTGGCCCACAGGTCAACATCGCCATTGCTATGGGGGTTTTCGGATTGTGGGATTGTTACCTTGACATTCACGTCTATCTTAGCATCGTAGATATTGTTTTTTTCAAGCTCGTCCTTAAGATTTGTCAATTCTGATTCGGTCATCTGTCCCGGGCATCCCGAGCACGAGTCATCCCCGATCGGTTCCGTATAATACCTTGAATCATTGTTGGAATCGGACGATGATCCGTCATCTCCGCCGGATTTGCTGAAAGAATCAGGAATAGGTAGAGAAGCATTTTCTCTATTTTTAGTGCAGTTAATAATTAAAAAAAGCGTAAGGAGAGTGAACATGATTATAATTTTTTTAACGAACATA
>MIBH01000011.1:39036-40327 GCA_001829455.1 Spirochaetes bacterium RBG_13_51_14
CTAATTCATGAAGCGATTTTTAATAGCATGCCTCCTCATAGTATCGGTGTGTGTTTTCGATTCTGACTCCGAATCGCAGGAAGAGAGAAAGATTGAATTAAACGCCCAGGGCATTCTGGCGCGGGTGGATAAAATTTTAGAGTATCCCCGCGGCAAGATCAAGGGACTTATGAAGCATATCAGGCCGGACGGGAGCGCCACGGCCATAAGTTTCACCGGTTCCATCTCTCAGGAAGACTACCTGTTCACCTTCAGCTCCCGCGGGCGCGGCGATCAGCTCAAGGTGCTGTACAACCTGGGAGGCGAGGATATCTGGGTGTACGACATACACGAGCTGAAGCTATTTCACAAACTCGGCGTTGACAGGTTTGATGAGATTCTTTCAACGAATTTTACCTATCTTGATCTGTCCAATGCCGACTTTCAGAGCAATTACACCGCCACTATCACCGGCGAGGCCCTGGTCAAGGGTTACGGCGCGTATAAGCTCGTGCTGAAACCGATACTTAAGGGCGGCCAGTACGGCATGATCACCATGTATGTGTCCAAGGACAGGTTCATACCGCTCAGGATCGACTATCATGACCGCGACAAGGCGATCTTCAAGTTCATGACGATAGTGAAGGTGAAGGAGAATGACGCCCGGATTCTCCCCCTGCGATATGATATGATGAATATCCGGCAGGGCACGGTTACCATTGTGAGCTTCATTGATATGGATGAGAGCGCAACATTCAGCAAGGAACTGTTCAGATCCGAGAAGCTGGGAGAATGACGGAGCAGTCCGATGCCTCAATTTTTCGTCACATCGTCGGATATCGCGAATAACAGATGCAGGATACGGGGTGATGACTTCCGTCATCTGGTCGCGGTGCGGCGAGCGCGGTCCGGAGACATCATACAGCTCCGGAATGAAACCGGCTCCGCGCTCACGGCCCGGATAACCCTGGTGACCGGCCGCTTCATCGAAGCGGAGATACTTGACGAGCGTGCCGCCGGCCGACTCCCGGTCTGTCTCACCCTCTGCATGAGCCTGCTCAAGGCAGGGAACTTTGAACAGGTCATCGAAAAGGCCGTGGAGATCGGCGTTTCACGGATTATACCGATCGTGTCCGAGCGGACCATACCGCGGTCGGTGGATGCTGATGCGCGGGTGAGGCGCTGGAATCGTAAGGCCGGTGAGGCTGCCAAGCAGTCTTTCCGGGAGCGCGTTCCGTTGATTGAGGAGATCCGATCGTTCCGCGAATTGATCGAGACGAACCGTGACCCGGCGCGCATCATCGCTCACCCC
>MIBH01000011.1:40379-46089 GCA_001829455.1 Spirochaetes bacterium RBG_13_51_14
TGAGCCTCCTCGTTGGCCCGGAAGGCGGTTTCAGCCGGTCTGAACTTGACCGGGCAGAAGCCGCGGGATGGGCCGCGGCCAGGCTCGGCATTTCTCAGATGCGCGCCGGTACGGCCGCGGTTGTGTTATGCGGTATTATCGTGTACGAGTGGGGGATAACCTTTAAAAGCGCGGTGCCGTGATCGCGCCGGTACGGGGGTTGACGGATTGGACAAACAGATCTATGCCGCCATCGATGCCAACATAAACCGCGCCCTGGAGGGTATCCGGGTGTGTGAAGACGTCATGCGATTCTGCCTGCGGCGGGATGACCTGTCGGCGCGGCTCAAGGAGATCAGGCACGGCGTCGCCGCGGCGGTGAAGGGCTTTTCCCGCGGCTTGCTGTTGTACGGCCGCGATGTTGATGCGGACGCGCAGAAATTTCTTGATCTGGTGACGGAGCGCAGCAGGGAGTCCATCGAAGAGCTGTTCGCGGCGAACCTGCACCGGGCCATGGAAGCGGTGCGGTCCCTGGAAGAGTTCTTCAAGCTGGCCCGCCATGACGGGGAGGAAAACCCCTTTCAGCGGATTCGGTTCTCCCTGTACGCATTGGAGCGGGAAGCGGTTCCGGCCCTGCGGCGCCAGCACACGATGCGGCGCTTCATCCGGGCACTGTACGCGATCCTTGACTCGGCGTATCTGCCCGGCGGAAATTTACGAGGCGCCGCTGCCGCAATGATCCGCGGCGGCGCGTCTATCATACAACTGAGAATGAAAACCGCCGGCAGGAAACAACTCCTCGCGGCGGCTACAGAAATTGCCGGCCTGTGCCGCGCGCAACAAACACTGTTCATCGTGAACGACCATCCCGACATCGCGATCCTGACCGGCGCGGACGGACTCCATCTGGGCATGAACGATCTGGGCCTCCGGGACGCGCGCCGGATCGTTCCGCCGTATATGATCATCGGCGTGACCGCGTATTCCCCTGACGACGTTCTCCGGTCCGCCGAAGAGGGTGCGGACTATGTGGCCGTTGGACCGGTTTATGATACGGTGTATCATTCCGGCTCGGGCATAATAACCTTGACCGGCGTTGGCGTGGATGTGATATCCCGCGCGCGGAGCGCGGTGAACATCCCCATCGTGGCTATTGGCGGCATTACGCCGGAAGGTGCCGGCGCGGTCATTTCAGCCGGGGCCGACTCGGTGGCGGTAACATCATATCTGTATAAAGATAATAAGATAGAGGAAAACTGCCGTTCAATGGTACGTATACTGGCATAGCATGTTATGAAACAAGAAGAGCTCCAGGAAGCAATAGGAAAGATCCGGGAACTGTGGCGGCGGGCGCGTAGAGATAAACTTGCCCGCAAGCGGGAACTCCTTGCCGCCGGTATGGACCCCGGCGCGGCGCGCCGTGATCCTCTGCTGCGGGCCCACAGGAAAATCCAGCGGCGCTGCGCAACGCTCATGCGGCATCTGGAGCGAAGAATGAACAGGATGAGGGCGCGTGAAGAGGAACGATAAGGACTTATCCCTGGCCTATGCCGATGCCGAAGGGAAGGTGTGGGATTTTCCCGATATCGAGCCGGGCTTTAGAACCGGAAACAGATTTGCGAGGGTCGATCCCGACGAACTGATAGAACTCCCGTACGGGAGCTACCTTTTCTCCCTGCCCGGCCGCTATCCCGTGTTTTACAACAGCAGCGCCGGTGACTTCAGCCACATTGAAATTTCGCCGGACGGCGACGATATAACCGCCGTGTCTGCCTTCCTGGCGTCCGCATATCTCCGGACCTACCTGCCTGCTTTCATCAAGAAAGACGACGCGCCGGTTCTTCCCCTGTGGGCCTACGCCGGCGTTGTTGTCATGGACGGGGCATTCCACGTCCCGGCCGTGCGGATCGACGACGATATACGATCCGATCCCGCGATCCATGAGAACGAGGGCGATCTGCGAGCGGCCATCAGGGATATGGCGGCGCGGTATCCCCGCAACAGGCTGGTGCGGCAGCTGGCGCGCTGTTCCACGCGGTACCGGTGCCTGTGCGCCCGCAACTTTTTCCTGGGGCGGTTCGAGGCGCCGGTGCCCACGACGCAGGCCTGTAACGCCCGGTGCACCGGATGCCTGTCGATGCAGGGGGATGATTCGCCTTTCCCGCCTTCTCAGCCCCGACTTGACTTCGCGCCGACGCCGGATGAGATCGCCGCGGTAATTCTGCACCATTTCGATCGTGCGGCGGCGGCGGTCGCGAGCTTCGGCCAGGGATGCGAGGGGGAACCGCTTCTGCGTGCTGCCGATCTTGCAGCAGCGATTCGGCTCGTGCGGGAGAAAACCGATGAGGGCACTATCACGCTCAACACCAACGGCTCGCTTCCGGACGCGGTGAAGGCGCTTGTCGATGCCGGCCTCGATTCAATCCGGGTAAGCCTCAACTCGCCCACCGAGGAGTACTACGTCCGGTACCACCGGCCGGTGAATTATTCGTTCCAGGACGTGATGCGGTCGCTCGATATAGCACTCGCGGCCGGTATATTCGTTTCGGTCAATCTCTTCTTCCTGCCCGGGTTCACCGACGCTGAAAGCGAAGTGGAGGCGCTATGCGCATTTTTGAAAAAATTTCCCGTGAGTATGATCCAGACCCGGAACCTGAACATGGATCCCGACTATTATTTCGGGCGAATCGGTTTCGAGGAGTCCGATCCTATCGGCATAATGAATTGTATAAAAATCTTGAGAGGGGATTTTCCGGGCGTGAGGCTGGGATATTATAATCCGCCGGTGAATGCGGAGGCGCGGTGACGTCGCCGCGATTCGGTCTTCACATGACGTCGATGACGACTATCGTCACATCGTCATCGAACTCCTCATCGATTCCCCGCCATCGTCTCAGTAACCCGGTCAGGCTTTCGATCAATTCCAATGCCGGCAGCTCGCGTGACCGTAAAATTGTTTTTTTCAGAAGCTTGATGCCGAAAATCTCGCGGTCTTTGTTGTACGCATCGGTGATGCCGTCGGTGTAGAGAACTATCCGGTCTCCCGGCTCGATGTCAGTTTCATGGACCTCGCAGTTATTGTTGCGCGACATGCCGATGATCCTGCCGGCGGGCGTGTATTCATGAACCTGGTCTCCGCTCTTCCGGAAATGAAGCAGCGGTTCATGGCCGCACCGGGCGCAGGAGAGCGTCATCTTCTCCCGATCGATGAACGCGTAACCGGCCGTGGCGAACTGATTTTCGATGTTGCCGGTCAAAATCCGGTTCATCTCGTTCAAAAGCCGGTCGGGCCTGTCGGCGATATCCGCCAAAATGGAAAAGGTGATCTTGACCATGGACGCGATGATCGCCGCGGGGACGCCGTGTCCGGATATGTCCGCGATGAGGACCCCGAACCGTTTTTCATCGACCTGATGAAAATCGTAAAAGTCGCCGCCGATGCTTTTCATGGGGATGTATTTCGCTGCGATGGAAATGCCGGCCAGCCGGGGGAGATTCTTGGGGATCGTTGAAAGCTGGATCTTCCGGGCGAGCTCGATTTCCTGCTTGATCGACGTGAGCCGCTTGTTCTCATCCACCGCCTTTTTGAGCCTGATCAGGGTTTTCACCCGCGCCAGCAGCTCCGCCTTATCGAAGGGCTTCGGCAGGTAGTCGTTCGCTCCCGCATCCAGGCCCGACGCGATGTCCGATATGCGGCCTTTAGCGGTGAGCATAATAATGGGCAGCTCGAACAGGGGATATCGCTCCCGGAGGATGCGCGATACCTCCAGTCCGGACATCTTCGGCATCATTATGTCAAGGATCACCAGGTCGGGATTCAGGCCCGTGTTAATTTTATCCAGCGCGTCGGCTCCGCTTGTCGACTTCAGCACCGCGTAGTTATTGACCGTGAGCTGGTTTTCCAGGACCTGGAGGTTGACGGGATCATCGTCCACTACAAGAATTATAGGCCGGTCCGCCGCGGACGTCGAAGATGTCTGCCGGAACGGCTCCCCGCCGCCGGCTGTCTCGTGCGTCCGATATCTCCTCTTCTTCCCGTTCTTTTCATCCGTCGGGATTGGCGCTGCTTCAGGAACCGCAAGCCCGGCCGGATTCCGGAGGGGGATCCTGAATGTGAACGTCGAACCTTTCCCCAGCTCGGATTCGACCTCTATGTATCCGCCGTGGAGCTTGATGAGGTCTTTGGTGATTGAAAGGCCGATGCCGGTCCCGCCGAAGAGCCGCGAGATGGAGCCGTCCCCCTGTTCGAAGGGCTGGAATATAACCGGAATTTTGTCTTCCGGGATGCCGATGCCGGTATCGGCCACGGAGACTTCCAGCAGCGAATGGTCAGGATTCTCGCCCACCAGCACCTGGGCCGATATCTCAACCTTCCCGGATTCCGTGAACTTGATGGCGTTGCCGATCAGGTTGATCAGTATCTGCTGCATCCGGTCCTCGTCTGCGGTGATGAGTGGCGTGTCCGGAGGAATCGAATTGATGACGTTGATATTCTTGCTCCCTTTCAGATGGCCCGTTAGCTCTATGGCGATGTCGGCCAGGATCTTAATGTCAACGGCCTTCAGTTTCAGGACGATGTCCTTGTTTTTAAGTTTCGAGAAATCCAGGAGGTCGTTGATAAGATTGCTGAGGCGCTTGCCGCTTGAGGTGATCATCGCCAGGTTGGTGCCGACTTTTTCGGGAAGCGCGCCGGCCACCCCATCCTGAAGCGATTCGGCTATGCCGATGATAGCGTTCAGCGGCGTCCGGAGCTCGTGCGAAGTATTCGCCAGGAACTCGTCCTTCATACGGTCGATATTCACGAGCTGAATGTTTTTGATTTCAAGCTCCTCCGAAAGCCGTTCAATGTTGTCGAAGGCCTTGGAGAACCGCAGTGAAAGGAGTACGGCCTGGGACAGCACGAAGACAAAGAGGCCGAAGGGGAAAAAATTGCCGGTATTCACGATCATGTTGTCGTAGAGTATCTCATTCACCACGGTTATGAACAGTATGAAAGTGCCCAGGATGAGTATCTGCGAGCCCTCCCTCTTTCGTTTGAAAGAGAGCAGGATGGCGTAGATAGTGTAACCGCTCGCCAGGAGGGTTATGAGTTCGTATACCAGAATGGTCTTCGTATAGATGAATGCAGGGGTAATAATAACGATAACGCTGAAGACGCCGCCGACGACCTGAATGGGACGGAGTATTTTGTTCGGGAATTCGTACGGGAAAAGTGAATTCATGAACATGACAAAGATCGGCAGGCCCAGGTAGAGAGTAAGATATTCTATCTTCAGCATGGGCTCCCAGTAAGCGTCCGGTATAAGCTGAACCAGGAAAAATTCCCCGTTCACCAGAGGCCGGATTGAAATAAGAAAGCAGAACAGTCCCAGGTAGAGCGGCGACTTATCGTTTTGGCGCATCAGGAACATGCCCAGGTGGTAGAGCGCCATGATGAGCAGGCTGCCCAGCAGGAAGATCTGGAATGCAAGGCTTAAGTTGTTGAGGGCGTGAATATCGCTTTTCTTTCCAAGGTAGATAGAGTGAAAAGGGCCTCCCCTGGCGTGATGGAAGTTGGAGACCTGAAGGATGATCTCCATCCTGGCCGCGTCTGAGGTGAAATCGGCCACGACCGGCAGGTACTGGGGCTTCGATGTTCGTTGTGACGTGCCCACCATTCCGTTTGACGCTATTTTTTCGCCGTTGATGAACATCGTATACGCGGTGCGCATGTCTAAAAGCCGGACGGACA
>MIBH01000011.1:46104-51108 GCA_001829455.1 Spirochaetes bacterium RBG_13_51_14
CGCCGCGAAGGATCGTTAACCGGAAGGTGGCGTAGCCGTATCCCCCCAGCTTTTTCCCATTGACTGACGTGCCGTTCCATGCTGTCGGGATCTCCATGAAACCGTTTTTCTCGGGCCCCGGGGCATGCAGAAAATCTTCATGGTTGAGGAGCTTTTCCCAGTAGAATTCCCATTCTCCGTCGAGGTGGACGGTCCCGTCGCGATTGAAGTCCCACCGGGTGAGGTCCATAATGCCCTGGACCGCCCGGGGTTTTTCTTGCAGTGAGAACGTTCCGCTGCAGGCGGGTATACAAGCCCACAGGCACAGTGCAATAATAGTGATATACCTTGTCCGTAGCACGGTCATTATTCCGATGTTGAGATCAATGGAATTGTAACCCCGGATTGTTATTGTTTAAGCGTCCCTATAAAATACAAGGATTTTTTATGGCCGGCGGGAGAGTTATAAAAAATACGTATGTGTATTTTACCCGATAATGGCGAAATAATCTTGACTAAAATGCAAATTCTATTATAGGTGCAGTCACCGCAGTCAGGAGACTGAACCAAATTTTTTTAATCGGGAGCCTGCCATGTCCATCAAGATCATTCACGCATTGGTCCTTATCCAGAATTGGGGTGAAGACAGCGAAATAATGAAAATACTGAAGAACAACAAGCATATCATATCACTGTTCCACATCATGGGAAGGCACAGCTACCTCATCGACGCGAACTTCGATAATAAGACGCAGCTGGCCGGGTGGGTCGACCGGATTAAGTCGATGAAGCTGTCGTCCGGCATTCCGGCGGTCATATCTCTGCAGACGCAGCGAATCATCGACGTATACAAGAAGAAAGAGGATTTTTCCCTGGCGGATTATATGAACATGAGGGAGCGGTACCACTTTTTCGTCAAGATCGACAATCCGCATCATGATGACGCCCTGTTGAAGCTGCTGTCAAAGAGCCCCATCGTACATTCCATCCTGCACGTGCAGGGTGAGAATTCCTTCACCATTGAAGTGATCGTGGAGGATTACCATGAATACCGGAAGCTGTTGTCGGAGATGAAGAAGCTCAAGACCATCCACCATATTGAGACACAGGAAGTGATATCGGTTTTGAAGTACCGGAACCATATCCTCGACGAGAGAGGCGAGATGACGAAGTCTGATGCCGATATCAGGGAGCTGTATACGCTGTGACTGCACCGGCCCCGGAGGGGGAGCGGGTGATGGTGTTTTTCTGATTTGATGGGCGGGCCGGCCGTCATTCCGGCCGAGCGCAGCGAATGCCGGAGCCATTCCGATTTGGGAAAATGTGGATTTCCGCATCGCGGGAATGACATGCGTAACACCGCATGAGGAGACCGATCGAAGCCCCCGGGCCTGGGCCTGATGAGGATAAAGAACGGGAATAAGGTGCAGTCATGTCAGAAGGACATTTGGTCGAAAACCCTGTTGAATACGCCCGCGAGGTCGTGGGCCGCGATCCCTGGGCTGTGTTCCTCGGCATCGAAGTGGAGGAGGTGAGGGAGGGATACTCCCGGTGCAGTATAACCGCGAGGCCCGAACATATGAACGCGGTCGAGCGGGCGCACGGCGCTTTCGTATACGCACTGGCCGACCAGGCATTCGCCGTGGCCTGCAACAGCACCGGCGTGATGGCCATCGCGGTGAATTTTACCATCAACTATCTTTCATCCGCCGTCGACGGCGAGAAGATCTTCGCCGAGGGAACGCCGGTCAATATCGGCAGGAAGATCAGCGTCTGGAAGATCGATGTGCGGGGGGCCGGGGACAAGCTGATCGCGACCGGGTACGGGACCGCCTATCACAGGTAACGCGCCACGGCGGTGAAATAAATAGTTGACAATGGCGTTTCCTGTCGGACTATACGCGCAGTATATTTCATAGGGGAGAGCGAAGTGTTGAACCGATTGCCGATATTCACTATAGTATTTTTGTTATTACTGCCTGCCTGCGACTCCTTCGTGGGCAATGCGGACATGGACGCGATTAAAGCGTGCGAGAAAAAAGCTTATATATTAAAGAAAGACGTTGAGATAGAGGATAGAAAGTTGAAGAAGGGCGACGAGGTGAAGATAAAAGTCGCCGTCGGGAGCACATGGGTCAAGATCCACGCCTATCCGGCACGCGCGGACGACCTGAAAGCGGACTACCTGCTGATACTCTATCTTTTTGATGATGATTTCACGAGTAAGAAGTTCAACCGCACGTTATTCGATGAGCGGCTCAATGCCGTCGTTACTGAGAAGGGTACGCCCGGTTCAAAGTGAAACAACAACAGTGATTGGATAATAAAATGTTTGAGGGAGTATACACGGCGTTAGTTACGCCATTCAGAAACGGCGCAATTGATTATCAGGCTCTTGAGAAGCTGGTGGCCATGCAGATCGAGAGCGGGATCGACGGTATTGTTCCCATGGGGACAACCGGCGAGTCGCCCACGGTTTCCTTCGATGAGCACAGGGAGTTCATCAGGCGTGTGGTCGGTCTGGTGAGGGGAAAGGTCAAGGTCATCGCCGGCACCGGGGCAAATTCAACCGAAGAAGCCATCTGGCTGTCGCGGGAGGCTGAGGAAGCGGGCGTCGACGGCGTTCTCCAGGTGAATCCTTACTACAACAAACCCACGCAGCGGGGGCTCATAGCGCATTTCGAGAGCGTGGCCCGGTCGATCGGCATTCCTGTGGTACTGTACAACATACCGGGCCGCACCGGCGTCAACTTCCTGCCGTCCAGCATCAACGAACTTCTGAACCGCGTGGAGAACGTGGTGGCGATGAAGGAGGCGTCCGGCGACATTGTTCAGATGATGGAATTGTACGAGCTCTGCGGCGATCGGCTCACCCTGCTTTCGGGCGACGACAACATCCTGCTTCCCTTCATGTCAATCGGCGGAAAGGGCATTATCAGCGTTATCTCCAACCTGCTGCCGGTTGACGTGAGGAACGTGGTGGCATTCTTCAACGAGGGCAGGATCGAAGAGGCTAAAAAGCAGTTTTACCGCCTTCTTCCCGTGTGCAGGGCCATATTCGCCGAGACGAATCCAATCGGGATAAAGGCGGCGATGTCGATGGCGGGCCACTGCACCGATGATCTGCGCCTACCCCTGGTGCCGCTTTCCGACGAAAACCGGGTGAAGCTCCGGAAGGCCCTTCTCGGATACGGGGTTGCGCTGAAATGAACATCGGCGTTTGCGGCATCGGCGGCAGGATGGGGGTGTCGGTATTGCTGAAGCTCCTGGAGCGCGGCCACAAGCTCGTAGCGGCCTTCGACCGGGACGATGCGCCCTCCTTCGGCTGCGACGCCGGCACGCTCATCCACCGGGAGAACATGAATGTCGCGGTCACCGGCATCAGCGGGGACGCTGTCGGCGCGTCCGAGGGAATCATAGATTTCTCGTCACCCGCGGCGACCATGATGCTCCTCTCTGCCGCGCGCGCGAAGCGAACCTCCCTGGTGATCGGCACCACCGGCTTCTCCCCTGAGGAGCGGGCGGACATAGAACGGGCCGCGCGGGACATCCCGATCATCTTTTCGCCGAATATGTCCCTGGGGGTCAACCTGCTGTTCAAACTAACGGAAGTGGCTGCGCGGGCGCTTACCAGCGAGTACGACGTCGAGATCTTCGAGGCGCACCACCGCTTCAAGAAGGACGCCCCGTCCGGAACCGCCAGACGCCTCCTGGAGATCGTCAAGAGCGGTATGCGCGGCCTGGGAAACGCGAGAGAAGTCTTCGGCCGCGAAGGAATCACCGGCGAGCGAACGAGGGATGAGATCGGGGTCATGGCGATGCGGGGCGGCGATATCGTGGGAGAGCACACCGTATTTTTTACCGGGATCGGCGAGCGCATAGAGTTGACGCACCGCGCAGCCAGCCGCGAGATCTTAGCCGCTGGCGCGGTGGCGGCCGCGGAGTTCCTGTCAGGCAGACCCGCCGGCCTCTACTCGATGTACGACGTACTGGGGTTCTGATGTCCGATAAAAAAGATACAGCGGCCGATGGAAAACAGGCCTTTGAGGAGAATCCCTATAACCCGGATAACAGGCGGCCCGAGGATATCGTCCGGCTTTTTTACAGCCGCGATGTCCCCATTATCCCGGTCGTGTCCAAACGGGGAATCCTCATCGGTGTCCTAAAAAAGGAAGACATCGTTACCGAGCTCTCGGATATCGAACGCGTTCAAAAACTCAGGATCGACGATTTCATCACCAGGCTGGCGAAGAAACTCACCCTGGACGAGATTCTTCCATACGGCTCCATTAAGGAATTCACCGTCATCAACCTGTTTGGCGAAGAGCAGGGGCGATGGTCGCGGCTCCAGCTCTTCAGCGCATCGGAAGCACCTGAGCAGAGCGCCAGTGCCGCCGGCCGGGAAGCGGATCGGCAGAAGGAAGAGCAGATCCTGGAGTGGATGATATACCTTATCCTGGAGCATATCCCCCGTGCCCTGTACGCGGTCAACATGCAGGGCATGACCATTTTCTACAACAGCCATTTTGAGGACCTGTATCGCCGCCACTATAAAAAGGACGTGGATATAGATTTCGTCGAGAAGGCGATTAAAGATCCCGATGCCAACGAGCTCCTGTCGGGCAAAAAAAGCGACGAGCTCATGTTCTACAACCGGGAGCTCGGGATTCATTACGAGAAAATCCCCCTCATGAGCAAGCGCAAGAAAGTGGGCTTTTTGCTGTATTGTTCCCAGGAGACCGGCGGTAAGGGCGGTTCCCTGATCCCCGGCGTGGACATACGATCAAAATCTCTGGCTGATGTCATGGAAGCGGTTGAGCGCCTGGTGCTCGTCGATCTGTTAAAGGATAAAAAAGGCCTGGGCGCAGCGGCGAAATCCATGAAAATCAGCCAGAAGTCGCTTGCCCACAAGATGAAAAAGCACGGGATAGACTGGGAAAAGTAATCTGTTGAATTTTTTAGGCATTCGACATTATCATTTGCCCGCCTCGTAAAAACGTCGTGTTTGCTCGGCGGAATCAGTGA
>MIBH01000012.1:0-128 GCA_001829455.1 Spirochaetes bacterium RBG_13_51_14
ACTGCAGCACGGTGCCTATAACGGGCAGGAAACAGCTGACACTGATTCCTGAATCGCAGATGGTTTCAACGGGGGAACATCAGTACAACGAGTTTATCAAAACCCACACCATGAGCAGGAACCGTGAA
>MIBH01000012.1:161-2897 GCA_001829455.1 Spirochaetes bacterium RBG_13_51_14
ACGAAATCGCCCATGTCGCCGCCCGTCACGGCAACGAGCGGATGAGCCAGGTTCTGCTGGCTCAATTGGGAGGGATGGCCCTGTCCGAGGCCTTGAAGAAAAAGCCCCAGCAGACGCAGGAGCTCTGGATGACCGTTTTCGGTCTGGGAGCGCAGCTGGGCCTTCTCCTGCCGTACAGCCGCCTGCACGAGAAGGAAGCCGACCGCCTGGGGATGATATTCATGGCCATTGCCGGATATAACCCGCAGAAAGCAGTGGAATTCTGGCAGAGAATGGCGGATATGAACAAGAACGCAAAAGTGCCGGAGTTCCTGAGCACCCACCCGTCGGACAGTACGAGGATTGGTCTCTTGAAAGAATCACTGCCGGAGGCCCAGCAATATTACTTTCCATGACAGCCGTCCCGCATGCTCGCGGCTGGATGATATGCTCTTACCTATACTATGTATACATGGAATTTTTTATTAGTTAATTTAATGGAAAATACCGAAATAATATAAGAGATATACATTTCTTCAGGGGTTTACGTATGGAAATAACGATGATAATTGGCGCAATTTGGGGTATTACTGCCCTGATCCTCGGCGTTATAATCGCGAAGAGCAGTCTCCTTCTCTTTTTCGACCTCCCGTCTATCATGATCACCGTGGGCGGAAGCATCGCGTCAATGTTAGTCGCATACCCCTTAAAGAATCTGCTAAAAATACCGGTACTTTTCCGTATCGCAATTTTCCCGATCAAGTATAATCTCAACGAACTCATTGTGACCATCGTTTCATTCTCGGAAAAAGCTCGTCGGGAAGGACTTCTGGCCCTGGAAGACGACCTGGAGGAGCTCGTCGATCCATTCATGAGAAAGGGTCTGCAGCTCGTCGTCGACGGCACCGACCCGGAGCTGGTGAAAAACATCATGGAAAACGAAGTGGAGCAAATGGTTAATCGACATGACGACCAGAAGAGGATGTTTGACGATTGGGCCACATTCGCTCCGGCCTTCGGGATGATTGGAACCCTGATGGGCCTGATCATGATGCTGGTCAACCTGAGCGACCGGGCCTCCATCGGGCCGTACCTGGCCGTCGCCATCATCACCACCTTATACGGCGCTATCATGTGCTACCTCTTCTTCCAGCCCATGGCCTCCCGGCTCGACATGATGACCAACACCGAGGTACTCTACAGGGCCATTATCCTGATGGGCGTTCTATCCATACAGTCGGGAGACAACCCGCGCATCGTGAAGGACAAGCTGATATCCTTCCTGCCGCCCGATCAGCGCGAGGCGCTCGCCGAGGAAGAGATCGGGGTATAAACCAATGGCGATCAAACGCAAGAAGTCCTCAATCAGGGGGGCGCCGAACTGGTTGCTCACCATGGGGGACATGAACAATCTCCTCCTCTGCTTTTTCATCATTCTCATGGGCGAGGAAACAGTCGTCAGGGGGCAGGAATTCCTGTATGTGCTGTCGTCGTTCAAGGGCAATATCGGCACCATGACCGGCGGCCGCTCCCTCTCAAAAGGAAACATGATGGAGATGGGCCACAATATAATGGCGCTTCCCAGCAGCGAGCGCGCCCAGTTTATGTCACGGGCGCTGAAGAGGGCAGTGGAAGCCTTCAAGCCTGAAATTGAATCAAAGTACGTGCGCATCAGGGAGGATGAACGAGGCCTGGTGATCACCCTGAGCAGCGACGTCTTCTTCGATCCCGGGTCGGCGCGGCTTAAGGAAGAGGCGCGCACGGTGCTCAAAAAGGTCTCCACAATCGTCAAGAGCGTCGATAACTTCGTGCGGATAGAAGGGCATACGGATAACTCGCCCCTGACGATACCGAGGGCGCGGGCGACCTATCGCACCAACTGGGAGCTTTCATCGGCCCGTGCGTTGAACATCCTGCATTATCTCACCGATGACGGGGACGTGAATCCGCGGCAGCTTTCCGCGGTGGCGTTCGGCGAATACCGGCCCATCGATGACAACAACACGCCCCAGGGAAGGGCCTATAACCGGCGGGTCGACATCGTCATCCTTAAAGAGCGATTCATACAGCCCCCCACAGACAGGCGATTACCGCGACCGCTCCCCGACGAGGAATGGCGCTAAAAAGATTTATCCGCCCTTCTGCTTCCGCAGCTCCGACATGATCCGCTGGATATTCTCGCGGCAGTTCTTCTTGTAGTCATCGATAATTTCCGAAGGAGGGAGCTTGTCCAAGTCCGCGAGGAGGTCCTCATACACCGACAGGGACCGCTCGGGCTTGTCCATCTCGTAGTAAAATCTCCCCAGGGTAAAGCGGGCCAGGTAGAATTTCTTATTCCGGGACACCACATCCTCTACAATCGATAGGGCCCGCTCCTTTTCATCTTTATGATAAAACAGCAGGATCGCCAGGGCGTTGCGCGCGTCATAGAGATCGTTCTGCTTCTCGATTGACTTTTTATAATAGAATTCAGCCTTGTCGATATCATCCCGGCTGTTCCGCCCGCTGCCCCGATTGGCGTATGCCAGGCCCAGGGAATAGAGCACCCCGGGAGTCGTCCTTCCGTAGCTGATGCTCTTCTGAAAGGAATCCACGGCCTGGTCCCAGAGACTCTGTTTCAGGTATATCGTACCGAGGTGGCTGTACTGCTCGCTCAGCCGCTCAAGATTTTTCGTGTCCTTGATATTCTCATGTTCGATGTCGGCAATCTTCTCCTTTATCTCGCGTATCCGCTTATCGGTGTCCACCCGGTAGTCC
>MIBH01000012.1:3254-3320 GCA_001829455.1 Spirochaetes bacterium RBG_13_51_14
AAATCATACATGCAGAAACTGGCCGATAAAATCATCGAGTGGGATAAAAAGATCGATGAATTAAAA
>MIBH01000012.1:3362-22407 GCA_001829455.1 Spirochaetes bacterium RBG_13_51_14
ATCAAGATGGCTGAAGATCTTAAAATCAAGAAAAAGGATGCTGAGGAAAAAATCAAACAGCTCAAGGCCGTCAGCGGAGAAGGATGGGAAGAGCTGAAGAAAGGCGCTGAACAGGCCGTCAATGATCTGACACAGGCGGTCGAGAAAGCGCTGTCCAAATTTAAAAAGCAAGAATAATGTGTCGATAATCTCATGAAAAGAATAGTAGTGCCCGCGGCAATAATCCTCTGCGTCTTCTGGTTTTACAGTTGCACAAAGCCTGGCAGGGAAATATCGGACGTACCCGGTGTTGCAGTGTCCGTATTCCCGGTCTATGACATCGCACGGAACATATGCGGCGACAAAGCATTTCCGTTTTTTGTCATTCCGGCCGGCGCCGACCCTCACACCTTTGAACCGCTTCCCTCGGTCGCCTCAGAACTCCGGAACGTATCCCTCTTCATCGGCGTCACCCGTGAATTTGACGGCTGGATTGAACGATACCTCCCGGAACGGGCCGTACGCAGATATCTCATCTCACCGGATGCGGGCAGCACGCACACGGCAAATCCACACATCTGGCTCAGCGTTAGGCAGGCGGAAAAAATCGCCGCCAGCATCGCCCGCTCCCTGGAGATGGTCGACGCTGCCAATATCGGCTATTACCGGAAGAACCTCGCAGCTTACCTAAACAAGCTGAATGAGCTTGACAAAACAATAGCCGGCTTGTTCAAGAATACACGGAGCACGTCCTTCATACAATGGCATGAAGCATGGAATTACCTAGCGGCAGATTACAATCTTACCATAGCCGGGACCGTTCAGCGCGAGGGAAGCGACAGGGCATCGGTTCGATCCATCAAGGAGATCGTGGACCGGGCAAAGCGGGACCGGGTTAGGGTTATCGTGGTAAGCCTCAACGCTGAAATAAAAGCCGCGCTGGTCCTGGCGAACGAAATCCGGGGCACTGTTGTCAGGCTTGACGGCATCGGGGACCCCGATTCTGACGACCGCTCGAATTACATCAAGCTGATGCTCTATAATGCCCAGACTCTTGCCGCCGCGCTGCGCTGAAGAAGGGAGGCAACTGTGAGAAACGCGGTCATCGCATTAAAAAACGTATGGGTCAGGTATAACGGCAGCGTGATACTGGAAGATGTGAGTCTCACCGTACACGAACGGGAAATCATGTCGATCGTTGGGCCCAACGGCAGCGGCAAGAGCACCCTCCTCCGTACAATCATGGGCCTCAAAAAGCCCTTCCGGGGGACCGTTGAAGTATTGGGCACGCCACTCCGGAAAACCCCGCGTGGCTTAATCGGATATCTGCCTCAGAAGAGCAGTGCTGACGTAACCATGCCGGTTAGCGTCTTTGATGTTGTGGCCATGGCTCGCTACGCCGGCAAGCTCTTGTTCGAACGGTTGACCGGGGAAGATTTATCACATATTGCCAGTTCCCTGGAAGCGGTTGAAATGTCCGATTTCAGGGATCGCCATTTCGGGAGCCTGTCGGAGGGCCAAAAGCAGCGTGTGCTCATTGCTCGGGCAATCGCGATGCAGCCGAAAATCCTCCTGCTGGATGAGCCTTCCACGGGGCTGGACGCTCTGGCTCAAGATAATTTCTACCAGATGCTCCTCACACTGCGTGATACGATCGGCCTTGCCATTGTCATGGTTTCCCATGATATCGGCGCCGTATCCAGCATCGTGGACCAACTCGCCTGTCTCAAGTCGAGGCTCCATTTTCATGGCAAGCCCGCTGACTGTCTTTCAAATGAAGCCCTTGCGGCCGTGTTCGGTAAAAACATGTCCTATGTGAGGCACGATAAAAACTGCGATTCGTGCAGAGGCGACGAATGATTGACTTGTTTCAGCTGCAGTTTTTCCGCAACGCCTTCATCATGAGTTTTCTGCTGGGGATACTCTTCGGTGTTCTTTCGTTCTTCGTTGTCATGCGGAAAATGTCATTCCTCGGCGCCGGTATCGCGCACGCCGCGTTTGGCGGAGTCGCGCTGGGCGTTCTCATCGGCCTTGATCCCTTTCTTACCGCGCTGGCATTCTGCGTTATCGTTGCGATACTTATCGGCAAGCTCGTCCGCTATGGCAAAATCTCATACGACATAGGTATCGGTATATTCTTTTCTTTCTCTATGGCTCTTGGCGCCATTTTCCTGGCCCTGAAGAAAGGTTACAGTTTCGATCTGATGAGCTACCTGTTCGGCAACATCCTCGGGGTTACGCCGACCGACAACATCATAGCCCTGGTCACGCTTGTGATTTTTGTTCCATTCATCTTCATCTTTATACACCGTATACTCTTCATGACCCTTGACGAGGAGGTCGCATCGGTAAGCGGCGTGCGGGCGGACGTTCTTGACACGATCCTCCTGGTTTTCCTTGCTGCTATAATCGTCATGAGCATCAAGATTGTCGGTATCATACTCGTCTCGGCCCTGGTGGTGCTGCCGGCAAGTTTCGGTCTGCTGGTCACGCGCGATTACCGGAAGGTCATTATCGCCAGCATTATCTTCACAACGGCAGTCATGGTGAGTGGTCTGTTCCTCTCATATTTTCTGGACCTGCCGGCCGGGGCGACCATGGTTACTGCCGGGACAGCGCTCTATTTTCTGTCCCTGGCGGTATTCAAACAAATCCTACCGGACCGGTAATATTAATTCGCGAGATAACCGACCCCCAAGATGCCGAGCAGGATTACCATGAAAAAAATTGCAATCCCCATCAACAGTGTCGGGAAAAGATAAACAACCACCGCTCTGCCTAATCCGGTTGCATGCATTTCGGAAATTCCCTGAATGGCGATAAACGCAGACCAGATCAAGAGGCCCATAAAAAAAAAGGTATAAAAAAACAGGGGAGCAAAATTGAATACCTTGAAAACGTACGCTAATGGCAGGATAAAAACCCTGGGAAAGAGCGAGAAGTTTACCAGAATAATGAACTCACGGATGTTCCCTTTAAAGCTGAATAACTGGGACGCCATGTCCATAAGCGCTGCTGAAATGATCACCGTGAGGATCTGGAACAGAAAAAGAAGTATCCATCCGTATGTTATTTTGTAATAAAAGAATGGAGTCTGCTTCCCGAGGAGAGATAGCGTTATAATGTCCATAACAGCCACGGCCGCCGGCACCGTGAAGCTGAGCGCAAAAGACTTTGGTTCTTTTCGATATATCTGCCGGTACAGAGCCCGCGGGTCAAGGAGGGAGAAGAGAAACAGATCGGCCCACCTGAGGGATCGGAGTTCGGTGATAATCATGGCAGATACCTGTATTCTATCCGGTAATTATTCTCATACTGGAGGAGGCGCGGATCAGGATTCAGGAAATTCCTTCCGGAGAAGCGTCCCTCCATATTGAACAAAAACTGCTGCAGAGAAGACTTGACCTCGTCATACACGGGCGCATCCTCGGCAAGTTTCGCCATCTGACGCGCCTTGTCTACGGCATCCTCAAAGGTTCCCAGCATATCAACTAGTTTGTGCTTAAGTGCCGTTTCGCCGCTCATGATGCGACCGTCCGCTATAGGCTTAATTCCGTCCTCGCCCTGCACATGCGCCCGGCCCCGGGCGACGTCCCTTACGAACTTCCGGTATGAGGAATCGATTATCTCCTGGATAAGCTGTCGCTCTTCCGGCGTAATGTCCCGGTGTACTGAGAGAATATCCTTATACCTGCCGCTCTTAATCACATTCATAGTGATGCCGAGTTTATCGAACAAGCCCCGCAGGTTAGGTGAGACGGCGATTACGCCAATGGAGCCGGTAATGGAACCGTGATTGGCAACGATATAATCGCACGCAGAGGCAACATAATACCCTCCCGATGCAGCGATCTCTCCCATTGAGGCGATGAGTGGGATTTTCTTTTTTCGGAGACGCCACAATTTCTCATAGATTTCCTGTGTCGCGGCCACGGTACCGCCGGGCGAGTTGATCCGCACGACTATGGCCCTGATGTCATTGTTCTGCTCCAGTTCATCGAGACGGCGTATAACGCCCTCGGCTCCGGAAGTTGCGCTCATTGGTGATGAGACACCCAACATCTGGATGGGCCCCTCAATCCGCGCAATGCCGACTCCAGGCCCGATTTGCGGCCCTGTTAGTGATATGCCAGCGCCCCGTTTCTGCTGCATATTCATGCTGATGTCAACGATGGCAATGACCGATGTGAGGACCAGTACTGCCAGTATAGAAATCAGGATTTTTCGGTTTCGATCCATTCGCTCGCCTTCCATATAATTAATAAGAATAAGGTTCTAAGGATTATGGTACGGTATCCATCAATAATGCGATTTCCCGATGCAGGTGCAGGAATAGACCATGTCTTTCGGGGGCTCACATGTGGCGTTCTTCACCTCGGTTTTCAAACTCGGATCGACACCCTCGCAGGTGCAGTAACTCACCACGGTGAGTTGATGGCGATTCAGACGCGCCTTGGCCAGTAATTCGGCCAGAACTATACCCTCCTCACATACGTATATATCAACAATCTGATACAGGTTCCACTTCGAGCTGTATAGTACGCCTGAGAATGCGAAAAAGAGAAACGCAGTTGCAGTGATCATCAATCGTTTCATGATACACCTCCTTGCTTGGCTTCCCGGCACCTCCGATAGCATTTCATCATCATCTGATGAAGTTTGATTGTGCCCCATATAACTCGGTTAAAATATATCTATATAAAGATACGTAGACAGACAAAAAAAATCAAGAACTAAATCAATAGTGGCCGGGATTCCCTGCTTGAATCGGTGAATCCCGGCCGAAGAATAGCAGAGAGGGACATAAGCCGAATTCTGTTTATGCAGCAATCTATCTTGGCCCCATGTCGCCATGAGGCTCTGTGCGACCTACCCACAGCCTCGAACGGGCCGTTCTTATATGGCTGCTTGCTTGGTCTTGCACCAGGTGGGGTTTGCCGTGCCGCCCACATTACTGAGGGCGCGGTGAGCTCTTACCTCACCATTTCACCCTTGCCGTACCTGAGCACGGCGGTGTCTTTTCTGTTGCACTTTCCGTCGCCTCACGGCGCCCGGGTATTACCCGGCACCCTGCCCTATGGTGTTCGGACTTTCCTCGCCGTAGCGCTGCTGCGTGGCCCTCTCTGAATATATATAATTACAGGCGTTTATTCTGGCAAGTAATAATTGATGATTCTATTATGTTACAATGCCGCTGGACTTATTAAATAATGCAGGGGGGATGCCCCAGTATAGCACCCAGCAAATTACGCCTTCAATAATGATTTTTGACAGGATATAGTTTCTATATCGATAGTTATCCAAACAATTACATAACCTCCCCGTCATAGCATCAAGATATTTTATGACAGCACACACCAGAAGACGAGAAAGAGATTGTTTAAACAACTTCCTTAAATCAAGAAAAAACTCATACTCATCTGGTCTTAGATCCAGATGATAACAACGCCAATTTTCACGGATATCTCTATCCTGATACTTAATTCGTTGCCATGGATTGACAAGCGTATCATGATCTTCAGCAAGACGACGTAATAAAGACGATATAATTAGAATTATCGGTTGACCCATTCTAGCTGAAGCCCTTGTAAGTCTATCTAATGTAGCGACATTGATTCGTATTGTTGTTCTGATTAACATATATTATCCTCTATAGTGTTTATATTACTATACGAATATCGAGGCAAAAATGATAAAAAAAAAATAATTCTGGACTTTTGATGGATAACTATCTAGACTTTTTCATCTTTCGGTCTATCTCCTGAGCGTGCTTTAGGTACAGCCCATAGAAATACGGCTTTTGCGAGGCGAAAGCCATTGCCTGATGCAGTATCAGCTCCTCGGCGAAATCAATCCGAAACTTCCAGGTCTCGTAGTCAAATGTCACTGACCGTGCAAAATAAAGAGGCTTCAGTGCTTCGATGATGTCCTTCTTTGTTTTAGGAGAACCGGTGTCAAACGTGAATAGCATCTGGTAAACTGATTGGGTCCACATCAATGTATCCATATCATAATGGTCCTGTTCGATCATATGCTTAACATTGAGATAGAGGTAAGGGCTTAGATATTTCCTCAGGAGTTTTTCCCGTGGAAGGAACTCACTTCGGAGTTTATCCTTTAAATCACGAATATCTATGGAAAGCTCCTGGGGCGGAGATAGCTTCTTAAGGCCAAAGAGAGGTTTTGGTTTCGGGTAATCGATCGGGACTCCTATCCAATCAGCCTTTTCCGACAGAATTATCTCAAAAAATGTTGTCACAACCTGCGTGAACATAGGACCTAATTTCGGCGAACTAGCTTTATGCACCTTTGCACCCAGGCCCACTTCGCATATTTTAAATTTGCCAATAATGGCGTTGATGGTCATGAATATATCTATACCATAAAACCTAGTAGTTGGATGCCATTCCTGCTCCAGCAGGTAGAGAACCAGTTTTGGAGAGAAGGAAAATTCTCCCCCAATCGGCTGGCGTACGTTTTCTCCTAGAAGCCCATACAGCAGGGGATAACAGATATGGTTTGTAATTGTCCCGTCAAACTGGTGCCTGCTGTACCGGGGGAGCGTGTAATCATATCCTTTTAATATCGGATCCACTAAATGTTTAATCCATTCAGGGGTTATCGACCGGAGGTCAGCATCCACCACCGCTATCGCCTTGAGGGTGGATATATGGGTCTTCGCGAACCTGAAAAGATTCATCAGGTTGTTCCCCTTCCCCTTCATGCCCTTGGGGGTTGAGATGTACTTTTTCGGTGTAACTGTTTCAGTTGAGAGGAATACCCCCCTGGTGTCATCCTCACTGTTGTTGTCAACGTTGACGATAACTGCCTCTCGATTGCCAAAGTACCGCTTAAGACCGTGATCTACCTGTTGAGTTACAAAACCGATGGTATCCGCCTCCATGTAGGTTGGCAGCCCGATAATGAGCTCAATCCCTTTTTTTTTCTCGTTTTCCTGTTCCATTCGGTGCTCACTGGAATAATGATGATTCCTAACAATGTATAGCGCAATAGGAAAATAATCAACGATTTTTAGGCGGCGAAGTAACTTTCAGCAAGGACACAGCACCTCGATCCCGCGGACCGGTTTATGTCGCGGGCAATCGCTGTATTGAAGATACGGGGCACATTCTTAGTATGTCATATCTGACGATTCCCACTGTATCATATTTTTTAGAATAGCTCCATTCTCAGTTCGGGAAACATTAATTGTTGACATATACCAGTGAGTCGCCGTTATGATATTCTGCTGTGAGTATGTACGCAATCTGTCCGACCCCCGTAGCGGTAAACCAAAAGGAGAATACGGTGCATGAGCTTTCTGTCATGAGCAGCATCCTTAATATAGTTTTGGATCATGCGAACAAGAACAACGCGGATAAAGTTATAAAAATAAACCTGAAAATCGGCCATCTCTCTGATATTATACCCGAGTGGGCGCAGAACTATTTCGACATGCTCAGCAAGGATACCATCGCCGACGGCGCGGAGCTTTCCGTCGAGCATGTGCCGGTTAAACTCAGATGTCTCTCCTGCGGCCACGAGCACACGTTTGAAAAAAAGGACTGGAGTTTCACCTGTGTGAAATGTGGATCTTCAGAAATAGAGCTCCTGGAGGGAAGAGAATTCTTCATAACCAGTATTGAGATAATGTAATGGGCAATGATCTGAATAAAAAACTTGCGGAACGGCTTAAAGGCCTTCGGCTCAATCGTGAAATCCGGATCATGGAAGTCTGCGGAACTCATACTACCGAGTTTTTCCGAACCGGCGTAAAGGACTTGTTCCCCCGGAATCTCATCCTGGTGGACGGGCCCGGGTGCCCCGTATGCGTCACTCCCAACGAATACCTGGACCGGGCCATCGAGATCGGGAAACAATACCGTCCCATTATCGCCACCTTCGGGGATATGATAAAAGTCCCGTCCTCCACCAGCTCCCTGGTGAAAGAAAAAGCTAAAGGAATGGATATCCGTATCGTTTATTCTCCTATGAACGCACTAGAGTTCGCGGAGGCTAACCCTGGCGCTGAGGTGATGTTCCTGAGCGTCGGGTTCGAGACCACGGCGCCGGCGGAAGCGGCTACCGTTCTGGAAGCCAAGAGGCGCAATATAAAAAACTTCTCCATCCTGCCTGGCAACAAGCTCACTCCGCCTGCGGTGGAGGCGCTGCTTGTCGCCGGGGAAGTTAAAATCGACGGCTTCATCCTTCCGGGCCACGTGAGCGCTGTCATCGGCACCGTAGCCTGGCGCTTCATATCCGGCCGTTACGGCAAGCCCTGCGTTGTCGCAGGATTCGATGCGTCTGACCTCATGATGGGAATGCTCACCCTCGTCGATCTCATTCAAAAAAATAAAAATATAACGGTAAACCAGTACAGCCGCGTGGTAAGGGAAGAAGGCAACCGGACAGCGGTGGAACTCTTATACCAGGTTTTCACGGCATCCGATTCACGATGGAGGGGCATCGGTGTCATACCCGGAAGCGGATTGGCGATCAGAAACGAATACGCCGATTTCGACGCGGCACAGAAGTTTCCCGTGACGCCGCCAGCGCCGGAGGAAGCGAAGGGATGCCGATGCGGCGAGCTGTTGCGCGGCCTCATCACCCCGCCTCAGTGCGGCCTGTACGGTAAAGCCTGTACGCCGGAAGAACCCGTCGGCCCCTGCATGGTCTCCATGGAAGGGCCCTGTGCAGCCTACTACAAGTACTGGAGCGGCAGATGACGAAAAAAATACTCCCGGGACACGGCAGCGGCGGAAAACTGATGAATGAAATGATCGATACGATCATCCGGAAACGTTTCGGCGCCGATAATGTCCAGCTTGATGATTCGGCGGTTCTTTCAATGGCAGGCGTTCGCTTCGCATTCACCACCGATACTTTTACCATCACGCCTTTCTTTTTCCCCGGCGGCGATATCGGCACTCTGGCCGTGAACGGCACCGTGAATGACCTTTCAGTAATGGGCGCAAAACCGCTGTTCATATCATGTGCCCTCGTGCTGGAAGAGGGATTTGATTTTGCCGATCTGGAAAAAATCCTTGATTCCATGAAATCCGAGGCTGATAAAGCGGACGTTCGGATAGTCACCGGAGACACCAAAGTTGTTCCCAATGGAGCGGCGGACAAGATATTCATAAACACATCCGGAATCGGGATCATCGAGAGGTCAATCCAGCGCAGAGAGATCAAGCCGGGCGATAGAATCATCGTGAGCGGCACAATCGGCGATCACGGAATGGCCGTAATGGCCATCAGAAACAATCTATCCTTTTCAGGTGGCCTTACCTCTGACTGCGCTCATCTCAATCACATGATACGTGCAGTCATCGAGCGTTTCCCGGAGAGCATCAGATTCATGCGTGACCCCACCCGGGGAGGCGTCGCATCGGTATTAAACGAGATCGTAAAAGGAAAAAAAATCAGCGTGAAACTGAACGAGGACGCCCTCCCCGTACGTGACGAAGTAAAAGGCGTCTGCGATATCTTGGGAATCGATCCCCTCTATGCTGCCAACGAAGGCAAGGTCGTGATTATCACCAGACCCGATGACGCGGAAGATATCGTGAATATTCTGAAAAGCACGGCCGAAGGCCGGGAGGCAGCGGTCATCGGAGAAATAAACGAAGAATTCCCGGGGAAGGCGTATATCGAGACAGCCGTCGGCGGCAGGAGGATTCTGCCGCTCCTGACCGAGGAGCAGCTGCCCCGGATCTGCTGAAATACGGCGCAGAAAACGCGCGGTCATGCAGACGCGCTGGATTGTAACATGTATCTAACAGTAACACCATAACAAAAAGGAGACTAATATGTGTCTTGCCGTGCCAATGACAATTACTAATATCGAAGGAAGACGCGCCGTTGCCGAGGCCCGGGGCGTAGTAACGTCCGTGGACATATCACTCATGCCAGACGTAAAAAAGGGGGACCGGGTGATCGTCCATGCCGGTTTCATTATAGAAAAGCTGGACGAGGAGGCAGCGCGAGAAATCGATAAGGTTTGGGATCAGTTCCTGGAGCAGCTCGAAAAAGAAGAAAGCGTATGATGCTTCTCCACGAAATATCTATCAACCACCAGCTGCGGTGCCAAGGCAAACAGGGCTATAGCACATGATCCATACCCGTAACAATCCTGCCGCCATGTATGTGTACCATCCTCCAGATCTCGATCTGAGCCTTTCGACGATTCATTGGACGCATGTCATCGATTTCCTCAGAGAACAGAAGACGAGATAGGTGCCGCTGCCATGGCCGTAACGGTATCACGATTCGACAAAACACTGGAAATCCTTTTCGAGCTCAAGGTCGGAGATGCGATGAAGAAGGATGTCATTACCATAAGCCCGGATGATACCATGGCCAAGCTCAACGAGGAGATGAGCACACATCGCCTCAGCGGCCTTCCCGTCATCGCGGGCGAATCTCTTGTGGGAATCATCAGTATATCCGACTTGATTGCCTGGCTCATGGAAGGAGGAAGGGACGCTACAATCAAAGAGAGAATGGTAAAGAACCCGCAGTGTCTCTACACGGATCAGCCCCTCATCCACGCCATAAAGCGCTTCGATCAGCTGGGATACGGACGATTCCCGGTTCTGGACCGCGAGAATGGAAAGCTGGTGGGCATCATCACCAAGGGAGATATCATCATGGGCACGCTCCAGAAGCTGGAAAAGGAATACAGCGAGGAAGAGGTCCGCCAATACCGCGCCAGCCACTTCTTCCAGGACATCAATGCAGAACAGGTAGACCTCTCCCTTACATTCAGTATAATTGGAAAAAATTTCGACCACGCCGGTGCCGCATCAACGACTATGAAGAAAAACCTCAAGCGTCTGGGGATTCAGCCAGATATCATCCGGCGGGTGGCAATCGCGTCCTACGAGGCGGAGATGAACGTGGTCATCTATACCGACGGCGGCGCCATGAAATTCAACGTTAATAATGAAAAAATAACGATACTCGTAGAAGACAGGGGACCGGGCATCAAAAGCATAGAGATGGCCATGCAGGAAGGATATACAACGGCGGAACCATGGGTCAAGGAGATGGGTTTCGGCGCCGGCATGGGCCTGCCCAATATAAAAAAGTGTTCCGATGTAATGGACATCAAGTCCACCGTGGGTGTCGGCACCACGGTGAATATCGAAATTCTTATTGCAGGGGTGGATCATGAAGCTTAGAGAACTGATCGAACTGTATAACCTTGAACTGAAGAGCACGGCCGAGTCGCTCGACGCGGATGTAACTCGCGCCTACGCAGGAGATATTTTGAGTGACGTCATGGCGCACGCCACGGAAGGGAGCCTCTGGATAACGCTCCAGACTCACGCCAACATCGTGCCCGTGGCACTGCTGAAATCACTTGCGGGCATCGTCCTCGTAAACGGCGGACAGCCCGAAAATGATACGCTGGCGAAAGCGAACAATGAGAAAGTCCCGATCCTCACTACCAGGTTGACGGCTTTCGAAATTATCGGCCGGCTTTACAAACTGGGCATCCGGGCTTGAGTGTGGGAAGAATATGGCAATACTCCTGCAGAGACTTAAAAGCATCACAGAACGAAAAAATGCTGCACGCCTTAGAAGTCACCCAACAAAATTATTCCTATTATAAAAATAGCGTACAATGTTTTTTATGAGCAGGAAGAGCAATCTGAAGGGATTGATGAGATATGTCAAAAAAATTAATGGATTATTTTTTTTAATATGAAATAATTGAGCCATTCGCCATCGTGCGGGGAACAGAACAGGTAACATTAAAATGCTTTTAAGCCGTGAGAACCATTTCTTCTGATACACAAAGGGGCACAGTATTTTATACAGATTTGAAAAAAATATGGAACTTGATTCCAAATTATAAAAACTCTTATGGTGTAGAGCGGCGAGAAGCTTTTGTCCCTTGGTGCATCGCGATTCAAATACATGCATCACTCCATCCGGAACATTTATTCCTATTAATCGTATCGCTAAAGAAAGCGAAAAAAATACTAGCGATACTGTGTCAAATTGAACCGATGCGGAAAGAAAACTATCCCAATTTATTCCACGGTCAATACATCCGCTTATATCGAGAAGATTCCTCAATATGAATCGATTCATGTGCAGGGAGCGTTTAACCGCCGTGTGCAAACACATAAGCATCAGCAGATCCTCAGTGCACAACGTGTAAGCATTGAGGCTATCGTTCCACACTCTATTTTTCCAGAATATGTCAATGTTCTCGAGAAGTCTGTTAAGATCAAATATATACGCTCTCGATTTCTCAAAAAGATTGGTATGTAATTCTAGCAGAATGCCATTCTTTTTGTTCTCATATTGAAACTGGTTATTCCAAGAAAGTTGCGAGATGATATCCTTTTTTTCATTATTTCTGATAAGTGGATTTAAAATATCGCCGACATAGTCAAAACCTGCTGCCCTTACCGATTCGTCGGCAATGACAAAATCTCCTTCTTTGACGAGGATATCAAGATCGCCAATCATACGTAAGCCAGTAAAATCAAGTGATATTCCTTTCAGCAATATACATTCAGCGCCCCGTTCTTGTACGATTGTTTGAATCCTGTTATACTCTCTTTTTATCATCTGATGGCGAACTCTTGTTTCAAAGATAGCTTCTTTTGCTGCACGGTGTAGGATGTCCCTCACCGGTTCAGGAATCGAATACTTGAGTGCCTCGGCCAATATGAAAGGCTTTATAAGATGTTTATCAATTATCTTAAAAAAATAGTGAAGATTTATTTTATAATTATGGAAAATATTTTCAATCGAACTGCTGTTCTTTTCATTTTTGCAAAGTTCCAAGATAAGGATATCTTCAATTCTCATTTTCATGTAATCATTTTCTCTATACTATGAAAATATTAACAAGTAAAAATTGTTTTCTTGTTGACACTTTATTATTATGTCATTGATTTATTTTAAACAGAAAGCCAGTTCTTTTAAGGAATACTACCTGGCACTATTCAGACTTTTTTCTCCAATAAGTAAACTGCAGTCCCTTAATGTAAGATGTTCTATGGCAATAAAAGAAAAACATAAATTAGCATCAGACTGGCTTGATCTTCTCAACGGATTAATACCCCATGGCACGATAGTTGAACTACCGGTATTGACGGGCAGTATGGTGCCTCTTATTGTGCCCGGTAATACAATACGAATCATGGCTCTCTCCGGGAAACAGATTCGCAGGGGAGACATTATTGTTTTTAGAGAAGGAAAAACCTTAACAACACATCGCCTTTTGGCCCGATTCACTCTTGGGACCTGGTCTATTATATATCAAAAAGGCGATGTCAACCGACTGGGGAAGTGGATACACACCGGCCAGGTTGTCGGAATGGTCGTCGCGGTACAAGATAAGAACGGATTAGTTACCACTATCTCCAATCGTGATGGAGATAAAAAAGCGAGAAACGAAGCGCTGAGGCAACTTGCTCTTGCTTGTTGGAATACAGCGTTACTGTTTCCGAGATTCATCAAAAATAAATTCAAAATAAAAATACATGAATTCCGCATGGAGATAGGGGATTCGGTAATAGGGATAACCTGTCCGACACTGAAATATTTCAAATATTTATCTGATTATTTTAGCGTACGCAATTCAGAAAGGGAGCCCGATATCACCGTAAACCTCAACTTTATACATCACGAAGAAAGTATAGAAATTCCGGACTCACTTTTTACAACAAAAAAAATAATGAATAATAATTTCATTATCGCCCACGGACTTGTTCATGGAAAGATTGGTCCCGAAATAAATAAAATTCAACTATGGGTCAAAACTGGCCTTGCCCACGGTCAGGCGATACGTGTATTCGAACAACTTCTGTACCAAATATTTTACTCATGCCGAAAGATTAAACTTAACGATTCGCTGCTCATCCACTCTTCCGGGGTTATATATAAAAATTGCGGCTTCCTGTTCGCCGGCCCATCTGGATCAGGAAAATCAACAATAGCCTCATTGAGCGGGGATTATCATGTCTTGAACGATGAGGTCTGCCTGATAGAATTCCATGACGCAGACATCACTCTTCACGGCACGCCATTCAACGGGTACTTTAAAAATAAAATGAGCGGATCCGCTCGTTTGAAAGCAATTTTCATAATATCCCACGGTAGAGTGAATTCGATATCAGAAATAAAAAGAAGTGAAGCTGTCAAACAATTGGCGAAAGAGATCATCCCACCCGTACCGATTGAAGAGCATCTCAATCGTAAGATCTTTATTGACATGCTCGATATGGCTGACAGATTATACCGATCAGTGCCCATATACAAACTGGAATTCATTCCTGATAGTGGGTTCTGGATCGAAATTGACAGGCTTTTTTATTAATACATGGAGTGAAAAAATTGATTCGGTTAGACAGCATTCCAATCCCCGTAAACGGATTATATGTAAAAGAGCTAGGCGATACCATCATTATTTTATCCGATAACGGCGATGAGTTGCATAGCCTTGATGAAGTTGGAGGCTTTATCTGGCGATCTATAAACGGATCCTCAACAGTGCAGGATATAATTGTCATGCTGCTCCAGGAATATGATGTTGGGAAATCGCAGGCAGAAGAGGATATCAAGAATTTTCTGTTTGAACTCGAAGAAAAAAAACTTATAAAGATATAGGGCCTGGGAATTAAAAAACGAATCGATTTTGAAAGAGTTTTTTCTGTCTTTAAGGAGAATAAAAAAAACGCAGTGGATATGAAATCAGAGAGCAAAGGATACGTGGATAAATATATTTGAAAAACAGTCTCTCTGTAAATGTTTAATTTCTTCTGGATTATTCAGTAAACTTTTTATGTCACTTTTTAAAAATTATCTACTATTCTCTCTCTAAAAAAGCAAATCATTCACCCATTCACTTAAGTAAACCAAATTGTTCATTGTATCAATTAATTAAAATGTCTTTAACTAAGTGATAACTTCAATTTTATCGGTCGTAGCTATCAAACGGCTGATTTTGTTACATATATTTATGGTGACGTCGCGGACTAAAATGAAACCACCATCTCAAAAAGCCCTTGTTATGTTTACCAAAATTGCCATTCCCACCATTACAACCATAACTGCCAAAGACTCCAACTTTAATTTGTTCGCTGATTATGGTTGGCTTACAATATGTTTTTTTCATTATACTAGACCTACAAGATTTTTTATAAGATAAGGACAATCTATTTTTTTTATTGATTTTGTCAAACAAAATTTTATATCAATACTATTTTTAACAATATATTGTTTTAAAAAAAAATGGTTCTCTATTGAACAATATATACCAGGTTTATCTTAATGAAAATATAGTTTATTTATAACCCATTGGAATATCATGGCATTTTTATATGAATGAGGGGTACAAATGGACAATTAATTAATAATACTGCATCAGTATGTATAAATTATATATTATATTGTTATCAAGGAAACTTCTAAAAAACCGTTTGAGCATGTTACCTTTTGGTCACTTTTAATATAAAGTGCATGTATTCCTAAAATTTCTTATTATATCGGAATATTTGTAGGAAAAAACCAATAATTTATTTTATATATACAAACTATAAATTTTATGACATCTATCATTAAAATTCATATACAGATATGGTAAATGTCTTTACAATGATTTTATATGAGGGAAACAGAAATGTCTGACCCGATATCTTTTCATAATGTATCTAAAATCTACCGTATTCCATCTCTCAAGCCATGGCAGGCAATAAAAAAAATATCTGCTTTAAATGATGTTAGTTTTACCTGCCCGCAGGGTGAGATTTCTTGCTTGCTGGGGCCAAATGGGGCTGGGAAAACCACTGTGATAAAAATACTTGCCGGACTTGTTTCACATGACGGCGGCGATATCAAATTGTACGGCATGCCCTATAGTGAAGCCATGAAGCGGGCTTCAGTTAAGATCGGGGTTATGGCATCCAATGACCGATCATTTTATTGGAGATTGACCGGCCGTCAAAACCTCGAATTTTTCTGCTCTCTCTATGATATTAAAAGACGGGCGATCCATGGTGTTGTATCAGACGTACTCCTGGAACTTGACATCGAGAAAGAAGCTGATAAACCATTCAGGCTCTATTCATCGGGTATTAAACAAAAATTTTTACTCGCCCGGTCAATCCTGCGAAATCCCGACATACTCCTCCTGGACGAACCAACAAGCCACATAGATCCCATCGCCAAAGACGGCATTCACGCCCTCATCCGAAATAATTTTATATATAGAAGAAACACTGCCATACTCCTCTGCACCCATGACCTTTACGAAGTGCAGCGACTTGCCGACTATATCATTCTCCTGAATGACGGTAGAATCATCGCCGAAGGAAGCCCGATGCGACTCAGATCCTTGATACATCCAGGAATCACGTTTATCATCGAATTCTCCAGGATGCCGGGGAAAAATTGGGCCAAGCGCGTACCCGTCACGATCATCCGTGAAGAACGCGGCAAAGTAGAATGCGTAGCGCGCAATAAACGCGGCATTTCCGCTGCCATACACGCAGCCGTCAACCATGGCGGCAAAGTGACCAAATGTACTGAACGTGATGAATCTATAATTGATATATTTTCAAGACTCATACAGGGAAACGCCTTATGAAAATAGTGGCTTTTTTAAAAAAAGACCTGTTCATAACACTGAGTTACCGGTTTAATTTATTAATACAGCTGGTGAAAATCGTCATATCGCTGCTCATGTTTTATTTCATCGGCGAAACATTCGGTGGGGCCATGTCCCCCTATCTCGCACGATACGGGGGAAACTACTTTGCCTATGTGCTGGTGGGATTTGCCGTTTCAGGATTCGCATCAGTAGGCCTCGATGCCCTATCAGACGAAGTCCGATCAGCCCAAGTCGAGGGAACGTTGGAAGCCCTGCTCAGCACGCCGACGTCCATCTACACCATACTCATTGGAAATTCTCTCTGGTCATTCATCGAAGCCTTCATAGAATCATTACTCCTCATCAGTATCGGGATCATCTTTTTTGAACTCCACCTCTCAATACCAGGCGCTTTAGTGGCGATGTTCGTTCTATTACTGACCCTCATCGCATTCCTTTCTATTGGAATGCTGTCGGCATCCTTCATCATGATCTTCAAGCAGGGAAACCCGATAAAATTTATATTTGGTTCATCGAGTTACTTTCTGGGCGGCATCATATTTCCAGTTGAAGTTCTCCCCCGACCACTGCAATACCTTGCTGAGGCATTACCCATTACTCACGCGATAAAAGCCCTGAGGGAACTGCTGCTTGCAAAAACCGGCTTCGAGAGCATTATTCCAATAATTCTGAATCTGATATTATTTATTATAATAATTGCGCCCTTGAGCATTATTGCGTTCAGGTTCGCGGTGAAACGGGCGAAGAGAGATGGAAGTTTAGTCCAGTACTGAATTATTTTATATTGAGGGGTTACACAGCGATGCATGCGATGTGTATCATTCCCTATCTGAATTTTTTTCAGCCCGTTTCACGGCCAAATCCGCAGAAAGCTGTATAATCCATCCCGGCAGGTAGCATTGCAGAAAATATAACAACGTGGCCCTGAATCCGGGAATGATGAGATAGGTATTCCTCTGCATACCCCTGATAATGCGCTTTGCTACATATTCGGGCTTCAACAGTCCGGCGAGATTTTTCACCGCCCGCGCTTCCGGCGGAATGGTTTTCCCCTCCTCATATATCAGGGGTGTGTCGGTTTCCGGCGGGCACACCACGGATACCCTTATGCCGTACCTCTTCAACTCGCTGCGGAGGCATTCAGAAAAACCGACGAGGGCGAATTTCGACGTTCCGTACGCCGTATACCCGAACATCCCCATGTGGCCAGCTATCGAAGCAATAATTACGATGCGGCCGCCTTTCTGCTTCATTGAGGAAAACAGCGCTGCTATAACGTTTCTGGTTCCGTACACGTTTGTGGCCATAATGGCATCGAACGTTTCAAATGAGATGTTTTCAAAGTAATCGGCACAACCGACGCCGGCGTTGGTGATGAGCACATCGGGTGCACCGAAATTCTTAACCGCCTGCTGCATGACCTGTTCGACCCATGCGTTATCCCGAACGTCAAGCTGAATACACTGAATCTTCTGTAAATCGTGCTTCCGGTGTTGAACCACGGCTTTGCGCGCATACTCCAGTTTTACTTTATCACGGGAGAAAAGTATCAGGTGGGCGCCCATTAAAGCTAGCTGACGCGCAGTTTCAAGGCCTATGCCGCTCGATCCACCCGTTATATAGACTCGTTTGTTGTCAAAATCATACATGAGACCCTCCTTGGCGGAATATGCGTTAATTAGCCCATATTCAATGTACCATGAGAAGCAATAAGCCTTCAGCTATCGTTTAACATTTAATAATTCCTCTCAAGTTCAACCAGCCCTGTATTATTATTGGCTAGTATATTGGCATTACAACAGATATTTTATCATGGTGAGATTGAGAACCACTGTTTTACAGCACGTATAGAGAACAAGCTATTTGTCCCTTTATAATCTCAAAAAGGAGCATTCGGAATATTCCAGAGAACCATTGGTTGCAAAATGGCTAATTGAAACAAGGAGTTTTACGTAGTTATATGAGAGTCTGATTCACCCGGCTTAATAACAGCGGAATGTGCGGCATATACTGTCTATTGCGAAGTAACTGACAACAGACATTGGTACATATCTTCTATGGATACGTATTAAGCGGGTCCAAGGTAATGTTTAACATCAACGGGCCTGAGGTAAATTTAATGGCCATCAAATCGGTTGAGGTATCAGTGACATTAAACCATCCGATGAAGGGATCGCCGGTGCTCAGGTTGCCATCGGCATCAAGATCATGAAAGACGACAAAATAAAAGGGCATATTAATATCAACAAATTCCGGAACCACTATAGTGGTGGTGGCACTGCCCTGCTTGTAGATAGGAGATGACCAGTCTTTACCGGTATAAAACTGGGCATAGAGCTTGTTGGTGCTGTCAACAGTGCCGGTATAAGAGACCCTTAAAACCATATATCCGCTCTCATTGGCATCATTGCACGACGCCAGCCAGGA
>MIBH01000012.1:22609-26959 GCA_001829455.1 Spirochaetes bacterium RBG_13_51_14
GAGTTATCTTTTAATGAAAAAACCGGCATGAAGCCGGTTTTTTCATTAAAAGATAATCGAAAAAAAACTATTTCATATGAAGAGCTTTTTTAAGAGTCTTGATCATGTGATCCGGTGATATCGGCTTCTGGAATACGCCGTTGAACCCAAGTTTATCCAATTCTATGTTCTGCGCAGTGGCCACGCCGATGCTGCTCAAAAGGTACAAGGGGAGCTTCTTATTTTTCTTTCTGATCTCATGTGCCACTTTAGAACCGGCGTCAACCTGCTCCATCATCATATCGCAGAGAACGAGGTCCGGCTTGACCTTGTCGATCGCTTCGAGACCGTCCTTTCCGTCGCTCGATGTATATGCCTCAAAGCCATTGGCCGTCAGAATCGCCTTGATGGAATCAGTGATATCGGAATCATCATCGATAACCAAAATTCTCTTCTTGTCTGCCATCGAAATTCTCCTTTGGTATTTATTATTAATTGCGTCCATTATAACCGGGCTCCGGCGCGGGAAGGCCAACCACCCCGCACCTCAACTCCCATCTATTATCAGATCATCTATCCGGTGCCTGAGAAACAGGAACGCCTCATTAAGATTTTTTTCCGCCAGGGGCGTCAGTTCTTCAACGAACTCCCATCCGTACCCCCTGATGGCAAGCACATAGGCCCGTACTTTCTTTTGATACAGATCGTTGCACAGGGCCAGCACCGAACCCGGTGAAACCGAGTGCGTCGTGAAGGTTGTTTCGCTCGACGGCTTCACCTCGCTGAACGTGAAGGGCTCATCGCCGCTTGCGGCTGCGTCGACGAAAATCACCGTATCGCTCTGCGAGACCGCAACCGCGTCTTCGACCTGGAGCTGGTAATTGCTGTCAGTGGCAACCCCAGGGATGTGCTCCCCCTCCAGGCGCTCAACCAGTGCCGGGCCCAGGCCGTCGTCCTGGCGGCCCGGATTGCCGTATCCGTATACTAATATTCTATTCCGCACCGCGCCTATTTCTGTCTTACATCGATAATATCGCCATGCGCGTCATGAAGCGATATTTCCAGCGGCATTTTCCCCAGGGCATGGGTCGCGCATGAGAGGCACGGGTCATACGCCCTGATGGCGACTTCGACGCTGTTCATCATGCCCTCGGTGATCTCCGCCTTGCCTGAAAAAACGCTCCTGGCGACATAGGAGACCGCCTGATTCATGGGCTCGTTGTTATTCGTCGTTGATACGATCAGGTTCGCCATGATGATCTGATCCTGATCATTGATCTTGTAGTGATGGAACAAGGTACCCCGCGGGGCCTCGAGGAGACCGACGCCTTCGTGAACCTTTTTCCCCCTGGTCAGCAGCTTTGTGCCCTGCAGATCCCTGTCGAGAAGGAGTTTTTTAATCATCTCGGCGGCGTGGAGATTCTCAATGAGACGAGCCCAGTGCATGTGCAGTGACATATTGTTCGGTTTGCCCTTCGTGTACGCCTTGTACCGCTCGAATTCCTTCTGCGCCAGCGGCGTCGGGATGAAGTCGCAGGTGTTGAGCCGCGCCAGCGGTCCCACCGTGTACCAGCCGTCCTTCTTGCCAAGGGACTTCAAATAGGGGAACTTCATGTAGCTCCAGCTCCTGACCTCTTCGCCGATGTATTTGTAGTATTCCTGATATTCGACGTCGTTCAAGATCTTTGTACCATTCGGATCAACGGCACGCAGCACCCCGTGGTAGAGGTCGAGGGCGCCGTCCTTCCGCACCAGAGACAGGTGATTCGACGGGAAGACCGAGAAGCGGTCGATCATATCTTTATGCTTGGAATGGTAATCCTTGAAAAAATCCACCGCCGCCTGCGCCCAGGATATCATCTTGTCGATGTTGAGGGGATCGGCTCCCTTCAGGAACTCGTCCCGCTCCTTGAGGCTCAGGTTCTTGTTGATTCCGCCCGGTATTGCGCCGGTCCCGTGGATCTTCTTGCCGGCGGTGGCCCTGATGATCTCCTGGCCGAACTTACGCATCATCACGCCCTGGACCGCCAGATCCTTGTGTTTCATGGCGACGCCGATAACATTGCGTATCGCCGGGTCGGCATCCACGCCGAACAATAAATCGGGCGACACCAGGTGGAAGAAATGCAGGGTATGGGACTGGAAGATCTGACCGTAGTGCATGAGCCGTCTCATCTTCTCCGCCGTCGGCGTCAGCCCTTCGCCGGTACCCGCGCCTACGATGACGTCCGTGGCCTTGGCCGCGGCCAGGTGATGGCTCACCGGGCAGATGCCGCACAAGCGCTGCACCAGCACCGGCGCCTCCCAGTAGGGCCTGCCCTGGACGAAGCGCTCAAAGCCGCGGAACTCGACGATGTGGAGCCGCGACTGTGACACGTTATTGTTGTCGTCGAGATGGATGGTTACCTTGCCGTGCCCCTCGACCCGTGTTACCGGTTCTATAGTGATCTTTCTAGCCATAGTTGTCTCCCTTAATCATACTTTAATGCTTCATACGGAAGATTGATCGGTTTCCCCGAAAGAAGCGCCGTCAGAGCCTCCCATATCAAATCGGCCCGCGGCGGGCATCCGGGAAGAAAATAGTCAATCTTCACGATCTCGTGGCAGGGGTACACCCTGTCCAGTATCATCGGAATCTCCTCGTCATTGGGAATGATCTTGTCGTCTACCGTGACGCAGTTGAGATACGCCTCTTCAAGGCACTCCCTGATGGGAATCCCGTTTCTCATCGCCGGCAGGCCGCCCATGATGGCGCACTCGCCCACGGAGATTAAGACCTTGCAGTTTTTCCTGAAATTGATCAGGTTCTCGACGTTCTCGCTGTTGCAGCAACCCCCTTCGATGAAGCCGATGTCGCACTCCTTGGTAAAAGTCTTGATGTCATCGATCGGCGACTTGTTGAACTCCACCAGGTCGATAAGCTGCAGTATTCTATCGTCAATGTCCAGCAAGGACATATGGCACCCGAAACAACCCGCAAGTGATGCGGTGGCCACAACTGGTTTACTCATTGCAATCCTCCACTATGCTCTTAATTATGGATTTCGCTGCCGATGGGCTTAGCATCATATTTCCGCTTTCCTATGGGCACCGCAAAACCGACTTCTTTCTTCAATATAGCGCCCACCGGGCACTGATCCATCGCCTTCCTGGCGAGATCGTCCGGCATCTTCGCTTCGAGTTCCCGGTCGGCGACGATTGTCGATTTTCCCGACCTCTTCGTCATCGCGAAAATGTTCCTGCCGTCCTTCGTGGTGATACCCCGGACGCACCGCCGGCACTGAACGCACCGGTTGTTGTCAATCATGATCTTCGAGTAGGTCGCGTCTATGTTCCGCTGCGGGAACATATAGGGGAAGCGGGGCGCCAGGAGCTGGTATCGGTAGCCGAGCGCCTGCAGATCGCAGTTGCCGCTCTTCTCGCAGGTGGGACACATGTGGTTCCCCTCGACAAAGAGCATCTCAACCATGGCCTTACGCATGTCCTCGAGTTCGGGGATGGCGTTCTCGATAATCATGCCCTCCGCAACGGGCGTGGTGCAGGCGGCCATGTTCCGTCCCCCGACCTTGACGGTACACATGCGGCAGATGCCGGCCGGCTTCATGCCCTTGTAAAAACAGAGCACCGGGATGTAAATTCCATTATCGCGGGCCGCATCAAGGATGGTCTGGCCGGCCCGGGCCTTGCACGCTTTACCGTCAATTTCGAATCTTAATGCACTCTTGGTTTTTACCGGGGCCGCGGCTTTCCTCTTGACCGCTGATCTGGGCTTTTTCTTTGCCGCGCTTCCGGCCCTGCCCGCGGCAGAGCTTTTCACTCTGCTCCGCGCCGCGCTTTTAACACTGCTTTTGGCCGCGCTCTTCCCTTTATTTTTTATCGCGCTTTTGGCTTTCTTCTTCATCGCGCTTTTCACTTTTTTCCTGATTGTGCTCTTGCTCATTTTTAATGTCCCCCTCGGTGTGGTGTTGTACCCGCGGTCAGGCAGTAATCCTGCACCGCTTTGTTAAGATCAAATTCGGAGACGAAATCGGCTCCCTTCTGCAGTTTGGCCTCATACACCTCACGAAAATTCTCGATGGTTGTGGCTATCGGATTGGGCGACGTCTGCCCAAGACCGCATCGGCTGAAGGCTTTGACGATCCCGCACCACCGCTCCATCTCTTTCAGGTCGGACGCGGTTCCCTTTCCGGCCATGATCTTTTCAAGCCGCTGTTTGAGTATCACGTTTCCGGCCCGGCAGGGCGTACACCAGCCGCACGATTCCTCGACGAAAAAGTCGATGAAGTTGTGCACGATATCCAGTAAATCCCGGTTCGGCCCGATGACGATGATCGATCCGCCGGTGGGGAGCTCCTCGAACGACAGCTTCTT
>MIBH01000012.1:26979-56005 GCA_001829455.1 Spirochaetes bacterium RBG_13_51_14
CGCATTTGCCGGAAGGGCCGCCCACCTGTACCGCGACGGCGTCAGAGCCGCCCGCATCATCCAGCAGGCTTTGCAGTTTGGTCCCGAACTCCACTTCATACACCCCCGGTTTCGTGCAGTCGCCGGATACGGAAAGAAGCTTGGTCCCGTGCGACTGGAACGTGCCCATTGTGGCGAACCACTCGCCTCCCTTCTGCATGATCCGCGCAGCCGCGCATAAACTTTCAATGTTGTTGACCGCGGTGGGATATCCGCGGTATCCGTACTGTGCCGGGAACGGCGGCCGGTTGCGGGGCTCGCCCCGTTTCCCTTCGGCTGATTCGATGAGCGCCGATTCCTCGCCGCATATGTAGGCCCCGGCGCCGAGTTTTATCTGGATATCGAAATTGAATCCCTTTTTGCCCGCGATGTTCGCGCCCAGCAATCGGTTTTTTCTCATTGTTTCAAGAACCCGTTCGAGGTACGGAAGCAGATACGCGTATTCCGCCCTGATGTAGAGAACGCCTTCCTGCGCTCCGGTCGCGTAGCCGGCAACGGTCATGCCCTCGAAGAGCATCTGGGGCAGCTCGGTTAAAATAACGCGATCCTTGAACGTCCCGGGCTCTCCTTCATCACCGTTGCATACCACATACGCCCTTTTTCCTTTTGAATTACGGGTAAATTCCCACTTCATGCCGGTGGGAAACCCCGCGCCTCCGCGCCCGCGGAGGTTGGATATCTTCACTTCTTCGATGACCTGTTCAGGCTTCATGGCGACAATTTTTTTGATAGCGGATCCCGCTTCAAAGGGAGCGAAAATGACCGGACCCTTTTTCTGGATGTTGTTCTTCACCATTGAGCGTACCAGCTCGGACCTGTTCTGTCCGTCGCCGAGGACCGTAACCATATCCTTCACGCGCTTACCGGCCTTCATCTGTGAAATAAGATCACGCGCTCTTTCGGGCGTAAGGCTGGTGAATACCACGCCGTTGATCAACGCAGCCGGTTCCTGATCATTCATGCCGATATCGGAAGTGTCGTAGAGTCCGATGACTCCGTCCGTCGTCCTGCTTCCGAATGTGCACCCCGCCGCCTGTTCGAAGGCCCTGGCCACTGCCCCTCTTCCCTTCATCACGGCCACGGCGCTGTTATTCAGATAGACCGTGTATTTCCCGAGAGGCTTTTTGGAAAAGAAATGATAGAATGAAACGACGCCATCCACATCAACTTTTGAAACTCCCATGCTTGCGGCAATCCGGGCCGCTGCCTCATCAGACACGAACCCAAGTTCCGCCTGAACATCGCGAATAATATCAAGCATCATGGTTGTGTCCCTGCCGTTTTTTTTAACAGCTTTTGCGACTGCATCTCCTATATTAGCCATAATCCCTCTTTATAGTGTGAATTATTGTAGCCGGCAATCATTCGGCAAATCCTGGAATTGCCCATTAAATTCTTATGCCAATACGATTATCCAGCTGCGAATGCAACATGATATCGTACAGTTTATCATGCACTAATGTGTGCCCTGCTGAATGATTACAGTTTGTTTATTCAAATCCAAAATCTTGAAATGAAGGCTGAGCTAGTCTTTTTGAATATTGTTAATTAGACTTAGGGTCCTTCAAGAATATTTAGTTGAACTGTTGCATATCTAAATAAAAAATTGAAATTTGCCCCGGCCGCCTGCGGTGGTGTTGGCTATTGAATTTTCATTTTATTTTGGCAACAAATCTATTTTTTCTATTAAAAATATTATATGCAAAATTTTATTATATTTATCAATCGTTATCCCGATTCTGTTATATAAAAATTTGATACCAACTATTTGCTATTTTTATATCACAAGTATTTGTTAAAAAACCACCACGGATTTTGATTTTCCCATAATCGTAGTGTCGATTTTTTTTTCAAGTAATTATTTACCGAATTTATCTTTTGCGATAACAATCTGTCCCAGCGCGATACAGCCGTCATTGCAGGGGACGGCAGTATGCGTGTATACGGTGAACCCGGCCTTACGAAGACGATCCATCAACCCAGCCAAGAGTATCCTGTTGTGAAAAACACCGCCGCTCAGGGCCGCAACATTGATGCCGGTTTTCTCCCTGAGCCGGACAGCAACTGCCGTGGAGGTATGTATGATGGCCTGATGAAAGGCAGCGGCGATATCTTCGGCCGGGATTCCCTTTTCAACGAGAGATACGATATACGCCGTCAAATCATCCGTACCGATTACTATCGTTTCATTATCGGCGAAAGGAATGATAAACGGCCAATCCGGCGCCTTCCCCCGCATGGCCGCCTCCTCCAGCTGCTGCGCAGCCTCCGCCTCTGTGCTGACAGTTCGGGATATGCCGAGGATGGCCGCCACGCCGTCGAAAATCCGTCCGATGCTGCAGGCGAGGGACGAATTGATATTTTTCTCTATGATCTCGATAACTCCCGCGGTTTCAGCGTCGCGCCGCATGACCGGGAAATCCCGGCCGTACCGCTGATGGAGGAGCGAGATGCCGATCTTCCACACGTCCCGTATGGCGCTCTCGCCTCCGGGAAGGGGAAAATTTGAAAAATGCGCCGCCCGCTCAAAGGAGCCGCGCCGCGCGATGAGAAACTCGCTCCCCCACAGGGTTCCGTCGGTTCCGTAACCCGTACCGTCGTACGCGATCCCGATCACCGGTTCTGTAATGCCGTGCTCCTCCATCACCGCGGCTATGTGCGCGTGATGATGCTGCACCTCGATGCGCCGCCTCCCTGAGGACGCCATCTCTTCCGCGTGCAGCCTGGTGAGATAACCCGGGTGCATGTCCGATACGATCACCTCCGGCCGGGCGTCGAAAATCCTCATGAAATGATCGACGGTTCTCCTGAATACCTCATAGGTGAGGGGATCGGCCATGTCGCCAAGGTACTGGCTCATGATGATGAAGCTTTTCCGCGCGACGGCAAAGCTGTTTTTCAGGTCCCCGCCTACGGCGAGAATGGTTGCGAGGGATTCCGTGGACAGAAACGGCGCCGGAACGTATCCCCGCGACCGTCGTATGAAGAATGACCTTTCATCCACTACGAAGAGCACGCTGTCGTCTCCCTGGCCGATGATCTCCCGGTTGTAGGTCACGAAGTAATCGGCGATCCGTCCGAGACGATCGAACACCGTTTCATCACGGTACTCAATGGGCTCGTCAGACACATTGCCGCTGGTCATCACCAGGACCATGTCGGGGTCGATTGAGAACAGGTGGTGCTGGAAGGGCGTGTAGGGCAGCATGAGCCCCAGATAGGAGAGATCCGGCGCAGCCTGGCGGCTCACCAGCTCACGCCTTTCTTTGAGAAGCACGATAGGCCGCTCCCGGGAGAGGAGCAGGTCCCGCTCAACCGGGGATATCTCGAGAAACCGCTCGGCCGATTCAAGGGAACCGGCCATGAGGGCAAAGGGCTTGAAGGGGCGCCGCTTCCTCATCCTCAGCTCCCGGAGAGCCGCGTCGCTCTTCGCGTCCGCTGCGAGGTGATATCCGCCGATTCCCTTGATGGCGATTATTTTTTCCTGCTTTAAAAGACTGACGGTCATCCGGGCGGCTTCGTCGCTGTCCGTCTCGATGAGCTCCTTCCGGGCGGTGTAGAGCGATATGCGCGGTCCGCACACGGGACAGGCGTTGGGCTGGGAGTGGAAACGACGGTCCGACGGGTCAGCGTACTCGGCGCGGCACCGGTCGCACTGCTCAAAGGCCGCCATGGACGTGTTTATCCGATCGTAGGGAATATCGTGCACGATGCTGAATCGCGGACCGCAGTTGATGCAGGTGATGAATGGATACAGGTGCCGTCGATCGCTGGGATTAAAAAATTCTTTTCGACACGGCTCGCATACCGCCGTATCGGGTGAGTAGAAGGCGAACCGCTCCGCGGTCATGAGGCTCTTTTCGATGACGAAATCAGCGCATCCGACGGCAGGCGCTTCAACCGAATCCACGGACATGACCATGGCGAGCGGCGGGGGATTCGCTGACATATCCCGGAGGAATTCGGCCAGGTCGCGATCCTCGCCCTCGGCCCGGACGATCACCCCCTCCGTGTCATTGAGCACGCTCCCGCAGATCCGATGCCGCCGGGCCGTCTGATACACAAACGGGCGGAACCCCACGCCCTGCACGATTCCTTTGATCCTGATTTCGAGGGCTTTTTTCATTTCTGTAGTATGACCGGCGGACATAATAAGAGCCGGCGCGGCAACGTATCTATATCCGGTATCCCACCATGCCGGTCAGATGAATCGTGTGGCGCTCGCCCGCGAGCCGGTCGATGTCCAGGAAGTCGGTGCCAATGCTGATTTCGATGAAGACACGGTTCGTGGTGAACCCGAATATCACCCTGCCACCGAAATCAACCGGTTTCAGATGCTTTCTGAGGTCCAAGCTCGATTGATACGTTAGTATGCTGTAACTTGCCTTTGCCTGGAAGAGCACCCCCACGTCAACGCTGAGGCCGATGTACAATTCATCCATAATATGGAACCGGTACGCCACAGGAAAGGTGAAGTAATTCGTGTCCACGTTCGATTTATCGACGTATCGCTCAAGCGGGAGGAAGTACGCCGCTCCGGGTCCGGGAGGCAGACCCGCAAGAAAAAGGCTCATGAGACTTACGTCGGCAATTTTGATTTGGACCTTCCGCTGTTCGTAAAAAAAGCCGAGGGAGAGGCAGTGACCCTTGACGGGGTAAAGCAGAGCCTCCATGCCGCCGCGGAACCCGACGGTAAACGACTCCTTTTCATATTTGAACCGATACAATTCAGTGGCTGTTGAGCGCGGTCCCAGTATCCCATATCCGATAGCGCCGATGCTGAATCCCATATAAAACGATAACCGATCCTTCTTCCTCCTGACGGATTGGTATTTTTTTTTCTCGGCATCGGAATCCTCTTCTTCAGCGCGGTTCTTCCTTTCAACGTCAATATCATCTGCCCCGCCGGAATCTTTCCCATGGGTTTCATTTATCCTGTTTTGCAGTCCGGAATCGTACTTATCCGAATCCGCCGGGACGCCTCCCGTTCCACCGCCGCGTTCCGTCTGTTTGACATGTCCTTTATCATCCGCAGCCGCATCCGCTGCATGTGCGCCGGTATATCCCGCGCAGACGCAGGCGAAAAATGCCATGAGGCATACAACAGTCGGTTTCTTCATGCGTTGTCCCCGTAAAAATTTCTGCAAAAAAAAGTTATTCGGTTTTATGGTATTGCGTCAATACATTTTTTCCTTCGCTGGCGCAGGGCCGTTATGAGCGACGCGTTCAATGAGTCGTCGCTTTTTCACCCGCGCAACTTTCAAACCGGCACCCAAAGCGAGACATTGTCCCCCCGTCACGGTATCAAATTCAAAAAAATTCTGGACAGTTTTAGCTCACTCTGTAAAAAGGATACGTTGTCAGGCCGGAGTACCGTTAAGGAGCATATAATGGAAATAAAGATCCTTCAAGATATCCTTGAGTCCAATAAGAATGCCGCGGCTGAAGTGAAAGAACTTCTAAAGAAAAAACGAATATACATGATCGATATGATGAGTTCCCCCGGCTCAGGTAAAACCACCCTGAACGATCGGCTCATCGGCGCGCTTAAAAACAACTACCGCATTGCCGTTATCGAGGGCGACATCAAGACCACCAAGGACGCGGAGCGTTTGGCGAAGCATAACATTCCCATATTCCAGATCGAAACAGACCGGTTCGGGGGCGACTGCCACCTGGAGAGTTCCTGGGTGAAAAAATGCCTGGAGCAGTTTGATCTGGACAACCTGGACCTGGTCATTGTGGAAAATATCGGCAACCTCGTATGTCCCGCCGAATTCGAGCTGGGCGACGACGAGCGGATCGTTGTCCTCAGCGTCACTGAAGGGGAAGACAAGCCGGCAAAGTACCCGCTCATGTTCAATACATCGGACACCATGGTGCTGAATAAAATCGATCTCCTGCCGCATCTGGACTACAATATGGATGAACTGATGGATAATATAAAACAGGCGAACCCGAAGATACGCATATTCCGATTAAGCGCTAAAACTGGAGAGGGCATGGACGCACTGGTGAAGCACATCAGCGACAATATCGACAGGAAAAGGCGGAGCGTCTAGCCCGGTTCACGTCACTCAGTCAATACAAACACTATGGGATTCACGTCAATAATATTCCTTTTCTATTTTCTGCCGCTCGTCATTCTTTTCCACGCCGCCGCGCCGAAAAAGATCAGGAGCCTGTTTTTTCTGGCCTCAAGTTACCTGTTTTACCTCTGGGGTTCACCCACCGGCGCCGTCATTCTCTTCGCTTCTTCCATCGTTGATTACCTCCTCGCCGGAAGCATCGGCCGTACCCGAAGGCCCGGGACAAAAAAACTTTTATTGGGCCTGTCGGTTTCTATCAATATTATTATCCTAATCTATTTCAAATACGCGAATTTCTTTATAGGGGAAATCAACGGCGTCCTGAATCTGCTGAACATGGCGGCCATCCCCTGGAAAGACGTTATATTCCCTCTGGGAATCTCCTTCATCACGTTCCATAAAATCAGCTATCTGACGGACATCTACTACGGAACCGCAAAACCGGCGGAGAGCTTCACCGCCTACGCCCTCTACCTGGCGATGTTTCCAAAACTGTTGCAGGGCCCCATCATGCGCTACAACACCATATCAGGCGAGATAGTGTCGCATGCCGGCACCCTGGACAGCATGTTCCAGGGATGCATCCGCTTCTGCGTCGGCCTCGCGAAGAAGGTTCTCATCGCCGACGCCCTCGGCCACGTTGTCGATGCAATATTCAGGCTTGATTCATCCTCATTGACGGTCGGCCTCTCGTGGATCGGCGTGGTATTTTACAGCTTCCAGATATATTTTGATTTTACCGGTTACACCGACATGGCCATCGGGATCGGACGGATGTTCGGATTCACTTTCACTGAAAATTTCAACCGGCCCTATATCTCCCAGACATTCACCGAATACTGGCGGCGGTGGCATATAACGCTGGGAAACTGGTTCAGGGAATATCTTTACATCCCCCTGGGGGGAAACCGCGCCGGTCGCTTCAACACCTACCGGAACCTCTGGATTGTTTTTATCGTGACGGGCCTCTGGCACGGCGCCAACTGGACCTTTATCATCTGGGGTCTCTTTCACGGTCTCTTCATATTCCTCGACCGGATATTCTGGCTCAAAATAACAAAGAGGATCCCCGTAGCGCTGAACATCGCGCTGACCTATTTCCTGCTCCTCGTCGGCTGGGTCTTTTTCCGGTCGGACACCATAGGCGGCGCATTGTACTACCTGGGGAGGATGTTTGATTTCACAAAAATAAACAACATGCCGACGACAATCATGCCGGCCAGCATTATCGGGAACAGGGAAATCTTCGTGGTTGTCCTCGCTGCAATCCTGAGCTTTTTCCCCGATTCATGGTTCGTGCAGATAAAAGATGCGGCAGCGGTACGGATGAGCGAGGGGCTGATCACCGGACTGAAAGCCGTGTCAGCGGCAGTTCTGTTTGTTCTGTCATTAGTATCAATAATAAATAGCAGCTTCAACCCCTTCATATATTTCAGGTTTTGATGATGAAGATAAAAAAGGCATTTATATTAATCTCAAACGCATTCATCGCCCTGGTTCTGCTACAGACCTGCTTGAAGCCCATTCCCGACATGATCCTGAGCGGTGCCGAGAAAAAAGTACGCATGCCATATTTTACACTTTCAGACTGGATCAACAGGGAATTTCAGAACAGGATGGAGCAGTGGCTCAAGCAAAACCTCGGATTCCGTGGTTTTTTCGTCAAGACAGACAATCAGATAAATTATACCCTGTTCAATGAATTCTCGCGCAACCACCCTCGAAAACTCATCCTGGGAAAAAACAAATATCTGTATGAAGAGCCGTATATCGATTTATACAACAGGATATCGGTGGCAGGGCTGAATTCCATGGAGGAAACGGCGGCATCCCTAAAAAGTCTTCAGGATGTGCTCAAAAAACATAAGGTTGAATTCCTGCTGATCATCACACCGAGCAAAACCTCAATTTACCCGGAATATATCCCGGAAAAAGTGATTATTCGTAAAAATCTATCTAAGAAAGACAGCTATCAGATCTTTATCCCACTCCTCAAGCGGTATGGCGTCAATTTCCTGGACGGGAGAAAATTATTCCTTGCATTGAAAAAACAGTCTGTGCCCAACCTGTTTCCTACCAGCGGATCGCACTGGAGCCTGTATGGTTCGTACCTGTTCGACACCAGTCTCATTGAGCAAATGGAACGGCTCCTGGGGAAACGGCTGGTCCGCATCGCTTCCCGTGGAATCGTGAGGAGCCGGGAGCCTATCGATCTGGATAAGGATATCGCCCGGCTTGGCAACATTCTCTTTACCCGTTCGCTCTTTACCGAGTACCTGTATCCCGACACCTATCCCGACGCGCCGTCTGGCGCGTACCGGCCGAACATTCTGTTGGTGGGATCGAGCTTTTGCTGGAACATCATACACTATCTCGATATTAACCGGGTTTTTTCACGCCTCGATTTTTATTATTACTTCAACACCGACTACGTATATCCCGGCAAGAAGCGTAACCGCATCGACAAAGACCGGGTCGACTGGAACCGGGACGTTCTCACCAGAGACATCGTCATCATCGAAGTCAACGAGGTCGCCATGGATGAAAACGGTTACCAATTTATTGAGACGGCGCTGCGCGGTCTCGAACGGTGAAATCGTCCCGACGATTCGGCGCTCATCATCCCGTCGTTTGAAAGTATCCAAAAGTGGGCGAAGAGCAAGGGCATTCCCCCCGCCGACAACAGGGACCTGGTGAACGACCGGGAAGTGAACGCCATGATGCAGGAAGAGATCAACAGGCTCATGAAGAACTATGCACGTGTGGAGCAGATCCGGAGATTCACGCTCCTGGACGCGGAATGGACGCAGGCCACGGGAGAGATAACGCCGTCCCTGAAAATCAAGCGGAGGGTTGTGGAAAGCAAATATAAGGATAACATTGAGGCCCTGTGTCCGGTTGATGCCAAGGACTGACGCCGATTCGATCGATGAAATGCATCTTCGATTGAGGAATAATCATGAACAGCCCGGATAAAAAAAGCATTGGATAATTGGATAAACTGAAGGCGCGGTTTAATAAGTGCCTTTTCCCCTCCCTCGATGGGAGGGGATAGGGGAGGGTGATGTATTAGTCCTGAAAACATCAGCAGTTATATCACCCCCGCCCAACATCTGACTAACAGGATGTTATTCATGCCGCCGCTCACAGGATGTGAAAAATGCGACGGCCACCATCAAGGGGGAGGGAAATTCCGACTTTCGACACCGCGCTTTCTGCATAACACATGAATGAAACGAGCTATTTAACTTTTTCAATCAAACACGCCGCTGCGTTGCCAAAGGCGCCGCACAGGGACGCCAGGCCGTACTTCTCGTTCGGGAAGTCGGTTTTCATGATATTCAGCAGCGTCACGATCAGCCGCGCTCCCGACTGCCCCAGGGGATGGCCCAGAGCGATAGCGCCGCCCCATACGTTGACCCGCTTGAAGGGGGCGTTCTCGTTGTCCAGCTTGAGGTCGCGGATACAGGCCAGGGACTGGCTCGCAAAGGCCTCGTTGAGCTCGATAGGACCGATATCAGCGGCAGTAAGCCCCGTTCTCTTGAAGAGCTTCTGCACGGCCGATATGGGGCCGATGCCCATGATCGTGGGATCGCATCCGGCGAGGACGCCGTAGCTGAACTTGTAATGGTATTCCAGGCCCAGCTCGTCCGCCTTCTTCCGGTTCATCAGGAGGAGGCAGGCGGCGCCCTGCGTCAGCGGGGACGATGTCGCAGCGGTGATGCGGCCGTTCGGCTTGTACGGCGACGTCATGGTCTTCATTTTTTCGACATCAACCTTGTCCCTGATCCACTGGTCGTGCTCAACCAGGAACTCCTTGCCGTCGTCATCCACACCCTTGACCGGTATGATCTCTTTCTTGAACTTGCCGGCGTTCCGCGCCGCAGCCGCTTTTTTATTCGACCAGACCGCGAAATTATCCATGTCTTCGCGTGAAATGTTCCACTGCTCCGCCACTTTTTCAGCGGTCGGGCCCATGGGGAGATCGGCGCCGTTATAGTATTTCAGAATACGGGGCGGGAAATCCATGTTCGCTCCCATGGGGACTTTTTCCATATCCTCAACCCCGGCGGCGAGCATGATGTCGGCCTGGCCGGTCATGATCGCCCGCGCCGCGTGCATCGTCGCTGACATGCCGGACGGGCACTGGTTTGTCATCGTGTTGCTCGGTACGGTTACCGGCAGCCCGGAAGCCAGCCATGCCAGCCGTCCGATATCGTTCTGCATGCCCGAGATATTGGCGCATCCGACCAAGACCGCGTCCACGTCCTCGGGCTTAACTTTCTTGTTTCTTTCAAAGATCCCTTCATAAATCACGGTGAGCAGTTCATCCGGCCTGATCTTCCTGAACCAGCCCTTTTCCCGGTGGGCCCTGCCGTTCGGGGTTCGTACTCCGTCAATAAATACAGCTTCTTCCATAAATATAAACTCCTGTAACAAATTTTGGATTTTGGACGCAGTGATAAACCGCTTTGTATCCTATTTTCATTCCCGGGAAAAAGGAAGCTTCGCAGGATATAAAACAGGTGTATTCTTAGTACATGCCGCGAGAAAACATCATACGAACGTATAAAAAGTTTCCCGTTAATTGATCATTACAATCGAAATAAATGCAAAAGATTCAGCAATACCTTCCAATGGCGTCGGCGTTCGGCTTACACTTTGGCCTTTTGTTTTTTCTTCTGTTTTGTTTTTCCCCCCTTTCCGGATGCGGTTTTATGCAGGGCCATATCCTTCGACGCCATTTCCCGAAGCAATTTCTTATTCACCTTGTGAACTTCGGTAAGGGGCATGGTTTCAATTATCTTTACAACCTTAGGAACCGCGTACTTTGCCACCCGTTTTTTCAGGAAATCGATTATTTCATCTGGGGTGATATTCTTTATAAACCTTTCCTTCGGTTGAATATATACAGCTATCCGTTCGCTCCCTTCCCGCTCGGGGTCGGGGATGCCGATGGTGGCCGCCAGTTCCACCTTGGGATTCTGGTACAGGATGTCGTCGATCTCGCGGGAATAGACCTTGTATCCTGAAACGATAATCATGTCCTTGGTCCTGTCCACGATATAGAAGTATCCTTTCTCGTCGATCCTGACCACATCGCTCGTGTGGATATAGCCGTCCTCATCAACGCCATTCCCCGTCTGGGGCCAGTAGCCCAGCATCCGCTGCGGACCACGCAGGATCATCTCGCCTCTTTCACCATTCAACATATCCTCGATGGAAATCTCCTTTCCCGAATCGACCGACAGAAACTTGACTTCGGTATCCGGGAATGGAATGCCGATTGTGCCGCGTTTTTCGACCGTCACGGTAGCTCCCTCTTTCGCTGGCTTCGGCTTCTTCCGTGTCCATTTCGCCATGAGGTAGAAGAACTTGGTGAGGAACTTCCCGGCATTACGGGTTCCTGCAAGCCGCAACAGACCATTTAACAACCACAAATTACCGGGTATTTTCATCAACATCGTATTTAACCTTGTTGCGGTCCTTCCACCGAAAACACGTACCAGGAAGGTCGTGTTAAGATGCGTGCAGGGTGACATCTCTGATAGGCCGTACCCTTCCATGATGCCGCCCCCGGCTTTTTTCTCGAACTGCTCCTGGGTGCTGGTGGGAAGCGGGGCGGACCCTGAAACACCGAGCATTCCGTACCCTTCAAGCTCCTCTGACATTTTCATGAACTGGGTCGGCACGCCGATCTGTATGGCCGGGTAGTGTTCCTTGATCATCTTGATCATGCCTTCGGTATCCCTCGGGTCCGGAACAAGAATTTGATTATGCCCGAACAGGGTGACTGTATGCATTATTATGTGGCCATAAGAATGAAAGAATGGCAGTCCCAAGATATTCGTTATCGCTCCTGCCAAAAGCTGTCCACCCATGCCGAAAGACCACATATTCTGCATACTGTTGGCGTATATGTTCCGATGGGTCAGCATGCATCCCTTTGCCAGCCCTGTTGTACCGCCGGTAAAAATAAGGGTCTCAAGGTCCTTTTCGACATTAAATGTGATTTCAGGTGGCGACGGCGGCGTTTTATCGATCAAATCGGTCATCCACAATGTGCCTTTGGGGACATTGATTTTTTGTTTGGGAGAGACACCGGAACCGCTGTTCGAGTATTCATCGAGTCTGCAGAGAATCAGGTAGTCTAATTTGCTCTTTTTCGCAACCTGTGCCGCGATATCTGCGTGTTCATCCAAGGTGATCAGAGCCCGTGGAGTTCCCTCCTTGAACTTATGAGTGAGTGTGGGGATAGGTTCCAGCGAGCTGCTGGGTATATGCACCAGTCCGGCCCGTGAAATAGCGTAATCGGCTATGACGAACTGGATCGAGGTGGGCAAAATGGTGGCAATCCGCTCCCCTTTCCGCAGGCCCATATTGTAAAGGGCCGTTGCCAAACGGTCCACCCTGTCTTTAACCTCCGGATATGTCATTTTATGGTTAAATTGGATGAAACCGTTTTTTTTGAATTTTTTCGCCGCGGTATAGAGTATTTCATAGACCGGCTTATCAGGATAGGGTTTTAGCGATTTAGGAATTCCTGTTATTTTGTATTCCTTGTGCCAGGGAAGTGAGTCTCTTTTCATATGGAACCCCCATTTTGAATTATTGATGAAAAATCTTCTGGAGGAATTAATGATGCGATGTGCAAAAATAACAAAGATTCTTGCAGACAGCGCTTCATCGATCCCCCAGCAATATTCATGCTTAAACAGGTTATAATAGTTTTTTTACGAATATCCGCATGTGGCACACGCGGATTGTTACTCATTTTAGGTGAATAGCGGTTGAGTTCCCATTGCAAAGCCCATATCACCTTCGATCTTCATCGCGCCTGACATGAACAGGTTTACCGGGTTTGTCTCTTTCCGCATCAGGGCTGATGAGTCCTTCGCGCTCATCTTGAACACCGAGCTGGGTTCCATGGCACCGTTCAGAATCGCCTGGATTTTAAAAACGCTCCCGTCATCATTGGTGATTTCGGCCACAAAGCTGCCTTTGAGCGAATTGAGCGCATTGTACTTAGCTTTATTCAGGTCGTTCTGAATCCCCAGGATCATGTCGAGATTCTGAGTTTTGATCATTTTCTCCATGTCATCCTTGGAAATTTTCAGCCGCAGTTTGGCAGATGCTATATCTCCCTTGTTAAATGTGACCTTCGATCCGTCTTTAAGGGTATAGCTGTAAACATCTCCCGAAATATCCACCGCCATGGTGATCTCAGTGCCGGCGAGTTCAGTCGGGGCGTTGGAATTCGTCAGTTGCTCCAGAGCTACTTTCGGCATTACTTCACTTAAAAGTTTCTCCACGCTGGTATCAGCAGGGATGGTTGGTATTGAAGCCATAGGGCGTCCTCCTTAATACGTGTGTGATCGTGTAATTTCGAACTGACACGTCAGTTTCATTATATTACAAAAAAAACGTCAATGAAAAATTTTTTTCATCATGACGAAAAAGCATAAAATTCCGTTGACAAAATCAGACCGGTGATTTTGATTTAAACTGACATGTCAGTTTTAAATATGCTAGAAATTATGTCAACCGTATTTTACCCCGCAGTACGGTCAGCATCCAATGGCGCGAGGCAGTTCATGAGGCTGAATGGTTAAGCCAAACCCGCGGATTTCCGTGCAGAAAGCCCATCGGGCTGTTCGAGTTGCATTCAGAGGAATATCGAGATTATGAAAGCTGATGAACGGAAAAAAATGATTCTTGAGTACGCCAAACGGCTTTTTTCACGGAAGGGATATTACAACACCCAGATTTCGGATATCGTCCATGAAGCTAAAATCGCCCGGGGGACCGTATACCAGTACTTCAAGAACAAGGACGACCTCTTTGTTACCCTCATCAGGAATTTTTACAACGAATGGGAGCGGAATATCTCGCTCGGAATGCATAAAATCGACCTGAAGACCATTGATCCTGTGGACTACTTTTTCTTTCGGGTGAGAAACACGCTTCAGTTCCTTGCCAACGACGCTGACCTCTGTAACATCGTCCTCAGAATGGGAATCGGATTAAGCGGCGGGCTTGAATCAAGTATAAGGCGCTTTGAAAAAAAAATACAGAATCTCATCATCGCCGATCTCAGGCTTGGAATCCGCAACAATCACGTCCGCAAGGACCTGAACATAGAAATGACGTCAAACCTGATCACCGGCGCGCTCCTGAGAACGGCGCTCTATTTTTTCACACACAAAAAAAACAGGATCAATCCCGCGGAAATTGAAAAAATAACACGTGAGATCACCGGAATTTTTGCCCCGGCGATTTTCATACAGAAAAATATATAGGGAAACTTTAAAAACCGCATCAGGATGTTTTCTTTGGGGCACTTTTTAAGTAATAACTGTTTCTTTTGAAATGAAAATAGCGGTTTTTGAAACTGTCCCGAAAAAAATAATTGTCGGGCCGGCATGGCCGCCATTAAACTGACATGTCAGTTTAATTTATTTCGATCTACCAGCGAGGAGAGTAATTTATGGAAGAAAAAGAATTCAGTTTTGGAATGTCCGAAGAACAGCGCACCATAAAGGAGACGGTCGCCCGACTGGTGAAAGACGTTGTCTCCGACAACGCACACGACATGGATGAGAAAAAAGCCATCCCTCCGGAATTCATACAGAAAGTCTGGGAACTGGGAGCAGCGGTATCGGTGATTCCCGAGGAATTCGGGGGATACGGCATGGAATATTCCCCGATCATGAACACGATCATCCTGGAAGAACTGGCGTATGGCGACATGGCCCTCGCCATCGCCGCGTCGCTCCCGGCCATGTTCCTGTATCCAATCCTCGAAGCGGGCACGGATGAGCAGAAGAAAAAGTATATCGCGCCCTACTGCGACGCTTCTTTTAAGCCATGTACGGTCGCGGTTAACGAGCCGCGGTTCAAATTCGATCCGGTGTCCCTGGAAACCAGAGCGGAGAAAAAAGGCGCCGCGTATGTAATCAACGGCAAAAAATGCTTCGTGCCGATGGCGAATAATTCGGCCCACATGCTCGTTGCCGCACAGGATGACGGCACGCATGATCTCTTCATTGTCTCGCAAGACAATCCGGGAGTGAAAATCGGCGAGCGCGAAAAGAACATCGGACTCTACGCGCTGGAATCGTATCCGGTAATCTTCGAAAATTGCGAAGTCCCCGTGTCGGATCGGCTCGGTGGGGAGCAGGGGTGCGACTACGGCAAGTTTTTGCAGAAAACGCGGACTGCCCTCAGCGCGATCGGGACGGGCGTTTCGCGCGCGTCCTACGAATACGCGCGGGAGTATGCGAAGGAGCGGGTTCAGTTCGGCGAGCCCATAGCGAGCCGGCAGGCGGTCGCCTTCATGATAGCGGAAATGGCGTATGAAGTTGACGCCATGAGGCTCATGACCTGGAAAGCGGCGTCCGCCCTTGAGGCCGGTAAGGACGCGAAGCGCGAATCCTACCTGGCGAAACTATACGCGGGTGAAATGACCATGAAGATAACCGATTACGGGGTCCAGATCCTCGGCGGACATGGATTCATACGGGACCATCCGGTGGAGCGGTATTATCGGAACGGCCGGGGCATCGCCATCCTTGAAGGAATGGCCACGGTATAATACTCAGGGCTCAAAAGGAGATTGAATATGATTAACCTTGAAATGACTGAAAAGATGATCCAAGTAAAAAATGGAATTAATGGAATGGCCAAGGGAATGCTTCGGCCGATTTCCCGGTACTATGATGAAAATGAGCATATGTATCCAAAAGAGCTGGATATGTTCCGCTCCCTCAAGATCATGAGCCGTCCGAAGAAGAAAAAAGAAGGCGAAGAAAAGAAAAGTGACAAACCAGCGGGTAAAAAACTGGGTTCCAACCTGGCCATGGTAATCATGATCGAGGAAATGTGCTGGGGGGACCTCGGTCTGCTTCTGTCGATGCCGAATGCCGGACTCGGCAATGCCGCCATCCTGGCCGTGGCCACTGACGAACAATTTGAACGCTTCGGCGGCAAATGGGCATCCATGGCCATTACCGAGCCGGGCGCTGGCTCAGATTCCGGTTCGATCACGGCCACCGCCAGACTGGAAGGCGACGAGTGGGTCCTGAACGGCGAGAAGATCTTTGTCACCTGCGCGGAACGATGCGACATGGCGGTCGTATGGGCCACGGTGGATAAAAAGGCCGGAAAGGCTGGAATTAAATCCTTTATCGTAGAAAGGGACCGGCCCGGCTTCAAGCTTGAAAAGCTTGAGCATAAATTGGGCATACGGTCCAACGACACCGGCACGTATGTTCTGGACGACTGCCGCATTCCAAAAGAAAATATCCTGGGAAGCCCGGAGGTGAAGCAGACGTCGGAAGGATTCAAAGGCGTCATGAAGACATTTGACAACACCCGGCCGCTGGTCGCCTCAATGGCGCTGGGAGTATCGCGGGCGGCGCTTGACTTCACAAAGGAAAAAATCGAGGAAAGAGGCATCAAGCTGGATTACGAGAAGAACCCTAACAACGTGAGCAGCCTGGAAAAAGAATTCTACTTAATGGAGGCAAACCATGAAGCGATGCGGCTCCTGACCTGGCGCGCCGCCTGGATGATGGACAACGGCGAATTCAACAACCTTGAGGCGTCCATGGCAAAGGCAAAATCAGGCCGATACGGGACGCTGATCGCCCAGAAATGCTGCGATCTCCTCGGCCCCTTGGGATTATCGTGCGAAAATCTCGCTGAGAAGTGGATGCGGGACGTTAAAATCACAGATATCTTCGAGGGCACCGGTCAGATCCAGCACCTTATCGTGGCGCGGAACGTTCTCGGGTTTTCCAGCAAACAGCTCAAGTAATTACGCGGGGACATAAAAAGTAATTGTGCTAATTAATCGGGATCATAATAATGTGATTAGCCGGAGAATCAATGCGGATTTTTTGACATCACGAATTATTAAAATACCAATCACCGCAGTCTGCCTCAAAATGCGGCGGACGGCGGCATGAACAATATTAAACACTTTGTAATGTTTGTCGATGATTATTTCCGGTTATATTCCGCCGCTGAACGCAAGAATATAACCGCACTAGTAATTGTACGCGGCGTACTAATTACGATATTTATAAATAGAAAAGGAGTGTATCAATGAACATCAACGATGTAAAAAAAATTGCAGTTTTAGGATCCGGAGCAATGGGACACGGCATCACACAGGTATGCATCCAGGCCGGGTATAACGTCGTAATGCGGGACATCAAGCAGGAGTTCCTCGACAGCGGTGTCGCGAAAATCAGGGAAAGCCTTGAATTTTTGGCCGGCAAAGGGAAAATCTCGGCAGAGGACAAGGACATGGCGCTATCCCTCATCAAGACGACCCTTGACACCAAGGAGGCAGTGTCCAACGCCCAGGTCATCATCGAGGCTGTACCGGAAATCATGGATCTAAAAAAAACAGTGTTCAAGGAAGTTTCCGAGTCGTGCCCCGCAGATGCGATCCTGGCCACTAACACTTCCACCATGAGCATCTCTGAAATCGGAAGCGTGGTGAAAAATCCAGAGCGATTCGTGGGTCTGCACTTCTTCAACCCCGTCAACCGGATGAAGCTCGTGGAGGTCATCTATGGAAATAAGACCAGCGACGCCACTGTCGATTTAATGTGCGAGATCGCGAAAAAGATCAATAAAATCCCGGTCAAGGTCATGAAAGACCGACCCGGCTTCATCGTCAACCGGATCAACGCTCCGAACCAGGCGCTCCTCTCCGCCATCCTGGATGAGGGAAAGGTACTCCCTCAAGAACTGGACGCGGTGATGAAGAAAATAGGGGCTAAAATGGCACCTTTCGAAACGGCCGATTTCGTGGGCCTGGACGTATTCTGCCATACCCTGGATTACTACGCGAAAACCCTATCGCCACAGTACAAGCCGGGCAAATTTCTCACCAGCAAAATCGCGAAAAAAGAACTTGGGATGAAAAGCGGAAAAGGCATCTATGAGTGGAAAGACGGCAAGGCGGTCATTGACACGTCAAAAGCGTCTGAGGATCTCACCCCCGTGCATCTGCTGGCGGTACAGGTCAATGAGGCGGTCAAGGTATGGAAAGAAGGGCTGGCAAAATCCATCCAGGACATTGACGACGCGGTCAAATTCGGCATGAACGCATTCGCCGGTCCATTCGCCCTTGCGGCCGGCATGCAGCCGCAGCAGCTGACCGACGCCCTGAACAGTCTGACCAAGCGGTTCGGCCTGGATTTCCTGAAGCCCGAGCCTGAAATAATCGACGGTTCGTTCAAGACTATCGGAAGATAACTGAATAACCCGGCTCCCCACCGCTTCCGGGGGCGCACTATTTATCCATATAAAGGAGGAAGAATCATGTCTGACGCAGTATTGTATGAACAGAAAGAAAGGGTCGCAATTTTGACAATTAATAAACCCAAGGCAAACCAGCTGAGCCACGAGGTGTTTGAAACAATGCGGAAACACCTTGACATGATCGAGGCGGATAAAACCATCATGGCGGTCATCATTACCGGTTCCGGGGAGAAGATATTCAGCGCCGGCGCCGACCTCTCGAGCGGCTTCGGCGACCTGAGCCCCGTCGATTTCCTCAAGAGAGGCCAGGATGTGTGGAACAAGGTGGAATATTTCCCCAAGCCGGTCATCGCGGCGCTGAACGGCCATGCTCTGGGCGGTGGATGCGAGCTCGCCCTGGCCTGCCACTTTCGATTCATGAAGAAAGGCGCCCGCATCGGCCTCACCGAAACAAACCTGGGCATTATGCCCGGTTACGGCGGGAGCCTGCGCATGCCGCGCGTGGTCGGAAAATCTAAAGCCCTGGAGCTCATGTTCCTGGGGAAACAGGTTGAAGCGGAAGAAGCCCTCGCGATCGGGCTGGTGGACCGCATCAGCGAAGAGGGGAAGGTGCTTGACGACGCAATCACCTTCGCAAATGAGCTGGCGAAGCGCCCACCGCTCTCCATAAAGGCGATTCTAAAGGTGGTCACCATGAGCCCTAGCATATCGCCGGATATGCACCTGAAGATCGAACGTGAAGAGCTGGGCAAACTCTTCACCACCAAGGATATGATGGAAGGAATGACCGCTTTCGCGCAAAAGCGGGAGCCACAATTCAAGGGCGAGTAAGCACAGCCGGGACTGTCTAAAAAGTTCCCCCCAAAAACCCCCCAACGGGAGCTTTTCAAGCCAAACTAGGGCGAAAAAGTCCCCCTCTGGGGGATATAGGGGGCTTTTAGGATAGTCCCCAGTATATATAAATAAATATGAATTACATTCGATATCACGTCCTAACCCTCTTCTTTTTATTCTTCGCCCTGCCCGTAATGGCAAATCCTATCATGCTGGGCAGCGATGACCAGTATCCCGTCCAGTTTGAAATGCTCAGGGACGCGAAAGGCACGCTCACCTTCAATGACGTCAGGGATTCGCAGCAGTTTGCCACAACCGATAAGAACGCTTTCGGATTCATCACCGACGTTATCTGGACGCGATTTTCCATCACCATCCCGGAATGGAACAAAACCAACTGGTTCCTTGAAATCGGATACCCCCTTCTGAATAATATCGATATATACATCCCGGACGCTGACAGCAATTACGTGATGAAGCACTACGGGAACCACATTCCCTTCAGTAAACGGGACGTAGACCACCACACGTTTCTGATCAGATTGAACAACGAGCCGGGAACCTATACGTATTACATCCGCTTTCAGACAGAAAGCTCGATGAATATTCCCTTGACCATTCACTCGCTTAAGAACGTCATTTCGGAAATCAATGTCCAGAAAACAGTATTCGGTATTTTCTACGGAGCGCTGTTGATAATACTGGCATACAACCTCCTCCTCGCCCTGTACATGAAGGACCTCACCTACCTGTCGTATGCCGTGTTCATAGTAACGCTGATACTGATTTCCCTGGAGCTGAACGGGTACGGCTTTCAATACCTCTGGCCCAATGCAATGTGGATGAACGATCTCGTTCCATTTGTCCTGTTTCTGACAATTGTGACCCAGACCATATTCTCAATAATGTATATGAATTTCAAAGATTTAACTAAATCGCTCCAGTACGCGACGTACATCTATCTTGGAATTATTTTTACGTTCACCCTGGCCTCCCTTTTCCTCCCCTATCTCCTGTCCATCATTGTGGGAGCCGCCTTTTGCCTACCGGGGATTACGCTGACAACCTTAAGCGCAATATATCTTATGATGAAAAAAAGCCGGGAAGCATATTTCTATGCCCTGGCATTTTCATTTCTTTTCGCCGGCGTCATTTTAACGGTGAACAACCGGTTCGGCCTTCTGCCGAACAACATACTCACCCTGTGGGGATTCCAGATCGGTACCATGTTCTCCATAGCGCTCTTCTCCCTCGGTCTCGCCGACAGGATGAACATGCTCAAAAAAAACCTCGAGGAAATGAATGTCAACCTTGAGCAAAAGGTGGATGAGCGAACCAAGGAGCTGTCGGACGCCAAGGAAGAGATCGAGGCGGCCATGGAGGAGCTCGAAGCCATCAATGAGCAGCTGACCACCACAAACCTCGATCTCCAGGAAGCACAGGCAATCCACCTGAAAGATATGGGCATGGCCGCACACCTCCAGTCTTCGCTCCTCCCCAAACGGCCGCCCCAGTCATCGATGTATGATATAGCCCTGGTATACCTTCCCAAGTCCGTGGTTTCGGGAGATTTTTACGACTTTTACCAAGACGGCAACGATCTGATCGGTGTCGGTATTTTCGATGTATCCGGCCACGGTATCGCGCCGGGGCTGCTAACCCTCATGGCAAAATCGATCATTTCAGTGACCTTCATCGAACAGAAGAAAGAAAACCTCACGGTCGTGGCCGAAACAATCAATAATAAATTAATATCCGAGATAAAAGATATAGATAATTATATAACCGGCATCTTATTACGGTTCAAGGAAGACAGAATCGAGTACATCAATTGCGCTCATCCGGACATCATCTGCAAAAAAGTCGACATCAAAAGAACCGGAAAGATCCTGGATAAAACCGGGAAGCGGATAAGTGGTCCGTTCCTCGGCATCGATACGGATTCTTCGATGGATGCCTCCTCCTTCCAAGAACTCACCTTTAAATTGAAGCAGGGCGACTCCGTGCTACTCTATACAGATTCGCTGACGGAATCGACCGGCGATGGCGGCGCGGAATACGGGGAGGGAGGCGTCATGACGTCTCTGCAGAATGCGCCCGACAGCACCGCGCAGAACATTTTGAGCCATGTCATGAATGATTATTTCAGCTTTACATCGCAGCGGGAACTTCACGACGACCTGACGGTCGTTCTCATAAAGAGGAAATAACCGCGCATCCATACGCCCGCCACCCTCATCGGCGTAATTTTATTCAGGATGACCGCTTGCATCAGAACTGAATCATCGATCTCCGGATTTTTTCTGTAAATTATCGATAAATTCCCGCAGCCTCTTCATCGCCGGGCCGTCATCGCGCCATACGTAGCAGGTGTTGAGAAGCGTCTTCATGAAAAATTTTATTCTGGCCTGATCCGCTATCAACGTTTGCATATCCATCGACTTCTGAGCGCGTCTGGAAAAAATGCCCTGAAGCGCGGCCGGTCCCATTGCAATGAGAAGCGTGACCAGGTGAGTACAGCCTTTGATGCCCCCCAGCAGCGACTTCATCCTGTTGGAAAAACCCTTCGCTATCTTCTCGCCCTTGATAACATCAAGGCTGTTCCCCACCTCGGCGCATTCATCGCGCGGAACCGATACCAGGTCAACCTCGACATCCTGAATGGTAAATCCGGCTGTCTCGATCAGGAGCCTTACGACCATGTGATGAATTTCCCCCGCCGGCCTCCGTTCACCGGTTACCAGGTAGTAATCCTTAAGCCGCCGGTCCACCAGTCTCCCTTCGACGACAACCATGTCCTGGCCTGCTGGATAGGTAGCTATGGTTATCGATCTCTCGTGTGCCTTCTCTTCCGCCATTTGCATAAGTCTGCTCATGGTATCACCTCTGCGATTTCAGCCACATGATTTTTAGCTTACCAATTTTTTGTTCGGCGCCGAACCATTCCTTCCGGGATCCGATTCAAAGTCCGGCACGATACGTTTGATTATATTCCTGATTTCGGACGGACTGTATCGGGATATTTCAGGGAGATCCTTCTCCATGAACATCTCGATACGATCCCGGTCAACATCATCGTTCTCGGAAAGAATGTATACCTTCTCATGGTGCGTCTTTATGAGTTTCGAGTCGCTGTAGAAGAGGTCTTCGTGCAATTTTTCACCTGGCCGGAGCCCTGTGAATTCGATCTTTATCACATCGTCGGAACGGTAGCCATAGAATTCAATGAGCCGCTGTGCGATTTCGGCGACCCGATACTGCCTCCCCATATCGAGAACGAAGAGCTCGCCCCCCTTCGCATAGGCGGCGGCGCTGATGACCAGGAGTGAAGCTTCCGGTATGCTCATGAAGTATCGCGTGACGTCAGGATGGGTCACGGTCACGGGTCCGCCGCGCTCGATCTGCTCCATGAACAACGGTATAACCGATCCCCTGCTCCCGATCACATTTCCGAAGCGGACAATAGATGTCGTGAGGTTTCTGGTCCGATGATAGAATCCGGTGATGATTTCCGCTATCCGCTTGGTGGCTCCCATGATGCTGGTTGGATGTACGGCCTTGTCGGTTGATATAAAAACGAATTCTCCCGCCCTGTATTCATTCGATAAATTGAGCATGTTAATGGTACCGGCGACATTATTCTGCATCGCTTCAGCCTCATTGAATTCCATGAGCGGCACGTGTTTGTGGGCGGCAGCGTTGAATACGACATCCGGCCGGTGCTCCTGAAAGACCGTTCTCATGAGCCGATAATCCTTTATATCGACGATACGATAGACGATCTCCGGTCTGATCTCCAGAAAAGGCGCATATGCATCAAGATCCTTGATAAGGTTATACATGGAGAACTCGCCCCGTCCCACGGCGACGAGCTTCTTGATATTAAACTTCAAGAGCTGCCGGCACATTTCGGAGCCGATGCTCCCTCCCGCGCCGGTGATGAGTATCGTTTTTCCTGAAAATTTCTTATCGATCATTCCGGTGTCGACCAGGACCTCATCCCGGCCGATAAGGTCGGCTATGGTGATGTCCCGCAATGATATCGTAAGCGGTTTCCGCTCATCCAGCTCCAGCACGTGCGGCAGCACCTTGATGGGAATCGACCGGTGTTCGCGCCGTATAATTGAGGCGATGCGATTTATCTTATCCGAACCTACCGACGGCATTGCGATTATGATCTCGTTGATGCTCCTGTCACGGATGACCCGGTTTATCCCATCGGACGCGCAGAAAACCATCTTGCCGTTCAGGATCGTGCCCACCTTGCTCCGGTCATCATCGGCAAGACCGGCGATGAGCTTCCCCAGACCCTTTTTCATATATTCGGACAGAATGATCCGCCCCGCCTCACCGGCCCCGATCACCAGGATTTTCTTCTCCCCTCCCCCGAAACGAGGCGAGCCAATAATGGCATTGCCATTTCCCGCTCCCGTGCCACGGCGAGAATAATAATCGCGTATCAAAATCCGGTAAAACACTGAAAGAATCGTGGAGAAGAGAAATGCCATCACCACGGGCACGCGTAAATAATACAGCTCGCGAATCAGGGTATAACCGAAAAAAAGGATGAACCCGCTTACGTTCGCCAGCACCAGACGGTAGATGTCGGCAATATTGGAATACGCCCACATGACGCGGTAGATCTGGAAGCAATAATATGAGACTACATAAAAAGCCACCAACGCAAAATAATGTTGGAGATCAGGCATACCCGGATAACCCCAGTGGGGATAATAGCGAATGATGCATGACACGGCATATGACGCCGACACGATCACGGCATCGATAGCCAGATACAATAATTTTCTTCCCCGAATAGGATACAGTATGCTCATAAGGTATCACCGTTTGGTATTCTTTAATACGTCAAAAACACTCTCAATCACGTAATCAATCTCGCCATCGGTCATGCCCGGAAAAATGGGCAGCGACATGGTTCGCTCATAAACCCAGCGGGAGTTGTCATACCCCGCGGCGGTGTACCCCATGTTCTTATAGTACGAAAACTCATACAGAGGGGTGAAATGGACTGATAGGACCACGCCCCGGGATCGCATTTCCTCGATGAACTGATCTCGCCCGATTGTTAGCGATTCGAGATTGAGATCCAGGGGATACAGGTACCACGACGATACGCGGTCCGGTTTCACCAGGTAGAGAAATAATTCATCCCGGTCCCGGAAGGCTGCGGTGTAGCGCTCCGCTATCCGCACCCTCATGTTCCACATCAGCTCAAGCTTTTTCAGCTGTTCGATACCGATGGCTGAGGCGATATCGGTGGTGTTGTATTTGTATCCCACCTCCACAACATCATACTGCCAGAATCGACCCGAATTGGCCCGCTCCCATGTGTCCCGGCTTATCCCGTGGAGCCGGAGCACGGCGGCACGCCTGGCCCATTCGGTGCTGCCGGTGCACAGCATCCCCCCCTCGCCGGTAGTGAGGGTTTTAGTGGCATAAAAGCTGAAACAGGTGATATCCCCCAGGGTGCCGATCTTCATTCCGCGGTACCAGGCCGGAAGGGAATGAGCCGCATCCTCGACCACATACAGGCGTCGCGACCGGGCGATCGAGCGTATTTCGTCCATATCGCAGGGCTGGCCCGCATAGTGGACCGGGATGATTGCTCGTGTCCGCCCGGTTATTTTTTCCTCTATTTTTTTCACATCGATGAGGTGTGTTTCACGCTCGACATCGACGAATACCGGCCATGCATTGAAATACCGCACCACCTCGGCGGTGGCTGCAAACGTCACCGCCGGCACCAGCACTTCGTCACCCTCCTGAATACCGATGGCCGCGAGCGAAAGATGGAGTGCCGCCGTGGCCGAATTGACGGAAACGGCGTTGGCGCAGCCGATATATCCCTTGAATTCATTCTCGAAGTCGATAGTCCTACTACCGGCGGTGAGCCATCCGGTCCGCATGAGCTCGGTTACTGAGAGTATCTCCGCATCGGTGATATACGGCTTGTGGAACGGCACCTTCATACTAAACTATCGGCACCACGATTATGAATGTTCTGTAAAAATCAATGCCCCGGGAAAGAAAAACGAATCACTGTTTGTAGTAATCACGATACCAGTCTATAAACTTCCTGATTCCCTCGTCAACAGGCGTGGACGGCGCATATCCGATCTCCCGCATGAGATCATCAACATCAGCCCTTGTGTCGGTAAGGTCGCCCGGCTGCATCGGCAAGAAATTCTTGACCGCCTTCATGCCGAGCGCGAGCTCGAGAGATTCAATAAAGTCGGGCAGCTTAACCGGCACGCTGTTCCCGATGTTATAAATTTTATACGGAGCCCGGGAGCTGCCGGGATCGGGATCGGCTGCGCTCCACGCGGGGTTTTCCCGCGGCGGCCGGTCAATAACCTTGACAACGCCCCTCACGATATCATCAATATAGGTGAAGTCACGCTTCATGTTACCGTTATTGAATACATCGATCGGCCTGCCCTCTAAAATAGCCCGGGTAAAGAGGAAAGGGGCCATGTCCGGCCGCCCCCAGGGGCCGTACACGGTGAAAAAGCGTAGTCCCGTGGCCGGGATGCCGAAGAGATAGCTGTAGGTATGCGCCATCAGCTCGTTGCACTTCTTGGTGGCGCCGTAGAGGCTCACGGGATGATCCACGTTATCCGATGTGCAGAACGGCATTTTCTCATTCAATCCATACACGGATGAGCTGCTGGCGTACACGAGGTGCCGCACCGGATGATGGCGGCATGCCTCCAGGATGTTTATAAAGCCGGTGATGTTTGAATCAATGTACGCATACGGATTCTGGAGGGAATACCGCACGCCCGCCTGTGCGGCCAAATGGCAGACGACATCGAACCGCTCGCGCTTGAAAACGCTGAAGAGCTCTTCACGGTCCAGCAGATCCATGCAGATAAATCGGTATCCGGGATAGATGCCGCTCTGCACGATAGTGCGATGCCGCACCGCTGTTTTCCGGATGCCCGATGCGGCGAGCCTGCCGTATTTGAGCTCGGTGTCATAATATTCTGAGATGTTATCAATGCCCAGAATCTGATCCCCGCGTTTCGCGAGCGTCTCAGCCATGTGAAAACCGATAAAACCGGCTGTTCCGGTAACCAGAATCTTCAAGGACATATCCTGTCAATAGAATTTGCAGTGAACATAGGTATGGCTGAAACTGCTGTCAAGATAAAAAAAGATGTGCGTTTATCTGTTGTGCCGCAGCCTTCGGCTGCGGCACAACAGATACTAAAAAATATCAATCGGTCCTTCTATATCCCCCTCAATAAATTGGCGGGCGAAAGTATTGTCCTGCGAAAAAAATCTTGAACTGTCGGCCTGATACACGATCTTTCCGCCATACAGCAGGGCGATTGAATCGGCGACCTTCCGCGCCACCTTGCTGTCATGGGTTACGATGATTGAGGTCGTGTTGAGCGATTGCTTAATTTCGAGAATCAGGTCAGCAATGGAGTCGGACAGGATAGGGTCGAGTCCCGCGGTGGGATCATCGAAAAAAATAATGTTTGGATTGAGGCATATTGCCCGGGCGAGACCCACGCGTTTCTGCATACCGCCGGAGAGTTCGGATATCAACTTTCTATCGTTGCCCCTGAGACCGACCCGCGCCAGTGAATTGATCACCATTTTTTCAACTGACTGCTCGTCGACGCTCATCCGTCTAAGGCCGAAGGCGACATTATCATACACGTTCATGGAATCAAAGAGCCCTCCTTTCTGGAACACATAGGCGATACGGAACCGGTTGATATCGTCGGTACCGGCCAGGTAGCGGTCCCGGTACAAATCTTTTATATTGATTCCATTTAATTCAATCGTCCCCTGATATTCGATCAGTCCGGACAGGGATTTAAGTATTACTGATTTTCCAGCGCCGTTTTTACCCACAAGAACAAGGGTGGATCCTTCAGGAACAAAAAGATCAATCCCATCGATGATTGTTTTTCCACTGAACGATACATGGAGATCTCTGACGTTAATCATTTCATCGGTACCTATTTTCGTAATAATCTTTCAACGTTGACATTATATTCAGGTAGGATATATACCGATCCTTGCTGATTTCGCCATTCTCGACCTTCTTAATGACTTCACACCCGGGTTCATGTTCATGGGTGCAGGGACTGAAACTACAGCGGCTGGCATAATGCCTGAACTCCATAAAGTAATTCGCAAGCTCGTTCGGTTTGATATCCATCAGACCGAACTCCCGCAGTCCAGGCGTATCTATGATACCGGTATTATCATCCATCCGGATCATTTCAACATTAGTAGTAGCATGTCGCCCTTTGCCAGTGCTCTTCGAAATATCCATGGTCCGTAAATCAAGCCCCGGAAACATGCTGTTGAGTATGCTGGTCTTTCCCACACCGGAATTCCCTATCAGAATCGAAAGCTTGCCGGATAAAACATCTTTAAGTTCATCAAGACCATCTCCAGTCTTCGCACTCATCAGGATGATATCCGGATTGTATCCTCTGTAATACCGATGAAGCTGGTCAGTATCATGCTCCCCGGCGAGGTCAAATTTATTCACGCACAGCAGTACCGGAATCCCTTCTTTTTCTCCGCGCACCATGAGACGGTCTACGAAGCGGAGGTTGAGCCGCGGTTTGCCGAAGCACTGGATCACAACGATCAGGTCCAAATTGGCAGCGATAAGATCGCTCCGGTCGCTCTCTTTATATTTCCTGGTGAAAACATTTCTCCGTTCGTGCACATACTCGATTGCACCCGTTTCACCGCCATCCATCTCGAATTCAACGAGATCACCGACCGCCGCGGCTTCGGAATACTTTTCAAGCCGTTTATCCCTGCGAAGCTTGCCCCTCAACACGCAGTTAATTTTTCGGCCGCCGTACCCAATAACATAATATCTCCCGTAAATCTTTACTACTGTCCCGGTCAATGGAAATACCCCTCGCCCTGTAGGGAACTCTAAATATCACATATCCGTGAAAAATCATAGTATTATGATCATTAATGAATTCATTTGCATAATTCTTTCCAGATAATAAATTCCAGCATAAGTATATCAGATTTCTTTAAGTAATATTTAATCAACAGATAATTTTACATAACCTCTCTCATGTTGTAAATGGAGTTCTTTTCAAGGTTTTTTTGAAGTAATAAATATAATAAATTCAAAAAATAAATAAAAAAAAGCCTAAAGTTTTCACTGAAATATGACGATAATAAACACACAAGTTTATATATGGTAATTCCCTCCCGATTTTACCATATTGGGAACTTGGCACTGCGTTTCATGAGAAAGCAGGATAGCCGCCCAGCTATTCTGCTTTCTCTTTTTTTTATTACTATTTCCCACCACTTATCTCCGGTATGACATCAAGTATAACCGGCTTGAAGCTTTTCAATTCGGCAATGAGCTCGCCGGTGTTGCTCACATTCTGCACTATGAAGGTCACATCATAATCCATCCCCTCATGTAGATTCAGCATGTCAGCAGCAATCCTTTTTTTTTTCTGTCTGGCAGATATATCGAACACGATATCATGGTTCTTCGAATCATAGAACGTGATCTTCTCAAAAATTTTATCCACGTGTTTAAGCCTCAACCTGAGCGTGATGGTCCTTGATTTATATTCATTGATATTGTCAGAAATATCGGACAACAGAATTGTTTTTATTTCTAATTTCTTCTCATCTTGTGAGAAGAGGTGTATTGTTTCTAACAATAAAAGGAGAAATACTAATATCGTTAATCGTCTTATATTCATATGCTTACCATGTTAATAGATCTATTATAAGTATTCAACACT
>MIBH01000013.1:0-4044 GCA_001829455.1 Spirochaetes bacterium RBG_13_51_14
CGGTCTGGTGTAGACCCGGTAGTTCATACCCATGAGTTCTTCCCGGGTGTACCCGAAGTCCCTGGGCACAACATCGTTGAAAAAGGTGAAGTTGCCCTTCAGGTCCACCTCAAAATATGATGTGCCGATATTCTCCAGAATGGTGCGGTATTTTTCAACGAGTTCCTTGAGGTTCTGCTCGGACTGCCTGAGTTCGGATATGTCGCTGACGAATGAATAGGAGAATTCCTCTCTCTGAAACTGGAGATACTGTATGGTGAATTCGACCGGGAACGTGGTACCGTTTTTTCGACGGTGAACCGTTTGAATTGTTTTGGAGCCTTTGGCGCGAAGACTTGTTCGATGTTCAGCCCATTTCTCCCGGGGAAAGACCGGATCGATGTCAAAGACGAACATGCCGCACAGCTCTTCACGGGTGTATCCGAGGCTCCGGCATGCAGCATCATTGGCGTACAGAATCCTTCCGTCAGAGCCGATACGGAAAATACCGATCGGAGTATTGTCAATACAAAACTGGGCCGGACGCAAGGCATGATCCATCTTCAGGGCTTTTTCAGTTTTTTTGTCAATATTGTTCAACAGGGTATTGATCGCGTCCGCAAGAGATTCCAGGTCATCATCTTTCCCCGACAGGCCAATCCGTATCGAATAATTCCCGCCGGTAGCTTTCCTGACCGCGTCGATCAGCTCATTTATACGATCTTTTTTTGATCTTTGTTCCATGTTCAGCACGATTCATGGTTGGGCAGAGCAATACAAAACATTTCAGGATTGAATATCATCGAATTGGTTATGCCCCATTCACATTATGAGATTGAATCGAAAATCAAAGAGCGGACGGGCAACAGCTTATTGAGAGCACCTCCTTAAACATGGGATGCGCTCAATGCCGTACTGGATATACCGCCAGACAACAGGATGTTGTCGTGCAGGCCGCGATAGGATGTCGCAAAAAGGCCTGCCATTTTCCGAAGCATTGCCGAGGAAAATGCAGGCCTTCGGGAGCTCTGCTTCCGAAAGCCGATATCCCAAAGCCACATGGTTGTGGGTTTTGGAAGCACTTGTAATATACCAAGGGGGTTGAAATAAATCAAGCATAATTGAATGGACGGACTCAACGCTGCGGTGTTGTAAAATTATAATTGCCCTTCCGAAATGAAATAACTTCGCGGGACAGGCGGCTACATGTTCCGACGATACTGTCCGCCCACCTCGTAGAGAGCGTTCGTGATCTGGCCGATGCTGCAATACCGGACCGTGTCCATGAGCTCGGCGAAGATGTTGTTGCCCGATAGTGCCGCCTCCTGGAGCCTCCTGATGGCCGCCGGTGCATCATTCGCGTTTCTCGCATGGAATTCCGTAAGCCGTTTGAGCTGCGATTGCTTTTCATCCTCGGTGGCGCGCGCCAGCTCGACCTTAATCGGCGTGCCGCCTTCGGCCGCTTCCTCCAGAAACGTGTTCACGCCGATGATGGGAAATTCACCGGAATGTTTGAGATTCTCATAGTGCATCGATTCCTCCTGGATGCGGCTCCGCTGGTAGCCCTTTTCCATGGCGCCCAGGACGCCGCCCCGCTCGGTGATGCGGTCGAATTCAGCCAGGACCGCCTCTTCCACGAGCTGGGTAAGCTCCTCTCCGATGAAGCTCCCCTGTCCCGGGTTCTCGTTCCGCGCCAGGCCCCACTCACGGTTTATGATCTGCTGGATCGCAACGGCCCGCCGCACCGACTCCCGGCTCGGCGTGGTGATGGCCTCGTCGTAGGCGTTGGTGTGGAGGCTGTTGCAGTTGTCGTACACCGCGCAGAGGGCCTGGAGGGTGGTGCGGATGTCGTTGAACTGGATCTCCTGGCTGTGAAGCGACCGGCCCGATGTCTGGATATGGTACTTGAGCATCTGGGAGCGCGGTCCTGCCTTGTACTTCTCGCGCATGGCCACGGCCCAGATGCGACGCGCCACGCGGCCGATGACCGTGTACTCCGGGTCCATGCCGTTGGAGAAAAAAAATGACAGGTTCGGCGCGAAACTGTCCACGGGCATGCCGCGCGACAGGTAGTATTCCACATAGGTAAAACCGTTAGCCAGAGTGAGGGCGAGCTGGGTGATGGGATTGGCCCCAGCCTCTGCGATGTGGTAGCCCGATATGGATACAGAATAAAGGTTCCGCACATTGTTCTCGATGAAGAACTGCTGGATGTCGCCCATCATCTTGAGGGCGAAGTCTATCGAGAATATGCAGGCATTCTGCCCCTGGTCCTCTTTCAGGATATCGGCCTGCACCGTCCCCCTGACGTTCGACAGGACCACGGCGCGGATTGCATCACGCTCGCTTTGTTTCGGCTTTCTGCCTCTATCAGAAATAAATCTCTCCACCTGCTGATCGATCGCCGTGTTCAGAAACATGGCCAGCATGATGGGGGCCGGTCCATTGATGGTCATGGATACCGACGTGCCGGGCGAACAGAGGTCGAAACCTCCGTAAAGCACCTTCACGTCTTCGAGCGTGCATACGCTCACGCCCGATGTCCCGACCTTGCCGTAAATGTCCGGCCGCGGGTCCGGGTCTCGGCCGTACAGGGTCACGGAGTCGAATGCGGTTGAAAGACGCTTTGCCTCGAAGTCGGCGGACAGAAGCCTGAACCGGGCGTTGGTGCGCTCCGGGTTCCCCTCGCCTGCGAACATACGGGTGGGGTCCTCGTCCATCCGTTTCAGGGGAAACACGCCCGCCGTGTAGGGGAAACGACCGGGAACATTCTCCTCCCGGAGCCACCGGTATATTTCACCGGGGTCGCTGAACCGCGGGATAGCGATCTTGGGTATTCTCTTCCGCGCCAGCGACTCGTAAAAGAGCGGCGCCGTTATCTCCTGGTCCCGCACCTGGTATGCAAGCTCATCTTTCCGATAAACCTCCTTGATGCTGTCCCACTGCGAGAGAAGTGATGCGGTTTCCACATCAAAAAGTTTTTCAGTTTTCGTCGCTTCATCGTCGAGCCGGGACGCCACCGCGGCTCCGTCTTTTTTTTGCGCGAAGGCCGCGGCCGCTTCCCGCAGGTGCCACACCCGACGGACCTCAGCGGCCTGTTCCTCGGTGCGGCGGTGGTAATTCCGCACGGTGTCGGCTATCTCGGCCAGGTAGCGGGTGCGCTGGGGCGGGATGATGATGGTCTTGGACGAAGATGTCCGTCCCTCCGGCCGTGGCAGCCGCGAGACGAATCTGCTTCCTCCTTTCGCGTTTAGAAAATCAAGCAGATAGTGGTACAGGGCCGTTACGCCGTCGTCGTTAAAGCGGGACGCGATGGTGCCGTAAACCGGCATCTCCTCCGGGGACCTGTCGAATTCCTTCCGGTTCCGCTGCACCTGCCTCCGGACGTCGTGGAGCGCGTCATCGGCGCCCTCTTTCTCGAACTTGTTGATCACCACGATATCGGCATAATCGAGCATGGTGATTTTTTCCAGCTGCGATGCCGCGCCGTATTCGCTCGTCATCACATACACCGAGACATCGGCAATATCGGAGAGACCGGCGCTGCCCTGCCCCACGCCGGCGGTCTCGGCGATGGCCAGGTCGAACCCCGCCGCCGCAACAATGTGCAGGGTGTCCGCGATGGCGTCGGAAAAATCAGTGTTGAGATGGTCCGCGACGAACGATCGCATGTACACACGCGGGCTGGTGATTGCGTTCATGCGGATCCGGTCGCCCAGAAGGGCGCCGCCGCTCCTGCGCTTCGCCGGATCGCTGCAGAGGACCGCAACATGCATATCGCCGAAGTCATGCAGAAGCCGGACAACGATCTCGTCGATGAGCGACGATTTGCCGGCGCCGCCCGTGCCGGCGATACCGATGACCGGCATGTTTCTCCCAGCGGCCGCTTCCATGATTTTTTCCCTGATAGCGTGATAGACAGAATCCGTATTCTTCCGGGACATCTCGGCTGCGGTTATGAGTCGGGCAATGATCTTCTTATTTTCCGGAGACAGTACGTCGATGTCCCAACTTCCGGCGCCGGCGGCAGTATAATCGATTGATTGAATGAGATGATTGACGATT
>MIBH01000013.1:4058-28896 GCA_001829455.1 Spirochaetes bacterium RBG_13_51_14
CTGGGACCCGTGCTCCGGCGTGTAGATCTTCGTCACGCCGTAATCCTCGAGCTCACGCGCCTCGTCGGGTACGATAACGCCGCCTCCCCCGCCGAAGACCTTGATATGCGGAGCGCCCCGCTCTTTCAGCAGGTCGATGATGTATTTAAAAAATTCCACGTGCCCACCCTGGTAGCATGATACGGCGATACCCTGGACGTCCTCTTCGATGGCGGCGCTCACGATTTCATCCACTGACCGGTTGTGGCCCAGGTGAATTACCTCCACGCCGGTATCCTGTAATATGCGCCGGAATATATTAATCGCAACGTCATGGCCGTCAAACGGCGAGGTTGCGGTCACCACCCGTATCCGGTTCTTCGGCATGTAGATTTCAGCATCCATTGCCCTTTTTCCTCGATATCATATGACCCTGTCAGTGCGGGCCTTCACGCATCATATTGCGTCACGCGAGCTCGGCTCGCTTTTCAGCTCGCAGTACCGGTTTTCGTCATAACCATTTTCAGCGAGCTACTTTTTATTCCTGCCGGCGCTGTACAGGCCCAAAATAAAATCAGTCTGCAATCGTATATATTCATCAATGCCGTACTTTCGTCCGAAAAACCAGCGTCGGAAGGTCCACATATGTCCAAGCACGGCAATGGTGTGAGCCGCCACTTCGGCGGCATTGTCGTCAAGAGAAGGGAGATCGCCGGAAGAAATCAAGACTTTTATCAGGGTGATGAATCTGTCAAGATATTAATCACCCATCCTGTTCGAAGTACTGTTTCAAATCGGCCAGTATCTTGAGGCTTACTTCATCCTCTATTTTCTTCACAAAGTACGGCGAGATTCCGGCGTCGCGTGCCACTGACGCGCAGTTCCGGCTTTTGAAATTCATCTCGATAAACATTTTCCGCTTTTTCTTCGGAAACGAGTTGATGACATCGCTCAACGTAGAAATTACTTCGCCCCTGAGATGTGCATTCTCTATATCTTCGTAAAATCTCCGGTCCATAATTGCTTCTTCAAGATGCATGCTCCTGATTTTATCTTCCTCGGCCCTCTTCCGCCGCAGATAGTCAATGGCCGCGTTTTTCGCCACCGCGAATAAGAAATTTATGGTGCGCGGCGAATCAGGATCGAGATAAATCCTCTTTTCATATATCTTCAAAAAAACATCCTGGGATAATTCCTCCGAGATGTCCGGATCATAGACGATACGATTGAGGAACCTGGTGACGGCTCTTGAGAACCGTTGGTAATTAATAGAGAAATTTTTATTAAAACCCTTTCGTGAATAGTTTGATTTGGACATACTCCCTCCGTAATTGTAAAATGGCCTCAACGCCGGCTTGCCATTCAGCAGGAATGAACAACTTCAGATGATACCGCGAATTCTCCTCCTGCGACGCTGAACGCCCGGAACGGCGCGAGTGAGCAAATTTAAACATCTACGCCATTAATAATAAAAAATGCTCTTCGGCGCAATGGAAGAGAAATGAACGCTTCCATTTTCGGAATGAAAGCTATGTAGCGAAGAATAAACGGCACCAGGGCATGGAATGAAATGCTTCTCATCGGGTCGCCCACATCGCGAAGATTAAAAAAATATTGCTTAAAATGCATTAATTCCCGATTGTGAAACCATGAAACTCCGTGTCATCCTGTACCAGAAGCCCCTGGGAATCCCCATAACCCACCATGATGCGGACGAAATGCGCCGCTTTAAACCTCACTTTGTCTGCTTCCCGGAATACTTCTTCGTTAATACCGGATTGGGCACTCAGGTGCAGACCCCGCACAATCAAGCACGCCAGATTCAGCGCATTGCGGTCCTATCCCGCGAGCTTTCAACCGTTGTCGTGGGCGGAACCATGCCCGAGCTGGCGGACGGCGTTCTGTACAATACCTGCTTTGTATACCATGACAATAAGCTCCTGGGGAGCTACCGTAAAAAGAGGCTCTTTTTCGCGGAAGAGGGTAAAATCACGCCGGGCAGCGCCTACCGGGTCTTTGAAGCCTACGGCATCACCTTCGGCGTGATCATATGCGCCGACGTATTCGACGATGAGGGTTTTTATTTCATGCGGAAAAAAAGGGCGCGCATTATTTTCTCCCCGACTTTTTCGCCCCGGAAGGAGGAAACGGCGGAAGAAAAATTCAAGCGCGATAACGAGATTTACGTGCGGGGTGCGGCCCTGTCCGGCGCCGTTATCGTAAAAGTCTGCGGCGTGAAATCGGAATTCCGGAATTTTCTACAGGCCAGAAGCCTTATCGCCTCAAAAGACGGCATACTGTTCCGCGTGATGCCCGATGAGGAAGATACGGCCGTGATCATCATGCGGGAGGTTGATGTTTGAATCCCCGCATGACTTGCAGGAGCAGTTCCTCGAGACGCTCAAAGGAATAATTATCGTGCGCCGTATTGTAATTTTTTTCAGCCATCCGCCGACGCGCACTTGCATCTGAAAGCATGTTCCCTACTTCCCGTATCGTTCCGCCGGTGATAAACCCATCGATGAGGCAGAGCTCGAATCCCTTCGGCTCGATATCGGCAATGAAAACCGGGTAACGGTTCATCATCAGGGGCCGGCGGTAATACACCGCCTCGAGGAAGGCGTTGCCGAATCCCTCGTACGCGGATGGGTAGGTCACCAGGTCGGCGGCCTGGTACACATCGCCGATGGTGAACGGCCTCTCTTTCGAGGCGGAACGGCCCGGCGACACGATGTTATCGATGAATATCAGCTTCACGTTGCGCATGCCGGCATATTCCAGGAGCTTCCGGTGGTACTCCTCGCCCTCGTCTCCCGATGGATGGGATATGACGAGCTTCCGACCCGCGCCGTCCAGTCCGCTCACCAGGTCGATCGAGCGTTCGATACACTTGCGCGGCACCACGCGGGTGGGCTGGAGGACAAAGTATTCGTCCTTCCCTATTCCGGCTTGATTTTTGAGATCCGCGATCAAAGCGGAAGAAGCCGGCGCCGGAGGCCTGCCGAAATCGAACGTGTTGGGAATAACGGCGCTGGGCACACCGCGCCGGTACGCAAGCGAAGACAGGGCCAGCGAATTGATGACCACGTGCCGCAGGGAAGGAAGGACCGATGGAAAGCACATCTGGATGTAATCGCCGGCCGCGTTCACCATGAACCGATCCCGCTCCCATGCAAAATCGTGATGGTGGCCAACCGCCGGGACGCCGGTCTCCGCTATCAGCTCGGTAATGGCGATTCCCAGAGGAATATTCATCGGGATGGCCAGCGTGTTCTCCGCTATGATATAGTCGATATCAAACATACGGATGAATCGCGCAAGCTCCTGCCTGATATGAGCCGCCATGGAATGGATGAGCTGGGTGATATCCCGTGACCGTACGCTTTTTCCAAAGACGCTTTTATTTATTTTCTCGATATCGGGGTGCCTGAAATGTGCTTCATCGATTATAAAGCTCCGGGCCGGCGTACGGTCCACAGCGCCTGCTGCATAGAAACAGGAAAAGCCGTTCCGCTCAAGAATGGCCGCCCATTTCTCGATCTCGTGACTCACGCCGTCGGTGCCGGAAATCCTTGTTGAAATGAACCCGATGTTTTTCATGGCATTCGATTGAACCCCTCCCCTTCCTTGATGGGATGGGTGATAGTTACCAATTCAATTATATTATTCAACCTTGCTCTTGAACTTGGGTATCTCGGGCTTGACGCCCTCAAGGTTTTTCTGCGATTCGCCTTTCGCCCGGTTGACGTCTTCCTGCGGCTCGGCGCCGGTTGTGTCGGCGCCCCCCTTGATGCGGTCGATGTTTTCCTTATCGAGTTCCTTCTGCTTTTCCACGTTCTCCTTGTCAACCGCCCGCCGCTCCTCAAGCATGTCCCTGTTCTTCTGGCGCTGTTCTTCCACCACCTTCCGGATCTCTTCCCGCTGCTTTTCAAACTGCTCCCGGAGGGACTGCTTCATCTCCTGGAAATTTTTCTTGATGTCGTCTATGAGCTTTCGATTGTCGGCAGAGAGCTCCTCCACGCTCATCGACCTGTCCTTCTCAACGATGACCTGCTGTTTATCCTTTACCAGGACAGGCTCCTGACCCGGCGTCGCGTCGTTTGACACTTCCACAGTGCCGTTCAGAGTGGCAACCAGGCTTTTCAGATCGTCGGAGGCAACCAGGAATTCCGTCCCCCGCACGCCTGCGGTTGTCGTTGGCGAGCTGATATAAAAACGGTTATTCCGAGAGAGCTTCTTTGCAACCTTGGCGAAGATCTTCCCCTTCTTGATATAAAAACGGGTCATCTCGGATTCATCTTTCATATCAAAGGACAGATCCTTCATTTCAACCGAGCTGTTTTCAAGAATCTTGATCGCGTTTTCAGCAAAATAAATATCAACGAATGACTTTTCACCGGTCTCAATTTTCACTCCCTGCTTGACAACATAACCTACTGACGCGGCGATCTTGTCCGTACCGTTAAAGATGGTGACTGTGCCGGTTAAGAAATTAATTATTCCTTCACGCTCAACTTTTTTTTCTTTCTTACAAGACAGGGCCGTAAGAAGGATTGGCAGTAATAGTATCCATACGAATAATCTCTTCATTGTTTCCTCCCATCATTGGATGCATGATTGCTCGATTTAATAGTTAAAACTCGAAGTTTAAAAAGTCAAGAATAAATAAGACATCTTCAATCTTCCCGCGTATTCAGAAATGTTATATCCTATAGAAAAAATGTCCCTTATCCGTTCTCAAACACACGTAGTTAGACAGGATTTCAATTTAATGGTTCCCAAAATTCTGATATTACGGATAAAATAATCATGTCCCGCTATCTCCCTTCTTCCCTGCAGAATTGGGATATTCCACGCGCTACGATGTCCCAAATGACATTGCACGGTATCACGGAATAATTTGATATCTCTATATGGAAATCTTGCTCGATATCCCGGAAGTAATAATGGCCGGCAGCTCCCGGGCGCAAATCCGTCCTGCCCAGGAACCTGTGTCATTTCCCCACAACGATACTGTTGGGATCGATGCTTGCGTCATGAAATATTATCAATAAAAAATTTACAATTGACATAAAGAAGGTTTTTCTTTAACACAAAATAATATTTCCAAGGATTCAACCCATGAAGAAGATCAGCATCGGCCTCATCGGTTTCGGGACCGTGGGGAGCGGGTTATACCGCTTGCTTGAGAAAAACTCTGATATCATCGCAAAACGGACCGGCATCGACATTGTTATTAAAACCATCTGCGACATCAGGGCCGAGCAGGTAAAAAAGAACACCGCCGGCGTCGCCGTTACCGACGATTGGAAGTCAGTCGTTGCAGATAAAGATATCGATATTGTTGTTGAACTGATCGGAAACATTGAACCGGCGAAATCGATCATCCTCAACGCGCTCAAGAGCGGCAAGGGCGTGGTCACGGCCAACAAGAAGCTCCTCGCGGAGGAGGGAGCCGACATTTTTAAAGCAATGAGCGACGGAGCGGGGCGGCTCGGCATTGAGGCCTGCGTGGGCGGCGGTATTCCCTGCGTCCTGGCGCTGCGGCACGGCCTGGTGGGCAACCGGGTGAACTCGATCATGGGGATTCTTAACGGCACCACGAACTATATCCTTACCAGGATGCAGGAAAACGACATGCCGTTCGCCGAAGCACTCCAAGACGCACGGGATAAAGGTTTTGCCGAGGCCGATCCGACCTTCGATATCGACGGATATGATGCGGGGCACAAGATCGCGCTGCTCTCCATGATCGCCTTCAATAAGAGCATCAGATTCAAGGAAATTCCGATTGAGGGAATCGCGCACATCAGCATGATGGACATCATCTACGCCCGCGACATGGGCTATGTCATCAAGCTCATGGGGATCGCCAAGGAATCGGACGGTATAATCGATATCCGGGTGCACCCCACTATGATTCCGAATGAACACCCCCTCGCCTCGGTGCGATATGAGTACAACTCGATCATGTTCGACTGCGATATGACCGATCCGGTTATCCTCACCGGCCGGGGCGCGGGAGCAAGTCCCACCGCATCGGCGGTGCTCGCCGATATCGTTCAAATCGCCCTGCAGGATGAAGCGTATCAATCGCCCCTGGTGACCGACGGGGCGGCCTGTCTCATAGAGCCCGGCAAACGGATTCTGCGCTACTATATCCGGATTCAAACTGACGACCGCCCCGGCATTCTTTCACAGATAGCCGGCGTGTTCGGAAAACACGACATATCCATATCCTCCGTCATCCAGAAGGAGGTACATCCGGAATATGTGCCGCTCATCTTCATGACTCACGAGGCCGAGGAGGAGGGCATGCTGAGGGCGCTCCGCATCATAAAAGAATTCGATTTCATGCACGGCGACGTTATACTGATACGGGTTGAGGATTCCACGGGCGCAGGAGAGAAAAAATGAGAGAATATCAAGCTGTCTTTCGGTGCATCGCCGGCTGCGATGAGGAGTACCCCCTCGATGAGGTGGTGTATCAGTGTAAGAGGTGCGGCAATCTTCTTGAGGTGCACCACGACCTCAACCTGCTCAAGCAACAGTCCGCCCGTGAATGGAAAAGATTATTCGACAGCCGCACCGGCACCACCGAATGGCCCTACGGAAGCGGCATCTGGAGCAAGAAGGAATGGGTGGTGCCCGGCATCGACAGCGAAAACATCGTGTCGATGTTCGAGGGGAACACGAACCTCTTCCGTGCCAAGCGCTTCGGCGCAATGTTCGGTATGGACAACCTCTGGGTAAAGATGTGCGGAAACAGTCACACCGGCTCATTCAAAGACCTGGGGATGACGGTGCTGGTCTCCGTGGTAAACGACATGATCAAGCGGGGAAAGCGTATACAGGCGGTGGCCTGCGCATCCACGGGCGATACTTCGGCTGCCCTGGCAGCCTATGCGGCGTACGCGGGCATCCCATCAATCGTATTCCTGCCGGCGAACAAGATATCGACCGCGCAGCTGGTCCAGCCCATGGCCAATAACGCGATCGTGATATCGCTCGACACCGACTTCGACGGGTGTATGCGCATTGTCAAGGAAATAACGAAAGATAATACCATTTACCTGGCGAATTCAATGAATTCCCTCAGGATTGAGGGGCAGAAGACCATATCAATCGAAATGGTACAGCAGTTCGACTGGGAAGTTCCCGACGTAGTGATAATACCCGGCGGAAACCTGGGCAACGTGTCCGCCCTGGGCGCCGGATTCACAATGATGTATGATCTGGGCCTCATTAACCGAAAGCCGCGCATCGTGCTGGCCCAGGCGCAAAAGGCGAACCCCCTGTATCTCTCGTTCCTGAAGGGCTTCACGGAATTCACTCCCGTTAATCCGCAGAAGACTCTCGCCTCGGCGATTCAAATCGGCGACCCGGTATCGGTGCAGAAAGCCATCGCAATATTAAAAGAGTTCGACGGCATTGTTGAGCAGGCGAGCGAAGACGAGCTGGCCAACGCCGCCGCCCTCGCGGACCGCACGGGTATGTTCGCATGCCCGCACACCGGTGTTGCTCTGGCCGCGCTTATCAAGCTCGTTGAAAAGCAGGTGCTTTCTAAAAATGAACGCACCATCGTTATTTCCACGGCCCACGGACTCAAGTTTTCCGAATTCAAAGTGGGCTACCACGAAGGGACATTGAAAGAAGTGGATTGCAAGTATGCAAACCGGCCCATCGCGATGCCGCCTGATGTCAACAGGATAAAAGAGGTGCTGGAGAGGGAATTCAGGGCCAGGGATTGATTTATATGAAAAAAAATATCATATGTCTCTTATCTATCATCGCACTTATATTTGCAGTAGTACCGTCGGTCTTCGCTATCGGCCTCGGCCTGAACGTGAAAGAAGAACCCGTCGGTATGCCTCCCGTCCACGGATTGTCCTTCTCGTCTCCCATCGCTCAACTTGTGTATTATCTGAATGGCACCGATCTAGTAATTGACACCGCAGTAGCAAAGAACCAGCTGTTCAACTACCGGCTGAATATCGAATGCTACAATACATTAGAGAGAAAAAATTACCTGTTTGGAAACCATGCATATAGCATCAACCGGCTTATATGGGCTAACACCTTCGGATTCGGCATGGTGAGAAAGCGGTTTATACGAATTTGGGTCGGGCCGCAGGTAGCCTTATCTTATGAATTTTCTAATACGAATAACAGGATTATAGATACTTATATCTTTCACCAAATAGGATCCGTGGCGGGTGCGAACTTTCATATGGGAGAAACCGCTACCATAAGCGTCGAAATCGGCCTCAGAGCAGGGATCGGTTTTGATCTAAAAAAATCTCTATCAAAATCGATATTTGGCCCTAAAATCGAGCCCCTTGCAGCTATAAAACTGATATTCAGAGCATGGGATAGTTTCATCCCTTCTGGAGCGTAAAAAACACTATTCATACCTGAATCTAAAATATCGTATTCCCGAAATATACCCACTATCAGTCTGTTTCTTTTGTTCCCAGCGATTTATTTTATTCCCTGGTAAGAATGGTCGTCATCTTTTTCAGAATTTTTCTGTTGAACTGCGCGCCTTCCAGTAGACCCTGGTACAGATAACGCGATCGCTTTGCAATCAGCTCATCATTATTGAGACCATGATCATCCTCGTCGATTTCATAGCCCTCTGTGATGGTGTGGACGACGCGCTGCATAGTAAAGCTGATCATGTCCTTCGCGTGTTTTTTCGATTCGATGATACGGTCAATTTCAGAAAGCTTTTTCAGTAGATACTCAATCTTGCTCTGACCCCCGCTGGTACTCTGACCCCGACTTTTATTCCGCATTAACATGGCCAGATTGTCAGAGAATCCCACTGCCCTGTCTAAAATCGGCAACAGAGAATCTATCTCCATCTGGATGAGATTTACTCTCTCCATGAGACCTGTTTTTACATCAAGTCCGGGTTGGGTCACGGCTGGTTTGAATAGCGTATCGATTTCATCATAAATATCAAAATGCAGTTCCGGCACTGTGATTTCCCTCATCTGGCGATGTTGAACTCCGGAAATTACAGCTCCGTCATGTGTCGCATTTATGATCATATCATCCCGCCTTTTTTCAAACCATGAGAGGAATATCATCATTTTCTGATTTGTGTGCACAAATTCACTTATAATTCCTTTTACGAGAATTTTTGGTAGCGCCCTAAGCTGAAATCGGTTATACATCTCAGCCGTATAAAGCCTTCCCGTTTTCAGGTGAACCTGCTCGTCCAAATATGACCCTCGCGCATGTGCGTATCCATCAGTGAAAGCAAGATCCTGGCCAATCAGTATGATCGGCGACGCACCGAGTCGTTTTGCAAAATCAAAGGCATTAGTCGAGACCGAACCGCCGTGGGTGATCTCTCCCTTCTCACCGGACAGTTGCTCGATCCACTTCATGAGCTGAAATGCCACACCAGTGAAAGCAACTCGACCTCTAAAGAGGCGAAACACTGAAGGATGGACAGTCGGGTCGGTGATGAGTATTGTCTTACTCTGACCCGAACCCTCAAAATATCGCGCATTTATAACTTGAGGATCGACAACAATGCAAAAATGAGGTTCTATCCCGTGATTAATAAGTATTCTATATGAGGTATCCACTGCAATTATAACAGCATTCTTTTGATTCTTAATGATAAAATCAAAGCTGGCATTGAGAGAAGGCCCTGCAGCTACAATGATTGCAGGGATATTTCTGAATTTATCAAAAAATATATTCACTCCTGGTGAATGTAGGTATGCACCTATATTTCGCGCTAAATTAGAGGACCAGATTTTCTCGAATTTTGCCAGGGTAGCGATGTTAACTTCTTTGGTCGATAAATATGACCGGACAATTTCCTGCATATTCGAATAATAATCAGGATCGGCCTGATAGGATCCCCGATGCAGGATAAGGCTTGAGCGATATGATGATTTTCCCTTTAATACCTCAGCAATCATCTCTTCGTTAAAGTTAAGAAGTATAAATACACGGTCATCACGGAGTGTCAGAGTAAAATTCCTATGTTCTAGAGCCAACTTCAGCATGAGCGGACGTTTTTCAATAATTAGCAGTAAAGAATCTCCGTTCATTCGCTTCAGTAATTGCTCTACATGGTAACCAAATCCGAATCCAAATACGACAAAAAGATTGTAATCACCGGAATGAATCTCACCGATGAAACGTTCCGCTTCTTTAACCGGGTCAAACTTGCTATGGATTACATAACGTTTACCATCTCTTTCAACAACTGGCACAAAATCGCCATTATTGGTTGTAATCGTTTCTATACTGTTATCATTAACAACACGTAGCAGTTCATTATAAATGGACGGGAACCGCTCCTTCAGGATTGACATATTTTGTCGATATACAGTCATGATATAAATATCGTATATTCTGCATGGAATTTTCAGGTAAAATATTACCTAAAGATTATTGACAGTATCATTGTTGGTAGATTTAATATCCCGATAAACATACTATTTCTCGTCTCGCCTATATTGATATGTATCATTAATTATACTATTGAAAATCTCAATTAGTATAATAGATTTGTTGCGTATCTCAATAATTATTCATTTTTGCCCCCGCCGGAGGCGGCGGGGGCAAAAATGAATAATTATGAGTAGATACGCAACAAGTCTATTATATTCTTACATTATTATTATAACTTACTTTTGTTTGAAATAATTTGTAATAAATATTAGGGAGATCATGTTATGCTAAGCTATATAGGAAAATTATTCTATCTTATAACACCTATCATACTTGCCGGTATATTCAATATGATTTTTGTGCAACTGCCGTTCCTTAATTCATTAAAAAAACCCATAGACTGCGGCAAAGTGTTTTCAGATGGAGAAAGAATCTTTGGCGATAATAAAACATGGAAAGGCTTTTGTGGAATGATAATTATCACATCCTTCTGGCTTGGAATGCAGGGCATTCTCTATGATAACACAACCTGGGCTAAGGACATTTCACTTGTTTCTTTCTCTGATTTCAATTTTCCGTTTAACACATGGTTTTATGGAGCAATCTGGGGTTTGGGATATGTTCTGTTTGAACTTCCAAATAGTTTCGTAAAAAGAAGACTAAAAATAGACATCGGAAAGTCTGGAAAGGGCACGCTTGGTTATATTTTTAAATTTGTCGACCAAGCCGACTCTGTTGTCGGGTGCATTATATTTATGTTGCCGTTTTATAGACCATCATTTATCGAAGCACTGCTTATATTGGTTCTCGGCATTGCTGTTCACTACGTCGTTAATATCCTTTTATATATTGTCGGTTTGAAAAAGCAAGCTGGGTAAAGAGCTACAAATCAGCAGATTATAATCTCGCCTTTATAACCGTCAATCGTAATCGTCTGCCCGTCTTTTAGCAGTTGCGTTATATTCTCAACAGCAAGCACGGCCGGAATTCCATATTCCCTTGATATAACCGCAGCATGTGACAGCACACCGCCGGTCTCGGTCGCAACACCGGCCAGTAAACTGAAGTGAGATGTCCAGCCCGGGTCTGTAAACTTTGTTATCAGGATATCGCCTTGCTCGAGTCTGTCCGCGTCAAATATATCCTTGATCACCTTGATCTTTCCGGTAACAAGACCCGTACTGCATGGTATGCCTTTTAATATTTTATTTCCTGTTTTTTTTGTAGATTCAATCTCAACAAAACGGCTGCCTATCTCATTCGGATTTGTAAAATTTTTAAAAGAGTTATAATAAAGTTTATTACGCATAATTATGACTTTAGCTTGATCTTTTAAAATCTCGTTATTCATAACTTTGAATATATCATTTACCGGCAGATAAAATATATCGTTAACATGATCTGCGATTCCCATTTCTTTAAAATGTTCGGCAAGTATAAGTGTAAACCTTCTCACATGGTAATAATATTGCGTTGAAAGATCGCGGAGTTCTTCTCTCCACCACAAAAATTCGCGAAGCTGGTCGAGCATCTTTGCCATATTCTTTCTTTTGTAAAAGGGCACTGCTTTCAGAAATTTAGCTCTTTCTTCTTCGTAAGCTTCATACTGCTTCTTGTTGGAAGCTATCGGATCATGGCTGTCGTCAATATCAAGATGAGTCTTTACCATTTTCATGATACTGCTCGGATCTTCACCATATCTCGGCACGGTAATATCAAGTTCTCTGGATGAATGATATTTGAAGTCATTAATATAATTTCTCACGTCATCCATGTATGCTCTGCAGCTTCCGCGTCTCCAGATTTCGACTAATTCTTCTATTGATTTTTCTTTCCAGAATTTATAAAGATCATTGTTATGCATGATTTTATTTCTTATTTTCCACAAGCGGTAATTCGGCAAAAGATGCGAAAGATTTTGAAGGCCTGAAATCAAGTTAAGGTAATTCAGATCGGCATTTATCTTTTTGAATTTCTGCATAAAAAGAGAAGAAAAATTCGAGTTGTTGAATATCAAATAAAAATATGTAGACTCGCTTAGAAAGTATTCTTCTTTTATAAATTTTTCATAAAATTTAAAAAACTCCTTTCTTTTCATCGCAACAGGATCAAATTTATCCAATTCATTGAGCTTTTTTTTCTGTTGTTCTCTAAACGGAATACAAACTTTATTTTGATCTTTTATCGATTTATTAAGAGCTGTTAATACCTTTAATCCCGCCCATATCGATTTCGGCGTTGTCTTAGTAACATATCCGTTTCCTTTGTAGCATACTTTAATACCAAGCTCCTCGTCGAATATTCTCTCATTATATCCGGGAAGTCGTTTCAATCCGCCTTTAATCTCGTGCACATTCCAGTACGGCCGGCCAAAAAACATATCACCCCATTTAATTCCGTTACTCTTATCAATTAGATTCACCTTTTTCAAATACGAAGGCATAGTAATTTCCCAAACCATCTCGTACAGTGACCACATAAACTGGCTACAAACAGTAGACGAAACACCTCCATCTTTAAAGTCAGCCGTTGTCCATTCGCCGGGTATGCCGCTGTAGCTGATTTTCGTAATCGGCCTGCTTTGAACTACATAGAATTTGCCGTCAAACTTCGCCCATTCAATATCCACGGGAAATCCATAAGCTGCCTGAATTTTTACGGCAATTTCGGCTAACTCTTTCACTTCGTCTTGGCTTAGAACAAATTCTTTTTGTTTTTCAGGTGAATTACTAATACTCTTTGTAAACGGCGGCTCGTTTACCGGAATAATCGAAATTTTTTTGTCTCCGAGTTTTCTTTTTGTTTCAACCTTGTTGTACCAGTCATAGCAATAATGATCTGGTGTTATTTCACCGCTTACGAGAGCCTCACCGACTCCAAAGCAGGCTTCCAATATCATTTCTTTGTCATAACCTTTAAGCGAATTAACAGTGAATATAACGCCGCTTTTTTCTGCGGGAATCATTTCCTGCAATATAACCGCTATGCTCATGTCGTTAAAAGCAATACCATTGTTTTTGCAGTAGCTGATTACTCTTTTATTGAAAAGCGACGCCCAGCATTTTTTTATCGCATCATAGAGCTCATTTCCCGTGCGAACATTTAAAAAACTGCAATACTGACCGGCAAACGATTTTTCGCCCATGTCTTCTTTTGTGCCGCTGCTTCTTACTGCAAAACACGCGTTTTTGTTAGTAGCAATAAATCCTTCAATTCTTTCTTTAAGGATAGACGGAAATTCTCCGTTGATAATAACTTCCCCGATCCTTTTGGCTTCATCCATGAGTTTCTGATTATCATCTTGCATGTGTTTATGTATAATTTCCGTAACAAAGCCAAACTTGTTATGAGATATAAATTCTTTAAAAGCGGTTGTCGTTATACAACCGCCTGAAGGGACAGGAAGTCCCCATGCCATCATGTCAATCAACGATTCCGATTTTCTGCCGACCTTGTTGCGCAAATCAGTATCTTTATTAATTTCATCAAATGTATAGAACATTCCGCTATCTCCTGCAAAAATTTATTATTTTTTCATGATGATTCATGATGATTCAAAGTAACTATTCAGCATGTTTGAAAAAATATAACATTCTAAAAATAATGACCAATGATTCCCCCGCCGCCGAAGGCGGCGGGGGAATCATTATTACATTAATTTAATGAATGTATAAATTTTGAAATTTGCTGAATAGTTACGATTCAAGAAAGAATCAATAACTTTGCACGGTTTTAAAAGCTGCCAAAGTAAATCCATGTTCTTTTGCGATTTCCATTATTTTTTTAACCTGTTCCTTTTTGATTTTACCATAGCTGAAGTCCTCAGTTATATTCGAAAGCCCCATCAGCATTGTTTCTGACATACAGGCAAAAGCCCGCCCTTTTTCGAGAGGTATGCCGTGGATAGTAAAATCTGCGTTATGCGGCACTTTGACTATACCGCCCTGGATTATGGTTACATCGCTTCTTTGTTGGTATACAGAATAATCCGTGTCTTGCGGAACAGCAATGTCGCAAATGACTATCGGTCCTTCGCCGAGCATTTCGGGAAATATGACGGGCTTTGCGGAATTACTTGCGCTTACTATTAGATTAGCTTCTTTTATAAGACTGTAATCCGTACCAAAGACCACCGGTGCATCGCTCTTCATTTCTTCAGTAATATGTTCCAGTAACCATAAACCGTGATTTTGAATGTCGGAATAATTTTGTATTATTGCTTGTACTGCTGTTGTAGTATGTATTGCTTTAGCAACGCCGCTGAGATTATCATCATGGCGGGTCAAAGCCATTATGTTTTGGAGAGCATTAAAATAAATTTGTGACGCTATATCTTTTAGGTGATTAGCATTACCGTTGCGCCCTATAAGAATAATACGCGGTATTTCTTCAGCCATAATCTCACTGTAAATACTGCAAATATTTCCTCCGGCTCCTATGGCGGCAAGGCATGATTTTGAAATATCTATTCCTGCTTCAGATGACGCCCTTTTTATGGCTTCGATTCCCATTGCAACCGTCAGCGAGTTTCCACTTGTCAATGCCAGAGAATCCGTTACGATGCTGGTACAATTTTTGCTGACAATTGACGTAAATCCGCCGAAACCCAGAACGCAGCAACCGGAATCTGCGGCCAATTTAACTGCTTCATCAATCTTATCTTTTATAAACGCTGTGTCTTTACACAGCATGTGAAAGGAAATAATATCGGAATTTAGGTAGAGCCCTATAAAATTTAAATTTATCTCGCTGCCGGTTTCTGATTTCACCGTAATCCGGTCGTAAATCTGAGGTGCTGACAGTTTATATGTTTTTGAAATATAATCGTCTAACTGTTTAACCGTAAAATTTTCGTATCCTTTATCCCATAAAATCATGTGGCCAGAATTTATAAAATGACCCATGAAAGCCACATTTGTCGCGTTCTTAGAATTTATATATTCAACATATTCTTTACGATAATCTTTAATCTCGTTATAAACGCCTTGCTTTTCTTCATTTACGATAAAACGAGTCAGCTCGTAAATGTTCTCTTTTCGCAGAATCTCACACAGTCTTTCAACGGCAAATAATAAGCTGTTGCAATCATCAATCGAAATTAAAAACGACGGCTCGAGTCTGATTGTAGTGATGCTTGATAAAGTAGGTGCAACCCGTATGTTATGCTCGTGAAGAAGATACCCGGATATAATGTATCCCAGCAGGTTTTGGCACGAAAGCATTCTTATGGCATTCGATGAGATTTTATCGAGTTTATTAAATTCAAAGCCGATCATTAAACCGGCTCCGCGCACGTCTTTAATTATGTCTGGATATTTTTGCCGGATATATTCAAGCTCTGTTTTAAGATATTCGCCCTTAATTGAGCAATATTCCATAACGCTGTTTTTGTACAGTAAATCTAAAGCAGTATATGCAATACGGGCGCTGTGTTCGTCCTCGGCAAATGTCGAAGTATGAATAATGTCAAAATCGTTTTCAAAAAAATCTTTTTGAATCAGGAGTGCCGATATTTTTGACAATCCTCCGCCAAGGCTCTTAGATAACATATAATAATCCGCGAAAATTCCTGCCTGTTCCGAAAACATGAATGTTCCGGTCCGTCCCATACCAGATTGAATTTCGTCAAAGATAAGCGGGAATTTATATTCACTCGCTGCATTTCTGCAATAAGCGAGAAAGTCTTTGGGTATTACATGAATTCCGCCTTCACCCTGTAGCGGCTCAATAAACAATGCCGAAATATTAATATGCTCTTTGGGGACAAGGCAAATTTCATTTTGCTCATTTAAAATAAAGTAGTAATATTTTATTTTTGCAAGTTCTATCGCTTGTTTTACGGAATCAATATCTCCGATTACAACGTGAAATACATTAAGACCAATGCGCTGAAATGGAGTTTTAAACTTTTCATTAGATGTTAATTTAACTGAGCCTGTAGTCTTACCATGAAAAGAACGTTCAAGACTTAAAAAAATGGGCTGTTGATTAAGTTGTTGCTCATTATATTTCAAAACTGATTCAAATAACCCATTAATTCCAATATCAGGTTTAACTCCTGTCAGATCAGTTACCGTTTCGTAAAAATCGTTTGATAATAAAATTGATTTATTTTTAATTTCTCTTCTTAATTTAACGGCAGTTATTTCTATCTCATTTTGAATTGAAATTATCTTGTTATAGTTTGACATTTCAGCGTGTTTTATCGCTGCTTCAACGCATTCGGTTCCGGTGCTGGCGAGAGTAATTATATAATCTTTTCCTGTGATCTGATTTAGAATGGTGTTTAATCTTTCGCTTAATAAAGAAGCATGCTTACGGCAGCTTGCCTGACTGTTAAAAGGAGTTTTATCTTCATAATTAGCTATTGCTGCTTTTAATAAGTCGGGATTATTATGCCCGAAGAGTGAAGCTCCGTATCCGCCGAGATAATCAATAACTTTAACTTCTTGACCTAAGCTGTTATAGTAATATAAATAATCACCCTCGGCTCTGTGATATATCTTATCAAGTCTAACTGCTCTCAGTAATTCAGCTAGGTTGGGACGGCAGTAATTACTGTATTTTTTGAAAATGGAATCCATATCAATATTTTTTATAAACAACGTCATACCAGCCCATCCATATAATCATCAACGATCGTGAGAAACCTGAATCGACAACTGTCGTACAAAGAGTCATGGATGAAATCCTTCATATTTCGATCGCCAAATATAAAAGGCGTTCTTGCTTATCACATATGTGCGACATAGTTCAGGGGTAATGATTCCCGCTTCTGATTCTTTGAGAATCGAATGGATTTGTTCTTGTGTAAATCCGCTCTTTTTCATGTATTCCTCCTGCATTATTCTTTATTTTTTGCAGGAGGATTTTTCCCTATTTGTCGGGTACGGTTTTAGGAGGGTAGGTCAATTTGTGTATATATTCTTTATTTTTTTGCAAGAGGATTTTTCTCTATTTGTCGGGTACGGTTTTCGGGGAGTAGGTCAACTTTTGTATAGTAGTACCCTTGTTGACCCATGCCGGACAGATCGGCTTATTGCACTGGCATCCATATTCACAAAGTGTATTTAAGCTGTCAACTCTAATCTAATTTTTCTTTTCACCGATCCATTTTAGACGAATTTTGATTCAAGCTCTCCCTCCCCCTTGACGGGGGAGGGATGGGGTGGGGGTGAATAGTTGCTCGATGAATAAGGCGTTACAATCACCCTCCCCTGTCCCCTCCCATCGAGGGAGGGGGATGTTGCATCTAAATTGACTCAGAGTGCATCCCAAAACCTGGGATGCACTCTTATGTATTAAACATCAAACTATGGACCCAGAGCATTATTCCTTCAAAAACAAAATAATCTCTATTCCTCCCTTAATACTTGCCCCCGGGGCCGGCTTTTGATTGAAGACTCTGCCTGATCCATTAATTGAATACTTAATATTATACCGCTTTTTCATGTCTATGAGAAGACCCAAGGACTCGGAAATCCTCATGCCGACAAAATCAGGCATGGTCTTTCCATCAAAGTTCATTCTGCGTTTTGTCCGGGTAACAGGATCATTCGGTCTCAAGCGATAATTATTGATGCCCTGATGTATCAGAACCCGGTCTATAAGGCTTGCGAAAATAGGGGTCGCTATCTGCCCTCCGGAAAGCTTGTCAGCAGGGTCATCGATAACAATCAGAATGCACACGGACGGGTCATCGCAAGGTGCCAGACCTATAAAAGACGAGAAAACTCGATCGGAATAACCTTTAGCCCTTATGAACTTCTGCGAGGTCCCCGTTTTGCCAGCAACGCAGTAATAAGCTGAGCCGGCCTTCTGCCCCGTTCCATTCACCACCACACCGCGCATCATCTTCATGAGTTTCGAACAAATATCCCTGCTGACAACACGTCCCTTGACAGCAGGTTTTAACTTGGTTATGACAGCGCCATTTCTGTCCTCTACTGCTTCGATGATGGATGGAGTTACATATACGCCTCCGTTGGCGATGGCGCCAAAAGCGGCGGCGAGTTGTACCGAAGTGACAGAAATCTCATGCCCGATGGACATGGAATACTTCGATAGTCCTGACCATTTATTCCAGTTTCGTAAAATGCCCTCGGTTTCACCCGGAAGCTCCACCCCGGTCTTTATGCCAAATTGGAATTTCTTCAGCGTGACATAAAGGTCCTTCTTCCTCATAATCTTCATTGCCTCGATAATCCCTACATTGCAGGAATGTCTGATAATGTCATTCATGCCAATAGTCCCATGGACACCGGTGCAGTTGATTCGAACATCGGCAATATCGATCCATCCCCTGCAGGTGAACAGGTTCCTGGTCATCTCAGGATGATGTTCCAGCATTGAGGCCAAGGAAATTATTTTAAGCGTGGATCCCGGCTCAAATGAGTCAATGAAGGAAAAATTTCGAAGCGTGAAAGCAGAATATTCATAGTACCGGTTTGGATTAAAACTTGGACGCTTGGCATACGCCAGTATCCGCCCGGTTTTAACTTCGAGAACAAGCACTGCACCCTGTTTGGCTTGGTTAACATTAACCGCTTTCTCAATCTCTCTTTCAGCACTATACTGTATTAATCGGTCTATAGTAAGCGTAATATTTCTCCCAAAACCGGCACCGTACATTTCCTCTTCAGCACTGTCATCCCTGCCCATCAGTGTGTCGTCAAAACTATATTCAATGCCCTCCAGGCCTTTGTTATCTACACCCGCAAAACCGACGATATTGGATGCGAGTTCATCGTGCGGATAGACCCGTTTATATTCCTTTTTGAGATAGAGGCCGGGAATACCGATTTTCCGAATTTCCTCAGCGTCGGGATCGTCAATTTTCCGTTTAATCCAGATAAAACGCTTTTTCTTTTTTAAATTGCTTAAAATTGAATCACTGGGTATTTTCAGTATTGAAGCCACTGTCTGGGCAGTCTCTTCCGGATTTTTAATCTCCTCCGGATTGGCAAAGAGGGAATTTTTTTCGATGGAGATCGCAAGAATATATCCATTCCGGTCTCTGATAGAACCGCGGTGCGTCATGTTTTTTCTATCATCGGAAACATCCAGCTTGGTGGAAAAATGCAGGTTAAAGAGCCTTATGATGAAGATGAACGACAGGAGAGCGAACAACAGCCCCGCAACATAGACCCGCCGCTTAAATACCTTCTGGTTCATGCAACACCCGGAGACATATTATACGGGACCTGCCGGCATTCGGCGCCGGGCGCCAGAGATACAGCACGGTATGACGCTATCCGCCCCAGGCTCACCGTATCAGGCCAAACCTCGAAAAGTCAAGCTTGAAAACCTGACCGGTATTCCAGTACAGTATAAAAGCCTTGCCCTTAATTCGTTCAATTTCAAGATATCCGAAATATCGGCTGTCCTGTGAATTCTCGCGGTTGTCCCCAAGTACGACCACCTTGCCGGGGGGAACGACTCCTTGAATCTCGTTTTGCTTACCGGGGCCGAAGTTGAATGGTCTTGTTATCCCCTTAACGTATGGTTCATCAATCGACCTTTCGTTGATATAGACTTTGCCGTTAGTGATCTCAAAACGGTCTCCCGGAACCGCAATACAGCGTTTGATATAATCCTTGTCTTCGTCATGGGGAGGTCTGAAGATGACGATATCGCCCCTCCTTATTTTCCGCAAACCCATGCAAGAAACGTGCACAGGCCTTTTCATGAAGATCATCTGCGGAATTACCGGCCCGTAGGTGATCTTCTCAACAAAGAGATGATCGCCGACTTTCAATGTATCCTCCATTGATCCGGTGGGGATATAGTATGCCTGGATAATATATTGGATAATATGAACCGCCAGCACCAGCGCCACAACGATCGCATCTACGAAATCCCATATCTTTTTATAGATAACGGTCCGCCGTGGGGCCATATCCTGAAAAAGAGAAATAAGCTTTTCTCGATCTTCCTCCCCGAGGAGCATAAGCGGGAATGATGATTTACCAAGTTTTTGCCGTATGAGGAGATTCCCAAGAAAATTCCGCTCTATATAGTTTATATCAGGTGCCGGTATTGTTATAACCCTGTCCTTTTCTTTTAATACCAGTCCATCTTTGTTTACTGATATCGATCCGTTTTTGTACCGGACATACTTGACAATATGATTGACGAATCTCAGAATAAACACACTGGTTGCGAATCCGCCGATGAAGTAAATGGGGATAAAAGGTGTTTTTACAAAAGGAATGGCCACTACAAGGAACAGGGTCGAATAGACAAACAGAATAAGATACAGGGAATGTTTCAAAAAAAACAAGGAATTGTTTTTCCCGGTAATTATATTAAAATGCGAATCCTCAATAGATGAGCCCACAAACCTGAAAAATTGAATCATGGGAATACTCCTTGGCATAATAAGGGTAATCGAATAAGGTTATTCGGCATTGCGACCTGTGCTCTTCGTGCTGATTCATTAAATTGCAGAAATGTTGCTGAATAGCCTGATGCAAATAAATGTATTGATAAATTAATAGCGTCTATATAGAATAGACATATCCCGGCGTCTACAATTTTTTATCCATATGAAAGAAATAAACGAATCCATAAAGAAATTATCTCCTGAAGAAATTAAAGAAATCGTTGCCAGACTTCAGTTAAAGAAAAGATCGAAGAGAGACCTTATTGGCGCTCTGACAACGGTAACGGGTCTCCATGCCTTGCTCAAGAGTCTTGACACGAACTGTCACAAGGTTCTTAAAACCGTATACGCGTCCCTGGAAGGGGTTACCTTCGCTGAAATACATAAGGAGTTGAAACTCGAGATCCATGTCATTGAAAAAATAGCAGAGATTCTCTCCCGCAACCTCCTTATATACATAATCAAAAACCGCCAAATGCTGAACAGTAAAATGGATAAGGCTTACGGGATTTCGGAAATTGCCGATCACCTGCGCATTGTTGAACCGAAGGCAATAACCGACAGACTTCATAAAAATTTTCTTCATCTGGAAACACAAAAGCAGAACCGGGTTCCGGAGAAAACCATCAAGGACCGTGAAACCAAGGGATTTCTGAAATATATGGCTGAATCGGGTTGTATCGTGTCCCTGGATTCAGCGAGAAACCGGCTGCCGTCGAAATCAATCGACAAAATACTGTCAGGTCTTATTTCGCAGAACGTAGTGCATATTTACCACTGTTACTGGCCTGAATTCAATTCCTACCTTATTCTCCAAGACACGATTAGCCCCTCGATCGCTACTGAAAACGAGCAGGATGACCCGCGAAAAAAGCTAAGGATCAGAAACCGTTATTTTCTGTTAACAAATCTCCTGCATGCCTTTGATGTCATTTCCACCTTCGGACTCTTTCTTACCAAACAGCAGGAATTCAGAAAAATTGACATCCGGAGAATTTCTGAAGCCATGCTTCCATTGAAAGACCTCAATGGTACCGATATCCCTCACGAGGAGTTGGCTCAGCTATCCATGTTCATCCTCAATCGACTCGGATGCCTGAAATTAAATAAGGATATCGCGGGCATATCACTTTTCGAGATACGGAACGAACTCGAGCAACCCCTGATGCTGGTTAAACGAATACTTAAATGCGTCGGTCCATCCACCTATGATGATTACTTCAAGCCCCCATTCGATATGCCGGTCTATGAATTCTGTAAATCGATCATTAAACTGTTGCACAAGCTCAAATCAACCTCATACGGATATCTTCAGATAACCTTATTGACCAGATCATTAAGCGAGGCGAATGAGCGATCCTTCGCAAACAGTCTCATGGACATAGAAGAAGAAATTGAGCGCTTCAACACTGCCATGAATTTTCTATTTATCGCAGGAATTATGGATATCGAAAATGGAATGGTTGCGCTCTCAGATATAGGCAGGGATCTGGCCAATAATATGCTTAAAACACTTGCGGCAGAAGAAGATGGTGCACCGAGGAAAAACATATACATTAATCCTGATTTTTCCCTTATCATTCCGGCTCACGAGTTGGCGTCCGACATCCTCTACCACATCCTCTCCCACACCGATATCACGAAACATGATATCATCATCAACGCGGTCATCAGCAGATCGGCAATCGTGCGGGCACAGAAACGCGGAATGGCCTTGAACAAGTTCCTCAAAGCGCTGGAATCATACTCGCGGAACGAACTGCCGCAGAATCTTGACTTTCTGCTGCGAGAATGGTCCAACCAGACAATTAATATAAAAATATCTCAGAGCATAATCCTCACGACAAGCCATCCCGAATTTATTGAAGAACTCCTGGTGGGCATCGCAAAAGAAGGCATCGTCGAACGGATTTCGCAGACTCATGCGCTGGTGAGGAAAGATTACATTGACGAGATCATCAAGTTCGCCAGGAAAAAAGACGCTGTTATTTCGCTTTTTAACGAATTGGAGGAGGAAGATTAATCCTTTATCACTTCAATCATATTCTTCGCTTTCCAGTTAACGTATTTCTGGAGGGCCTTTATCGTACTCTCACGGACGAAGAAAAGCTTTTCGTTCAGTTTTACCAGGGCGCCCCGGTAATGGGTGTACTTCAACTGATGATCGACCCATCCCAAGAGTTCCACTTTTTTCCAATTTGTTGTTGTTCTGAGAACGGGGATCTTGCCCAAATGGAGCTCGCGTATCTTACCGTTCTGCACCGCATCAGCTAAAATAACTTCCCATTCCATTGTCATACAGACATGACTCCGAAAGATTCTTCTATGACTTGTTATCGACTTCAGTACTGGCGGATAATATTGCCATGGATTCTTCGTTAATGACCCTTTTTCTTAGGGTTCTTCAGCTCCGAAAGGAGACGATCAACCTCTTCAGAAAGCTGCTTGTTCAGATTCTTTTGGCGTGTGATTTCCTTATGCAGCTCCATAAGCTCTGTCCTGCTCAATTCTTCCACCCTCTCGCGTGCATTATTTATTTTTTTCGCGTCATCCAGTTCTTTAGCAGAATAATTGATCAGCGACTCCTGTGCCTGAATCACTTCCTTTGCGTCCATCAGCTCCTTCCGTCGGAGCTCAGCCAGCATCTCCTCGGCCTTGATGCGGTCGCGCATATCAAACAGATCCATCTGCCGGAGTAGAGTAAAATCACGAATGGCGGTACTGAGGTTTGATTGTTCTTTTATCAGATTTCTTTCAAAGGCCAGAATCTTTTCAAAGGCCTGCTTCTCTTTATCTGATTCGAAAACACTTTTTCTGTTTATATCCATAAGCCCCTCATATGCCTCAATGCGTGATTCCGCTTCTTTTGATATTAATTTCATGATCTCACGGTAGCGCTCGACAATAATTGATTTTTCCAAAAGGAGCAACAGTTCCCGTCTGTCTACCGGTCTATTCAGAAACTCAAGGTGCATCAGGTTATAATTGAGTTTGGTTATCGCTTTCAGCTGGCTTTTTTTGATCATCAAGAATTTGAGGAAGCTCTGCAGGCGCTGGTCTTTGCTAATTTCCCTGATCAGCAACCTGGGGTCGGTATCAATGAAGTCGAAAATAAACATATTTATTTCGTCTTCGATAATATTCGCATATTTCAATTTAAAACCCGAAATCAAATTCACCGACAAGCCGAGCCCGGTTATAGCATTGACAAGCTTCATCCCACTGTCATTATCCTTTAGATACCAGATGGTCACCTGTTCCATTTCCATATCCTCGCCGCTTGATCTTATCTGAAATATACATGCATATGATAAAAAATTACAACTACTTTTTTCATTTCACGAAGAGCATATATTGTTGATGACTGGAATCAGCGATTAAGACAGAAGTGTAACCGCTAAAATCCATTGTTGCCGCTGCGGGACGCGCATCTCAGAGCACTTCGAGTACAATTCTCCCTCTTTTATTTCTTTTGATAACGACATTGGATTCCTGACCGCCTGAAAACCGCTGGTCCGATGATCTAAGTTTCGGAAAATCGCTATTCTCCAGAAAATCTCTGAGCAGCTCTATCTTTTGATCGAGCTCGCCTTCGACATCATCGGTATTGAAGTACGTGTCCATAAGGCGGTTGAATTCCCTACGAGCCTCGGTCTCAATGCAATGATTTCTGATATGAAGATTGACCGTGACATTCATTTTCTGTGCCTCGTATTTGATGATATTGACAACGATAAAATAGAAAGGATTTTTTTCAATAATTAAAATTTTAGCGGTTTTGGGGTGCGGTCATCGCTGGAGACGGTTCAGCCACTATTAATTATAAAATTTCACTTGCCTTTCTTTCGCCCGTGCTGTCTTTTGACAAAAATTCCGTGAAAAATATACGACATAAAATGAACGTGGCCAAAATCATCATTACCATTATAATCGTGATCACTGCCCTGATCGGCTCTGATACACAACTTCTTTCATGGGGATTGTTCAATCTATTTACGGATACGCAATTCAGCGCGGAGGGACTGGACAGGGTCGAGGCTTTTGAACCCAGCC
>MIBH01000013.1:28914-36480 GCA_001829455.1 Spirochaetes bacterium RBG_13_51_14
CGCAATTGAATGGTAAAGACATTTTCGAAGCTTCGCGTGATCTTTCCATCTGCATAAACAAAGCGGTACGGAGGCATATCTACTATTACCTCACCAGCAAGCGTGAATATGTGATACGCGCCATCCAGCAATCCTACCAGTATGAAAATATCATAAAAGAAGTCTTTAAAAAGAACCAGGACATACCCGAGGAGCTGAGCCTCCTGCCGCTCCTAGAAAGTTGTTTCAATCCACGCGCCGTATCGGCCAGCAATGCAGTTGGCCTGTGGCAATTCGTAGACAGCACCGCACGGAGCCTGGGACTTAAGCGAAACCGGTGGATCGACGAGCGCCGTGACATAGAGAAATCCACTGAAGCCGCGCTCTGCCATCTCCGGCACATGCGCCAGATCTTCCCCCGGTGGGACCTTGCCCTTGCGGCCTACAACGGTGGTGCAGGGTATGTGATGCGAATCATGAATAAAAGCGGCGCAAAGGATTTCTGGAAGCTCCGGCAAGACCGTTTGCTCAAAGACGAAACGAGCGAGTATGTGCCGAAATTCATCGCACTCATGCTTATCTATAAAAATCAACGACTTTTCGGTATCAGCGACGAAATCGCAGTCCCGGAAAAACAGGAAACCGAAACTTTCACCCTCCAATATCCGGTCGACCTGCGTGACATCGCGCGGCTTTCCGGGGTCCCGGTGCGGGAGATCAGAGACCTGAACCCGGAGCTGAATTCAACCATAACCCCGCTTGCCATGAAAACGTACCAGCTGCGGCTCACCTCGGATGCCAAAAAGAAGATCAGAGAAAATACCTCGGAACTGTATAAAAATAAGCTAACCGGGGTAATCGAACACTTCGTTAAAAAAGGTGAAACCGTCTCCGGAATCGCCCGGCTCTATAAAAAAAAACTAAACGCATAATTACCTTCAACGGCATAAAAAATCCAAAATCCATACAGCCGGGCCAGATAATCTACGTTCCGTATTAAACGTGCATTACCCTGTCTTTTACATAAGAATGCTGAAGAAAATGGCGGTACATCCTGTACCGCATAGAGTGGGGTTGTCTAAAAAGTCAGTTAGGATACAACATCCCCCTCCCTCGATGGGAGGGGACAGGGGAGGGTGATTCTAACGCCTGATGCGTTCAGCAGTTAGTCAGCCCCACTCTAAATATTCATAACAGCCCAGAGCCCTTGTTCCAACAGACTTAATAATATCAGCGCCGAACAATCCCCCCGCCAGGAAGACAGGAGGGGTATTAAGCCTATATTGAGAGAAGCAATGCCTGTCCAGGTAAGGGAGAGGATATTTAAATAATTGTATTGACAAACAAAAAAAACTCTTGTCACAGCAACAACGATTATAAATATAATTTGCTCTGACCCCCGGACGATAAGCAGCCCTTCACAGCTGGCATTCTACAGTCATTAAATCCCTCCTCAGGGGATCAGGAGGGCTGCAGAAGATAACAGTGCGGGAGAAACGCCAACTATGGACATGTACAGAATTAAAGGCGGTACAAGCCTCTCCGGAGAAGTAAAAATATCGGGCGCGAAAAACGCAGCGCTACCCATTATCGTGGCGAGTCTGCTGGCAGACGGTGAAACAGTAATAAAGAACGTTCCAGATTTGAAGGATATCCATACGATCCTCAAGGTAGTTCAATGTCTGGGAGCCGAATATGATTTCGATACCGAAAAGCGCACCCTCCGACTCAGAGTAGATTCAATAAAAAACGCCGAGGTCCCCTACGAGCTGGTGAAGACCATGCGCGCGTCGATTTACGTCATGGGGCCGCTCCTCGCCCGGATCGGCGAGGCGGACGTGTCCCTGCCGGGTGGATGCGCGATTGGCGAGCGTCCGGTTGATATTCACCTGTCCGGTTTTGAAGCTCTTGGCGCGACCATCAATCTGGAGCATGGGTACATCAAAGCCTCAATCGGAAATCTGCAAGGCGCCGAATTCAAGATGCGGACCGTCTCGGTGGGCGCCACGGCAAATCTAATGATGGCCGCGGTGCTGGCGAAGGGCAAAACCATTCTTGAAAACTGCGCCATGGAGCCGGACGTGGTGGACCTGGGCGGCTTTTTAACTGCAATGGGAGCGAAGATATCAGGCCTGGGGACCGAACGAATCGAGATCGAGGGCGTAAAAAAACTACAGGCGGTGACCTACACGGTGATTCCGGACCGGATTGAAGCCGGCACGTATCTCATAGCCGGCGCCGCCACCAAGGGCGCGGTGACGATAACAGGTGCCAACCCCGATCATATAGCAGCGTGCATGGCGGCCCTGACGGATATGGGCTTCATGATCGAATCAGGCAAAGACTGGGTATCGGTGCGGCCCTCACGGAATTTTAAAGGCGCTATGGTGCGCACTTTGCCCTATCCGGGATTCCCCACCGACCTGCAGGCCCCCATCATGGCTCTGGCCACCATGGTGCCGGGGATCAATGTCATCATTGAGACCATATTCGAAAGCAGGTTCACCCACGTCGCGGAACTACGGCGCATGGGCGCAGACATCATCATTGAAGGAAACGTCGTGATCGTCAAGGGCGGGAACAAGCTTTCCTCAGCTCCCATCATGATGTCGGACCTCAGGGCGGGCGCGGCACTGGTAATCGCCGCTCTCATCGCCGACGGAGAAACCGAAATCAGGCGCATATACCACTGCGACCGTGGCTACGAACAGCTCGACCGGAAGCTTGCAGCTTTGGGCGCGGACATAAAGCGGATCAAGGGCGGCGGGCTGTAATAATCTTTTTCAATTGAATCATGGCAGCCTCGATTCAATAATATTTTCCAACGAGGTTAGACAAGTTATAATATAGCCAAGAACAAAATATTTCTGCTGATTTCAAAAAAATAATCATTATCAACAAAAAAAGTGTCTTACATAATACATTTCATGTGAAAATATTGATATAGAAAAAAACTATTACAAATCTCACAGAACAGGCTGTAAAAAACCGACGAATTCCGTCGCTGTGACCAAATCTATCGCAAAACTAGCCGCCAGTAACTGCGCTGGTTATAGCCCGTAAACGATATAGGAATTTCAGGAAACACGATGCTGCCAGATACAAGTTGGTCGGAAAGCGGCATGTATAATTGTAAAATTACTCCCGTGAAAGCTTGCATGGCGTATTAGTCTGAAATAAATCTTAATCATACACACCCCAGCGCCGATACTATAAGAGACATAGTACAGGGGGTTCAAATGCTTCGAGGAATATACACCGGCGCCAGCGGCATGATCGCGCAGCAGGCGCGGATGGATGTGGTGGCCAACAACCTGGCCAATGTTGACAAAACCGGCTTTAAAAAGGACCTTGCCGTGTTCAAGGCCTTCCCGGACATGCTGATACGCCGGGTGAGCGACAACGGCCTGGGCGTTACCCCGGCCGGATCCTATGACACCATGCCCTACGTTGGCAAGCTTGGCACCGGCGTTGAGGTTAATGAGGTGTACACCGATTTTGATCAGGGCTCGCTCCAGCGAACCGAAAATAATTTCGACCTGGCACTGGAAGGGCGCGGCTTTCTGACCGTGCAGACAGAGCGCGGCGAACGCTACACTCGAAATGGCGCTTTCACCATCAACCAGGACAATATCCTCATGACTCATACCGGTTACCCCGTGGTTGGCGAGAACGGTCTCATCCGGGTGCAGCAGAACAACTTCATCGTCAACGAGCGCGGCGAGATAATGATCAACGCCGCTTTTGACCCGACCGATATGGTGAGCATGGCCAACAACGACTGGAGCCAGCCGGTGGTGCTGGACCGGCTTAAGCTCGCCGATTTCGAGAAAATCAGGGAGCTGAAGAAAGAGGGTGATTCCCTCTGGAGGGAAACCGAATTTTCCGGGCCGCCGCTGCCTCCTGAGAACTTGAAAGTTATCCAGGGATTTCTGGAAAAATCAAACGTTAACATGATCCGCGAGATGGTCGATATGATCGAGGTCCAGCGGAGCTATGAGGCTAACCAGAAAGCTGTCCAGACACACGATACCGAGCTGGGCAGGCTCATAAATGAAGTAGCACGATAATGAAAGGGCGGTCTCACGACCACCCGTTTAGTTAATGCACAATCAAGAGGCAGCGCCTTCCATATATGCTTGACATACTCCACTCTGTCGTGCATGATTTATCCGCTCACCACAGAGGAGGTCCAGTATGTCATTACCCACCAGGAATAATCCCTATAGCTTTCAGGAATTTCTTGAATGGCGGAAAAACGTCGATTACTACCGTGACGATCCCTTCTTTCAGAAAATACTGAAACATTTTATCGGGAAAGAATGGGAATTAATCGACAAGGAGGCTCGCACGCTTTCCCGTAAGGCATCATTCCGCTGGCACGACATGGCTGATGCAATCGCCGTACCGGAGAAGCGGCCGTACATGATGCACTATGACGGACACCATAACCGGATTGACCGCATCGTGCGGCCTCACGAGATCGAGAACATGGAGAAAGAAATCTTCTCCGAGGGGTTATTCTCCAGCAACACGACTCCCTGGACAAAACTCATGAAGATGTTCCTCATATACCAGAACGGCGAGGCCTGCATCTCCTGTCCCCTCACCTGTACCGAAGGACTCGTGGCAATCCTCGAGAAATTCGCCGACACGCCAGAAACGAAGCGGATACTGACGCATTGCAAGGAGGGTATCGACGGCGACTATGCCATCGGCGCGCAGTACTTGTCTGAAATCCAGGGCGGGTCCGACGTGCCCTCAAACGTACTGGAAGCGGCGCGAGAAGGCGACACATGGAAGCTCTACGGTACTAAGTTTTTCTGCTCGGCCACGCACGCGGATTACGCATGTATCACCGCCAAGCCAGCCGGTTCCGATACGGTTGCCCTCTTCGTGTTACCCTCGTGGTTGCCGGGCAATAAGGAAAAAGAGATCCGCAATGGCTGTACCATCGACCGGATAAAGTGGAAGCTGGGCACCAGCGAACTCACCACGGCGGAGATCACTTTAAACGGCGCTGTGGCCTATCCGCTGGGGCCTCTCGAACGCGGCGTGGCAAACGTGGTGGGCATCGTCCTGACCTATTCACGCCTCACCGTGGGTCTGTCATCGGCGGCCATCATGACCAGGGCCGTGCGCGAAGCCAAGCAGTATGCCTCTTTCAGGGAGGCCTTTGACTTCAAGCTAACACAATTCCCCATGGTGGCGGGCCAGCTTCGGGAAATGGATCATACCGCCAGACGGACCACCGCCGGCGCCTTCAAGCTCTACCGCTCGTTCCTGGACATGGGCGGAGACCTCAAAGGCGGTCTCGGGACTGACGAGCCGGCCGGCATACGGGAGAAGCGCTTCAATATCAGGGATCTCATCATGCTCCAAAAGATAACGACTTCATGGGACTGCACGGACGTGGTCCGCAACGCCATGTCCGTCTTTGGCGGACACGGGGTGATGGAGGACTTCTCGTCCCTTCCCCGCCTGTACCGCGATTCCGCCGTGAACGAACTCTGGGAGGGACCGCGCAATGTGCTCCTGATGCAGATACACCGGGACTGCCAGCGGGTTTCCTCGTGGTACAAACCCACCGCTTTTGTGGCAAGTATTCTGAAGGGTGCCGATACCGGTATCATCGCGGAACTGGGCAGAGAAATGTATGAGCTGATATCATATCCTAATCTAGCGCAGATTGAAGACCGAACGATCGCGGCGTGCGGCCAGTGGGATGATTTCTGTCACCGGCTCTATCATGCCTATCAGAACCAGGCGCTAGCCGAAGTGGAGGGATAAAATAAGCAACGCTGATCAGTGTGCTGCGTGTTCGATGATATATCACCTGCAGTCAGGGTCTTTTAATATAATATATCAGCATGATAGTAACAGGCACGGTTAACGCGATCAGGAGAATATAACTTTGATATATGATTAACGGTCTGTATATGACTGCCCACGCTATTCCAGATAAGGCGCCGCCGATATGCGCCTCATGGCCAATTATCGACCTGCCCCTGCCGATCCCATACAGTGAAATTGCCATAAACAAAATTGCATAAAACCATGAAGGGAGTGGCACCGGAAAAGGTAATATGAAAATACTCCCGCCAGGCATAAGAAATATAGATGAAAAGATGATACCACATATAGCTCCAGACGCACCAACCGCGGTATAGTCCGGGTTTTTTCTTTTGATGACCAGCGCCAGAAGATCTCCGCACAGGGCGCTGCTGAGGAATATTGCCGTCATCAATCCCGGACCGAAGCGCACTTCCAAGGTTGTTCCAAAAGAATAAAAACTGATCATATTAAAAAAAAGATGCGCCCAGTTGGCATGAAAGAATTGCGAGGTGAAAAGTCTATATATTTCTTTATTCTGTAATATCGCACCCACAGAGAATAGATTTTTGGCGAATACCCTCTTATTCCCAAAACCAATTATCGAAAGAACAACAATGAGAGCTATGATGACGTATGTGACAACCGGTATGTCCATATCCTGAATTTACGCTGGTCTCCTGCCCACCATAAGATCATTCTCCATGCCAGTTACGATTCGCCTAATATCATCACACCCGGCATTTCCAAGCCATCCGCGCATCTCATGCTCAGTATAGGTGTCACCGCCTTCCGTGTTAACCAGCATGTTAAGAGCAAAGATAGCACCTCGAAGCGGAGCGGTACGGTCATCCTTCATGATGTGGTCCTGGATAACAATACGACTTCCGGGGATCAATGAAGCATATGCTTTTTCAATGAGCGTTTGATTTTGCTCCGGTGAGTTAATATGCACGATGGCCGACAAGAAGACCAGATCGTATCCGTTGCCAAAATTGTCCTTATTATAATCACCGTCCATTGTTGTTATCCTGCCTGCCAGGCCGCTTTCTGCGATGTACTTCTCAGTAATCTTGGTAACCATCGGTAAATCGAACACTACCGCATTAAGGTTTTTTTTGGCTTTGGCAAATGCCATGGAATAAACACCGGATCCGCCGCCAACATCGAGAACCCGATTAACACCGTTCAGATCTATATGTGAAACGAGTTTATCAGCGGTTTTCCTGGCCCGCTGGTGCATCGCCTCGATAAAATTGACAAGTGACACTGCATCATACTCCCGAGCGGTCACTGACGTGCCCTTCCTTACCGCCTCTGTCAACGTTCCCCATGTACGGTACAGGTTGAGCATGTGACCAATACGCGAGAGGTACTCCTCTGACCCCTTTACCAGATAGCGGAGTGAAATATCATCATTGGAAAACAGTCCATTTTTCTTATGGAGAAACCCGATGGCGCACAATACGTTGAGAAGCTGTTCCGTGGATTTAGGATTCGCACCTATAGCTCTGGCCACTTCATCTTTGGAGATGGCGCGGTTACCGATGGCGGTGAAGATTTCGAGCTCAAAAGCAGTGAGAAGTATTCTGCTTTTCTGATATCCCGACCCCATTTCAATTATCTGCTCTGGTGTGGTAATTCTGTCTGTGGTTGATTTTTGTCTCATATCATCATTTCCTTGCAATGTTTGTTTTTGATATGATAAAAAAATAGCATTTTTATATTAATTATTCAATTATTATCTCAAATCAT
>MIBH01000013.1:36511-43546 GCA_001829455.1 Spirochaetes bacterium RBG_13_51_14
TTTAATATATCTCCATCAAATTCGTTATTACTTATACAATTGTAATTAATATAATACATTATAGCCGGGAGGATATCATGGGCATAGAGACCACGATAAACATACATAAAAATATCATGAATAGACTTGATAATGCATCTGATATTTTAAATAAATCAAAATCATACATCATAAGGCTTTTATTATCGCAGATAATTGGGGACTACAAATCATTCGGGAAATCCTGGTCACGAATACAATACCAAGGAAGGGATGCGCCGTTAAATTGGTACAGATTTCATTTAACATTAAGAGAGGATGAATATGAATGTTATTTAGATCTGCGAAAGATTTACAAGATGTCGCTTTCATTTATTATTGCTCTAGCTGTGAGGATGTATTTAGATAGCCTATTAAAAAAACTCAAAAATATAGAATATTATAATAGAACCGATAACTATCTGTATAGAAATTATATGATATTACAAAGTATAACCGATGGAATCATCTCTTGGACTTTTTTCTGGGGGATACCTGACCTTATCAAACGATATCATCCATTAATTGAATCTATTTAATAAACCATCTTTACAGTCAGCCGGATTAGGCTTTCTGGTCTTAGCTTAATCAGTCGCAAATGTTTTTACAGTATGGATCATGGTCGGCACTGGCGAACGATCTCTTTAAGATATGCATAATAACACCGGTTTACCTTCTCTTCTGATGCATCCTCTAGGATAAAATGAATGGCATCCGCATCTTCCCGATTGAATAGAATCTTGTCACAGGCGTCCATGATATGAATGATAGTGTTTTTGTGTAACATGACTTCCCTTACCGCAAGAATCCATATTAATAGTCGGACAGATGGAAATATATTATAAGGAAACTTCTAAAAACTTTTTATGGATGTTTCCTTTTGGGCACTTTCAATGTAAAAACCGCTTTTTTTAATTTTTATTAAAATGAAAAAAGCAGTTTTAAATATGCCCATAAAGCTAATTAATTGCCTTTTTACGAAATTATTCACACAATACCAGAAAATTCCCAACTTCTTCACTGATATGAAATGAGACGAGGCATCTTTCTATCCTAAGCAGAGCTATTACATTATATCATCTCCAATGATAAATCTCCCAACCTCTCTTCCGCGCTATTCGTTCCAGCTTCTTGTCTGGAGTAACACAGACTGGGTTGCCGACCGACTCCAAAACCGGCAGGTCGGCAATTGAATCAGCATAATAATATGCATCTTCCATCCTCATGCCCTTTTCCTGGCAGTACTGACGGGCTCGGATAAGCTTTTCTTCTCCATAGCAATATCTGCCCTTCAATTTACCAGTAAGACTGCCATCAATGACTTCGATTTCGGTACAAAGGATATCATCCATATCGAGAGTATTTTTAATCTGCTCGCAGATATACGTCGTCGATGCAGATAGAATTACTGTCCGGGCCCCATTATCCCGATGGAGCTTCAATTCCCTGCGAGCATCCTCGCGGATGAATTTATTCAGTTCCTCGACCCATTCCATGGCGATTGGGGCTACCATCTCAATACTCATACCAACATACCATTGAAGCCACCGTTCGACAGCTGATTGAGAGCTTAATATGCCGGTCCGGTACAGGATATTGATGATAATGGCTTTGAATATCTCTTTCTTTCCGATAATTCCATGCTCATACGAGCCCTTGAGCATAATCTTACCGCTCGAAGTGCTCAAGATTGTATGGTCCAGATCAAAAAAAGCCGTGTACATGACAATAAAATCTCCTCCATATAACTCATCATCTCATACTAAGAGCAATCCTATTATACGAATACGAACATGAATTGCTGCTATCCATTTCCATAATTGGGTATTTCGCAGAAAAATGGCTTCCACAGCGAATTTTGATAGATGAACTGACTATTGTATCGTGTACTGTTCCTCAACGGCTGAAGCGGTCGGTTCATCACCAATGTCCCGAAAATCGTTAATGAATTATCTCTCTTATATGGTTTTTTCATAAAACCAGATTGTGAATCGAATCTACTCGGGGAACACGAGTGACGGTACCTCGATCCAGTATGCTGCAACAACCACGACGATCGCAGCTGCTTTTCTCAAAAAAAAACAGGTCATTCTAATACCATGAAAGCACAGAGACAAGTACAATTTTATTAAGTATCTCACATAACGCAGCACATAGTTTTTCCTCAGATCTTTGACCACGATACATCATTCCTCGCGAGTTTTCACCAGACGAAAGCATCGCCAACTCATTCGCGCATGTCGTTAAGAATTAAGGATATAAGGCCTTTAAAGGAGGCGGATTTGTTGGTGACTACAAGCCCGGCAGCACGCCTCGTTTTGGGTATCACAAGCCAGCCAATTATCTTATAACACGTTCAGTCCGCCCTATCTTACTTGAGTCGGGCTCAAGTTAAAATAAATATTTGACAAAAGTCGCTGCGTAAAATACATTTTAAACAGCCCACCATTGTTATCCTCATTAATAATAAAAATGATCGGCCAATGACGGGCGGGTGACATCTCAACAATTCGAACAGTAAGGTATATTACCTTAAATGTTTACCCTGGACGCGATTAAAATATGCGTGAATCCAGAAAAAAAAAGCCTCCAAAGCAGCACGATGCCGACACCGGCTTTCCCATAATCGGTATCGGCGCTTCCGCGGGAGGCCTTGAAGCGCTGGAATTGTTTTTCTCGAAAATGCCGCCGGATACCGGCGCGGCGTTTATAATCATCCAGCACCTGTCACCTGACCATAAGACAAACATGGACGCCATACTCCGGAAGCACACCGCCATGAGAGTCACGAAAATTGACGACAGCATGGCGATCGAACAGAACCACGTTTACGTCAATCCTCCAAACAAGCAGGTATGCGTGTTCAACCATACCTTCCAGCTCATGGAACAGGATGCCCCGGGACGGATGAATTTACCGATCGATAATTTTTTTAATTCTATCGCCGAAGACCAGCGTGAACGCTCTATCGGTATTATTCTGTCAGGGACGGGTATGGACGGATCCCAGGGAATTAAGTCGATCAAAGCGCGTGGCGGTATGACAATCGCCCAGGATAAAAATCAGTCAAAATATAGCGGGATGCCGGCCAGCGCCATTGATACCGGCTGTATTGATATGGTCTTGAAAGCCGAGAAAATGCCGGATGAAATCGTTAGGTACATCGCCCATCCTTATTATCATACTGAGAAAACACCGGTTAACGAAAAGGAATTCAGGACCCATATCCAGAAAATACTGTATCTGATATTGAAACGGACCGGGCACGATTTTTCCAACTACAAGCAGAATACAATTCGCCGCAGAATCGAAAAACAGATGGCTCTCCATCACATTAATCGGGTTGAAGACTATGTGCGATTCATTCAGAAGGAAAATTCCGAGGTTGAGGTCCTGTTCAAGGAATTTCTCATCGGGGTCACCGGGTTTTTTCGGGAACCGGAGGCCTTCGATTTTCTCAGCGAAAAGGCCCTTCCCGATCTTATAAATCAATTGCCGCCGACCTCGCCGATCCGTGTCTGGGTCGCGGGCTGCGCGACCGGGGAAGAGGCGTTTTCACTGGCCATCATTATCAGCGAGACCATGGAGGCGCTCCAGAAAAATTGTGCCGTACAGATATTCGCGAGTGACATTGATCCAGACGCCATAGAATTCGCCCGGAAAGCCACGTATCCGGAAAGCATCGCGGCCGACGTATCACCGGAGCGGTTGAAACGTTTTTTCATCAAACACGATGGATCATATATACTGAAGAAAGAGATCCGCGACATGGTGGTTTTTACCGCCCATAACATCACAAAAGATCCGCCCTTCTCAAAGCTTGATTTACTTTCATGCCGCAATCTCCTCATTTATCTGGACTCTACGATACAGAATAAGATTATCCCGCTGTTCCATTTCACCCTCAAGGAAAACGGCATACTGATGCTCGGCTCCTCCGAAAGCATCGGCGGGTTTATTGATCTTTTTTCTCCGATAAGCACGAAATGGAAGATTTTCAAGCAAAAAAAGGGCGTGGCAGAAAACACCGCGCTAATGAAGGGCTTCGATGCTGCCGGTGGGATCGATCAAGCGCCCCTGCCAGAGGGCACGAAAGACTGGCATGGTTCTGAGATCCGCAATCTCGTTGAAAAGCTGGTCGTTGAATGCTACGCCCCACCCTCGGTCATCATTAATGAAATGTATGAGATACTCTACTTCATAGGAAATACCGGCCCGTATCTAGCGCCGCCGAACGGGGAACCGAGCTTCAATATACTGCATATGGCGCGCGATGAACTGCGGTACCGGCTGGTCCCGGCCCTGCGCCGCGCGGTAAGCCAGAAAAAGGCGACTCGCGTTGACAAGGTTCATATCAATACGGGCGGCGCAGACATCAGTCAGATCACCATCACCATATCGCCACTCGTCGAAAGCGACCAGCATCAGAACCTGTTTCTGGTGGTATTTGAGAACGCGTCCCTTCCGGAAAAGAAGAGCGCCCGGAAGAAAAAAGGGTCCCGCCCGGGCGCCGCCGCACGAGTCGATCTCCTGGAGCATCGACTGAAAGCGACCAAGGAACAGCTCCAGGGAACCATCGAGGAATTCGAGGTTTCTCAGGAGGAGTTCAAGTCGGCCAACGAGGAGCTCCAGTCGCTGAACGAGGAGCTGCAGAGCACCATCGAAGAGCTGGAGACATCAAAAGAGGAGCTCCAGTCGACAAATGAGGAGCTCATTACGGTCAACTCCGAGCTGCAGAATAAGGTCGACGAGCTGTCGGTGGCGAATAACGACATCAACAACCTTCTGGCCAGCACAGAGATAGGGGTAATGTTTCTTGATAACAGGCTTCATATCAAACGCTTCAACCCCGAGATGACAAGAATATTCAACCTGATCCCGTCTGATATCGGGAGGCCCATCAGCGACATCACATGCAATTTACCGCACCATTCCATCGACCTGGACTCGAAGACGGTGCTGGATACCCTCGTCAGAAAAGATGCGGAAATCCGGGACCGTACCGGCAACTGGTATAAAATGTCAATACTGCCGTACCGTACCCTCGATAACATCATCAGCGGTGTTGTGCTCACCTTCGTGGATATTACGAAAATGAAAACGTATGAATTTGAATCGGAAAACACACGCATCCTGGCGGAAAGCATCATTGAGACAATAACCCAGCCGCTCCTGATCCTTGATTCAAGTCTCACGGTGATAAAAGCCAACCGGGCTCTCTATGCGATGTTCAACGTTATTCCCGATGATATCATCGGCAAGCAACTGTATGATATCGGCGACAGGGCATGGGACGTACCGGAACTCAGGAAGCTTCTCGAGGAAATAATACCGAATGATAAAAAAATCATCCAGTACCCGGTGATAGGTGAATTCGGCTCTCTGGGGATAAAAAAATTACTCATCAATGCCCGCAAAATCGATCAAGAAGGTAATAGGCCGGATTTAATCCTTCTTGCTATCGATAAGGCGGCAGAATGACAGAGGTGGAGCAATAGCATGAAGCATGGTATCCAGAAAAGTAAGAACCTCCGGAAAAAAGCCGAGGAGAAGACCAACCAGGATGTAGAAAACTTTACCGGGATGACTGCAGACGATATAAAGAAGCTCGTCCATGAACTCGGGGTCCATCAGATCGAGCTTGAAATGCAGAATGACGAAATACGGAGAACCCAGGAAGAGCTTGAGCGTTCCCGATCAGAATATGTCGATCTGTATGATTTCGCTCCTGTGGGATATTTCACCCTTGACAGCAAAGGGGTAGTGCACAGGGCCAATCTCACCGCATCCGCCCAGCTGGGTATTGCAAGGAGCTTGTTAGTCAACAAGCCGCTATCAACCTTTATTTCCAATCATGGCTCGATTGATGTCTTTTTTTCTTTTCTGAATAAAATTTTTGAAACAAAAACGCTACAGAACTGTGAAATCCTGTTTAAAAAGAAAAACGGGAAAAATTTCTACGCCCGCCTGGACAGCGCATTCGACGCCACCGCCGGCGATGACATAATTCAGTGCCGGGTATCAATGACAGACATAACTGATCGTAAACTGGCCGAAGATAAGCTGAAAATTCTTCTCGAGGAAAAAGAAATGCTCCTGAAAGAAGTGCACCACCGGGTTAAAAATAATTTCGCGATCATATTTAGCCTTATCGATCTGCAGGGGCATGCCGTCAAGGATGCATCGGTATTAAATGAATTTTCCATCATCAAGTCACGGATGAAGGCCATGTCCCTCATTCATGAAAAACTCTACCAATCAGACAATCTCTCGAGTGTTAATCTTTCAGATTATATCTCTTCACTGATTGCGGAGATGGATCGAAGTTACACCTCCAAGAACAAAAATGTTGCCATCGGAATAGACGTGCAGAACGATCTTACTGTAAATATTGATACCGGGATACACCTGGGCCTGATCATTAACGAAATTATAACAAATTCACTCAAGCATGCTTTTCCCGCCGAACGTGATACTGCTGGGATAATAACCATATCAGCATCCTCGAAACAAGACGATTCTATCACGCTTACCCTCGGTGACAATGGCATCGGGATACCCGGTGATGTCGATATATTAAACAGCAAAAGTCTGGGCATGAAATTAATACACGTGCTCACAGAAAAGCAACTCAACGGGGATCTGCAGCTCATCAAAGACAACGGAACTAAATATATTATAACGTTTAAAAATAACTTACCTGAGGCGGGTTAATCGACCGCGGGCATGTGCTTGTTCGCCTTCGATTCGTTCATGTCGACATCACACGGCCTCAGTATCGTACTCTGTTACGTTACGAAACGAATTCCCGCATAACTATAAATTAATCGGCTTCGGCTCCTGTTTTACGCTGTCCCAATAAGGCGAGATCTCCAGCAAGCGGTCGACAACGCCGGGTATGACTGACAGCACGTGATCGATATCATCCTCTATGGTGTAGCGGCTCAGACTGAAGCGTATCGAACCATGCGCGGAGGTGAACGGAACGCCCATGGCTCGGAGGACATGCGACGGTTC
>MIBH01000013.1:43580-46010 GCA_001829455.1 Spirochaetes bacterium RBG_13_51_14
GGGAAGGTGCTTCATGGCCAGCTCTGCCGCTTTCCCCATGCCGATTATGCCGGGAACATTCTCCGTGCCGGGCCGTCTCCCTTTCTCCTGGTGGCCGCCGTAGAGTATGGGGCGTATCCGGGTACCGCGCCGTACATAGAGCGCACCGATACCCTTGGGTGCATGGAACTTATGCCCTGAAATAGTGAGCATATCGCACTGTATCGAATTTACATCAATTGGGATCTTCCCCGCAGCCTGTACCGCATCAACATGGAATGGAATACCCCGTTCTTTGAGATATAAACCGATTTCTTCAACCGGAAAAATGACGCCGGTTTCGTTATTGGCGTTCATGATTGATACAACAGCAGTATCGTCATCAACAGACTCTTTAAACACATCCATATCGAGGTTGCCATCACGGTCCACCGGGACATAGGTGACTCGATAACCGTCTTTTTCAAGCTTCTTGCACAGCGAGAGGATCGCCGGATGCTCCACCCGCGATGTGATGATATGCCGCCTGTCCTTGTAGTAGGCCAGCGCACCCTGAATGGCCATATTGTCGCTTTCGGTGCCGGTGCCGGTAAATACAATTTCGTAGTCGTTATCAGCGCCGATGAATTTCGCAACACTCATTCGGGCCTGAGCAAGCTCCCTGGATACTGAGCCTCCAAAGCTATGCATGCTAGAAGGATTGCCATAACGGTCTCTTAAGAACGGCAGCATTGCTTCCAAAACTTCAGGCGCGATCATGGTTGTAGCATTGTTATCAAGATATACTATTTTTCTCATATCTATACCACCCATCGATTACAAAACTATTATCAAAGCACTCCCACTGTTAAACAGCATCCGGAATATAATTAAATCATAAAAATTAATTTTTGATCATTTACTCATTTTGCCGCTTTCGGCGTGGATAGGCTGTTTAACTTCATGAACGACTATGTCATCTTCCACGAACTCTTTGAGCTTAGCCTCCACCAGATTCTTCAGGGTTACATCGGAGACCATGCAATTGACGCAATGTCCGCGTAATCCCACGTGCACATTTTTGCCGTCTATATCGATAAGCTCAATATCTCCGCCGTCTTTCTGGAGCATGGGCCGTATAACATTCGCGATTGTTTCTTCAACCAGCTGCATCCGCTTAATATTGGTGAGCGGCTTTTTCTCCATCTTTTTCGACTCCGCTTTCCGGACCTCTCCCGCCATCTCGATGAGAATATCCTCAATCTTTGGAATACAAGAGCCGCAGGCGCCGCCGGCTTTGGTGTAGTTCGTAACATCCTCCACGGTTTTGAGATTGTTCTCCCTGATGACATTTCTGATAAGATTCTCCGTCACGCCAAAGCAATGGCAGATGATTTCCCCTTCGGTATCAACGTGATCGGTCACCTTCTCTCCACGCCAGTTGGCGAGGGCTTTCTCCAGAGCCTCGTTGCCCATGACCGAGCAGTGCATCTTCTCCTCGGGTAGCCCTCCCAGGTAGTCAGCAATATCCTTATTGGTGATCTTTTCCGCTTCCTCAACCGTTTTCCCGATTATCATTTCAGTTAGCGCCGATGACGACGCGATAGCGCTTCCACACCCGAACGTTTCGAACTTGGCATCGCGTATAATACTCTTATCATCTATTTTGAGATAAAGTTTCAGGGCATCCCCGCATACAATGCTTCCAACCTCTGCTGTAGCGTTGGCGTCATCGATCTTTCCCACGTTTTTGGGATTCATGTATAATTCCTTAACTTTATCTGTATAATCCCACATATGGATCCTCCTCGGAAATAATCAAACTATGTATTAATATCAAAATTTCTGTCAAATATATAATGATGATATTGAATACGGTTATATTAATGTACACTAAAATGCTTAATCAGTCCAGCTGTAATTAATTAAACATATATTTTTATTCTCCTAACAAGTTGCTCAAATAGATTGTAAAAATTTTTTTGAAATTTTGAGTAAAAATATTCTTAATTTAGCTGTTATATTCGTTTATTTTTTAATGACATGTCCAGAGGAGGAACAGGATGATTATCGAAACCACATTAAATATACAGGCCATGATTTTAACCAAAATTAACCAGGCAGCGCAATTATCCGGAACAACACGGACATTTGTAATTGTTACTCTTATGAAAAAAGTAATGAATGAAACTCAAAATCAAGTACTATGCGGCGCAAGGGTGAGATATCAGGATAGGAGGAAACCGGATGATTGGCATACATTTCATGTACAATTAAAACCAGACGAGTACGAGTATATTTTAGATTTAAGGAAGCTGATGAAAATGTCTGTTTCTTATATTCTTGCTTATGCCGTGGAGAAATTTATTGATGAGTTAATATTAAAAAAGGATACCGATAACTATCTATATACAAACTATGTTATTGTAAAAGATATAATAGATGATATAATATGTTGGAAACTAATCTGGG
>MIBH01000013.1:46063-75512 GCA_001829455.1 Spirochaetes bacterium RBG_13_51_14
TCTGCTGCCTTTCAGATTCATTTCATTGAAGCCGTTACCAGTATCATAGAATTCCTGAAACATGCCATTGTTTTTGATAGAATATTTATCCAATGTTAAAGAAGAAAATGGTATAGTATAATCAACTATTACAGCGGTAACGAGAAGGACACAAGTTAGTACAGTCACAATAATTATTTGTTTGTTAATGAGATTCATTCTATGACCTGTTTTTTCTGCAATGCACATACGGTATTATCGCTCCCCATAGTTCTGTTCCATCCATTTCCGGTGCTCGCCGCTTCTGACGCGGTCCGCCCACTCCAGGTTGTCCAGGTACCACCGTATTGTTTTGTCAAGACCCTTGCCGAAATCATAACTCTGCCGCCATCCCAACTCCCGCTTGATCTTGTCGCAGTTGATGGCGTAGCGCCGGTCATGGCCGGGTCGGTCCTTGACAAAGGTTATGAGTTCTTTGTAGTGATCCTTTCCTTTCCCCAGGGCGTCAGCCATCTTTTCGCACAATACATGCACCAGCCTGATGTTTTCCCACTCGTTCTCCCCGCCGATATTGTAGGTCTCCCCGGTGTTCCCCCTGTTGACGATGAGCCAGACCGCCGCGTTGTGGTCGTCCACGTAGAGCCAGTCACGGATGTTTTTGCCGTCTCCGTATACCGGAAGCGGCTTTTCTTCTTGAATATTCTGGATCATCAGTGGAATGAGTTTTTCGGGAAACTGGTATGGTCCGTAGTTGTTCGAGCAGTTTGATATCGTCACCGGGACATGGTACGTATGATGGTAGGCCTTCGCCAGGTTGTCCGATGACGCTTTTGATGCTGAATAGGGACTCCGGGGGTCGTAAGGAGTCGTTTCGAAAAAATATCCCGTCTCGCCCAGGGAGCCGTACACTTCGTCGGTGCTTATGTGATGAAAGAGCACATCCTCCCTGCCGCGCCAGTATTCACGAACCACCTCGAGCAGGTTGAAGGTTCCCATGATATTGGTCTCCATGAAATCCTTCGGCCCGAAAATTGAGCGATCAACGTGAGACTCGGCAGCGAAATGTATCACGGTGTCCATTGCGTATTTCTCGAATAGGCGCTTGATCCCTTCAAGGTCGCATATATCGGTTTTTTCAAAAAAATAACGGGCTTTGCCATAAATCTTATCGATATCGATAAGATTCTCGGCATTGCCGGCATAGGTGAGCTTGTCGACATTGATAATAGTTCCCTTGAATTCCGGCCTGTCGAACAGGTATCTGATAAAGTTCGATCCGATGAAGCCGGCCCCGCCGGTGACCATGATGTTGGTAAGCTTACGCATAAAGTTCTTCCTTGAAATGTAGGTATACTAGTATCCCCGAGTTCCCCAAACACCCCACCGGTGTTTTCCCCTGGACTCCTGTAGCTATCTAATAAGTCAAGATGGATGCGACATCCCCCTCCCTCGATGGGAGGGGATAGGGGAGGGTGATTGTAACTCCTTATGCATCCACTAGTTATTCACCCCCTCCTAACCTCCCCCATCAAGGGGGAGGAATAATTATTAAATGTTAGGGCTTCTTTAAACAGCCCCTTACAAGCCAAATAAGCCCCCCTCCGGGGGGTTGGGGGGCATTGGGGAGAAGTCAGCCGGGGGGTGTGAGGTCATCTCTCGCACGTATTCTTCCAGCGCGTCCCGCCAGTCGCGGCATTCAATCCCCATGACACGGCGTATTTTATCTTTCGAGAGATATGAATTCCTCGGGCGCTTCACCTTTGTCGGATACTCCTCCGTCGTTATGGGGATGATGCGGACCTCACGGTCGACGCGCCGATAGTTCCGCGCCAGGGTGTATATCTCACGCGCGAAATCATACCAGGTGGTCCGTCCCTCGTTCGTGAAATGATAAATGCCGTACCGGGTCGAATTTCCGCTGATGATCGAAATAATCGCCGCGGCCAGGTCCTTCGTGAAGGTGGGGCTTCCCCACTGGTCAGCAACAACCCGCACCTCGTCTCGCTCGCTGAAGAGCCTGAGCATGGTGCGCACGAAATTGTTCCCCCGGTGGCCGTAGAGCCAGGCGGTCCTGATTATAAAATAACGACCCATTGCCGACGCGACATGCCGCTCGCCGGCCAGCTTGCTCAGGCCGTAAACGCCTATCGGGTTGGGGGTATCTTCCTCGAGGTACGGTTCGGATTTTTCGCCGTCAAAAACATAATCCGTGGACACATGCACCAGGGCCGCGCCGGCCGCCGCTGCCACGCACGCGATATTATGCGCGCCGTCGGCATTGATTGCGAAGGTCTTGTCGCGCTCATCTTCGGCATTATCAACAGCGGTGTACGCCGAGCAATTGATAATCCAGCTCACGTCGGAGCGGGCGATAAAATCGCGTAACGCCTTGAAATCGGTTATATCGACATCAATGTCGGAAGCAATGTACGGTTGGTAATCGCGCTTCAAGAGGACTTCCACATCCGATCCAAGCATACCCCTGTTTCCGATGAGCCAGATCATATATCCATCCTGTCTCTTAAAAACGGGAGCAATCCGTCCTTTTTGGATACAATCGGCGTTTGCACCGGCCACTCTATGCCGATATCGGGATCATTCCAGCGGATACCCGCGTCAAGGGCAGGATCGAATTCCTCGGTGCATTTATACAGGAGGTGCGCATCATCCGACATGACCGCGAAGCCGTGCGCGAAGCCCTGCGGTATGAAAATCATCCGGTTGTTCTCATCGGAAAGCTCGATTCCGAGCCATTGCTTATACGTGGGGGAATCTTTCCTGATGTCCGCAATTACGTCCCACACCCTCCCGCTAACGACGCGGACCAGCTTTCCCTGCGCGCGAGGGGGCAGCTGAAAATGAAGGCCGCGGATGACGTTTCTTTTCGACAGCGAATGATTGTCCTGCACGAACCGGTAGGGGATTCCTCCCCGCGTGAACTCGGACTCTTTATACGATTCAAGAAAAAATCCCCGGTCGTCCGGGAACAGCCGCGGTTCAACCAGAACCAGACCGTTCATCCCGAGATTGGTGAATGTGAACGGCATTATATTTTTTCCATTTCGAGTAATTTCAGCAGGTATTCGCCGTACCCGGATTTTCTCAGCGGTTCGGCGATTTTACACAGCTGGTCCGCGCTGATGAATCCCATAGTGTATGCGATCTCCTCTATACAGGAGATCTTAAGTCCCTGACGGTCCTCAATGGCCTTCACGAAAAGCGCTGCGTCGATCATGGATTCATGGGTGCCGGTATCGAGCCAGGCGAATCCGCGGCCCATGATCTTGACCTTGAGCTTTTTCCGCTTCAAGTACTGGTTATTGACCTCGGTTATTTCAAGCTCCCCCCGCGCCGAGGGTTTGATCGATTTCGCTATCGACACGACTTCATTGTCATAAAAATATAGACCCACCACAGCGTAATTTGATTTCGGCTGCTTCGGCTTTTCCTCAATTGAGAGGACATTTCCGCTGCCGTCGAACTCGACCACGCCGTACCGTTCCGGGTCGTTCACATAATATCCGAAAACGGTCGCCCCCGAAACGTCCGCGGTCGCGTCCCGCAGCAAGTCGGTTATGCCGTGCCCGTAGAAAATATTGTCTCCCAGGATAAGGCACACCCGGTCCGATCCGATGAAATCTTCTCCCACGAGAAAGGCATCAGCTAAGCCGCGGGGGTAGTCCTGCACCTTGTACGCGAGTGTAATTCCAAGATGGCCGCCGTTTCCCAGGAGTTCCCTGAAATGCGGGATGTCCATGGGCGTTGAGATTATCAATATATCGCGTATGCCCGCCAGCATGAGCATGGAGAGCGGGTAGTAAATCATGGGCTTGTCATAAACAGGCAGAAGCTGTTTGCACATAACGTGAGTGATCGGATAGAGCCTGGTGCCGGACCCGCCGGCCAAAATTATTCCCTTCATAATACCTCGCTGCAATGGATGTGCGGTGCGCCGGCGGCGCCCCGTGGATTATCTCAAGAATGTAATCGATTATTGTTGCAGCACTAAACGTAAATTTAAAAAATGTCAAATTTTTTTTATCGTAATTTTTTATACGCGCCGACCATCTGATACACCGCGATCCTGCACGCCAGGCGCAGGTTTTGCGTTAGAAATTACCATCATGAGTGTTTAATCTGCTGAATCTCAGAATCCGCCATCGCTTTTCCAGAGCACGCGCCTCGAGCATACGATCGGGGTTTACCGCGACGGGAAACCCAACCAGCTCAAGAAACGGTGAATCGTAGATGCTGTCTCCAAAGAAGGCGCACTGCGCGAGAGGAACGCCCTTAGACGCCGCGTACTCACGGCCCAGTGCGACCTTGCCCTCGGCGAAGCTGTATGGTTTAACCGGCTCAGTGAAGCGTCTCCCGTCATTCTTGAAGCGATTGGCGATCATGGCATCCATACCCAGGTATTCTGCGAAAGGCCCGGCGATACAATCGTTCTGCGCGGTGAGCAGGGCCACACGGCACCTCATCCTCTTGCACTGGACGATTATTTCTTCCGCCTCCCGGTATATGCTGCGGCGCCCCGCATCGTTAAAAAAGGATCTTCCCTTATCGCGGAATTCATCGACCGCGAGCGGACCGATTCGGAAACGATGATACCGTATGTACTCTTCAATGTCCATGCGCCCCTTGCGGAAGTCCCGGTAGAGCCTGAAGAGCCACGCCCGTTCCGCCCAGCCCTTGAGCTCCCGACGCGACCGCCAAGCGGCCCACAGCGAGTCCGTATCGGCGTCGGTGATTGTTTCATCCAGGTCAAAAAAGGCAATAGCGGCATCATGCGGTATATCATGCCTGTTTTCAGGTTTCATATCATACCCTGCGGCACACGCCGCATATTGAGAGTGGCAATTTTAGGAAAGTTTGATATTAATTCAAGGAATTAAAACGATGTGAGAGAAAAATTTCAATCTACGCTGGTTTTCGCCAAGTCATGGAGCTTCCTGACCATTATGTCCAGATCCCTGGATTTGGCGGAAAGCTTCTGCGCTCCATCGGAGTAGATCTGTGTTATTTCGTTCAGGTTGGTAATGGATTTCACGATTTCGTTCATGGAATACTTCTGGCTTTCAATGGACTTCTGCATCTCGTCGGAAAGGTTCTGTACGGAATCCGCCTCCTCATTGACCTTCCGGTTGATTTCCTTCTGCTTCTCCATATGCTCCCACACTTCTCCGATCTCAATACTGATGGTGCTCACCCCCTGTATGATCTGCATGATAGTCGTCACGGTCTCATTTATATTCGCCATGCCCCTGCCGATCTCCTCCACGTTGGCCTTGATGAGCCCGTCGATCTCCTTGATGCTCGAAGCGGTCTGGTCGGCGAGTTTTGATATTTCATCGGCGACAACGGCGAAACCCCTGCCAGCCTCGCCGGCCCGGGCCGCCTCAATAGCGGCATTGAGCGAGAGCAGGTTCGTCTTGTCTGATATGTCGCCGATCATGCCGACGATGCCGGTCATCTTCCCGGAACTCTCGTTTACCGTGGTGAGGCTCTGGCTCATGGCGTTCAGGGCGTCGCCGCCGCGATTTGCCACATCGGAAACTTCATCGGTCAGGGAAATGGTGTGCTGTATCCGGTCCGCCACCAGGCGCAAGTTTTCCGTTAGGACACCGATGTTGCCGAGGAGCGACCGCATACTGTTGTATTGCCCTTCGACATTCTCGCTCACCAGATCAACGCCGCCGGACACTTCTTCCGATGTAGCAGTCAACTCTTCGACAGCCGATGCCTGGCTCTGGGACTGTTCCAGGAAGGAGTCCGCGCTGACGGTCAGATCCCAGGAATGCGCCGTGAGCTTTTGAGAAGTTTCGGTAATCAACAGCTTAAGGTCCCGGATCAGCCGGAATTGTTTTTCATTTCTATCCGATTCCTGCACTGCCTTGTCAAGGGCGTTGTGATTAATTTTGCAGATGTGATACGACAGCACTCCCACTGCTATCATGGTGATTATCGTATCCGCCAGGTAATCAATCAGCACATCGTCACTTATTCCGAACTTGCCGCCGGCAACGAAAGCGAATATCACGAAGACTCCTATGTTGCCCGCCGTGTATATTAATATGGCGGATTTTCTTTGCGTAATCACCAGCGGCGTTAACGCCATAAGTCCCGGTATGAACACTATGGTATCAAGAACAACTATTGAATTCGTATCCGTATCGAAAAACATGGTCCCCCATGCGGCCAAAAGGGCGATAATCAGCATGAGATGCGCGGAGATATTGAAATATCCGCGCTTGAGAAGAACGATAATGATCCCGGTGCATATGAATCCGATGAAGAGAGGCAGTTGAACTTCTATGCTGGTGCCCCGTATAAAATTAATGACGCCTATCACCGGCAGCATTATGAGTATGGTAACGCATATGGAAAATATCACTTTTGATTTCTGTTTCAGAACATAGTTGCTGTCATTATAAGCGCGTAAGAAATGAGCTATACTATTAGAAAACATATCGGCCTCGCTTTTTATGTTGAATCGATTACAATCAATCCGGATGATGGAGCTGCCGGAGTCAAGACTGTATGTCAGAAAATCATCTTTATATCACGGTATTTGATATTCATTGGATTTGTTGCATAACTACTCATAATTATTCATTTTTAGGGTCTGTCTAATAAGTCAGTTAGGATACAACATCCCCCTCCCTCGATGGGAGGGGACAGGGGAGGGTGATTCTAACACCTGATGCATTCAGCAGTTAGTCACCCCCACCTAATCTCCCCCATCAAGGGGGAGGGATAATTGATGAATATTCGGACTTTTTAGACAACCCCTGAAAATCATTGATTATTGAGTTTTGCAACAAGTCCAATGGAATGATACAAGATAATTATCGATAAAATCAATCCATTAATTTCATCATTTTTAATACAGTCGCGGCGCAGCCTCCGCATTAGGTTTACAGTACATATCCTGAGACAATCGGCGTATATCATGCACGTATTTAGAGTTCATTCAAAACGTTAAATACGCTCTATGCGGTGCGTCTCCGTACCAATCACCCTATTTCGGGTCGTCCAAAATCAATGGCGATTCCCTCAAGAGTGAGGCAATGATTATATTTATAACCGCCAGAACGATAAAGACGACCATGAAGGGAATCATTCCAAGCTTGTTCATTCCAAGTATGAAGAGGATACCGGAGACCTGCCCGGCGAAGAGGATGATGCCCTGCGACAGGGACTCCGGTGCCGGATAGCTTACCTCGGCTCCGTACTGAAAACCGATGGGGGCGCCGGCGCCGAGAAGGAAGAACCCCAGAACGAACGAGGAAACCAGCATGGGCGCGTAGCCATCCGCGATTGTCATGCCGATGAGGCCTGGCGTCATGAGCGTCAGAGCCGCCACCAGGAATATTTTCCTCTTGCGGAACTTGTCCGAAAACGGAGGCACGACCACGGCCCCGATTATCCCCGCGATGAGCATCATGCCGCCGACGAGGCCGGTCTGCTCGATGGTGAGCCCCTTTATCTCGCAGATCTGGTCGATGCAGGTGCTCAGGGCGTTGAATATGCCCAGGCCGATGAAGAACAGGCCGATGGTCAGTATCATATCACGGTGCTTGAAGATGTGCTTGATGCCATCGAAGGTGAGGAAGCGCTCTTCCTCTCTTTCTGCGCCAGGTGGCGTGGGAGGATACTCTTTAAGAAAAATGATGAGCGCCAGCGCGCCGATAGCGGAAATGATGCCATAAGTCAAAAGCATCCCACTCAGATCATACGTGTCGCCTGTTTTTATTATCATGAATGGAGTGGCGATCATGACAATAATGATTCCCAGGAACTGCGCGAGTGTTCCCAGGCCAACGGCCGTTGCCCGCTCGTTTATGGGAAACCAGTGGACCACCACCTTCGTGACCGCGTTGATGATGAACGGCTGGGCCACGGCGAGGCCGATTTGCGCTATAACGACCATGGTGTAGCTTGAGGCAAAGATACCCTTCATCATGCCGAATATTCCCGCAAGCGCGGCGCCGATGCCGACACCGATACGGATGCCGAAGGTGTCGATCACGTAGGACGCCGGTATGCAAACAATGAGAAAAACAGCCATGAAGATCATGGAGAGAATATCAATCTGAAGGGCTGATGCATCATATACAATCCGCGCCTCCCGCGCTATGGGTGCGAACGTAAGCCACTGCATCTGGATGATCGTCGTGATAATGAAATAGACCAGCAGGACGATCCACCGGTATCCGTATATCCTGTATTCCGCTTCTTGTGCCATCACGTTTTACCTCATTTTATTCGGTGCCCGGCCATATCATCCCGCCCGGCTGTTAAGAATTGAAAACAGCGCTTTATTTCTCTCGTATAGTTTCTTAAAGATTTCGAAATTTTTATCGTACAGTTCCCGATATCGCGTCCGCGGCTCGTATGTACTCTTTACCGGTATGAGCTCTTTCGCATCGGAAAATGACGCCAGGAGGCCCAGTCCAACGGCGCACGCCACCGTTGCTCCCTTGGCGCCCGCGTTCTGCGGGTCTTCAGTTGTCTCGATCACGCGGCCGGTGATATCGGCCATGATCTGGCAGCCAACATCTGATTTGGCGCCGCCTCCCACGAAGCGGAGCCGCTCCCGGTGGGGTATCTTCCGCTCCATGGCCTCCAGCATCCACCGCTTGTGGAAGGCTATTCCCTCCAGCACCGATCGGATCATCTCACGCTTTCCGGTGTCGAGCGAGAGGTTGAAGAACATGCCGCGCGCGTGAGAGTCCTCCCGCGGCGAACGGTTCCCGTGGAGCCAGGGGGTGAAAAGCACGTTGCCGGCGCCCGGCGGCGTTTCACTGACGACCCTGTTCATGAAATCGAACAGAGTTTCATATTCCTGCGTCTTATCGACCATATGCTGAGACTCACCATACATGCCGATGTCGTCTAGTGCCAGGTGATCGCGCGCCCACTTCAGGCATGCACCCGAGGTCTCCTGTTCCGCGGTGTAATTATAAAAACCGGGGATGGCGCCCAGGATAGAAGCGATAAAATTAGCGATATCAACCATTCGCGTATCCACATTTGATATGATCCAGCCGGATGTGCCGATATAGACGTGCGTGTCATACCGGTCAAGGCACCCGGCGCCGATAGTGGTGAGCGACGTGTCACCCCCGCCACCGAAGATCGGTATGCCCTCGACAAGTCCCATCTGAGCCGCAGGCGCAGGAAGGAGATGCCCCACCACGTCTGTGGAGTCAACCACCGGCGGCAGGTGGTCCATGTTCACGTCGAACTTTTTACATAAGCCCCGGTGCCATCCCAGCTTCCCCGGGCGCGTATCGTACAGGAAGGTGAGGTGTGCGGAGTCGCGCGTCATGCCGTACCTGCCCGTACAGCGGAGGATCAGGTAATCCTTGACATCGAGCCACTTGTAGGTGCGCTTGAACAAATCAGGTTCATTATCCTTCACCCAGTGGTATTTCCAGAGCGGGTCCTTGGGCGTGGCGGCCAAGCCTCCGGTTATCCGAAGCGATTCAATCGCAGTGCGGGCGTTCCACTTTCCGTCGATTTTAATGAGGCCGTTGAACAGGTACCGGGCGATCTGCTCAGCGGACCGACCATCAAGGTAGATCATCGGATTGCGCAGCGCCCTGCCCTCCTCATCGACGAGCACCGAACCCTGCATTTGCGCGCAGAAGGTCATTGCCTTGATGCGCGCGGGAACCACGCCAGACCGTGCCATTATGATCTTAGTTGCGCCGCAGATGGCAGACCACCACTCATCCGTTTTCTGCTCAACGCCCCTGTCCGGCGTGGTATAGAGAGGATATTCCACCAGACATGAATCGATCAGGTCGATTCGCTCGCTTATGCGGTATATGCACGATTTGTTTCCCGTTGTTCCGACATCATGAGTGACTACAAATGCTTCAGCCATCGCATTTCTCTTATTTTTATTATTTCCAAACCTGCTCCTCGGCTACCTATCAATCTCATTCCGCTAAGCCCCGGTTTTCTTAAATAGATAACGCATCCACCTCAAAGCGAAAATCATGGCGGATATCGATCCTTAATCTCAGCCCCTCCGGGCACCCATCAGAATGTTTATGATCCAATGTTTTTTCCGTAATATCTGAGCATAATCATAATTAAAAGACTAATTTTCATCAAATAAAAAAAATAGCCTTGAAACTGCTGCTGTTCAACCTGCCATCCTGCAGCTCACCCTCATGTAAACGCATCTGTGTCTGTATTAATGTGGCAACGGATGCCGATTGAAATAACCATTTTTAAAAAAAATGATGTACAAGTCGGTGAAATTTTGGGTAATATGATTATAAAAATCCCTCCCCCTTGATGGGGGAGGTTAGGTGGGGGTGAATAACTGCTGAATGCATCCGGCGATCACCCTCCCCTATCCCCTCCCATCAAGGGAGGGGAAAAAAATTCACCTAACTCAAGTAATTTAACATCCAGTTAAAAATAACAACTCTAAAAAGTAAAATTGAGCAAAACCATTACACTTCCGAACATCATTATCAACAACCTTGAAAGCGGTCGTCCAGACCTGCCTGAAAGGTTTTGCAAAGAAATGTTAAAGGCATATCAGCTCAACGGTATTGCCATTGCAGTCAAAATTGGCACACGATTCAGAATATGCGCATGCCGCAATCTATTCAATAATATTCCTGGTCTGGAGTTCAGTTTCACCGAGCCGGATATCATATCTGTTTCTGATCCAGGACATGAATATATAAGAGATAATCTACTCTATATACCCGATTTTAAACGACAGATAATCCTAATAATTTCACCCGCTGAAAAAAATCAGAATATCTTATCAGAAATCCAGTATGCCGCCGATCTTCTGTCAATTTCAATGGCCTTCCAGAAAAAACAGGCGTCACTGCTTGATAAATATAGAAATTATCTGAACATATTTCAGAAATCACCAAACCTCACGGCCATCTTGAACACGCGCGGCGAAGTGGTTGAATGGAATGAAGCCGCTGAACAGCTTTACGGAAGGGAACTTAGTAGCGGCCCTGTCAGTTATCTGGACTTCATCCATGAAGATGAAATCACACGGATTCGGGAGAACTTCGCCGGTCTGTACCGTAACTGCGAAAATTTCCGGAAAACACTGGACCCCAACCGGATGATGAACGATCCGTCATACCGCGAGACCTCTTATGAAAGAATCATGCAGATGGGAGCCCACCAGGGATTAACGAAATTGACGAGCCGAAGCGGCGACAAGTCCCTTGTAGTGGATTATACCGTTAGCCTCATCTTCGATCCTGAAACGCTTGAAACAAGCGGCTGCATCGTCACCACCACCGATATCACCCACAGAAAAGAGCTGCGGGAACAGATGGAAGAGTCCGAACGAAAATACCGCGATCTCTTTAAGCTTATACCTCTCTTTTCCATGCTCATCGACACCTCGGGGAAAACCGTCGATTTCAATTATATTTCCTCGGAAGATTACGATCTTAATTCAATGAAATTTGATGGCATTTCATATATGGACTTCATCCATAGAGACGACCAGAAACGGGCGGCAACGCTCTTCATAGACCTTTACACCAAAGCAATTCATTTCAAAAACCAATGGATCAAAGACGCGACCATCACGAAAGAGGAATGCGCCCTGAAGCTGCGCTCCCTGCGGATAAACAACGAGCCGCTCCGGCTGGTAAGCGGAAAGAGAGACCACATTTTTGAAACTGAGTTCACGGCCAGCCTCTGGATCAGTGAATCGAATCTTGAGATAAAAGGCGCCCTTCTCTCGGCCATCGACGTCACCGAGCGTAATAATTACCGGCGAAGGCTCGAGGAGTCCGAAAAGAAATACCGCGAACTCGTAGAAGAAAAAACCCGGGATATCATATTCTCCCTGGACGGCAAAGCGCGTTTCGTCATGGTCAACAGCAACATACGGGAAAAACTCGGATACCCTGAAGATGCCATAATCGGCAATTATATCATCGATATCCTCTACAAGGACCCCAATGACAAAAATCAGATCAACCGCGAAACCTTTCTGGAAAATATCGACCGCGTCCTTAAAAACAAAAAATCTGATGTCCGGTTCAAGGCAGTGTGCGATCATAAATTCCTTGGTGAACCGGTAACCCTTCAATTCAAACTTGACCCCATAATGGAAAACGGAGAGGTCATTGGGGTTATGGGCTTCGCATCGGAGATATCTGACGACCCCCTGAGGGAATATCTGGAGGAAGAGACCCTTTCCTTCACGATTGACAACCGCCTCACTATAGCGGATGAGGTAAGCTTCCGTATCACGCGAAACCTCAGGAAATACCTAAATCATGGAAAAATGAACCTCCTCCGCCTTGGTCTTCGGGAAATGATCATCAACGCCATTGAGCATGGCAATCTGGGCATAACCTACGAGGAAAAAACAACAGCACAGAAAAATCAAAGCTACCATGACCTTCTTCAAGAAAGGCAGATGAGCGAGGAGAACAAGCACAAAAAAGTTTACATAGAATACAAGCTCTGCGAAAATACGGCCACATACACGATACGTGATGAGGGCGCCGGCTTTGATCATGAAAAATTTTTCAAACTCAAAGCCGCCAGGCTCAATGAGCAAATGGCACAGCACGGCAGGGGTATATTAATCACACGTTCAATTTTTGATGATATTCGCTATAACGAAAGAGGAAATCAAGTAATGTTAGTCGCCCATTTTCAGAATATGTAAAAATTAATATGTATAATTGAGTAACAATGTTTAGTGAAGTATCTTGAATAGATATAATCACAATTTGAATAAATTTATTATTTACGTGGATCATTAATTGTTTACTCTGACCCCGGTATTATTTACTCTATTTACTCTGACCCCGGTTCCCGGTTTTATTCATTTATGTCTCATAAACCACAAAAAAGGTTCCTTTAACCTTATACTCATTTAATTAATCCCCATCTTCCTAAAATTCCGTTCAGTTTATTAAAGTAGCTATCGATATATTAATAGGCTAAATAACGATACGGGTAAATGATATATGCTTAATGTTGGTGATATTAAAATCGCGCAGAAGAGTTTTTCTGAACCGTCCCTGCAGCAACAGGCGATAAGAAATTGCCAGGAACTTTCTTCTGCTGCTGGCTTTTTTAATATCCTGAAAAATCAGATCCAGACGATTGAGCAGGCAAGCGCCGGCAGTACCGATAGAGCGGACATATTGCATAATAACCGTCCGTCATCCGAACCTGATAGAAATAAATCTTATCAGGAACCCATGAACCAAATTGAACGGAAGGATGACATGCCGCGGTCTTCGGGCGCGGCAACCGAGCAGGGTCAAAAATCTCCGGCCCAGACACCGGCGAAAGAAACCAAGGCCGCTGATGCCGCGAAAAGCCAGCTGGAAAAAAAACCGTCAACTGAATCAAACCAGAAGAAAGTTCATGAGAACAATTCCGAACCCGGTTCACAGATTAACCAAAGGCAAAAAACAAAAAAAACAGATGAATCAGAACTGCACGAGCTCCTCAAACAGCTCAATCAAATGATGGAAATAATGAAGGTCAAGGATCATTCCGAGATACGTAACGGGAGACTTGCCGCACGGGAACCGCATGATCTTCTCCTCGAATCGAGAATGAATTCCGATCGGAAAGCGATAAAACAGATCCTGGATAAACTCGACGCCATTTCGCCGAAACTGCGCGGCGGGAATGTTCCGGCAACCCTGGCTGAACAGATCGCGGCTGTTGCCGCGGGCATCAAAGGACTGCTTGGAAAGATGAAATCAGCGCATGAAAAACATCTGAATCAGAAAACCACGGCCGTCCCTGACACGAACGTCCCGGGCTTGAAGGATCTGCTGGTAAAAATTGAGTTGCTGCTCGAAGGAGTCAGGGGAGAAAGCTCCCATAACCGGTCAGGTGCCGAAGACCGGGGAAGCGGCGATTCCGCAAATTATATCCACCTTAAAAGCGACACATCCATGAAGCGCCCGGACGCGTCGTACCCCCAGCAGCTGAAAAACAGCGTATTCAGGGAAAGCCTCGATACCATCATCCAGAACGCGAAAGTCACGGTCAAGGACAGCCAGAACGGATCATTTTCGGTGCGCCTGTATCCCCGCGAGCTGGGCAGCGTGAACATAAGCCTCGGTCTCCTCGAAGGAGTCATTCATGGGAAATTCCTGGTTGAAACCCAGGAGGCGAAAAACCTACTCATGAACAACCTCGAGCATATGAGACAGCAGCTGCAAGACGCCGGAATATCTGTGGGGGAATTCCTGGTGAACGTTAACGATCAGCGAGGAAAGCTCCTGCGCGATACCGACGAAGAACGACATAGCGTCGCTCTTCCGACTGACAATGCCGGTGAGATTAAAAGTGAATACGAGACGAACTCGAAATCATATCATGACGGTCATATTGATGTGGTCATATAGGAGGAATGCATGAAGGTAACAAAGATGTCCGCGGAAGAGATGATAGCGGCCCGCTTGGAAGCAGATATGATAAATAAAAAGATCAACCACGGCCACGAGGGGAAGAAGGGCGGCATGGACAAAGACGCCTTCCTCAAGCTCCTCATCACCGAGCTGCGCTATCAGGACCCGACACGCCCGATGGAAGACCGGGAGTTCATCGCTCAGATGGCCCAGTTCTCGACGCTGGAACAAATGACCAACATGAACAAGGAAGTAATTAATTTATTGAAGAGCTCACGATCAGCCGAAGCCTTCTCCCTCCTGGGCAAACACGTGGACGCGTTGAATCCGGAGACCAGCCGGCGGGTATCCGGCATGGTTTCTTCGATTCAGTACGATGGCGACGAGCATATGCTGATGGTGGGGGACGAGCGGGTAAGGATCAGCGACATACACACGGTCCGCAATGCTGAAACCGGCGCCGCGAATGCGGCCGCGCCGCAGACAATAACAAACACGCTTTCGACCAGCGTAATTAATAACGCGGTGCCGTCGACCGATAACCAGACAAAAAGCAGGGATGCTATACAGACCAAATAAATTTACTGATACAGGAGATTTGCCACTATGATGCGCGCACTCTTTTCCGGCGTTTCTGGCCTGAAGAACCACCAGACCAGGATGGATGTTATCGGGAATAACATCTCGAATGTCAACACCTACGGCTTTAAAACAAGCAGGGTGACCTTTCAGGATATGATATCCCAGACCCTCTCCGGGGCCGCGAGGCCCGAAGAGAACCGAGGGGGTGTTAATCCGAAGCAGGTTGGACTCGGGATGACCATTGCGTCAATCGATAAAATCTTCACCCAGGGAAGTCTTCAAACAACCGGAAACCAGACCGACCTTGCGATATCCGGCGACGGTTTCTTCGTCATATCCGACGGCGACCGGAAATATTACACCCGGGCGGGCACATTCGGCCTTGATAAAGACGGCACGCTGGTGAATCCGGCCAATGGCCTCAAAGCCCAAGGGTGGATGGCGACTCCGGATGAGCGCGGCGAAATGGTGATTAATTCGAGCGGCACCACTGAGGACATCATCATACCCATTTACGGAAAAGTCGACGCGCGGGAGACGGCGAACATCAAATACAAGTGCAACCTTGACTCGCGGTATGCCGTCGTTCCGCCCAACGCAACGGCACGAATGCGGTCGTCAGCGGGGATCACCACCAACCTCGACGCCTATGACCGCCAGGGGAACATACACCGGCTCAGCATGATATTCTGGAAAACAGGGCCGAACCAATGGACCGCGTCCGGCGCGATCACCGACACGACGATCCCGCTCACTCTTGACGTTCCCGCCGGAGCGGGTCAACAGAACAACGTCAACCCGTCGGCCCGGATCAATCTCCGGTTCAGCCCGGACGGCAAGCTCGTATCAATGGCCGATGAAGGGACGCCAGACGAGCTTAACCAGGGGACCCTCACGGTGAACGCCAACTACCGGGTTGCCGGAGACCCCAATATACGAACGATACAGCTCGATCTTGGCAAGGCAGGACTGCTTGAGGGGATAACCCAGTTTGCATCACCGACCACCACCAGGGCCGTTGAACAGGACGGCTACAATATGGGCTACATGGAATCGTTCAATGTGGATAACTCCGGTGTAATCACCGGGGTGTATTCCAACGGTACGAAGCGTAACATTGGGCAGGTCGCTATGTCGGTTTTCACCAACCCGCAGGGCCTCCATGCCGTGGGCGAAAATCTCTTCGAAGTATCGAACAATTCAGGCATGCCGAACACCGGCGAGGCCAATCAGGGCGGAAGGGGCAAAATCGTGGCCGGCACCCTGGAGATGTCCAATGTGGATCTTTCCGATCAGTTCGTGGATATGATAATAACGCAGCGCGGCTTCCAGGCCAACTCGCGGTCAATCACGACATCCGACCAGATGCTGCAGGAGCTGTTGAACCTGAAGAGATAAGATAGGAATTAAAGATGTAATAAGAAAGGCGGCTCGATAGAGCCGCTTTTTTATTCACGCGAATTAATGCGCCGGCGCCGGTTCGGCCGGCTCTTCCTTTTTCGGCGTTTTCTCATAGGTGCTGATTTTCAACAGATCATAAATCCAGCAATACTGCGTGTATGCCGAATAGAGCAGGGAAAAACCCAATAGAAGAAGAACAAACATACCGAACCGGGACGGTTCAAGGGAGAAAACATTCAGGATAAAGGCGAGTCCGAAAATGACCCTGACATACCGATCTGATGCGCCGATGTTCTTTTTCATTTCCATAGAGATCCTCTTGTATTGTGCATGATTACCGCCCGTTAATGAAAGTATTAAAAACCGGTATTTAATCTGCAAGAAAAATTTTATTATTGACTATTTTTTTGTAACTACTCAGCTTTGCATACAATTATGCCATGAATAGTCAGAAAATATTAATATAATAAGGCTGTCTGATAATTACCTTTCCCCCTCCCTCGATGGGAGGGGATAGGGGAGGGTGATTAAAAAGGAAATTGATTCTTTCGTAATTGCCTCGCAAAATACACTAAACTGCGTGGCATTAACTTTTTTCACCCTCACCCCAACCCTCCCCCCTCAAGGGGGAGGGTGACCTTATTTCAATTTTTGCCTAAGTCGAGTAGTTGAGTAACTACATTTTTTTGTATTTTAATTGCTTTATGTAACATTCTACAACCTAACATAAAACAGAGGGAACATCAATGGCGCGCATATTATCCGGCATACAGCCGTCCGGCACCCTCCATATCGCCAATTATTTCGCGATGATGAAGCCCATGATCGAATACCAGTCCGATAACGAACTCTTCTGCTTTATCGTCAACTACCACGCCATGACGAGCAACCAGGAAGGCGACCGTCTGAGGAACTATACCGTTGAAGCTGCCATCGATTTCCTCGCCCTGGGACTCGACCCTGAACGGGCGTACTTCTGGGTACAGTCTGACGTCCCGGAAGTAACAGAGCTGACGTGGATCCTATCATGCCACACTTCCCTGGGATTACTCGAACGAAGCCACAGCTACAAGGACAAGGTCTCTCATGGAATCGTGCCCAATACCGGCCTCTTTATCTACCCGGTGCTCATGGCTGCGGACATACTTCTCTACCAGGCCGAGATCGTTCCGGTCGGGAAGGATCAGAAACAGCATGTCGAGATTACCCGCGACATCGCCCTGCACTTCAACAGCCTCTACGGCGATGTGTTCGTGATTCCGGAACCGAGGATATCCGATGACGTTGCGGTGATCCCGGGAATCGACGGGCAGAAAATGTCCAAGACATACGGTAACACCATCGATATATTCGAGGACGAACAGTCGCTCAAGAAAAAGGTGATGAAGATCGTGACCGACTCCACGCCGGTGGATGAGCCGAAGGACCCGGAGAAATGCAACCTCTTTGCCCTGTACCGGCTATTCGCGGATGAGAAAAAAATTGAGAGGATGCGGGAACGCTACTTGAAGGGCGGCATCGGATACAGCGACGTAAAGAAAGAACTCTTCGGCCTAATATGGGAGTACTTCGCGCCATTTAGGAAAAAACGGGAAGATTTAAGCAAAGACAGGGCAGAGGTTATCAGGATTTTAAAGAAGGGTGCCGATAAAACGCGCATGGTCGGGAGTAAAACGCTCGCCCGGGTTAAGAAGGCTACCGGGCTTTCGTACGATTCTTATTGAATATGGAACAGGCGCCTCGTGACCGGTCACGGAGCGAGGCGCTTCTGTAATATACTAAAATTTTCTGAAATTCCTTCCGCCACCCCGTTTGTCGGTTTTCTGGCGTGCTTCATCGACTCGCAGGTTGCGGCCGTCGTAACTAAAGCCATCCAGTTCATTTTTAGCGTTTTCAGCCTCAGCCTGGTTTGACATTTCCACGAAGCCGAATCCTTTGTCGCCAATAATCCGCACGTCAATGACGGTTCCGTGATTTGAGAACAGCTCTTTCAATTGTGCCTCGGTCACTGAATAGCTGAGGTTGCCCACGAATAGTTTGCTACCGTGCATACCAAACTCCTTTGTACTAAGATCTTAGGCTTAACAATATCTTCGAATAGGAGATAGCAGCATGTGGGCCTTTCCTACATCCTAATTCCAATACTATCAAGCTTGTATTAGCAATTTTATTTTGTCGATGGAAATAATCAACTACTTTATTTATTTATCAGGGAAGCCGCTTTATCTTTTCCAGAAATTGGCGCATGTGTTCCGGCAGTTCTGCCGCGAAGGTCATTGTCCCGCCGTCCTTGGGATGAGTGAACGCGAGCCCGACGGACGCCAAGAGCAGGTACGGCACCCGGTATTTCTCCCACGTCTTGGAGTAGAGAGGATCGCCGACAATGGGTGTGCCCAGAGCGGAACAATGGACGCGGATCTGATGGGTCCTGCCGGTGTGCAGTTCGATATCGAGCAAAGAAAAAACGCCCAGGCGGCTGTTCCATACCTGTCTCAGCGTGAACACTGTTACAGCCTTCCTCCCCTTCTCGTCCACGGCCATCTTGTGCCGGTACTTCCGGTGTCTGCCGATCGGCAGGTCGATGATGCCGTGATCGGTCCGCGGCTTTCCGATAACAACCGCAGCGTATTTTTTCCGGACGCGCCTGCCGCTGAACTCACCGGTGAGAAACCGGTGCGATGCATCGTCCTTGGCGATCACCATAAGCCCGGCGGTATCCTTGTCAAGCCGGTGAACGATCCCGGGCCGCTCAGCACCGCCGATCGACGAAAGGTCCTTCACGTGATAGAGGAGTCCGTTGACCAGGGTCCGGGTCCAGTTGCCGGCGCCGGGATGCACCGCCAGGCCCGGCTGCTTGTTAATCACCAAGATGGACGAGTCCTGGTACACGATATCAAGCGGTATATCCTCCGGCGCCAATTCAAGCGGTACCGGTTCGGGAATCTCGACGGTGATGACATCATCCGTCCTGACCCTGTGGTTCTGCTTGATGACACGCCCATCAATTCTGATGTGACCGCTTTTTAACAGCTTCTGGACATAACTCCGCGACAGGTCCTGCTCCAGCGATGCCCGCAGGAACTTGTCAATCCGCTCGAGATCGTTCTCTTCCGAGACTATTATTTCTATTACATTCGATGGCATATGAATCAAAATAGCACAGGAGAAGCCTTTTTTTACCGGTGCGCCGTATCACCCGCGCTCATTGATACGGTCTCCCGGTCGATTGTCTGTCGTTATTGCACACATAAACGATACGCTGCAATTATAATATTTTTCAGAAATAAAAAATCACATGCCTGCGGAAAAATGTCATCCGACATAAAAACCCGTCAGATTGACGCCAGGCAACGCGGATGAAATCCGTTATTCATTTTTTTGCTTTGACAAAACACCATTCATGTACTATCTTCAACAATATGCGCGAGGACTACATGAAACAGCTGTTTAAACCATATTCATTCTTATTTGTTTTCATGATCATACTAATCGGTTCTGAATCTTCGGCAGACACAATCATGCTGTACGAAGGCTCAGTGCTGGTGGGTAAAATCATCAGCGAGGATGAGACCTCAATAATCATCGCCAACTCATTCGGAACCTTCAGAATTAAAAAAATCCGCATCGACGACATGTATAAAACCAATTCATACGCGGAAGATATTGAGATTCATAACCGGCTGAAATTACCGGTGAATGAAGATGAGATTAAAAAAAATTACGTGGCAGGCCAGAATAAAATAGAAGAGAAAATGGCCGGCAAAATCGGGCAGGAAGAGAAAAAGCCGGAAGAAAAGGCGCCGGAACAAAAGAAGGCCGCCATCGATACCGCCGGAGATAAAAAATTGAAAACGCCCGGAAAAAAAATCACCGGCGGCGACCACTGGACGAGCGGACGACTCTCATTCTCAGGATCATTCCTCTACAATCTGGGGAGCAGCCACCGAAGACTTCCATACGGTTATGCCGGTTACTTCTCCCTCGACCAGGGCCTGGACTTTGCTTCTGGAAACCGGCATCCCATGATACCGGGACTCAGGTTTGAAGCCGGCTACCTGTATTTCAAGAAGTCATCGTATACCGTGATGGGGTATATCGGCGGGGGCGGTTTGATGTGGGCTTTCCCTTCCATGAAGAACAGCTGGGGGTGTTTCTTCCTTGCCCTGCTACCCGGTGCGACTTTGATAGAGGTAAAGATCAATCCTTCATATTTCAGTATCGGCGAAAAAAGTCGCGGTATCTATTTTGCCGGCCAGGCTCTTTTTGGATATCAGAAATCATTTGGTGTTTTTTCAATATTCCTGAACGCACGGTATCTCTTTATACAAAATTTGAGCTCACGTGCGTATTTCCATTCCGTCGGAGGAGAATTCGGGTTCGGCTTCAACGCGTGGTAGGTGCACCGGCCGGGTTCACCGATGCGCGGCATCTTCCGTCAGGGGGTTGAACCGCTCTCTTTAGTTTCCCCCTCATCAATCCTTTCGATGATGCCCTTCTTTTCCAACTCCTTAGTTTTTCCTTCATCTATCTTCTCGATAATGCCCTTCCTTTCCAGTTCTTCAATTTTTCTCAGTTCGGTTTCGATGATCTCCTTGCTTTCATTTTTCTCCCCGCCCGCCGTATCAGCCGCCTCTTCCTTGCGGCTCTGTTTCAGCCGTTCTGCCTCTTCCTTGCGGCTCTGTTTCAGCCGTTCTGCCTCTTCCTCGCGGCTCTGTTTCAGCCGTTCTGCCTCTTCCTCGCGGCTCTGTTTCAGCCGTTCTGCCTCTCCCTGCTTTCCGTCATCGGGGGCGACCTTGTCAGGAACTTCAATGCCGTTTCCCTTCATTCTTCCGGAGAAGTCCACGCTTGACATGACCGTATTGAACAGTTCCGTGTGAGCAGCAAATTTATTGACCGGCGCCCTGCATTCAATGACCAGCAGATTATCACGGAATTTCGAGAGCATGGTCCGTTGAAGAATCTTTCTGCCGCGGGTGGTAAACTCAAACACGAGAATCCGTATGGTGGCGTCACCGCCCGCCGCGATCTCTTTTGTTTCGATAATGTTCATGAGACTGGACCCGATACCGGAGACATACCAACTTTTCCACGTATCCCATTTCTCTTTCTCTTCATCGTCAAACCGGGAAACCGCTGCCATTATCTCCACACCACCGGAGTGGGCAAGTGAGACTATATGCTTGTAGCCGATATCGCTATACGATTTTTTCCACGCCGCCGGGACGCACATGCTGTAGTTAAACACGTCGTCACGGTAACGGGTATATTCGTCAGCGTATACGGCCGTGGAAAAAGCGAGCATACATATGAAACATATATATCTGCAATGGTTCATACTGTTTACCGTTCAATGTCATATAGTTATCTGTTTAAGGATTTGTTTATCACAAACGACAATTGTTGTCTACAAAAATTTACAATGAATATGCGGATGAAATGCTGGACAAGAGGAAAAAGTTCTGATTGACAGGATTTCGTGAAGAACATGAACATCGTGCCATTAGTCAGATTCCCGCCGGCGAAACCGGCGGTTAACTATGATCGCCAATACGGAGATTCGAGAATGAAATTTATGATTTCAATTAATTCCTTGATCAGGGGTAGGATGCACCAGGTGACCGCGTACCTGGTGACTCTCTATTACCTTGAGATAATATTCCTGATGTTCTCCCTCCTGTTTCTGTACGGCAAGCTCGCGGCGATCGGCGCCGGCATGCTTCTTACAATTCTCCTTGCCTATCATATCATCCAGATCTATTTCAGGAAAAACCTGCACCGGAAGATTCAGCTTTTTATCATCGATATTCACGCTTCCTTTGCAGTTGGATACCTATTCTACAACACCGCCCGGGGCCTCGAATCAGATCCGGCGGCGCTGTTCATATTCATCACCCGGACCGTTATACTGATATTCGAACTGATGCTTCTCTTTGTTCTTACGAGGGATGAAGTGGTGGCGGGATTCAGCCGATCTGGATGAATTACCGTATGGTCTTGCGCTCGTGAATTTTCGATTGCGGCCTGTCGTCAGTTAACCACCGGCTCTTCAATCACCCTGTACACGGAGGACGCATACCTTCTCTCCCTGATAACTTTTCTGAACTTGTACATCGTGTAAAATGGCAGGTCAATCACGGATAAATTAAGGAGCAACAGCGGAAGCGGACCTCCTGGATCGGTAACCGTCTGATACACGACCATGACAACCCCGGATTTCAAGGGCCTGAACGACCATGTGGCTTTCATCATCGGTATTCTCACCCGGTCTGGCATTCTGGGGATATAATCCGGTCTGCCGGTGATATCAATGGTCACGGTGAGGTCGTCCGGTTTCTGGCTCATGAGAGAATAGACAACGGTATCCCGGTCGCTCGCGGGCCAGGGAACGTGCGTGACCGTATAGGTAAGCCTCTCGTGCACGTTCAAATACTTGAGGAGCTTCGTTTCGGTGCAATTATGCATCCACCTGGTATAGGACCGCGTGTCGTCAAACGTCGCAACCATGCTAGATAAGCGCACACCTTTGACATACATGATGCCCTTGAATTCCTTTAAGTTGGACCCGGGAAAATTCCTCTGGTATATTTCAATCTCATCCTGGTTCTTAAGAAATTTCCAGCGGTCCTGAACGGCAGATGCCGTGTGTGCGCCCTGGGTGGAAAAGATGAATAATGATACAACCAGCATCACGAATTTGTGCTTCATGACTTCAGGTAATACTCCTTATATTCTCCGCCACAGCGCGGCCGAATTCAGAGCACGAAAGAAGGGTCGCCCCCTCCATCTGCCGCTCGAGATCGTAGGTGACCCGTTTATGTTGAATTGTCGTCTCGAGAGCCCGTATCAGGCGATCGGCCGCCTCCTTCCATCCCAGAAAGCGCAGCATCATCTCGCCCGACAGAATCAGCGATCCGGGATTGACCTTGTCCTGGCCGGCGTACTTCGGGGCCGTGCCGTGCGTCGCTTCGAATACCGCTTCACTATCGCCGATATTCGCACCGGGCGCCATGCCAAGGCCTCCCACCTGCGCCGCCAGGGCGTCCGAGAGGTAGTCGCCGTTCAGGTTCGGCGTTGCGATAACGTCGTATTCATCAGGGCGCAGTATCACCTGCTGGAACATGGCGTCGGCAATCCGGTCCTTGATGACGATTTTCCCCTTCGGCGCCTTCCCGTCATGGGCGCTCCAGAGATCGTCCTCGGTGACAGTGCGATCGCCGAACTCCTCGCGGGCGATCTCGTAACCCCAGTCGCGGAAGGCTCCCTCGGTGAATTTCATGATATTCCCCTTGTGCACCAGGGTCACCGATCTCCGATTATTTTCCACGGCATAGCGGATCGCTTTCCGCACCAGGTTCTTGGTATTGGTGATGCTGATCGGCTTTATGCCGATGCCGGAATCGGCCGGAATGTCCGAACCCATTTCATTCGTTAAAAATCCTATGAGCTTCCGCACCTCCGGGCTCCCCTGTTTCCATTCGATCCCTGCGTACACGTCTTCCATGTTCTCGCGGAAGATAACCATGTCCACCTTCTCAGGCTCCTTCACCGGGCTGGGCACACCTTTCAGGTACCGCACCGGCCGCACGCAGGCATAGAGTTTCAGCTTCTGCCGCAGGGTCACGTTGATGCTTCGGATTCCCCCTCCCACGGGAGTGGTGAGCGGCCCCTTAATGGCCACCTTGTACCGGCGGATGCTCTCCAGTGTCTCACCGGGAAGCCAGTCACCGGTTTCCTTGAAAGCTTTCTCGCCCGCCAGGACTTCCATCCATTCTATCTTTCTCTTTCCGGCATAGGTCTTTTCTACGGCTGCGTCCAGGACGATGCGCGCGGCGCGCCATATATCGGGACCGGTTCCGTCTCCCTCGACAAAGAGGATGACCGGGTTATCGGGCACGGTGATGATGCCGTTTTCGTATTGTATGGTACTTCCGCTCATAAATTTCCTTTTTTACCGGTATGATGCAAAATTCTCAAAAATCATGCACCTGGACGCTATTGTATACTACGTTTCATATTCCATTTTTCGACATTACCATCAAAAACAGAGTCAACTATTTGAAATCGGCCATAATTTGTCAAATCTCTATTTTTGAAAACGGATAAACGATAAACGTTACATAATTCTTGACAAAAAGTTTTCATCGAGTATCCTATTTAGGGATCAATAAGAAAGAGGGTGAACAATAGATGATCATTCGTATTTAGTCTTTTCCAGATTTTTCAGGCGGATTTTTTCGATATGGTTCTCGAGCGAACAGAGATGGCGCTGGGCACTGAAAACCAGGGCAAAACCGGCGAGAAAGATCAAGTCGCGGAAGACAAGCCACGGACTCACAACCTCGTTGAATTCGAGCCCAAGCCGCTTCGCTTCGAAACAGCCGCAGTCGAACCGGCGACCGCGGGCAAGGTTGACTGCAATGGCGACTGTAAAGACAGCCATGAGAATCATGGAAAGGCAGGCCGACGCACGTATTCTGAAGCCGACGATAAGGAGCAGGCCCAGGAGCACTTCAAGCACGGGAATAATTACCGCGGCATAAGGTGTTACAATACCGGGGATGATGTCGTACCGCGCTATCACCTGCGCGAAAGAGTCCGGTTCAAAGATTTTCAATACGCCGGAAAAAACCAGCATTCCGCCGAGGAGGAAACGGATAACGGTTGTGACCCGGTTTCCGTATCGCATACTTCTCATGCCCCTTTTTATACCGCTCTCGCCGCTCATCTACTCACCCCTCTCCACCGGATATCCCAGCGATTTCCACTCCGGGAAACCCTTGTCTATGATATATATATTCCTGACATACCCGCGATCTATGAGCCGCCGCCCCACCATTTCCGACGCTCCGCACGAAGACCTTTCGCAGTAAATGATGATCTCCACCGGCCTGCTCATGAACGAAACATCCACGCCGGTTCCAGGATCCGGCGAAGTGTCCGCGCCGGCTCCGTCCCGGTTCCCACCGGAAGGTTCGTCCGCAGCATCCGGACCGAACTGGGAAAAGGGCGGAATGTTTATCGCACCGGTTATGCGGGCATCGTCATATTCTGATTTTTCCCGGGCGTCAATAAATAACGCGATCCCGGCGTCGTATTTGATCTTCGCTTCGAACGATGATATGGGTACGATTTTTTTGTATTTCAGATCGCGGCCGCCCACCAGCAGAAAGCCGTGGTGATTGAACAGGTTGATACCGAATCCGATGATGGACGCGGCGACAACGATGGTGAACATTTCCTTTATGAGGCGCATTACAATGGTAACCCCGCTAGCCGACGTTCTCTTGAACATACTTTTTAAAGGAATCCCGGTCGATCTTTTGGTAGATCTTTCTTCTCACAAACAGGTCCACCAGGTCCCCGTCAAGAACTCCCCGATCGGCCTCTTCCTTCAAAATTTCCAGCACCCGATCCATCGGAACCGCCTTCTTATACGGCCTGTCGCCGGCGACCAGGGCGTCATAAATGTCCGCAATGGCCATGATGCGCGACTGCAGCATGGTGCTCTCCCTTCCCGAGAGGCCATCGGGGTACCCGGTGCCGTCGATCTTTTCGTGATGGCGGAGGGCAATTTCAGGAATATTTTTATATTCAGGAGGCCAGGGTATTTTGCTCACGAAACAATAAGTGTGCATCACGTGGCTTTCGATCTCACTTCGTTCAATCGGATTGAGACTGCCCCGCCTGATCGAGAGGTTCAATAGATCGGCCTGTGAAATAATGCACATTCTGCCGCCTTCGACGGTCAGGCATTCGATTTCGTCCATTTCGGCCGATATCCGGTTCAGCGTTTCTTCCAGATCTTCATCCACCACTGCCGGCTCGTTCATCTGGCACAGTCTATCCCTGATTTCGACGATCCTTGTCAACATTTGATTTTTTTCACTGGCGAGCTCGGTGAAAATCCTCGCGGTTTCTTCGCCGTTATTCATCGATTTCATCAGCTCTGCTTCCCGCGATGAGTACTGCAATTCCAGAAACCGGTACAGGTAATTGAGCCGCAGGCACAGGTTCTCGAAATCCTTGGGGTAGAGCTTTTTCGACTTTTTAAACACCGATAGGTCGATATATACCTTTCCGAAATCGTGCAGCAGCGCGGCGAGCTCGAGCTCCTTGATCTGGGTTTCCGTGAAATGGAAATCCTTGAGATAGCCTTCGTTCTCCTCATTCACCGCAAAGGCCATGGCTTTGCAGATGTCCGCCACCCGGAAGGAGTGGCCGGAGGTGGCGGGGTCCCGGGACTCAATGGCGGAAACCGACGCCTTGACGAATTCCTCAAACTGGTTTTTGATCTGCGTTATCATCCGGTTGTTCTCGATCGCGATAGCCGCCTGACCCGCCACCGCCTCCATGAGGCTGTTATATTTTTTGTTAAAGGTGACCACGTGGCGCTTGAAGTCTTCCGGCTTCTCCAGCCTGATGGTGAAGGCCTCGTATTCGCCGTTATTCTTTTTTTCAATGCTCTCCTTGCTGTTGATAAGCTGGATGACACCGATTATCTCGTCAACGTGGTTCCTCATCGGAACCACCAGCATAGACCGGCTCAGGTAATTGTTTTTCTTGTCAATTGACGAATTGAATGAATAGGGCGCGTCGGGCGGCAGATTATACGCATCGGATATGTTAAGGACCTGGCCGGTAACAGCAACATAGCCGGCTATGGTCTTCTTGTTCAGGGGCAGTAGTTTTTCCTCCAGCGGCACGTCCCATGAAAAGGTGTGAGAATGCTTGAACCTGAGCCGCTTCCTCCCCTTCGAATCATGTTCCACCAGGTAGATACTGCCGGCATCAGCCCCGGTGATCCTTTTGCTGAGATACAGGATCAACCTGAGCAGCTTGTCTGAATCCTTTTCCGTGGACAGGGCCCTCCCTATGTTGATCAGATCTTCCTGGTCCTTCTTAGTGTCGATCAACTTTGAGAAGTATCCTTCTTGAAGCGAACGATTGATGTAGAGCTCATTGACGCCAGCAAAGGTTTTGCGTACAATAAAGCTGAATTCAGATTCGGATATCGGCTGACGACGGAACTCCGAGATCTCAAGCAGATTCTCGAATCCCAGCCCTTTCACTTCATCATCGCTTCCGAATACGATAAACTGGTATGATATATCCTTGAATGAGAGCACGTTTAAGAGCATATTCAGCTCCATATACTCGCCGAAGCAGAGGAAGATGGCTGCCGTGATGTGAACGTTTTCCACCGTATCGATGAGGGACTGAATGTCTTTCCGCAGATCGACTGATTCTATTACGGTAAAACCGTTTTCCGCGGGAATGGAGGTATACGCCTTCGCCTTTTCAGATATCAAAACAATATTCTTTAATCTTTCGAAAAGATAATCCATGTGACACCCAAGCCGTACGACGCCATCAAGATTATACCTTTCTCGCGCGCCGTCAATGATTATTTTTTACCATAGTATGCTGCGCCGCGTCCGGCTTTTTTATGAGTCGGCATTGTACGCAAACGATACGTCACGCACAAAGATATTACCATCGGTTTCTGAATGATCATGAATATTACTTGACATAATAAATTTCATATAGGACGTATTAAAGGTTGCTCCCACAGTACCGGCATTACAGGAAAGTGCGCAATGGGTGACCCCGTTAAACTGAATATCCCGAGATCGCTCGAGGAAATCGGCGAAGCGGTCCTGGCGTCCCTGGCATACAAACGCTACCCGCGGGACAAGCTAGATCGCGTCATGAAGACGGTTGATTACATAATGTCTCACCCGGCGAACCGCAAAGAATGCGAGAATCATCTGAAGTCATCCGGCAGCAATTATGTCCTTTTTTTCATATCCAACATCCTCTACAACCTGAAGCAACGGGGCCAACTTATTCTCACCGATGATGTGATGAAGTGGCTCGGCAGCGTGTGGAATAACTTTCTCAAGCGGAACAAGCTATACCAGGACTTGTTTCCCCGCATCGACGAATACCGTATCAAGCTGCGAAAATACTACCCCGGCGTCGGAACCTTTATCAACCAGATTGAAAACGTTAACCTCATCAAGGAGGACTTCGTCATTGACGTCGAATTAGAAGAGAGCCCCATCAGGAAGTTGGAGCGGTTCCATCAGTCCGCCCAGGAAGTGTTAAACGCCATGAAACCGAGCTATTTCTTCCTGCTTGATTATTACTACGAAAAAAAGATGGCCACCGGTGCCGACTCGAACGACGCCGTTGCGATCGAGGCGGGAGGTCTGGTGAAATTCGGCCAGCTTAATTACACCTACGCCGAACTGGCGATCCTGACCTGCCAGGCTCTGGGCATTCTTGAAGCGGCGTACCTCATACTCAAGAAGAGGAAGTCCCACCGGCGCCTCATCAGCGTGAACGGAAAGCAGAAGTTCCTCACCACACCGGAGATATACAACATGTATCTCGAGAAGTTCAATGCCATGAAGAAGGAGCTGACGAACATTAACAAGTAAGCTCGCCGGCGATCATGTGGAAATGACCTCCTATAAAGACAAGGACATCATCAACCTGCTCAGAAACATCCCTATATTTCAGGGACTGAACGAGACGGACTATGCCGGAATCATACCCCTCCTGACGCTGGAAAAATATCCCGCCGGCACCCGCATCATCAAAGAAGGCTCCCACGGCGATTCCATGTGCATCATCATCAAAGGCGCGGTTAAGATTACCAAGACAGAAGAGACCAGCGAAGAGATACTCCTGGAAGTTATGTATGATGAATCCTATTTCGGCGAGTTCTCCCTCGTGGACAACATGCCCCGGTCGGCCAGTGTTACCGCTCTCGAGTATACCGAGCTCTTCCGGCTCGAGAAAAAAAATTTTGACGAGCTGCTATCAAAAAACAGCAGGATCTCAAACGCATTTTATAAAAACTGCCTGGAGGTCACCTTTTCTCGTTTTCGAACCATTATATCCAACTTCGCCTTTTCCCAGCACGACTTGAGAAAGAAATCATCCAAGCTGGACGAGTTAAGCCGGGACCTGTTCCAGGCCGGCAAGATCCAGAGCTACTTCATCAACCGTGAACTGCTCGACCACGAGCATTCCTTCCTGCCGGGGGTCCGGCACACCTACCTGTACAAACCCTGCAT
>MIBH01000013.1:75639-90189 GCA_001829455.1 Spirochaetes bacterium RBG_13_51_14
ACCCTCTCGGTCGGCAAGCTGGGCCAGAAGCCGACCCGGCTCATGAAATTCCTGAACCGCCATTTTCTGAACGTCATATCGCAGCTCTATGCAACCTGCTATTACGCGCTGGTGGATATAAAAAGAAACAGGATCAAGCTGGCCAAGGCGGGGCACCACCATCCGCTCTTCTGGAAAGCAATGAAGCGGGACTTTATTGACATAGCATGCCAGGGGACGGGTCTGGGCCTGGTGAAAAAAGCCGAGTTCAACGAGGTCGCGTATCCGCTGGAGCGGGGCGACAAGATATTGTTTTTCACCGACGGAATCATCGAGCAGAAGAACCAGAAGGGCGAAATGTATTCGGAAGCCCGGCTCAGGAATATCTTCATAAACCTCATCATCAGGAACGGCGACGATATCATCAACAAGATCTACAGCGACATGAAATCCTTCGCGGGAATCAGGACGATTGATGATGATATTACCCTGCTTCTCCTTGAGTTCTGAAACCATGCCGGTGACTGTCGATTTTTACTGGCGAACTCCTACCTGAAAAAATTCTGGATGGCCGGAAGCATGGATATGTCATTTATTATGACAAAAGCGCTGAGCGTAATCAGGATGATGATGCCGACGGTCTGAATCCGCTCCATCACCTTTTGGCTCATCGGCTTCCGCCTGATCGCCTCGATCAGAAAAAAGATAAGATGACTCCCGTCGACGACCGGGATGGGGAGAAGGTTCATCACCATGAGGATGATGGATATCTTCGCCATCAGGATGATGAAATCCGGCACTCCCTTGTAGTAGGCGACGTCGCCGGCGATCTTCGCGATGCGTATCGGGCCGGAAAGGTTCTCCCGGATCTTCATTTTGCCGGTGATCAGCATGCCCAGCCCCTTCAGGTTTATTATGATAAATTCATACGGCTCCACAAAGGACTGCACCAGCGCCTCGCCAACGCCGTATTGAACCCGCACCTGGTCCGGGGCCACGGCCTGGAATATCCCTATGAGTCCGACTTTTTCGATCTCAGCCGAACCGGTATATTTTTCACTGTCAATCTGCAGGGCAATTTTTTTCCCCTGATTCTCACGCACCGCCCGGATCAGGGCGTCATAGCTGGGTATTATCCGGCGGTCGACCGTGATCAAACCTTTGTCGAGATACTTCTGCAGATTTTTCGACTTCATGATGGACAGGGACTCGCCGGCGTTCCCCTGAGCGTCAACTGTCTGAAAGCGTATAACATCGCTGAGGCGCGGCGTGATCACTTTCTCTATAATCGCCCTCTTCCGCATGATCCTGAAGCGCACGGGCATATCAGCGTGGGTGTTGATATACCTGGAGAATTCCGCCTCGCTGTTCACGGCCACGCCGTTAATAGAAATGATCTCATCCATCTCACGGAGGCCGGCCAACAGAGCAACGCCACCCTCCATCAATTCAACAACCAGGATCCTGGAGCCGAACGGCATAACGCCGATCTCATACCGTCCGCTCCCCTCATGCGTCTTGGGATTCACCGCGTACAGAAACGATTTCCCGTTCCTCTCAAGGGTCACATCGAGCTTCTTCCCTCCGCTGAAGAGGACGGCGGCCTGGATGTCTGAAAAACTCTGGATCTCCTGCCCGTTGATTTTAACGATCCGGTCCCCGCTCCTGATCCCCGCCGCATACGCGGGCGATACCTGCGAGCCGGAACGCATCTGTTCCGGTATATGCACCTGGTTGGTATCCTTCGAGTAGCCAACCATGTTCATGACAAAGAAAATGATTATGCCGAAAAACAGGTTGAAGAGCGGACCCATGGCGACCGTCACGATCCTCCGCAACGGATGGGCCGACAGAAACTCGAATCCCTGGCCCGTCCGTTCTTCCGACGGATCTTCGCCGTAAAACTGGCAGTACCCGCCGAAGGGGATGGGCGCAATCTGGTACGTAGTGCCCCCGATTTTCTTCTTGATGATGCCCCTGCCGTATCCAATGGAAAAGGTCTTCGCCTTGATGCCTACCATTTTACCGCCCAGGAGATGGCCGAGCTCGTGCACAAAAATACATAGTCCGAGCAGGATCAATCCGGCCGTGATGTAGATGACATATATCATTGGTGTACTCCCCGTATTCTAATTCTTCTTAATTGTATGTACTTCTGCCGTAAAGCCGCAAATTTATCTCATGGAGCGATTCAGTTTTAAAAATCATGCTTTATTCTTACTTCCATGCTTTTTTTCACCCGTTCCGTCTTTTTTGTATGATAGCGCCGGCCCTGACACGCGCCTCCCGGTCTGAGTCAAAGATATCGTCAAGCGACGGGTCGTCAACAACCTTTATCTTCTCCATGGTCTCCTCCACGACACGCACGATGTCCGTGAAGGGGATCCTTCCTTCAAGGAAGGCGGCGACCGCCGCCTCGTTCGAAGCGTTGAGGACGGCCGGCTGCGTTCCGCCGCGGCGGCCCGCTTCGTAACAGAGGTCCAGCGCCGGGTACCTGTTGCGGTCGCAGGGTGCGAACGTGAGCCTCCCCACGTCTTCCAGCCTCAGTCTCCCGAAAGGGTTCTTACGCTTTTCGGGAAAGGTGAGCGCATTGAGCACCGGAAAGGCCATGTCCGTTACGCCCATGTCAGCGTAGACAGTGCCGTCGATGGTTTCAACCATGGCATGGACGATGCTCTCGGGATGGATCAGCACATCGATGACATCGTAGGGCAGGTCGAAAAGGTGGTGCGCTTCGATAACCTCCAGCCCCTTGTTCATAAGCGTCGCCGAGTCGATGGTGATCTTATGCCCCATGTCCCACGTGGGGTGCGCCAGAGCCTGTTCTGGCGTCACATCGGCAAGCCTGTCAATGGCCACCGCGCGCAAGCTGCCGCCTGATGCGGTAAGTATGATCCGCTCGATTTCCGTATGCTCGAGCCCCTGTGTGAGGGCGAATACGGCACTGTGTTCGCTGTCAACCGGGACAAGCTCCGTCCCGCCAGCCGCAAGCTCCCCTTTTACGATATCCCCGGCCATGACCAGTGTCTCCTTGTTGGCCAGGGCGACCCGCTTCGCCGCCGTGAGGGACGCCAGCGTGGGCCTGAGTCCCGCCGCGCCCACGATTGCCGATACCAGCACATCCACGCTCCGGCCGGCGAGCTCCACGACCTCCTCCTCGCCGCCAAGGAACGCGGTTTCAGGATATCTCCTTTTCAAGCTCTTGTATTCTTCCGACGCTGCCGCTTCGGCGGATCCCACCGCAGCCACGGCTGGTCTGAACTCCCGGATCTGCCGCTCCAAGAGCTCGATATTCCCACGGCAGGCGAGGCCATACACGCGGTATTCATCTTTCAAAAACCGTAAGACACGGAGCGTCGTCTCGCCGATAGAGCCGGTGGAACCGAGTATGGAAATCGTCTTGCTCATATACCCGGTGCTGTATCAGGCAACTCCCTTCAATATCAGGTAATAGTAAAAGAGCGGAAACGCATAAATCAGCGCGTCGAACACGTCCCACATGCCTCCATGGCCCGGGATGATGGAGCCGGAATCCTTGATGGCGCCGTCCCGCTTGACGGCCGACTCCACCAGGTCGCCCAGGTTCCCCAGCACGGAGAGCGCGATCCCCAGGAAAACCGCCTCCATCATGCCGAAGAGATGCTTGCTGAAAAACGCCACGTACACCTCATTGGTGATGACCATTGAAAGGATGCTGAACAGAAGTCCGGAAAAATATCCCTCCCATGACTTTTTGGGCGATACCGGGAATCCCGTTTTGTGCTTCCCGAAGAGAACGCCGCCGAAATACGCGAAGGCGTCATTGAGCATAACCACGACATTCAAAATTATTATGTAATAAACTCCGTCGGCGAGCGACTTCATAAGAATGATGTGAGAAAAAGAGAATACGATGTACATCAGGCCGAACAGGGTCACTCCCAGAGAATAGACGGCGCCCTTCAGCGGTCTGGTGAAAAGCTGAATCACCAGGATGACTGACAGAATGAGCGCAACAATGCCGAGAACCACCCGGGCGTCGAAACCGGGAATGTACCGGCTGTAACCGTAGAGCCTGCCGTATGCGAACAGGTACATGGTGACATTGATGATAACGGCAAAAACCATGCCGGTCTTGACGAAGGCGCGGCCGCCCTCGCCGCGGTTCGTGATCGCGTAATATTCGTACAGGCATGCCAGCGTGATGACGAGCGAGCAGATCAGGATCGGGATAGACTGCGCCAGATCCGTCACGATCGCAAACACATACACGGGCAAAGCCACCACCGCGCTGAGGATTCTCATGAGGGTATTTTTTTTTACATCTGTCATAATCCGCCAAATCTCCTTTCTCTTTGCTGGTATTCATATATCGCTTGATACAGATGGGCGGGCCTGAAGTCCGGCCACAGCACATCTGTAAAAAAAAGCTCGGCGTATGCGATCTGCCAGACAAGGAAGTTGCTGACCCGATATTCGCCGCCGGTGCGGATCACGAGGTCCACGGATGGCAGCCCGGCGGTGAACAGGTGCCGCTCAAGCTTCCGCATGGTCATTTTCTCACCGGTACCCCGCCGCTCAAGCCAGCGGTTTACGGCCTGTACGATATCCTGCCGCCCCCCGTAATTCAGGCAGAAATTAAGGACCAGCGTCCTGTTTTCCCTGGTCTCCTTTACCGCATTTCTAATAGCTTGTATCGACAATGCGGGGAGCCGCTTGAGGATTCCGGAGTGCTCGACCCGTATCCCCTTTGATTTAATCGAATCGAGTTTCGCATTGAAAAAGTGATCTAGGAGCTTCCAGAGGCTCAATATCTCGGTGCTCGGCCGTGACCAGTTCTCGGTGGAAAATGCATACAGGGACACGATCCTTATGCCGAGGTCAATTGCCGCATCCATCAGTGGTTCGATAATCTCGGCACCGCGCCGATGGCCTTCGGATCGGGGCAGGGATTTTTTTTTTGCCCACCGCCCGTTGCCATCCATAATTATGGCGATGTGTGCCGGCACATCCTTTCTGTTGATTATGCGCTTGTAGTCTTTCATTAAACGTTCAGTACGTCTTAAACAGGCCCTCTGAATCCCCTGCGCTGGTAGATCCGCGAAAGCGGAGAGCCAAGGTCTATGATTACCCGATCATGACAGCCGCGTCGGGGAGTTCCCCGGATATGCGCTCTCAAAACCGCGCCCGCAATACTGAGGCAACAACACTCAGGGGGCAGGAGCTATATATTCAATATCTCTTTTTCCTTATTATCCGTCAGTTTCTGTATTTCGTCAATGTATTTATCAGTGACTTTCTGGATTCTGGAAATTGCGTTTTTCGCGTCATCTTCGGACATTTCCTTATCCTTTTCCAGCTCTTTAATCATATCGTTGCCGTCCCGGCGCACGTTCCGGACGGCCACCCGGCATTCTTCCGCCTTGTGCTTGGCGTGCTTGACGTATTCCTTCCGCCGCTCCTCCGTCAGGTCCGGTATCTGGATGCGGATCAGATTCCCGTCATTGGACGGATTGAGAGACAGGTCGGACTTGAGGATCGCTTTTTCCACCTCGCCCAGGTTCCCCTTGTCCCAGGGCTGTATCACCACCAGCCGCGGTTCCGGGCAGGATATCGTCGCCACCTGGTTCAGCGGCATTTCGGTCCCGTACACGCTCACCCGCAAGCCGTCAAACATGGCGGTATTGGCCCTGCCGGTGCGAATGGCGGCAAAATCTTTCTGGAGAGCGGCAACGCTTTTTTTCATCCGGTCTTCAACATCAGCAATAATGTCTTCTACCATGCTCTTCTCCTTAATCAGGAAATACGTGTTCCAACCTCTGCGCCGGTAACGATACGTTTTAATGACCCCCGGTTGAATAAATTGAAAACGATGATCGGAAGCCTGTTGCTCATGCAGAGAGAAATGGCTGTGAAATCCATGATTTTAAGCTGCCCGGTAAGCACGTCGATATATGATATCGTATCAATTTTCCTGGCGGTTGTATCCTTCTCGGGATCGCTGGTATACACGCCGTCGACGCGGGTTCCCTTCAAGAGCACATCTACCTCAAGCTCCACTGCGCGAAGACTCGCCGCCGTATCAGTGGTGAAGAAGGGGTGTCCCGTACCGCCCGAGGCGATCACCACGCGGCCATGCTCCAGATGGTCAACGGCTTTTCGGATGATGTATGGTTCGGCGATCTCCTTCATCTCAAACGCGCACATGACGCGCGCCGGCACGCCGATGCTTTCGAGGGCGCTCTGCAGCGCCAGGGAATTCATCACCGTGGCGAGCATGCCCATGTGATCGCCGGTTACCCGTTTGATCCCCAGGCTCTCTGCCAGGCTTCCCCGGAATATATTTCCGGCGCCGATGACCAGCGCAACCTCCACGCCGAGCCGTTGGACGTCACGTATTTCACCGGCGACGCCGGACAGCACCGCGGGGCTGATGCCGATTTTATCGTCGCCGGCAAGCGCCTCGCCGGACAGCTTCATGAGAATCCGCCGGAAGCGGGGCTCGGATACTTGGTTGCCGGGTTCCATGCTACATTCCTATCTGGTACCGGATAAACCTTCCAACCTCTATGTTCTCGCCGAAAACGGCGATCTTCTGCTTGATCAGGTCCTTTACCTTCACGCCGGGATCCTTTATATACTCCTGCTCCAGCAGGCACACATCAGTGTAAAACTTGTTAAGTTTCCCGTCAACGATCTTATCAATGACATTCGCCGGTTTTCCCGAGTCCTTCATCTGCTCGCGGTAGATCTCCCGCTCCTTTTCGATTAATTCTTTGGGAACGTCCTCAATTTTTATATAGAGCGGGCTTACCGCCGCGACCTGCATGCAGAGCTCCTTCCCGAGCGATTCGAACTCCTCGTTTCGCGCGACGAAATCGGTGACGGTCAGGAGCTCCACCAGGACGCCGATCTTCTTGTTGTTGTGCACGTAGGACGCGATGATGCCCTGGGTGACTTCGCGCCCCATCTTTTTATCGGCGGACGCGAGGCCCTTTTTCCGGAGCAGCTCAACGGCCTTGTCCATATCCCCGCCCGTGTCCACCAGCGCCTTTTTACAGTCCAGCATCCCCGCCTGGGTCTTTTTCCTCAGCGCCTTTATCATATCGCCTGTAATTTCAGCCACGTTCCGTCTCCTTTACGCATATAGTATATCCGGTATCACTCAACCATCAAGAAATATATTTCACCGGGCTTCAGCCGCGATGCCGATCACGGCTCATACAGGTCGTCGTCCTCGTCATACGCGTAGGTCGATGAGGATGTATCGGCAGCGGCGCCCTCGGTCCCCTCGGCGACCGCCACTTCGGCACCGGCGGGAGCCTCGGTGGCGATTTCCTCCGCGCACTCCTCCACCACGGCCTCTTCGACTACGCCGCCTGACTGGCCTTCGATGACCGCGCGGGCCATTACGTCCAGGAAGAGCGCGATCGCCCTGATCGCGTCGTCGTTCCCCGGAATGGGATAATCAATCTCATCGGGATTGCAATTGGTGTCAACCACGGCAAATATGGGGATCCCCATCTTCCGCGCCTCCTTGACCGCGATCGATTCCCGCTTGGGATCGATGATAAAGAGCGCATCGGGCATCTTGGCCATGTCCTTTATCCCGGAGAGCACCTTGTTCTTCTTATCGAGCTCCCGGTTCAGTTCAAGCCGCTCCTTTTTCGTCTCCGCGTCCCAGTGGTCGCGTTCGCGCATTTCCTCAAGCTCCTTGAGCCGTTTGATGGAGTTGCTCACGGTCTTGAAGTTGGTGAGGAGTCCTCCCAGCCACCGCTCGGAAACGTAAAACATATTACACTTTTTAGCATATTCCCCGATCGCCGCCTGCGCCTGCTTCTTGGTCCCCACAAAGAGCACCTTGCCGCCCTTTTCAGCCATTTCCTTCATTGCCGCGTAGGCGATTTTAATGCGCTGCATGGTCTTCTGCAAGTCGATTATGTGAATTCCGTTTCTCGCAGTAAAGATAAACTGCGACATCTTAGGGTTCCACCGCCTCGTCTGATGGCCGAAATGAACACCCGATTCCAACAATGCTTTCATCGATACTACTGACAATGATAGCACCCCCTCTCATTATGTAATTGTTACTCATGATTGTTTCAATCATGATGGTATCCAAGAAAACCACACGCGCGCCCCATTAATTCTGTAATGGGGGATAATGCCTGCCATACGGTATTGCCTTTTCACTGAGGAAGGAGGCAACCGGCATCCGCCGATTTAATCTCCGCATCCCGAAACACGGTTCGAGATGCTGTTGATAGCCGCGGGTGCGGCCTAAACCTTCCTGAAGATCAGAACCCCGAGCAGGAGGCCCGCGATCGAGGAAAGGTTTATTCTGATACTGAAACTTACGATCTCAAGGTTAAATCCCAGAGGGCCGGTCAGGCTTTTCTGGATAACCGAAAGCGCGGGAACAAAGCCCGCTATAAGGGTTCCCACCGCCGAACCTAAAATCGCGCCCACCAGCATGAAGGCGATCAGGTATCCGATATTGTTTCTTTCAAACGTCATACCGCGTCTATGGGAACTCTGGTACATAGATTTGCCATGGCTGTTTTTGTCAAGAGCTTTTTCCTCCGGAGGGGGCGGTTAACATTTCCCGAATCACAAACGGGTCGTGCCTTTCACAATGATGATATTCATCACGCCGCACTAACCGTCGCGCATGATGGATGCCGCGTTTCATATCGTAAACATTTTCAGCGTCTCCGTCAGTGAAGCGGCCATCCTCTTCAGCTCGTCGGAGTAATTTGAAAGCGTTTCGGAACGCTTCACAAAATCCTGAGCGTCATTGTTGACCTGACCGATTGTTTCAGACACGATGAGCGCGTTCCTGTTCTGAATGCCGGTTGACTGGTTGAGCTCCCGGTAAAAAACGCTGACCGCGGTTATATCCTTCTTAATGTTATGTATGTCTCTCACCCTCGTCTGTATCATGTCGACGAAGCCTTCTACCGTGGTGCCGGCCTCCTCGATATTCTTCATGATCAGACCGAACGAATTTTTCATATCAACGACCATTTCTTTGTCCCGCTTTACCTCGGTGTTTCCCTCATGGATAAGTTTGGTGATTTCGTTGACGCTCGCGCTGGTATTATCGGCCAGCTTGGAAATCTCATCGGCGACGACGGCAAATCCCCTTCCGTACTCCCCGGCCCGGGCCGCCTCGATTGACGCGTTCAGCGACAGCAGATTGACCTTCTCGGATATGTCCGAAATCAGCTCTATGACGTTGAGTATGCCGCTGTAGAACTTCTCGATGTTCTGCATGCCTTCGAAGGTGTTTTCAACCAGGCTGGCGCCGTTCTGCGCGCTTCCCACAACCATTTTCATTGACCCGGCGACATTGTTCGCGTTTTCCGAAACCTTGTTCATGGACGTGTTGAGCTTATCGATCATCTCCTCCAGGTTGGAGATGTTCTTATTATGCATCTCAGAATCTTTGGAAATGCCCGAAAATGACCTGGATATGCCCGTCACGATATCCGTCGAGTTGACCAGCAGCTCAGCGTGCGACGACGACGCTTTTTTGATGTAGTTACCGATCCCCGCTATCGATTCGGACAGAGACAGAAGCTTTTCGGAAAGATTGCCGGCGTTCTTCATTAAGTCCCGCACGTTGTCGATGAAGGTTTTAAAGAATCTGGTGAAGTCCTCGATTACATCCCGTGACTTGACAAGTTCGATCGCCTGTGTCAGGTCGCCCTTCGAGGCACTCGTCAGGGCGGGCATAACCCCGTCCACCGGATTGGAGATCCTGAGCAATCGCCGGTTCACCACGAACCAGATGACGAAATTTATGAAGAACAGAATGAGCGTCTCAATGACGATGCTTAAATAAAAGGTTTTATAGAGAACGACGTCGTCAAATACAAACAGCGCGTATTTGTCCGTACCGGCAATCCTGTTGGAGAAGAACACGGAATGTTTTCCGTTGAATACACCCTCAAATCTGTTAGACGTCAGCTTCCCGATATCACCAACAATATCGAGCGTCTTGCTGTACAGGAATTCAGGTTGATTTCCCAGGAGTATCAAATCCTGAATCCTGGCGGGAGGGTTCTGGCTGAAATCGGTAAATACAATCTCACCGCCATTATCCATAATAATAGCGGTGCCCACATATTCTTTGACGAATTGCATGGCCGGGTTGTTTTTAAAATTTTTTATCTGATTTTCGCTGACGCAGGTGAGCTTCAGATTGAGCAATATCCTCTTATCGATTTCTTCTCTTATAATTTTACCGTTCACTATATAAATCATGATCGAAAGACCGACAGAGGCAAGGAGCACGACCGGCAGGACAAGGGTGATAATCTTGCTTCTTAAATTCTGCACCTCGTTGGGTATTCCAAGCCTTCCCAGGGGATAGGTTCGCTTGTACCAAATAGTGTACGAAACATGGGTGATCTGAAGTATCATAAAAAAGCAGACGAAAAATATATAAAAATGGTAGTAGATGTTTGTGTAACCCAGAAGGAAATACATTATGGCGAACGAGATGAGGGCCACGCAGAGCAGGGCCATGAACCGAGTGTACAGGATATGCTTCGCTGCTTTTGGGAAAAGGATTTTTAATCTGTCATAAATCTCGGATTCTTTCCATCTATGCATGATTGTGGCGATTTTCAAGGTATCGTATAAATACATCAGATAGGGGATCAAGAAGCCGAGAAAGCAGAGAATCGAGACCCACTGCAGAAGTCTTTTATCCGATATCATCGGATAGGCGATAAAGAATACCGCATACACAATGGCAGCGGCGCGAAATATGTCATAGATGCCATAGAGTATGAAATTTCGTTTTGATATTTTGAATATATCCCGTGCCATTTCGCTCTCCTCAATGAGAAACAGATTCTTCAATAATTTCATTGAAGTATCGCGGATTTTCAAGACAAGATGCCGAGAAAAAGTATGGCTTTGCGGTAAACACCGAAAAAAACAGCTTGTATAAACTGATACCCGTCGTGCCTGTCAACCCGCCATTCATTCCGCAAAACCGCCTCTGAAGAACTCTACGAATGGAGTTTTTCAGGAAACTGTTAGAAAAGTTATCCATGAATATAGAAAATGAAAGCATTATACCGAACTGTGATGGGATCAAATGAATTTTATACCAGTTGTACGATTCCTCGTTTCCTGATATATTGGTTGAATGGATATACATACGACACATTTACAACATTTGGTTACAACAACCTCAGTCATCACTGCTTTGGGGAAATAACCTCCTGGCTCATACAATCAACTATCAGTAAATTTTGAGATCCATTTTTCTAAATTAACGGGCGTAAAATCAAAATGTCAATAACTATTCTCGGTATCTTCAAATTTCCATGCTCGGCATCATCTGTTCCAGAGCCGATATCAATTCATAACCGGACCAACCCAACTACCGGTTTATTAAAACCGCTTCATGCGGTAATCGATCAAGAAACACAACGCGTGTTGAGAACACCTATAATGATTCGAGGCGCTTGCAAAGCGCCATCATGACATAACGCATTAAACACCGGTTTGACTCTTTTGTGCTGTTGCAAGAATTTCATTTAATAAAAAGCATTCTGGAAACTCAGTATATTATAAAAACACATAATTAAAAAAATTTTATGCGACATAATATTTTTTCTTGACAAAAAAATAATATTTTGATTAATTGTATGGTTTTGTCGACATATTTAGTAACACCTATCAAATAACGGAGGGGGGGCCAATGAACGTAAGAACGAAAAACATCGGCAACATAACGGTCATTTACCTTTACGGCCGACTGGACATTTTTGAAGCGGAGTTAGCGGAAAAGGACATCTTCGACATAGCGGATAAAAACAACAGCAGCGACATCATTCTTGTTCTCGACGGGCTTGATTATTTGAGCAGTTCGGGCCTCCGCATATTTATTTCCTTGAAACGTCATCTTGAAAATAACGGTTGCCAGCTTTTTCTCAGCAATAAAAGCAACAATGCCGTTAATATATTTTTTAGAATTGTCAACATCAAAGACATGTTCGTCATTTTTGAAACAGAAGAAGAAGCCCTTCATTATCTCGCAGGCGCCGGAAACATATACCGGGCCAAACTGCCTCACGATGAACCGGTACTCTCTGTCAATAAATGATCGTCTTTCCTGGCGGTATCTCTTTCCGCGGCTGCGCTCCTGACAATTATTGACCACGGAGCGTAGCCCGACCGACGACAGCACTTCTTTATTCGACCTCGATCCGCTTTCATGCGGACAGATCATAACATTATAGAGCCGTATTATCACCCGTTTATCAAAAAACAAGGGGGCTTGCAACAAGCCCCCTTGCATGGCGATAATATTCTTTTATGATCTAATTTACCAGTTCAGGCTGATAGTATTGATTTATCTGTATTTTCCTTTCCACTACCTCCGCGATTTTGCGGTCTCGCACCGTGACTTCCAGCAGCATTCCCTGCTTCGTGAGCGTGGCGCTCTGATCGAACACGCAGTTCCCCAGCGAATATGCGAGATACTTCTTGATATGCACCATGACCGGCTGTGTTATATGGGTATGGTGCCCGATAACGATATCCGCGCCTTCATCGAGCGCCAGGTAGGCGAACCGGTCCTGCTCATGGGAAGGATCCGTCGTAGATGAGTCTACCGAATAGTCGGTGCCATAGTGAATTGAAACCACGATAAGATCCGCCTGGCTTCTTGCCGCTCTGATAGCGGGATCGACGTATTTCGAGTAATACCACGCGACTCCCGACTGGGGCTTGAGGCCGTCCAGTGGTTCGTCTTTTTGAGCCCTGTCTTTCAATTCAACGCCGACGAGGGTATAGGCCAGGTACGCTATCCGCGTATTCTTGACCGTGAATATGCGCGCCGCGTACGCGTCATTGAACGTCAGCCCGGCCCCGACATACTGAATGCCCGCTGCTTTCAGCCTGTTGATGCAGTCGGACATGCCGGCCACATTATAGTCCAGGGTGTGGTTATTGGCCATGGATACAATATCGATGCCGGCTGAGAGGAGGCCGTTGATCGCCGCCGGTTTGGCCCTGAATGAGATTCCCTGCAGCACCTGGGACAGGCTGCGGGCGGATCCCTTGTCCGTGATCGCGCTCTCAAGATTGGCAAAGGCGATATCGGCGCTCTGCATATAGCTCGCTATTTTTGCAAAAAGAAAAGAATAATTACCTCCCCCGTTTGTACTCACTGATGTCTCGACCTTTCTGGCCATCATGACATCACCGGCGAACACTAACCTCACATCGCTGGAAGAGGGCGGGGGAATATCCGGCGGGGTTGTACCGCCATCGTCATTCTGCCCGCCGTCATCTCCGGATACAACCCAGGGCAAAACGCATCCGGATCCGGCAAAAACAAAACTCGCAGTAAACAGCAGTGCTATGAATATATGTGCTTTTTTCATTTGAATTCCTCCAGACATTTAATCTTCATCCATTACCAGAACAGGCCCAGCGGCTTATTAAAATCCCAATCGTAGAAAAGGCCGGGGGACATTTCGTTGTAATTGGTGTAACCGTAGAACGCGGTGAAATCTGAGAGGTCAAACAGGCTGACCGGCGTTACGAGCGACGGATTGCTCTTTAACTGATCGAGAATCTCCTCCGTTCGGTCCAGTATTATATCCTCGAGAGGAAACGTCCACTGCTGAAGTTTCGCAAGCTCCAGCTTGTTGATGGTATGATCATCGATGCCGGTCGCGGCATTGCCGTAGTTGGATTCGTAGAGCAGATTGTCATAGACCTCGCGGAGATTGATGGCCCTGTTCATCAGGCAGGTGTCATGATAATTGTAATAAATTCCATAGATATCTATGCCGTCAATATATGCGAGATAGGACGTGTCCTTGGCGTAGGCGAAATAGGGAGTGGATATCCCGATCGCCGGCTCGCCCAGGGTGCACCAGAAGGTCGCCAGCCGCGGGTCGGCGCCGGACGGCACACCGTCAACCACCAGCGCGAGACGCGTCTGCGAGCGGTTGATGCAGTAGGTGGTGCTGTAATTCGAATCATTGAAATCCTCGTCGAGCTGCTGGCCGACCACGTCTCTGGCCACTTCCCGCATGACGGTGCGATAGTTCAGCCTTCCGGAATCGGCAAGGCCCTGAAACAGCTGCTCCGCGCGCATTTTCCGCTCCTCGCCGTAGTTGATGGTTATGTATGAGTTGTTGTTCGCGCGATTCTCAAAAAATCTATAGTTGCTCGGGGTGGACCTCACCACACTGCCGTTTTCGTCGGTGGCCCTGCCGGTGTTCGCGTCAAATTTCCGAATTTGAACCGGTCGGAGCGATCCCATGGCATTACCCGTATATAATTCATACATGGCTGCTCCGCCGCGTGCGTCAATGACGGCGAAATTCCCGCTTATGATCTTCCCCCGGTGCAGCGTATGCCAGACTTTAATGAGATTATCATAATCGCTCAGCGTCACGCATTTCTCCAATGATTCCTGTATCATGTGGGTATTGATATTGAGCGCCTCATGTATCGGCATGAAATCCTCATAGACCGAGGTGCAGGAAATGGCGAATCCCGCCTCATTCACGCCTCCGGACGGGTTTATCGGCGAGTTTATCGGCGGATTGT
>MIBH01000013.1:90217-93179 GCA_001829455.1 Spirochaetes bacterium RBG_13_51_14
ATCCCAATCATACACCATGACATATCCGCCGGGGCCCGGGTTCATCGCCGGGAAGTATGTTATCTCCTGGTGCCAGTTGGCAGAGCAGTCCCTGCTCTTCCAGATAAGCGGCCTGCCATTGGAGGTGGCCTTTGCGGAGACCACGGCGACGTCGCAGGACCAGGCCTCTCGGTTTTCCAGATGCGATAGAACAATCGCCACCAGCGGTATAATGCAAAGAAAAAATAGAGTTCTCACAATGCTTCGTTTCATTATTGAAAGCCCTCCCCTCATATTATGTTGACCCTGCTCCTTCAGCATGAGGTTTTCGGCACATGGCTGAAGAAGTATTATATCTTAAACGAATAAAAAATATAAACCGTCCAGACCGCTTTTTAGTAAATTGAAACTAAGGCCATTCTATCAGTAATATTGCTTACTTAGATCTTCTTTTAATTTTTAATTATAAAACGATTAGACGATAGTATATCTTTAATTATAATTACACTCTATATTGAATTAAATTTCGTCTTATATTCAATATATAGTACTTTTTAATCAATAAGATATTGTTCGTGTTGCAAATTGTCCCGCCATATTCTGCTTTATCCAAAATTGGCGAGATCAGTTCAGTAATATATCAACAAAAAATTATTATTATCTATAAAATTTAATATTTTATTAAAGTATAATTACTTCGGTATAATATGTTTCACTATAAATTAATAAAACATTTTGTCAAGAAGAAACTGAAACGTCATTTTTTAGGTTTACCTTTATTGTCTACGCCGTGTTATGAAAATGCAGATCGTACCGGCTCCTCTATCGAAAACGCTATTTACGAAAAAAAAGCCACTCAAACGGATTGGCATTCTCAATCCGATTAAAAATGATCCTCACCACCGTGTTGCCGTTCGGGTTGGTTTCCGGATAATCAATTTCCGTGTGACCGGAAGTCAGCCAGACGTTATCCTTCCGGTAATCATAGAAGTAAGAATAGATAGAACTGGTCACCCGCGAATCATGAAAAAACATTTTATTCAGCTGAGGGATATTCCGCCCGCATTCAATGATTTTTTTATCCGAAAGGGTGATCCTGGCACGCACGGGATAAAACGCGAATTCGTTTTTCCGCCGCTCTATTCCCCGCCACCGCGTAAACTCAATGGATTCAATGCCGGAAAGCTCAACGTTCCTTATCCGCGATTTGCCGTCCTCATTGAATTCGATTTCGAGTGAGTTGAAGGGAACCAGCAGAGAGCCGCTCAACCGTTCCCCGGTTGCGGTAATCACGGTAGCGGGAATATCCGTTTGCTCGCCCCGATCCAACGCATTCTTGATGTTTACCGTCGGTTCAGGGGGATTCTCCGGGATACGGACGCCCTCCGCTGCGGCGATTAACCCCGCTGATAAACCCGGGATGAGAATTCCGGCGGTCAGATGCATGATGAGCATGCCGGCGAGCATATTTCTTTTTGCATCATACATTGTTGAACTCCTTCAGCTCCGGCGTCATATTGAAAACTCGGCGATCACCGGCGTGTGATCTGAGGGTTTCTGCCAGAGCCGCGGCTCCCGGTCGATCCACGAGTCAGTGGAAAGCGCTGCCAGCGTCTCTGTGCCCCAGATATGGTCAACCCGCCATCCCAGCCCCCGTGCCACGCTGTCGCGGACGCGGTAGTCCCAGAAGGTATAGTGGCCCGGTTCAGGCCGGTGCATCCTGAATATATCGACGAATCCCCAGGCCTTAACCGCGGCAAGTGCCCGGTGCTCATCGGGATGATATCCCACGTGGCCAAGGAGCCGCTTGGGATCGTGCACGTCGATGGGCTCTGGCGCGACGTTAAAATCGCCGATCCAGATGAGCCGGTCGCTCGTTTTGTAACGGGCGCTGAAATGATCGAGAAGCCGCTGGAACCAGTCGAGCTTGTACTGAAACCGATCCGAATCGGGCGCAGTACCCTGCGGCACATAGGTGTTGACAATCTCGATTCCCCGTATCCGCGCCGTCAGGATGCGCGCGCCCTCGTCAAGGCCGCGTCCGTCGAATCCGAACGACACCTGTTCGATTTCATGGCGGCTCAGGATGGCGACACCGTTATATGATTTCTCCCCCCGAAAAACCGGCCGGTAGCCGACAGCCTCGATCTCCGGGGCCGGGAACTCGTCGTCCGTAACCTTGGTCTCCTGCAGGCAGAGCACGTCCGGACGCCTGTCGGAAAGCCATTTCATGATGACGGGCATGCGCGCGCGGATTGAATTGGCATTGTATGTAGCGATCATCATGGGCGATTATTGTTCCTGATACTGTTAGGCATCACCGCCCAGACCCCGGTCCCATGTATTCATTTTTCGGACATGGAAATGAACACACTGATCAGCGGCGAGCTTCTGGATAAAACAGACTAATGCGCGCAAGGCGGCTGTCAAGTTGAATACAATCCTGATATCAAAATATAAGCCGGCCATGTCAATAGTGCGATCGAGTGATTATTGATTAAGGGTGTGAAGTCGAAAGTTTTGCTTAAAAAAAATCGATCGGCAACCGATATCTGTATAGATGTGGTGTATTGGCGGCCGGGAGGCCGTCCGTTCGAAGTAATGTGCCTGGCTGCTGGCCATGACACGTCGGGAAGACCAACATTAAATGCACGAGAGGGACAGCCATGATCACGAATTCAGTGCCGAAAGACGCAGTTGTCATTTACAACAGGGCCCTTGAGCTTTCCAACCGGGGCGAACTGGACGCAGCGCTGGAGGAATACCGCCGGGCGATCGACGCGTATCCTGACTTTGTGGCTGCATATAACAATATCGGCGAAATCCACGCGCGGATGGGCGACCCGGAAAAGGCGATATCCTCGTATCTGGAAGCGTTGAAAATCGACAAGCATTACCGCGTCCTGCTCAATCTGGGCGTAGAGCACTTCAACCGGAACAATTACGCTCAGGCGCTCAAGTACTTCACCGATTCCATCGCGCG
>MIBH01000013.1:93185-97339 GCA_001829455.1 Spirochaetes bacterium RBG_13_51_14
GCAGTTTCTCGAAGGAAATTATTACGCGGGCCTTGTCCACTACACCCAGAACAGTTATAAAAAGGCGGAAAAATATCTACTGGCGGTCGTCGGCATCGACCAGCGCCACTTGAAGGCGAACTACCTTCTCTCCCACATATATTACGAATGGAAGCAGTACGGTAAGACGATTGAATGTCTCGATCGGATCAGGGACCTCGCAGATGACAAATCTTTCATCAACCGCTACTACGGCTTCTGCTATTTCTACCTCGGCAAGTACGACAGGGCGGTAATCCACCTCACCGAGGCGCTGGAATGCAGGCCGGAATACGCACGGTTTAAAAAGTATCTTGAAAAGATGACCTATGCGAACAGGATGAAGGAGATCGGCGACCTCGAACGGGCCATCGCTGAACTTGAAGATGAACTCGCGAACCGGGACCCCGAGGTCATCGACCTGACCAAACTCAGCATGCTGTACATATTTAAAGGCGAATACAAAAAGGCTGAAAAACTCATTCAGTCTTACAAGAAGAAGCTTGCGTAGAAAACCAGGGCCCGCCGGATACGTCGGGCTCTTTATTACCAGGATATGAATTTAAAAGAAAAGAAATTCCTGCAATCCTCCAGCGCATTCATGTCAAATATCATATCATTGTTCCTGTAATAAGAACAATAGCTGTCAATGCAAAAGGTTCTTGCTGATGATTTCATGTCATTCCTCCCCCTTCATTAATTATAGAAATATAATAGCATTTTAGAATATAGTCAAGTTCTCAATAACAAAATAAAAAAATTTATTGAAAAATTTTCACCCGCGAGATTTCATTACGACATTGCTGTCTCTTAAAATCTACTCAGAAATAAGGAGCGTATCTACATGACGATAACCAGCATTATTGTACTATTGGCTGTCGGTCTGGTGGCGGGGTGGCTCGCCGGCCTGCTCTGGAAAGGGCGCGGGTTTGGACTGCTGTGGGATATCATCATCGGCATAATCGGATCTTTTCTAGGCGGGTATCTGTTTCGATTGCTGCGTATTACATTGCCATTTCATGAAATCGTGAACGCTATAATCGCTGCGCTGGTCGGCGCCCTTATCCTTATTTTCATAATAAAACTGATCAGAAGCCGATAACGGAACAGCGTGGCAGGCTGTGCTCTTCGTAATATCGGGATTGTTTGCAGGCGTTCTGAGCGGGTTGATCAGGATCGGAGGGGGGGGGTATCATCGTCCCCGCCCTGCTCTTCATGTTCGTATTTGCACAGCATGAGGCCCAGGGTACGACACTGGCTCTCATGGTGCCGCCGATCGGCATTCTCGCCGCCTGGACGTAATACCAGCAGGGGTATGTTGACCTGAAAGTGGCGTCGCTCCTATGCGTCGGCTTCCTCGCCGGCGGCTTTGCCGGAGCCCGGCTTGCGACGAATATCCCGAACGCCCTGCTGGAGCGGATATTCGGAGAGGCGCTCCTTCTCATTTCGTTAAAAATGATATTCGCCAAATAGCAGCCCCGCGTCGGCCGCGCAGTGCGCCTCACTCGGTAATTGATTCTATCTGTTTGCGCAATGCCTCCTGTGACGGGGTGGGCTTATACACCTGAAGCGGGATAAGCTTGCGCATGTCCCCCGATACCTTTATTTTCCGAGCCACCCAGCCCTTCATACCGGCGGACCAATCGCCCCGGACAAGGATGGAGAGCGCGTAATCGGCGGGCATGGACATCTCAACGTCGGCGTTGGCCGCGTGTCCCTGGCGTATGATGCCGCCGTTGATGCATAGGGGGATCCCACCGCCCTCCGCACCGACGCTCAGATTCACCACCACGTCCTTCATGGCCTTTGGTATCTCCAGGTCCGCCGCAGACTTCGTCAGATCCTCCACTTTCAGAAACCACTCATCGGACAAAAACTTCGCCATTATAATCTCCATACCGGTTACTTGTTTAATTCCCCGGGAAATCCAGGGACTGTCTCAAAAGCCCCCTGTATCCTCCATAGGAGGACTTTTTCGCCCTAATTTGGCTTGAAAAGCCCCCCCTCTGAGGGGGTTGGAGGGGGATGAGAGTGAACATCAACCTCGTCCGTGGGACTTGCTTACAGCGCTCTGCCAATCTCAAATCCCTCCCTGATCGCGTCCAGAACCTGCCGCGGGGCACGGGCATCCCCGATCACGTGAATCTCAGCGACCCCGCCCGCCGCTCCGGAGAGATCGTCCACCGGCTCGGCGCCCATGGCGAGAACGATGCAGTCCATTCCGCTGATGACCTCCTCCGCGCCGCCGCGTACAACCACCGCCCCGTCCGGTATGATCTCCTTTACCGCTGCGGAGGTGATGATCCGTACCTCCCGGTGGCGAAGTTTTTCCATCAGGAGCTCGCGCCCTTCGCTGAACATGTCGGTCCCCACTGCGTCCGTCATCTCCACGATGGTGACTTCGGTCCTGCCTATGGTGATGTTGTCGCCGGTTCCGGCCAGAAAGGAGGCGAGCTCGCATCCGACCATGCCCCCGCCGATGATCAGGACCTTCCCCGGCGGTATGTCAACCGCGCCGGCAAGCACGTCATACGCGGTGAAGACATTCTCTCCGTCCGCGCCGGGAATGTCGGGACGGCGGGGCCGCCCGCCCGTGGCGACGACCAGCGCGTCGGGCTTTTCTTCCGCCACAAGCCCCGGCGTGACCTCCGCGCCCAGCGTTATCTTCGCTCCGGCCTTTCGGGCCTGGCGGTGCAGGTACTGGGTAATCTTGCACAGCTCCCCCTTGCCGGGCGGCACCGCCGCCAGGTTGAACTGCCCGCCCGGCCTCATCTCCTTTTCGTACAGAACCACGTTGTGGCCCGCCAGGGCCGCCACGCGGGCAGCCTCGAGCCCGGCCGGGCCTCCGCCGGCAATCAGCACTTTCTTCGAGCGCGCCGCTGCCCGTATTTCCATCTCCCGCTCGCGGCCCACGGCCGGGTTGATGATGCAGGTCATGTCAAGGCCGCTCTCGCGCGCGCGCACGCACCCCAGGCCGCAGCCGATGCAGGGGGCGATGTCGTCCCAGGCGCCGGCCGCCGCCTTGTTGGGCCAATCCGGGTCAGCCAGAAGAGAGCGGCCCAGCACCACCATGTCCGCGTCTCCCCGGCGCACGATATCATCCGCCATGCCGGGATCGACAATTCTCCCCACCACCATGACCGGAACCTCGACCGCCTTCCGTATCTCCGCCGCGCTCCTCGCGTTGAGGCAGTAGGGCGTGCCGGTGGGCGGAATCACCCGCCACGACAGGTCCGGGTACACGCCGCTGGACACATGGAAGCCGTCCACGCCGGCATCCGCGAATATCGAGGCGATGTACCCGGTCTCGCGGATATCCCTGCCGCCGGGAACCGGCTCCTCGGCCGATATCCTCATGGTTATGGGGAAGTCCTTCCCCGCCTTATCCTTCATCGCCCGCAGCACCTCCAGGGGAAACCGGAGACGCCCCGCCAGGGTGCCACCGTAGTTATCGGTGCGGCGATTGCGCAGGGCCGAGAGAAACGATCCGGCGAGCAAGTAGCCGTGAGCGGCGTGGAGCTCCAGGCCGTCGAACCCGGCCGCTCGGGCGCGCCGCGCCGCCTCGCCGAACTGAGCTACGATGCCGGGAATCTCATCCGGCAGGATCTCGCGGCATCTCATCTTTGTCAGGTTATTGACAATGCCGGCCGAGGGGCCTATCGCCTGCGTTCCGTTAAAAAGAGGGGCCAGCGACTCGGGGCCGGGGTGCGCGATCTGCGGTATCACACGCGCGCCGTGGGCGTGGATCGCGTCTGCAAGCTCCCTGAGGCCCGGGATGAAGGAATCGTCCCAGATCCCGACGGTGCGCGGGATATACGGCGACATCGCGTCGATGGTGCATACCTCAAGTATGATAAGACCGACGCCGCCCCTCGCCCGCGCTTCGTAATAGTCGATACAGCGGCGGGTCACCGTGCCGTCGCCCTCCGCGAAATCCGTGGCCATGGGGGCCATGGCGATCCGGTTTTTTATTTCCATCGTCCCTATCTTCAAAGGGCTGAACAAATGCGTGAGTGAATGCATGTTTTGATCTCCGCGTTCTCTAGGATGGGGAGGCCGTACCGGACAGCTTCTTATCCGCATAAAGCGCCAGCGCGGTCCAGAGCGCGCCCAGGGCGTCGACCACCGTGAAGCCG
>MIBH01000013.1:97354-99805 GCA_001829455.1 Spirochaetes bacterium RBG_13_51_14
GCCATGCCCAGGAGAAAGAAGATGATGACGATCAGCAGGGCCGAAGAGCGGGTGAACACCGTGGTCAGATACAGGGGGCGGAACGCCGGATAGCGGCCGGCGACGAAATAATAGATTGAAAGGTACAGGAGCACCATGCCGAACAACCGCACCGTTATATAATCGTTCAGGGTGATGCCGGCGACGTCGAGGCAGAATTTCGGGAAAAACATAAGCGAAACGCCGCACGCCGCCACCCAGAACCCGAAATAAAAAATTGATTTACCGGCGTGTGTCATAAAACCTCCCCTGGTTTTTTATTGGTGGAATATGTTATCCTTTAATTAATTTCATACTTTCGTTTTCTTCCAGAAGCGCGGTCTATAGCCCGTCCATGTCAAATTTCCAGTACGGCCCCTCCTTCACGAAAGCAAGTTCCATACCGTTTTCGACGCGCACAACCGCGCGCCTCCCCTTCCGGTGTACACCAACGATCTCATATCGGGTCGCGGCGCCGATAGCGCTTTTGTCCCTCCCCACCGCGAGGGAGAGCGCGCAGTAATCGCGAACCGATAGGCTGCGGAGTTTCGCCGCCGGCACGCCGAACTTCTTCGACAGGGATTCCAGCTGTCGTTCATCCATGCGGGAGAAGAGCGCGGTCATCCGCCTGATCCTGTTGACGCTTTCACGCGAAAGCTGCTTCTCCAGCGAAGACGCGTCGGAATACCGGAAGGCGGATCTCAGGCCATGAAACGCGGCCTGAGGGGTGAGCGCCGCCCGCGGGCTACACGAAACGAGCGGGGCCGCCAGCAGGAAAAGCAGCCAAACGGATTTCAATACAGGCACCGGGGGCCTCCGCCGTCCATATCGACGATCATATTGTCGATGAGCCGGGTCGCTCCGTAAAACACTGCAGCGGCAATAACCGATTTCTCGCGTATAACGTCGGCGAATTGCAGATCTGCGTACCGTACCACCGAGATATAGTCTATACTCGTCGGATTGGAATCCTCGATTATTTTTCTCATCGCGGTCGTTATGGCCTCGCTCCCGCGCTCCCCCGAGCGGAGCAGTTCTTCGGCCTTCCGGAGGCTCCGCGAGATCGCCAGGGCGCGGTTCCGCTCGTCCGGAGAGAGGCGCGCATTGCGGGAACTCATGGCCAGTCCGTCATCTTCCCGAACCGTCGGCGCGATGATGATCCGGACCGGGAAATCAAGGTCGCCAACCATCTTCTCAATGCTGACAGCCTGCTGTATGTCCTTCTGACCGAATACCGACACGTCGGGTTGCACAATGTTGAAAAGCTTGCTGACCACGGTGAATACGCCTCGGAAGTGGCCGGGGCGGCGGGCGCCGCACAGGTTATCGGTGAGGACGTCCACGTCGACGTATGCAAGCCGGTCCCGGTACATCTCCCTTTCATCCGGGACAAACATCAGTTCGACGCCAGCATCGCAGGCAAGGGCGAAATCCCGCTCGAGATCAACCGGGTAGTTCTCGAAATCCTTCGGGTCGTTGAACTGGATCCGGTTCACGAAGATGCTCATGACCTGGATTTCGGAATACTTTTTCGATTCCTCTACCAGGGAGAGGTGACCGGCATGCAGAAATCCCATGGTGGGAACAAAGCCGATACGCAAGCCCGCCTTCCTGACTCCGGCGAGATGAGACCGGACATCACCGATCGCGCGTACTATTTCCATGAGATCCTCCCGTTTCCGAACCCGTGCCGGCTGCCCCCGCCTGATTTCTCCGCCGCGATAAGCATCATGTCACCCATAGACAGCCTCTTGGCTATCACGTCGGCTATCCTTCTTGCGGCCGACCCGGCCCTGGCGAAGCCGCTGCCGTACCTGGCGTACCGTATGATCCTGAATCCCTTTTGCTCAAGGATTTTTTTTATTGCCGGCAGCGAAAAAAAGTAGAGATGTTCCGGGAAATTATAAAAACGCCAGTTCCTGCCGTATAATCGCATGAAATTAAGCCCGCCAACGCGGCAGGTGGATATATAGAGGAGACCGCCCGGTTTCAGTTCGTCTCGTGCCTTTTCCAGAAAACGGTCGGGATGATGGAGATGTTCGATAGAGGCCCAGAGGGTTATGAGGTCAAAGGGCCTCGCGAACGTTATCTCCATATAATCATCCTCGTATACCGTCAGTCCCGCCCCGTGAGCAAATTCCACGCAGGCCTGCGATATGTCAACGCCGGTTGCTTCCCAGCCCCGGTTGTTCATGAAGGCGAGAAAATAGCCGGCCGCGCAGCCGATATCAAGGATTCTTCGCTCCCCGGCCAGGCTCTTCTCATAATCGTAAAATCCCAGGTCGCGGAGGTTAAGTTCAATCACACGCTCGATCCCCCGGCGGGTACTTTCTGAGAAATAGTTATCGTAACCGCGGTCGGTCCGCGTGGTGAAATAGGCATCATCATAATAGGCGCCTATCTCTTCAATGCGGGGTCGCGGCGAAAGGTACT
>MIBH01000013.1:100095-103109 GCA_001829455.1 Spirochaetes bacterium RBG_13_51_14
CGATAATCTTTGACAGGTCTCTGACAAGTCCGTCGGACGGTTTGATATTAAAGGTCGGGTGGGCCTTGATTACCTTTTCCCCGTCCTTCGCGCTGACATGGAAAAAGACGGGGCAGTCACCCTTGTGCCGGGTGAAAATCGCTTCCATCGATTTAAGAATTTCGTCGTCAACGCCGATAGCGTCCAGTTTGATATGAAGCGCGGATACTGATTCCTGCCGCACCTCCTTCAGCGTCTTGACGCCGGTGGCGATGAGCTTCATGGCGGTGTCGCTCTCGGCCTCGATCACGCCTGAGATCATGAGTGGTACGCCGCTGGTTATGAGCTTTTCGTGCCTGGTGAGCACCTTTTCGAAAAATATGACCTCCACCGAGCTGTCCAGGTCTTCGAGCTCCGCAAGGGCGTACCGTTTGCTGGTTTTCTGGGCGCGCTTCATCTGGAGATTCGCGAGAATGCCCACGACCGACACGCTTGTGCCGTTATGATCAACGGACAGGCTCGCCAGGGAGACCGACGAGTACGTCCGAATCTCCTTTTCATACCGGGCCAGCGGGTGGCCGGATATGTACAGGCCCAGCGCCTCCTTTTCATGGACCAGCTTTTCATTGTCGTGCCACTCGCCGATATCCAGGAGATCGATCTGCACACCTGCCGGGGAGGCTGACGCCAGGGCGTCGAAGAGATTCCCCTGGCCGGATACCCGATCCTCGTGAAGCCGACGCGTCGTCTCCAGCAATATGTCTATAGAGGCGAAAAGCTGGGCGCGGTTTGCGTGCAGGCAGTCAAGGGCGCCCGCCTTGATGAGCGATTCAAGCACGCCTCGATTCACGCTGAGGGGGTCGATATGCTCCATGAGCTGTTTAAGACTTTGGAACGTGCCCGCGGCTTTCCGCGCCGCGACGATCGATTCGATAGCCTTCTCTCCCACGCCCTTGATGGCGCTGAGCCCGAATCGGATGGCCTTCTCCTCTATGGTAAAATCGTATCCGCTGGCGTTCACCGACGGTGGCAAGATTTCGATTCCGGAACTCCGGCAGTCGTTGATGTACTGTATTACGTCATCCTGCCTGTCCGGCTGGGCGGAGAGAAGGGAAGTCATGAACTGCAGGGGGTAATGCGCTTTGAGATACGCCGTCTGATAGGCCACCAGTGCATACGCGGCGGAGTGGGACTTGTTGAACCCGTACTCGCCGAACTTTTTGATCATATTGTAGAGGTTCTCGGCCAGCTCTTTGCTGATATTGTTCTTCTGGGCCCCCTTGAGGAACTTCTCCTCCAGGGCGTTGATGATGTCGATATCCTTCTTGCCCATGGCTTTCCGCAGCTTGTCAGCTTCAGGCATGGTAAAGCCGGCGATAATCTGCGATATCCGCATGACCTGCTCCTGATAAACGACAACGCCCAGGGTATCCTTCAGCACGGCCTCCAGGGAACTGTGCGGATATTGGACGAGCTTAGGGTTCCTCTTGCGCTTGATGAAATCGTCGGCCATGCCGGAATTCAAGGGCCCCGGCCGGTACAGGGCGACGATGGCGATGATATCCTCAAAGCAGGTGGGGCCCAGACGCCGGAGCAGCGTCTGCATGCCGCTGCTTTCCAGCTGGAACACGCCCTTGGTATCCGCACGCTGAAGAAGCCGGTAGGTCATCTTGTCATCAAGTGGAATGGCGACGCCATCTACCTCTTCCCCGGTGGTTTCTCTTATGAGGCTTGTGCATTTCTCAATGATGGAAAGGTTCTTGAGACCCAGGAAATCCATCTTCACCAAACCCGCCTTCTCCAGCGAATTCTTCTCGAACTGGGAGGAAATCACCCCGTCCTTGTCCATGTAGAGAGGCACGTAATCGGTCAACGGGCCGCGGGAAATGACGATCCCGGCGGCGTGACGTCCTGCCGACCTGATCAGGCCTTCAAGCTTGAGCGAGGTGTCGATGAGGTCCCTGCCGACTTCCCGGTCCTTGTACAGAGCCTGGAAATCCTTCGACTTGTTCAGGGTCTCCTGGAGCTCCTTCTCCTCAATGAGCTTGCTGATTTCGTTGGCTTTCTGGAACGGGATATCCATGGCCCGCGCCACGTCCTTGATGACCGCCTTTGCCTTCATTTTGTTGAAGGTGATGATCTGGCTCACATGATCGTCGCCGTAGGTGGTCCGGACATAGTCGATGACCTCGTCGCGCCGGTCGGCGCAGAAGTCAAGGTCCATGTCAGGCATTTCGTTTCTCTCGGGATTGAGGAAGCGCTCGAAGAGAAGATCGTATCGGATCGGGTCCAGGGCGGTTATCCCCAGGCAGTAAGATACCATCGACCCGGCAGCCGACCCCCGGCCCGGTCCCACCGGTATACACCTGGTGCGTGCGTACTTGATTACGTCCCACACAATGAGAAAATAACCGGAATACTGCATCTTCATGATGACAGAGAGCTCGTATTCAATCCGACGGAGAACATAATCGGGTACCTGTTCTCCGTATCTGACCCGTGCGCCCTGGGAGACCAGGTGACGCAGATAGGTGTCCAGATTGAACCCATCGGGAACTTTAAAATGGGGAAGTATCGGCTTGCCCAATTCGAGTTCCAGATCGACCATCTGGGATATACGGTATGTGTTTATCAGGGCGTCGGGATAATCGGAAAAAACGCTCATCATCTCCTGGGCAGATTTGAGATAGAATTCATCGGAGGGGAACTTCAACCGGTCCGTATCCTTCATGAGCTTGCCGGTCTGGACGCAGAGGAGCACCTCGTGCGAATTGGAATCATCCCTGTTGACATAGTGTGCGTCATTGGTGGCGATAAGGCTGATGTCCTGTTCCCCGGCTATTGTTATGAGTTCGCGGTTCACGATCTCTTGCTCTTTCAGGCCATGATACTGCAGCTCCAGGTAAAAGTTATCCCGGCCGAATAGCTCCTTTAATCGTCCCGCCAGCTGACGCGCTTCCCGCTCCTTCCCCTTGATAATCAGGGACGGGATCTGGCCCGCCAGGCACGCCGAGGAGCAGACCAGCCCCTCGCAG